>NZ_JAYXBK010000006.1:0-488394 GCF_036016995.1 Paraburkholderia sp. MPAMCS5
CCAAACCTTCCTTTCATTACTGTGTGAGACTTGATACTTTCGCCTGGCAGCAGATTCCGAAGAACCCGCCGCCGCGTCACGCATCAAGCGCCCACACTTATCGGCTGTTAGTTTTTAAAGATCGATCCGCTCACGTCGCGCCGCCCGCTTCAACCACCCGGCACCGCTTCGTTCTGCGTCGCTGCATCAGCAGCAGAGAAACGAGATTATGAAGAACTTTCGCTGCGGCGTCAACAGGTTTTTGTTACTGACTGAACCTGTCACCACCGCTGGAAGCCTTGCCACTGCTGGCTCTCCCGCTTCCCGTGCCCCGGCGTCCGGAGCACGAAAGAGCGAGATTCTAGCGAGCCAATCCGCACCTTGCAAGCGTTATCTGTACGTTATCGGTATTTATTCAAGGCGTTTTTTCGATCCGGCCGATGTCTTCGGCAACTTGGGGTTTGGCGTCGCGCTCCAACGCACCTGCAGCCGGGGCGCCAATAGTCCAGTCGTGCAGCACCGTGTATGCAACCGCTAGCAAAGTTGGGCCGATAAAAACGCCGAGGAAGCCGAACGCGAATGCACCGCCCAGAATGCCCAGCATGACCAGAATCAGCGGCATATCGCTGTTCTTACCAATAAGAATCGGCTTGATGACATTGTCAGACATGCCGACAACCAGTACACCCCACACCACGAGAAAAATGGCCCAGCCCGTTGCTCCGCTGTGATAGAGCCAGATCGCCGCAGGAAGCCATACGATCACCGGGCCGCCTGGAACCACCGAGAGGAAAAATGTCGCCAGCCCGAGCAAAGCCGGCGCGGGCACGCCCGCGACCCAGCAGCCGAACCCGGCGAGAATTCCCTGAACCAGCGCCGTGCCGAGAATTCCGTAGACAACGCCCTTGATCGTGCTGCCCGCCAGCGCCAACAGATAGTCGGCGCGCTCACCGGCGATACGCCGCATGCCAGCAGTGAGCCACGCGCCGGCGCCCTCACCTCCGGTATAGAAGAAGAAAGCCAGCACAATGCTCAGCGCCAGCAGCCCAAGACCGTGCGTGACGGCAATTGCTGCCGCCAGAATCCACTTGCCGGCCGGCGCCGCGAACGTACGCAATTGCGCGATCAGCTCAGAGTTGCTGCTGGTCAGATGCTCCCAGAAAGCCTCGATGCTCGAGCCGACCACGGGAATCCGCGCCACCCCCGGCGGCAAATCCGGCAACCCCGCTTCGAACAATCTTTGCACCAGCGCAACTATGTCGTGAACGCGTGCGCCAAATGCAAAGCCCGCGTACACAAACGGTCCGAGCACAACAATCAGGATGATGAAAACAATCAAAGTGGCAGCCCACCGACGTCTTCCGCCAAGAACGGCGGTCAGCCTCCGGTAGAGTCCCCACGAGCTGTAGCTGAGGATCGCACCCCACAGCAGAGCGGTCGTGAAAGGCGCGAGCACCAGTAGCGATCCGCCCACCAGGATGATCAAAGCAAACACCGCGGCCAGACGCTCGATCAGTTGGTCCGATTTCACCATGTATCTCCTCTTACGCCAGACCACGGCGGCAAATACGAACGCGTGCGGGCGCCCGCCGACGAACGCGTGTGGGCGCCCGCCGAAAACGGGCAGTATATAGAAGCGACCAGCAGCTCCTTGCGTTCGTCGACGGTCTTACATTATTTGACGAAGTTGGCAGCGCGTGGCTCATCGGACATCCACCGAACGTCTGCTTTTTCGCGCAGAAAAGTCCGAATCCATTCCGCCCTGCGCGTCAAACCATATGGCGCCACGGAAACGACTAGAATATAAGGTTCTGTGCACCCCAATTTCCGGATTTATGCGCTCGCGAATCGCCAAACGTCTCCCCCCTGATGCCGACAAGCTCGTCGGTCTTTCGCTCGCGCTTTTCGCGTCGGGCAGCCGCACCGAAGACCGCTTCTGGGAAGCGAAACTCGACGCGCTGCTGGCCAAGATCGTGCGTAACGCCAACCAGACTACGCTCGACGCCGCGCTCGATCACCTGCAGCAGAATCATCCCGACGCTTATGGCGCGCTCGCCGACATGGCCGAAACGCATAGCGAATCGTTCGTGATCGAGCACGAAGGCGTGCCCCATGAGGCCCTGCTGATTGCCGCGCCCGTGCTGGCCTGGACTCGCTACATGATTCCGTCCGGCCCGCTCAAAGCCGACGCCGCCGACGCTTTGCGCGCGCACCTCCAGGCGCACGTACTCGCCGCGAATACGCGCGTCGCGATGGCTCCGTTCCTTTATAGCATCGACCAACTGCCGCGCCATCACGTCGAAACGTGGCGCATTGCGCAGCAGTTGGCGCACGCAGCCATGGCCGGCGGCAACCTCAAGCTCAATTTCGGCGAACTGCCGGAAACCTCGCCGATTCTGGCCGACCCGCGTTTCCTGCTCGCCGTGGTCGCGGCACCGGTCGGCGAGCCGACCTTCCGTTGGCAGGAAGAGGAACACGGCAACCGGATCGAGCGCGGGCAATGCCTCGAACAATGGGCAACGCAAGGCGGCGCCAACCTGTCGCTGGTGCTCCCCGGCTGCGAGTTCGAGTGCTTGTTGCCGGACGCCTACTATTCGGCCTGCCGCGACGCAGACGAACGTGTCCGCCCTCACACCGTCCGTACCGCCGTGCGTTATCTATTCGACACAATTGGCGCGGCGCCGCAGGAACTGCGCGCAGTGGTCGCTGGCTTCGGCGAACGGCGCATCGACGAATACCGCGTCGGGTTTACGCGCCGTGGCAGCAACGACGTGATCTACGGCGTCGTGTGGCCGCTTTACGGCCGGGAGAATGGCGACGCAGGCATCGACGAAGAACCGCAGGAAGCTATCGAGACGGACGCCCCGCTCGAGGAGATCGTCGCGCTGCTCAAGGAAACCGGCGTGACAGACGTGCGCCGCCACGCGGGCCGGTTCGAGCCGGAATATTGCGATGACTGTGGCGTGCCGCTGTATGCCGACCCGCTCGGCGAAATCGTTCACGCGGAGATGCCGGAAGACGCAGAACCCGCGCAACCGCATTTTCACTAGGCCACGCGCGCCTGGCGCGCCGTCGGTCGCATCAGATGCCCCGCCATGCGCGGGGCTTTTTTTATGCGTCGTTCCTCCTATGCCTTTTGGACAGGCCGTCAAAACGAAGGGAATTTGTCATCATAGGCATGGCGACGCATCGCAGCACGCTTAGGCCACAAACGGCTGGCGAATGCATCGCGCCACTTCGCCCGATTCCTCTGGAGACATGCATGCGATTCTCGATACTCAACTCAGACGCGGAACGACGCGATGGGCTCAAAGCGCTGTTACGGCAAATCAACCGGCTGGCGCGTTTCAATGAAGCACAAGACTGGCGTCAGGTGGAGCGCGCGCTCAAGCGTCAGCGGCCCGATCTGCTCGTGATCGACTGGCAGGCGTGGATGTCGGTTGCCGACGTCCGGCACATGCTCAGCCACTACCCGGACCTGCGCATTGCCGTACTGACCGACACGATCTCGCCGAAGGCCGTGAGCGATCTCATGGACGAAGGCGTACTCGGCGTGGTGCCGCGCGAAACCGATCCATGCCTGATCGTGCGCGCCTTTGAAATGGTGCTGCTCGGCGGCCACTACGTGCCGTCCGGCGCGCTGGCGCTCAATCCGCCGCTGCCGGCCGACACCACCATTCGCGCGTTCGACGAAAAGAATCCGCCGCCACGCCGCGCGAGGCTCACGAGCGGCCTCTCGCCCCGGCAGGAGCAGATCATGCGCTGCGTTCACATGGGCAGCACCAACAAGATGATCGCGCGCACGCTGGGCATCAGCGAGGGCACGGTCAAAATCCATCTGACGAGCATATTCCAGACGTTGGGCGCGCCCAATCGCGCCGCCGCCGTCGCGCTTTACAACGGCTGGCTGACGAACCATTTGCAAGTCCTGAGCAATAAAGGAGAAGCCCGGCCGCATCCGGTGATGAGTCAACCCGACGTTGCGCCGTTGCAGCCCACCCCTAAACGGCGCTTCAAGTATTCGTTGCCGGCCACCGACGCCACCGCCCCTTTGCCGATGGCAGCCGAACCCGCAACGTCCTATGACGACGCGCCAGCCGACGAGGTCGCGCCCGAGCCGAACGCGGAAGGTTCGACCTGAAGCGACGTAGCGCGCGCGAGGCGTGACGCGTGATTCCAGCCAGCGCCTTCAGTGGCTGGCATGGAATCCGCTCACACCTTTTCTCGTCCAACGAGTAATATGGAACTCATGGGTTTCCTCTATACACCGCTTCCGTTCTGGATCGCTGTCGGTGGCTGGATCGCCACCGCCATGGTGGTTGCGCTCGCGCTATGGAAAAATCCTTTCAAACGACTTCAGGACGGCACGTTGCAGCATGTCTGGCTGGCCATCATCGCCGCCGTCTCGGTGCTGTGGGCAAGCAACGCGTGGCTCGACGACGGCACCGTCATGCATCTGCTCGGCGCGACACTGGTCGTCACGCTGTTCGACTGGGCGCTGGCGTTGATCGCCATGGCGGTGGTCACCGGTTTGGCCGGCCTGATTTTCGACGCGCCGTGGCAAGGCATCGCACTTACTTTCCTCGTGTTTGGCGCGGTGCCAGTGGGCATCTCGACATTGCTTCAACGTGCAAGTGTTGCCTGGCTGCCACGTAATCTCTTCATGTTCATCTTCGGCCAAGGTTTCGTGTCGCCGGCAATCGCCGTGTCGCTCACCGCGGCCGCCGCGCTCGGCGTTCACATTGCGCTTGCCGACGGCTCCATGAAGGTTATACCCGTCGGCTATGCGCTCAGCGTGCTTCTGCTCGCCACCGGCGAGGCGTGGTTCACGGGAATGTCCACGGCGTTGATCGCGGTCTACCGCCCCGCATGGGTCACCACTTATGATGTGCGGCGATACCGATTGGGCGGCCCGCGCACGTGACAGGAGCGCAACTTCCAGCGCCCCATTCATCTGACCGTGGCCTTGGTCGCATTCATACCTGCTTCATACGTTTTAACGCGAATTTCCTACCGAAAAACGTCGGTGAAAAATGCGGCAAAAAATATAGTTGCCGCACGATTGAACTCAACCCTGTCGCCAGGCATCTTACGTGCCTCACGTCTCACTAGCGCCTAACGAACTAGATGGATTGCACCAACGTACCGCGCCGATTGCTGCGGTTGGTCGGCCGGTTGGCAACATTCGCCGCGAGTCTCTCGCTCGCGTGCGCTGCTCCCGCATTCGCCGACCAACTCGAACAGCACAACGATCTCGTCAACAGATTCGTAAACGAAATGCACGCCGATCCGCTCGTTGCGGACTGCGCCGCTCATGGCGATTTCGTCGCCAGCACTTCAACCGCCTTCGACCATGTGGAATTTCCACCCAGCTCGTTCGACAGCGCGCACGCGTCGATCACACCGTGGAACGATTCGTTCGACGAGGGCAAGCAACGCGTCAAGGTAGACAACATCGTCACCGTCGAAGGGCTCGGCATCCGTCCGAACGGCGGAAGCGATGCTGCCGACCTCAAGTTCCGCTGCGGCTACGTCGGCACGCAAATGCTGGCTTTCAGCTGGAACGATCCGGTGCCGCCCGCGCGAGCGCGCAGCTCCGAACCATCGCAATCGCACGCCACGTCGGGCAAGCATCGCGGCGTGAAGGGCAAGCAGGCGGTGAGCGGTAAAGGCGCGAGGAAAGGCACGGCGAAGTCCGCGAAATCCACTTCGGGTAAATCGTCGAAAGCAGCATCGGGTAAATCGTCCGGCAAGAAGTCGGCAAAGAAAGCGCACTAGCCGCGCGATTAGTCGGTCAATAAAAAGAGGCACACACGCAAACCGTGTGTGCCTCTTTTTTGCGTCGCCGCTCGAGCAACACATCGAGCAACGCATGGAGCATCATCAAACCAGCATCAGGCAAACGTCTCCACGTGCCGCAAAATCGCTTGCAACATCGCCGCGCCCAGCGACGCACTGCGCTCGCCATTCCAGCCCACTCGTTCGTCCGGCAAATTGGCGTTGTCCTTGAATGGCATTTCAAGCGTCAATGACAGGCAGCCGAATTCGTTGCCGATATATTTCGACGCGAGCTTGAGCGCGTCTTCGCGATACTTGCTCGCAGCGTAGCCGTGCTTGTCCTGGAAATCCGGGCTTGCGTGTTTGAATGCCTCGATGAACGCCTTCTGCTCCTCGCCCTGCCGCTCGGTGAAACCCGGCAGCATTTCGGAGCCGGCCACGAACACATAGGGCAGCGCCTCGTCGCCGTGAATATCGAAGAAAAGATCGCAACCGGTCGCGTGAATCGCGTTGCGCACCGCGAGCACCTCGGGGCTGCGCGCGGCGTCCGGCTCCATCCACTCGCGGTTCAGGTTGGCCCCCGTCGCGTTGGTGCGCAGATTGCCGCGCACGCTGCCGTCCGGATTCATGTTCGGCACGATGTAGAACACGGCGTGATCGTACAGTTTGCGCGCGACCGGATCGCCGGCCCAATCGCCCCAGCCCACGAGACGCTTCACGAGCCCCTCGATAAACCATTCGGCCATGGTCTCGCCGGGATGCTGACGCGCGATCAGCCAGATCTTTTTTTTCGCCGCGTCGCCGGTTTGCGGCGTGGCGAGTGTCAGCAGCGACACCGGCCGGCCTTCCACTGTCGTGCCCAGTTCGGTGAGCGCGGCTTGCGGCATCTGTTGCACGGCGCCGAGAAACTCCGCGTGGCGCTCCTCGCTATACGGCTCGAAGTACGCGTAATAAATGCGATCGAAGTCAGGCGTGTGGTCGATCGTCAGCATACGGCCGTCATAAGACGTGGGTACGCGGAACCAGTTCACGCGGTCGTAACTCGCGACGGCCTGGTAGTCCCGCCAGCCTTCCGCGAACGCGCACGCCGCCGCGTTTTCGAACGTCATCACGCAGCGCTGGCCCGCCGCGCCCGACAACCGGAAGTAGAACCACTGCGCAAACTCCGCGTGGCTGTCGGACCGCACGCGCAAGCGGATATTGCTGGCTTCGTCGCAGGACAGCACCTCGATCGCGCCCGCGTCGAAATTGCTCGTAATCGATAAACTCATGATGTGGTTTCCTGCATGTGTTTGGGGCGCCCCTCTTATTCAGCGACGCGGCGGCGAAATACGTACGTGGAATCATTCGACGCTTCGGCGTCGAACGCATAGCCTTCGGAGTCAAACTCTTTCAGTTGCTCGGGCTTGTCGAGACGGTTTTCAACCGCATAGCGCGCCATCAAACCGCGCGCGCGTTTCGCATGAAAACTGATGATCTTGTAGCGGCCGCCCTTCCAGTCTTCGAAAACGGGCGTAACGACAGGCGCCTCCAGCAGCTTCGGCTTGACCGACTTGAAATATTCGCCCGACGCGCAGTTCACGAGCACGCGCGAGCCTGCGGCGCGCTTTTTCAATTGCGCGTTCAACGCCTGCGTGATCCGCTCGCCCCAGAACGCGTAAAGATCCTTGCCGCGCGGGTTAGCGAAGCGCGTGCCCATTTCCAGCCGGTACGGCTGCAGCAGATCGAGCGGACGCAGCAAGCCATACAGCCCCGACAATACGCGCACGTGACTCTGCGCAAAGTCCAGATCCGCCGACGATAAAGTCCTCGCGTCGAAGCCCTCGTACACGTCGCCATTGAATGCCAGCACCGCCTGCTTCGCGTTGTCCGTGCCAAAGCGCGGCGACCACTGCGCATAGCGCTCGAAGTTGAGGTGCGCCAACTGGTCGGAAATGCTCATGAGCGAGGCGATCTGCTGCGGCGACAAACGGCGCAGGCCGCCGATCAATTCGGCGGCGTCGTCGATAAAATCGGGGATGGTGTGTTTCTTGACGTGTGGCGGGGTTTCGTAGTCGAGCGATTTCGCCGGCGACAGAACGATTATCATAGAGGCTTGCAGGCACGCCGTGCCTGGCGGTCAAAGACGAAAGCCAGATTGTAACGAATGCCCGGTTCCCATGCCTCACGCGGCGCTTTGCGCGTCGTTCTCGATTCCAATGTGTGGATCGACATCCTCGTGTTCGACGATCCGCACACGCGGCCCATTCGAGCCGCGCTCGAAAACGGCGCGCTCGCCGCGCTGATCGACGCCCGCTGCCTCGCCGAACTGACTTACGTGCTCGACTATCCGCAATTCGTCGGGCGGAACGTGGACAAGTCCGCCGCACTCGCCATCGTCGCGCGGCTCGCGGAACTGGTCGAGCCAGCCGCGCCGCCCGAAGACGCGAAACCCTTGCCGAAATGCAAAGACCGCGACGACCAGAAGTTTCTGGAGCTTGCACACGCCGCCGAGGCAGACTGGCTCATTTCGAAAGATCGCGCGGTGTTGAAGCTCGCGAAGCGAATTGCGCGCGATTTCGGCTTTCAGATTGCGCAGCCGGCGCCGTTCGCCGCTGCGATCAGCGCTACTTCGGACGCGGACACCGAGCCTGTGGCAGGCACAGCCTGACGCCGGTTGAGCCGGGGCCTGGCCTGGCCGGACCTGGCCAGATGGCCAACGGCACACCGCAAGTGCGCACGCAGCGCCGCGATTCCCTACAATCAGGCTTCGCCGGTTTGAAAACGATGCCTTCGCCCACTCACTCGTCACGCCGAACAGCGCCATGAATGCACCGCACGACACCCCCATGAGCCCCTCGTTTCCTTCACGTCTGCCGAACGTCGGCACAACGATCTTCACTGTGATGAGCGCGCTCGCCGCCGAGAAAAACGCGGTGAATCTCGGCCAGGGCTTTCCCGACTTCGGCTGCGATCCGCGAATCGTGGACGCGGTCGCGAACGCCATGCGCGACGGCCACAACCAGTATCCGCCGATGGCAGGCGCCGCGCCGCTGCGAGAAGCGATCTCGAACAAGATCGCGAATCTGTACGGCCGCCGCTATGACGCCACCACGGAAATCACGGTCACCGCGGGCGCTACCCAGGCGCTGCTCACCGCCATTCTGTGCGCGGTCCATCCGGGCGACGAAGTGATCGTGATCGAGCCGACGTACGACAGCTATCTTCCGTCAATCGAACTGGCGGGCGGCAAGCCCGTCTTCGTCACGCTCGACGCACCCGACTACGCGATCCCATTCGACAAGCTCGCCGCCGCGATCACGCCGAAAACGCGGCTCATTCTGATCAATACGCCGCACAATCCGACAGGCACTGTCTGGCGTGCGGAAGACATGCGCAAGCTGGAAGACATCGTGCGCGGCACCAACGTGCTGATTCTGTCGGACGAAGTGTACGAACACATGGTCTACGACGGCGCGCCGCATGAGAGCGTGGCGCGTTATCCGGAACTGGCGCAGCGCAGTTTCGTCGTGTCGAGCTTCGGCAAGACGTATCACGTCACGGGTTGGAAGGTCGGTTACGTGGCGGCGCCCGCCGCGCTCACCGCCGAGTTCCGCAAGGTTCACCAGTTCAACGTGTTCACGGTGAACACGCCGATGCAGATCGGTCTGGCCGAGTATATGAATAACCCGGCGCCGTATCTGGAACTGCCGTCTTTCTATCAGAAGAAACGCGACTATTTCCGCGCCGGCCTCGCGAATTCGCGCTTCAGGCTGCTGCCGTGCACCGGCACGTATTTTCAGTGCGTCGATTACTCGGCAATCAGCGACCTTCCCGAAGCCGAATTCGCGCAATGGCTGACGGGCGAGATCGGCGTCGCGGCCATTCCAGTCTCGGCGTTCTATCACGAGGCGCACGAGTCGGGCGTGGTGCGCTTCTGTTTTGCCAAGCAGGAAAGCACGCTCGCCACCGCGCTCGAACGACTGACGCGGCTCTAGAATGTCACGCGCGATGCCGCGATCGAACCCACGTTCCTCGCCATCGCGCGCAGCGGCTCACGCGTGCGTCGATGTTTGCGTCGCGCGCCGCCGGCCGCTTTCCGCGCGGCGGCGCAACCTGTCACGAGGAACGCGACGCCGCGATGTACGCCTTGCGGTCTTCGGTCACGCGCTGCGCCGCCGGCCGGGCACTGATCGCCTTCACATAGCTCTTCCAGTCGAGCCCCGCGTCGAGCAGAAAATCGCGACCGTAGATGGTCTGCGTCGCCATGCCGACGAGCGGCAAGCTCACATAGCCCGCCGCGTCGGCGACACTGAACTGCTCGCCGCGCAGATACGGCGCGAACTTCGCGATCCGCCTGAAGCCGGCAATGTGATGCGCGAGCAGTTTCTCGACACGGCCCTTGGTCGCGTCGCTCACCGTGCCGCCGAAAAACGCCTCCTTGTAGAGATTGCGCGCCGTCAGTTCGAGATGCACGTCGACGAAGGTGATCAGCTCGCGCTCCTTCGCGGCCTCCCACGGATCGGCGGAAAAAATCGGCTTGTCGGGAAAGCGCGCCGCGAGGTATTCGACAATGCATTGCGATTCGCACAGATCGCCGTGTTCGGTCCGCAGATAAGGCACCTTGCCAAGCGGCGAGTGTTCGAGCACGGCCTCGTCCTGACTCGGCATCACCGACACTTCCTCGAACTCGATACCGTGTTCGAGCAACACGAACTTCACCTTGTTGTAGTAGTTAGAGAGCGCGAAACCGCACAGCTTGATCATCGTTGTCTCCTTCCTTTCGGGGTGTGTGAAACCGCTGATTGAATTCCAGATCCGGTTCGATATGACAGCCGTCTGGCAATCATCCTGCATTCGGTGAATTGCACGATTGTGCTATTTTAAAATAACCATGGAGTCGAGCAACACAATGACCTCTCGCAATTTCAGCATCGAGACTATCGGCATTGTCGGAACCGGAGCAATGGGCCGCGGCATTGCGCAGATCGCGGCGCTCGCGGGCCTCACGGTGCGTCTCTACGACGCGAACCCGGCAGCTATCGGCGCCGCGCGCGACTACCTCGCCGAAACCTTCGCCAAACTGACAGCCAAAGGCAAGCTCGATCAGGCGCGTTCGCTGGCCGCGCTCGCCAATGTCACGGCCGCGCATGCAACCAGCGAACTGGTGGACTGCGATCTGATCGTCGAGGCGATCGTCGAAAAACTGGAAGTGAAACAGGCGCTCTTTCGCGAACTCGAAACCGTGGTGAGCGGCCGTTGCGTGCTCGCGTCGAACACCTCGTCGTTGTCCATCACGGCGATTGCGGCCGGCTGCAGCGACCCGTCGCGTGTGGTCGGGTATCACTTCTTCAATCCGGTTCCGCTCATGAAAGTTGTCGAAGTGATCGACGGCTTGCGCAGCGACCGCCATGCCGGCGACGCCTTGATGGACCTCGCGCGCCGCATGGGTCACACGCCGGTGCGCGCGAAAGACATGCCGGGCTTCATCGTCAATCACGCGGGCCGCGGCATGAATACCGAGGGTCTGCGCGTGGCGGGCGAAGGCGTGGCGAGCTTTGCCGACATCGACCGGATCATGCGCGAGCAAGCGGGCTTTCGTCTTGGCCCGTTCGAGCTGCTCGACCTGACCGCGCTCGACGTGTCGCATCCGGTCATGGAGTCGATCTACCACCAGTTCTACGAAGAGCCGCGCTTCACGCCCTCGCCGATCACCGGCACGCGGCTCGCGGGCGGACTGCTCGGCCGCAAAACGGGCGAAGGCTTTTATCGCTATGAAGACGGCAAGCAGCAGGCGAGCGCCGAAGCTGCCGCGCCGGGCGCGCTGCCGGCAAGCGTGTGGGTCAGCAAACGCTATCCGCAAGCGCATGAAGCCGTGGTGGAGCTTGTCGGCAAAGCCGGCGTCAAGCTCGACGATGGCGCCGCGCCCGCCGCGGACTCGCTGATCGTCGTCACGCCGTTTGGTCACGATGCGACCGCCGCCGCCATGGACGAAGCGCTCGACGCAAGCCGCGTTGTCGCTATCGACGCGCTCTTTCCGCTCGTCGGCGCGCAACGCCGCACGTTGATGACCACGCCCGCCACCACCCGCGCCGCGCGCGACGCCGGGCATGCGCTCCTTGCCGCCGACGGCGTGCCCGTTACCGTGATCCGCGACTCGACCGGCTTCGTTGCGCAACGCGTGGTGGCGACGATCGTCAACATCGGCTGCGACATCGCGCAGAAGCAGATCGCGACGCCCGAAGACATCGACCTCGCCGTCACGCTCGGCCTTGGCTATCCGCGCGGGCCGCTCGCGCTTGGCGATGCGCTCGGCGCAAAGACCATCCTCACCATTCTGCGCAACATGTTCGACGTACTCGCCGACCCGCGCTACCGTCCGTCGCCGTGGCTCGCGCGTCGCGCACAACTTGGCATGTCGCTGACTCAACGCGACGCCGCCGACACATCAACGGAGACACAACAATGAGCGCCGAACTGCTCGCCTCGCGCCCTCCCGAAAGCGAATCGACACTGGTCCTCACGCTGTCCAACCCCGGCGCGCGCAACGCGTTGCACCCGGACATGTACGCGGCCGGCATCGAAGCGCTCGATTCGGCGGAGCGCGATCCGTCGATTCGCGCGGTCGTGATCGCGGGCGCCGACAACTTCTTTTGCGCGGGCGGCAACCTGAACCGCCTGCTCGAAAATCGCGCCAAAGACCCGTCCGTGCAGGCGCAAAGCATCGACCTGCTGGCGGAATGGATCTCGGCGCTGCGGCTGTCGTCCAAGCCGGTGATTGCGGCAGTCGACGGCGCGGCGGCAGGCGCCGGATTCTCGCTGGCGCTTGCGTGCGACCTGATCGTGGCCGCCGACGACGCGAAGTTCGTCATGTCGTATGCGCGCGTCGGCCTCACGCCCGATGGCGGCGGCTCGTGGTTTCTCACGCAGGCGCTGCCGCGCCAGCTCGCCACGGAAGTGCTGATCGAAGGCAAGCCGATTGGTGCCGCGCGCTTGCACGAACTGGGCGTCGTCAACAGGCTGACCAAGCCCGGCACCGCGCGCGACGCCGCTGTGGCATGGGCCGACGAACTCGGCAAGATTTCGCCGAATTCCGTGGCGCGCATCAAGACCTTGATCTGCGCCGCCGGCACTCAGCCGCTGTCCGATCATCTGGTGGCGGAGCGCGACAGCTTCGTCGCGTCGCTGCATCATCGCGATGGACTGGAAGGCATCTCCGCGTTCCTCGAAAAGCGCGCGCCCGTCTACAAGTGAAAGAAGACCATGTCCGCTTATCAACTGCCCAAACGCCGCCGCATTTTTCTGATGCGTCACGGCGACGTGACGTATTTCGACGACTCCGGCCGCTCGATCGATCCTGAAACCGTGCCTTTGAACGCCAACGGCCGCGAGCAGGCAAGCGCGGCCGGACGTGCGTTCGCCGTGCAGCAGGTTCGCTTTGATCGCGTGATCGTCAGCGGTTTGCCGCGCACCGTCGAAACCGCGCAGCGCGTGCTGGCCGAAACGGGTCAGCAGATCGAACTCGACATCGAACCTGCATGGCAGGAGATTCGCGGCGGCAAGCTGCGCCAGATTCCGCTGCAGGATCTCGAAGCCGCTTTTCTCGGCGTGTTCGACGGCATCGTGCCGGAAAGCACGCGTTTTCTAGATGGCGAAACGATCGGCGAGCTGTTCGATCGCGTGCTGCCCGCGCTTGTCGCATTGCGCGAGGACACGTCGTGGGACACGGTGCTGCTCGTGCTGCACGGCGGTGTGAACCGCGCGATTCTGTCCCACGCGCTCACGGCCGGCGGGCGCACGTTCTTCGGTCATCTGGCGCAGGCCACCGGTTGCATCAATGCACTCGACGTCGGCGCCGCAGCGCGCGACTGGGTGCTGCGCGCAATCAATCATTCGCCGCCGTCGCCGCTGCATCACGACATCCGCAATACCACGATGGAAATCCTGTACGCACAATTCATCCAGTTCTCGCGTAGCTGAAGCCGAATCGGAGGAGACATATGGCGCAAGGCCCACAAAGCGGCAAGCCGGAACAGCAAGCGGATTATTCAGCCTTCGAGGGCACGCGTCCCGTCAACGAGCGCCAGCGCTTTGACAGCGACGCGCTCGCCGCATGGCTGACGCAACATGTCGATGGATTTGCAGGGCCGCTCGCGCTCGAACAGTTCGCGGGCGGCCAGTCGAATCCGACCTTCAAACTCGTCACACCCTCGCGTGCCTATGTCATGCGCGCGAAGCCCGGACCGGCCGCGAAGCTGCTGCCGTCCGCGCACGCCGTCGAGCGCGAATACCGCGTGATGCATGCGCTCGCCGACACCGGCGTGCCCGTCGCGAAAATGCTCGCGCTGTGCGAGGACGAGCGCGTGATCGGCCGCGCGTTCTACGTGATGGAGTTCGTGGAAGGCCGCGTGCTGTGGGACCCGTCGCTGCCCGGCACGACCGCGCGCGAGCGAAGCGCGATCTACGACGAAATGAATCGCGTGATCGCCGCGCTGCACAGCGTCGATCCGGCCAGCGTAGGTCTCTCCGACTACGGCAAACCGGGCAATTATTTCGCTCGCCAGATCGGCCGCTGGAGCAAACAGTACGTCGCGTCCGAAACGGAGCCGATCGAGGCGATGCAGCGCCTGATCGAATGGCTGCCACAGCATATGCCGGCGCAAACTCGCGAGCGCGTGTCGATCGTGCATGGCGACTACCGGCTCGACAATCTCGTCTTCCACCGGGAGGAGCCGAAAGTGCTGGCGGTGCTCGACTGGGAACTGTCGACGCTCGGCGATCCGCTCGCCGACTTCGCGTATCACTGCATGGCGTGGCACGTCGACCCCGCGCAGTTTCGCGGCATTGCGGGTCTCGACTGGGCGGCGCTCGGCATTCCCGGCGAGCAGCACTACGTCGAACGTTATTGCCAACGCACGGGCTTTCAGATCGACGGTGACTGGAACTTTTATCTGGCGTACAACATGTTCCGCATCGCCGCGATTCTGCAAGGAATCATGAAGCGTGTCGTCGACGGCACCGCGGCCAGCGCGCAAGCACTCGACGCCGGCCGGCGCGCGAAGCCGATGGCCGAGCTTGCGTGGCGTTATGCGCAGAAAGTGCGTTGACCTTTCGCGCGGACTCGACACGTCGTGCCCTACATTCAATGTCATCCGTTATCCGCGAGGTCATAGATGAATTTCGATTACACCCCGAAGGTTCAGGCGCTGCGCGACAAGCTGCTCGCGTTTTTCGACGAGCACATTTATCCGAGCGAGCACGCGTTCTATGCCGAAATTGCGCAGAACCGGCAGAACGGCAATGCCTGGCAGCCGACCCAACTGATCGAGCAGCTCAAGCAGAACGCGCGCGACGCGGGCCTCTGGAATCTCTTTTTGCCCGACTCGGTGCGCGGCGCCGGATTGTCCAACCTCGAATACGCGCCGCTTTGTGAAATCATGGGCCGCGTGCCCTGGGCGCCCGAAGTGTTCAACTGCAATGCGCCCGACACCGGCAACATGGAAACGATCGAGCGCTACGGCAGCGACGACAACAAACGCGAATGGCTCGAACCGCTTCTGCAAGGGCACATTCGTTCCGCGTTTCTGATGACAGAGCCGGAAGTGGCGTCGTCGGATGCCACCAATATCCAGACCAGCATCGTGCGCGATGGCGATTACTACGTGATCAACGGGCACAAGTGGTGGTCGTCGGGCGCGGGCGATCCGCGCTGCAAGATTTATATCGTGATGGGCAAGACCGATCCCGAGGCGCAGCGCCATCAACAACAGTCGATGATTCTGGTTCCCGCCGACGCCACCGGCATCACGGTGCATCGCCCGCTTTCAGTTTTCGGCTACGACGACGCGCCGCACGGTCATATGGAAATCACGCTCGACAACGTGCGCGTGCCTGCGGCCAACATGCTGCTCGGCGAAGGCCGAGGTTTCGAGATTGCGCAGGGCCGGCTCGGACCGGGGCGCATTCACCACTGCATGCGCCTGATCGGTCTCGCCGAGCGCGCGCTCGAATTGATGTGCAAGCGGTCCATGCAACGTGTCGCGTTCGGCAAGCCCGTTGCCGCGCAAGGCGTCACGCAGGAACGCATTGCCGAGGCGCGCTGCATGATCGAACAGGCGCGGCTCCTCACGCTGAAAACGGCGTACATGATGGACACCGTCGGCAACAAGGGCGCGCGCGGCGAGATCGCCATGATCAAGGTCGTGGCGCCGAACATGGCGTGTCAGGTGATCGACTGGGCGATTCAGGCACATGGCGGCGGCGGCGTCAGCGACGACTTCCCGCTCGCGTACGCTTACGCGTCGGCCCGCACGCTGCGCTTCGCCGATGGCCCGGACGAAGTGCATCGCAATGCCATCGCCAAGCTGGAACTCGCACGCTACATGGAAGCAGGCGCGGCGGCTCGGGCGGAGCCGCCGGTCACGCGCGTTTGATGTTGGTGTTGGGGATTGTTGGCGCTGGGGCGTTGGCGTTGCGTTGATGTTGGCGACAGAGCCCGCCTTGTCGCGCTGAGAAGCGGCGATAAGAGCCGCGCGCCGCCGCCAGCAGCATCGCTCAATCTATGCTCTAATTTTCGTCAAGCGCGGCGCCCTTCGGAGCGCCGCTTCAACGAACTGAAGGAGCAAGGATGATCGACGTCTATAGCTGGGCGACCCCGAACGGCCACAAGATTCATATCATGCTCGAAGAGACCGGGCTCGACTACACGGTCCACGCCGTGAATATCGGCGCCGGCGATCAGTTCGAAGCCGCCTTTCTCGACATCAGTCCGAACAACAAGATTCCTGCCATTGTGGATTCCGAGGGCCCGAAAAGCGCGGACGGCAAACCGTTCTCCCTGTTCGAGTCGGGCGCGATCCTGATTTATCTCGCCGAGAAAACCGGGCGCTTCCTGCCGACCGATCCGGCTGCACGCTATGCGGTGCTGCAATGGCTGATGTTTCAGATGGGCGGCCTGGGGCCGATGCTCGGACAGACGCACCACTTCCGCAACTACGCGCCCGAGCCGATCGAGTACGCAATCAACCGCTACACGAACGAAACGCGGCGCCTGTACGGCGTGATGGACAAGCAACTTGGCAAGACGCCCTATCTTGCCGGCAACGACTATACGATTGCCGACATTGCGTCATTTCCCTGGACGCGCTCGTGGCAAAACCAGGGCATCGAACTCGATGCGTTTCCGAACGTAAAGCGATGGCACGAGGCAATCGCCGCGCGACCGGCCGTGGTGCGTGGCGTCGACGTGCTCGCATCGGCCCGTAAGCCGCTCATGGACGACAAGGCCAAGGAAATGCTGTTCGGCGCGACGCAATACGCGAAACACTAACGCGAGCCGCAGCCTGCACTCGCTTTGCTGCTGCTTGAGCGTCAGAAATAATGGCGCGTGATGAACTCGGCGATGCAGACAGGCCGTTCATTGCCGTGTTGCTCCAGCGTGACGTTCCACACCACTTGCAGCCCGGCTTGATCCACATCGGTAACGGATGCCACGGCGAATCTCGCGCGCAATTGCGCGCCCACCGGGACAGGCGACGTGAACCGCACGCGATTGAGCCCGTAGTTCACGCCCATGCGCTGCACGAGCCGCACGGTTTTTTCGAGCAGCGTGGGAATCAGGGAAAGCGTCAGGAAGCCGTGCGCGATCGGACCGCCGAACGGCGATTCGCGCCGTGCGCGCTCCGGGTCGACGTGAATCCATTGATGGTCGCCGGTGGCTTCGGCGAAACGATTGACGCTCGGCTGATCGATAGTCACCCAGTCGCTCACCAGCGCCTCACCGCCGACGAGCGCGCGCAAGCCCGCAGCATCGCGCAACATTGCAGGAGCCGCCGCGTGTTCCGGCGTCATGACGAAACACCCGGATCGCGCAGTCCGAACAAACTTTTGGACCGCACGATAATCACCGTTTCGCCATGCTGATTAATGCCTTCCCATTGCGTGGACACAATGCCGCGATCCGGTTTGCTCGCGGACACGCGCTTGTCGAGCACGGAATTCATCATGGTGATCGTATCGCCGACGCGCACGGGTTTGAGCCAGCGCACTTCGTCGATGCCGGGCGAGCCCATCGACGTGGAGCCCGCCGGCATGTTACGCACGAGCATGCCCATCATGACCGAGCACGTGTGCCAGCCGCTTGCCACCAACCCGCGGAACGGTGAGGCGGCCGCGGCGGCTTCGTCGAGATGAAACGGCTGAGGGTCGAATTTTTCCGCGAATTCGACGATCTCCTCACGCGTGAAAGTGTGCTTGCCGATTTCGGTCACTGAGCCGACCGTCATGTCTTCATAACTCCAGACCATCGCTTGATCTCCTTGCTGGCCGATTCAACCGGCCGGTCAGCTTTCGGTGCGGACGAAACCGGGCAACGCGGCAAAGCGCGCGAGGTGATGATCGACGTCGCCCAATGTGGTTTCGATAATAGCGAGACGTTTGAACAGATGCGCGGCCGCGACCTCGTTGGTCACGCCCATACCGCCGTGCAACTGAACCGCCTGCTGCCCGACGAAACGCGCGGCTTGCCCCACGCGCACCTTTGCTGCGGAGACTGCCCGGCGGCGTTCATCCGCGTCTTCGCTCGAACAGCGCACGGCGGCCAGGTAAGTGACCGAGCGCGCCTGCTCAGCGTGAATCAGCATTTCGGCCATGCGGTGCTGCAATGCCTGAAAGCGCGCAATGGGCTGACCGAACTGCTGACGCGTTCTGGTGTACTCGACGGTGGCGATGTTCAACGCGTCGAGCGCGCCGACCGCTTCCGCGCATAGCAGCAGCGTGCCGTAGTCCGCGATATGTTCCAGCGCCGCGGCGCCCGAGTGCGCGCCAGCCAACCGGCGAGCAGGCGTACCCTCGAATTCGAGCGTTGCGGCGCGTTGTCCGTCGATCGTGCGGTAGTCGGTGACTTTTACACCTGCGGCATCGCGCGCCACGACGAAAAGAGCGATCTCGCCTTCGGACCGTGCGGGCACGATCCAGTGGTGAGCCTGCGCGCCGTGGAGCACGACGGACTTCGCGCCGATCAGCGTCTGCCGCTCGGCGCTCCCTGTCGCGGTTGTTGCCACCTCGAACAGATCGTAGCGCGCGTGCGGTTCGTGAAACGCGACCGCGAGTTTGATCTGGCCTTGCGCGGCGCCCTCAAGCAGCGAGGCGTCTTCGCCCTGCCCCGTGCCGGCAACGCGCAATGCTTCGATGCCCACCGCGGTCGCCCAATAGGGCTCGACCACCAACGCGCGACCCAGCTCCTGCATGACCACCAGCATGTCGACCGGGCCGCCGTCGAAGCCGCCTTGCCCTTGCGGCACCGGCAACGCCGTCAAGCCCAACTCCGTGAACGCCGACCAATGCGCGTCCGACACGCCGGCTTCCGATCGCACGATGGCCTGGCGCGCTTCGAAGCCGTAGCTCTTGTCGAGATAGCGGCGCAGCGCGTCGGCGAATTGCTGTTGCTCGTCGTTAAAAGTGAAGTCCATGCGCCGCTCCTCAAAGGCCGAGAATCATCTGCGCGATGATGTTCTTTTGAATTTCGTTCGAGCCGCCATAGATCGACGTCTTGCGGTAGTTGAAGTAATACGCGGCCAGCGGCGCGGCGTCGTCGTCTCCCGCGACGCTGTGTTCGCGCTCCCCTTCAAGGAACGGTACGTCAAACGGTGCCGCGAGCGGACCGACGGCTTCGAACATGAGTTCGGTCAACGCTTGCTGCACTTCGGTGCCTTTGATTTTCAGCATCGACGCCTCGGGTCCGGGGCCGCGTCCGCCTGTTTCGTTGGCGACCACGCGTTGCACGGTGACCTCCAGCGCCATCAATTCAATTTCCAGGCTCGCGACTTTTGCCGCGAAGACAGGATCGTGCAGCAGCGGCTTGCCGCCCTTTTTCTGATCCAGCGCGAGCTGTTTTAGAAACACAAGTTCGCGCTTCGACTGACCAACCCGTGCAATGCCAGTGCGCTCATGCCCGAGCAGATATTTCGCGTAAGTCCAGCCGCGATTTTCTTCGCCAACGAGATTCTCGACGGGTACCTTCACGTCTTCAAAAAAGACTTCGTTGACTTCGTGGTCTTCGTCGAGTGTGATGATCGGCCGAACGGTGATGCCGGGCGTCTTCATGTCGATGAGCAGGAACGAGATGCCTTCCTGCTTCTTCGCGCCGCTGTCCGTGCGCACGAGGCAGAACATCATGTCCGCGTGCTGCCCGAGCGTGGTCCACGTTTTCTGCCCGTTGACCACATAATGGTCGCCGACGCGTTCGGCGCGTGTGCGCAACGACGCGAGATCAGAACCCGAGCCCGGTTCGGAATAGCCTTGGCACCACCAGTCAGTCCCGTCGAGAATACGCGGCAAGTAGTGACGCTTTTGCGCCTCGTTGCCGTATTTCATGAGCACGGGCGCTACCATCGACACACCGAACGGCAGCACGGTAGGCGCGCCGACACGCGCGCACTCTTCGTCCCAGATATGCCGCTGGGTCGCGTCCCAACCCGGGCCTCCATATTCTTTCGGCCACGTGACTACCGACCAAGCCCGCGTGCCCAGCAGCTTGTGCCAGCTTGCGAAGTCTTTGCGGTTCAGACGCTTGTGGTTGAGTACTTTCTCGCTCAGACCGCGAGGCAGATTGGCTTCGAGCCAGGCGCGGATCTCGGCGCGAAACGCCTTGTCCGCAGCGGAATAGTCCAGATTCATGCGTAGTGTCTCCTGGCCGCAACCACCCGCCGCCAGCGAGCCACTGCATTATTGCAGCGGTTTCTTCAAGGCAGCCGGGACCGGCAGCGGCATCACTTCGATGCCTTCTTCGACCAAAGCTCGCGCGTCTTCTGGTGTCGTGACACCGCGAATATTGCGTGCGGGCGCCTCGTTATAGTGAATGCGCCGCGCTTCCTCGGCGAAGCGGTCGCCCACGTTCTCAGTCTTTTCCAGTACCTCGCGCAGCGCTCGCATGACGCGCGCCTGCAAATCACTTTGCGCCGCCGCCGGCACGTTCGTCTCGGCCGCACCTGAGAGATTCAGGCGAGGCGCCGACGGCAACCGGCTCACTTCGTTCACTCCGCAAATCGGGCATTCGACCAGCTTGCGGGACTGCTGCGATTCGAAGTCATCAGCCGAAGAAAACCAGCCTTCGAACCGATGGCCATGCGAACACTGTAAATCGAGGACCTTCATTTGGGATCAGGGCTTGCGTGCCAGTTTAGCGTAAAACAAAAATTTGTGAACGATCGTTCGAAAAAAATTCGGACGATGGCTCGAGATCAGGCGCTGCTCATAGAACGGACGTGTGCGCGATTTTAACGCTTTGCGCCGAACGCCGCCGAGCGCTGCCTCGCGCTATCGCGCGCGACGTGCGCAGTGAACCGGCACTGCATTATCGCCGTGCACGACTGACGAACCGCGCACTCCCTTCGTGCCGAGCGCTCGATGGCCCTCATGCCACAAGGCACTCTAGTCGGCGATTGAGCCGCGGCTCAAGTTCGCGCACTTCCTTGGCGAGGTTGATCTGCTTGGCCGACCTCGCGACCTCGGAGATGTCTGACTTGATCTCGTATCCACCGCGCACAATCAACCAGTCCAGCACGTCCGAGAGATGCCACACAGACGCACTCCCCTCATGCACCGGCGCCGGAAACTCAACGGCGTGGCTCAACATCAGCTTGCGCATGTTTTGGCGCGACACGCCGGCAATTTCCGCTACGTCGGTCAAGCCCACGAAATCAGGACCGGCCTCGACAAGCCGCGCCGACGGCACCGCCTTCTTGACGTCGCCGAGCGCGCTGACCAGCGCCTCGAACGCGGACGCGTCTTCGCGCGAAAAGACCAGCGCAAGCCGCCCAGGTTGCCCCACCCCGATGGTTGCATCGTCACACCCGGCTTCGCCCAGGCGCTCGACGATCGCATCGAGATCGCAGTCTTCCGCGGCAAGCTTGTACTTCAACGTGAACACATATTCCATTTCCAACTCCAGTTTTATCGCCATGATCTTTGCCACTCAAGCGCCGCGTTCGCGGTGCGCCGTGCAGTTGTCGACGATGCGCCGCAAGTGCCTGGCGTGATTGAAGGCATTGTTCGGTGTACTCCATACGCTTGATATGCAGAACTCTCCGCAACGGCAGTCGGCGTCTTTGTAGGGGCAATACAATTTTCCCCATGCATGCCCTTTGCCACCGCTCTGTACGCGCCAGCCGCGCCGCTCGGCATAAGCCAACGCGGCTTCGATCTCTTTCTTGGCGTGGATTCCACGAACCATATTTCCCCTCCAATTTAGTGCGCGGATGTGAGGTTGTCAAGTGACAACCTCACATCCGCATTCACGAAATCCGCCAACCTCATATATTTCGGTATCCGAAACAACTGAGCGACACATGCACCGGCGGGAGATTCATATTAGAGGGACGACGGTTAAGAAGCGACTCTGTCGGATGACATAAGACAATGACTCGTTTCTTCAGAAATCCCAGGAAGCCGCTTAGTCCTATTGCGCACCATAATGACAAAAGCCCCTGCCGGTCATTGACTGGCAGGGGCTTATCGCAACCGACACAACCGTCGCGTGTATCAGCAAGGGCGAAGAACTATTGCGGTTGCGCCAGTGGCCATGCGCCCGACAACACCTTCTCCAGCCAGAACGTACCGATCACCGTTTTCACATCGGTGATCTTGCCGGTCCGCACCCACTCCGAGACTTCGGGAACCGTTGCGGTGAACAGTTCGAGGAACTCGCCGTCGTCGAGATTGCGCTCGCCCGCCGTGAGTCCGCGCGCGAGATAGACGTCGATGAACTCCGTCGAATACGAGATGATCGGGTGAATGCGCGTCAGATAGACATACTCACGTGCCGTATAGCCGGTCTCTTCGCGCAACTCACGGATCGCGCACGCGAGCGCGCCTTCATTCGGATCAAGCTTGCCGGCCGGGTATTCGACCATGACCTTACCCATCGGATAGCGATACTGGCTTTCCAGCAGCACGCGCCCGTCGTCGAACAAGGGAATCACCATGACGGCGCCCGGATGCTGCACATATTCGCGGGTGGCCTGCTTGCCGTCAGGCAGGCGAACGGTGTCGCACTTGAGCGTCAGAAACGGCCCTTGATGAACCGTTTTGCTCTCGAGACAGGTCTCGGTAAGAACCGCGTCGTGATCGGGAAGTTCAGCCATATGCGGACCTCGGGACAGCATGGTGCGCGACGGCGAGGCGCCGTCAGCGGCGTTTGAGGAGATATTGGAAAGTGAAGCCGGGGAAGGCGAAGACAACGAACAGCGCGAACGTGATCGCGTAGAACTGCCACCCCTGTTCGAAGCGATTCCCAGCGCGCGCTTCGAGCAGAAAACCGAGCGCGCCAACCACGAAGTACAGCACGATCAATTCGGCAATCCGAACCCAGGCACTCTTCTTCGCCGCCTTCAGGGGCACGGCGGCGAAGAGTCGCTGATTCAGGAACGGCAGGTTGGCGCCAACCAGCGCCAACAGCACGATAAACCAGCCTGCTGCCGACATCAAAACGACAGCGTGTGCTGGATAGCCTGCAGGCAAGCCTTCAACAGCGGATCGGGCACGATGCCGAGCACCAGCACGGCCACGCCATTCAGTGCGAGCAACGCGCGCGTGCTCGTGTCGGCGGTGATGGCAGACTTGTCTTGCGGCTCGTCGAAATACATCAGTTTGACGATACGCAGGTAGTAGAACGCGCCGAACAGCGACGTGATCACGGCCAGCACCGTCAACCATGTCAGGCCCGCGTTCATCGTGGCCTGCAGCACCGCGAGTTTCGCGTAGAAACCGACTGCGGGCGGAATGCCGGCGAGCGAGAACATCATCACCATCATGACGAAGGCGAACACCGGGCTGCGTTGATTCAGGCCCTTGAAGTCTTCGAGCGTGTCCGCTTCGAATTCGCGGCGAGCGAGCAGCATGATGACGCCGAACGTGCCCATCGTCGTGATGAGGTAGACGATGCTGTAGTACATGGCCGAACCGTAGGCGCTGGCAGCGCCCGTGGTCTTATGATCGACCACGCCGGCCAGCAGGCCGAGCAGCACGAAGCCCATGTTCGAGATCGCCGAGTACGCGAGCATGCGCTTGACGTTGCGCTGCACGATACCGGTGATGTTGCCGACGATCAGCGACAGCGCCGCCAGGATCACCAGCATTTCCTGCCATTCGACCGCGAGGGGCAGCAGGCCCATCACGAGGAAACGCAAACCCCACGCAAATGCCGCGACCTTCGGACCGCCGCCGACCAGCAGCGTCATTGCCGTCGGTGCGCCCTGATAGACGTCAGGCACCCACATATGGAACGGCACCGCGCCCATCTTGAAAGCGACGCCCGCGACGATGAAGATCACGCCGAACAGCAGCACGCCCGGATCGTAGTGGCTCTGACCAATCGCCCGGAACACCTCGCCCAATTCGAGCGAGCCGGTGGCACCGTACAGCATCGAGATGCCGTACAGCAGGAAGCCGGAAGCGAGCGCTCCGAGCACGTAGTACTTCATCGCGGCTTCGTTCGACGGCGCAGCGTCGCGGCGCAGCGCAATCACGCCGTACAACGACAGCGACATCAGTTCCAGACCGAGGTACAGCGTCAGGAAGTTGTTGCCGGAGATCATGACGAGCTGACCGAGCAACGAGAACATGCCCAGCAGAAAGAACTCGCCGCGGAACAGGCCGCGATCTTCGAGGTAACGGCGCGAATAGATGATCGTCACGGTGTAGCCGAGCGTCACCACCGCCTTCATCAGATTCGCGAACGAATCCACCACATACATGCGGCTGAAGAAGTAGTGCACCGACGGGTCGAACGCATTGACCGCGAACCAGATGCCGGCGACGAGCGTCGACAGGACCGAGATGAAATACGTGGTACGGCGACCGGCCTGGCCGACGAATGTGTCGTTGAGCCACGCGACGACAACGGCGAGCATCACCAGCGCGTCAGGCAACAGAGCAGTCATAGGGGCGTTTTGCATGGTCTTTAATTCCTCCGCTCTGCGTTACTGAGACAACGGCAGCTTGGACTGCGCAACGTGGGAGAGGAGGTTTTCCACGGATACGTGCATCACATCGGTGAAGGGCTTCGGATACAGGCCCATGAACAGTGTCAGTGCGGCGAGCACTGCCAGGATGAAAAACTCGCGGCGGTTGATGTCGATCAGGCTCTTCACGTGGTCGTTGGCGACCGCGCCGAAGTACACGCGCTTGTACATCCACAAGGTGTAAGCCGCGCCGAGAATCAGCGTCACGGCGGCGCCGCCCGCGATCCAGAAGTTGTACTGGACCGAAGCCAGAATCACCATGAATTCGCCGACGAAACCAGAGGTGCCCGGCAAGCCGCAATTCGCCATCGAGAACAGCATCACGAAGGCCGCGAATTTCGGCATGACGTTGACAACGCCGCCGTAATCCGCGATCTGACGCGAGTGCATACGGTCATACAACACACCGATGCACAGGAACATGGCGCCCGACACGAAACCGTGCGAGATCATCTGAACGATCGCGCCTTCCACGCCGAGCTGATTGAAGATGAAGAAGCCGAGCGTCACAAAGCCCATGTGCGCGATCGACGAATACGCGACCAGCTTCTTCATGTCGGCCTGCACCATGGCGACGAGGCCGATGTAGATCACCGCGATCAGCGACAGCGTGATCACGACCGGTGCGAGGAAGTGGCTTGCGTCCGGCGCGATGGGCATCGAGAAGCGCAGGAAACCGTAGGCGCCGAGCTTCAGCATGATCGCGGCCAGCACGACCGAGCCGCCAGTGGGCGCTTCCACGTGAGCGTCAGGCAACCACGTGTGAACCGGCCACATCGGCACCTTCACGGCGAACGCCAGGAAGAACGCTATGAACAGCAAGATCTGCGGCGTCATGGCGATCTGCGCGTGCTGCCACGTGGCGAGGTCGAACGTGCCGGTCTGGATGTACAGATAAAGCAGCGCGACCAGCATCAGAAGCGAGCCCATCAGCGTGTACAGGAAGAACTTGAAGGCCGCGTACACGCGGTTCGCCCCACCCCACACGCCGATGATGATGTACATCGGAATCAGCGTCGCTTCGAAGAACACGTAGAACAGCATGCCGTCGGCCGCGCTGAATACGCCGACCATGATGCCCGACAGAATCAGGAACGAGGCGAGATACTGGCCGACGTTCTTCGTGATCACTTCCCACGCGGCGATCACCACGATCACCGTGATCAACGCAGTCAGCACCACGAACCACATGGAAATGCCGTCGACGCCCAGGTGATACGTAATGTTGAATCGTTCGATCCAGCTCGCCTGTTCGACGAACTGCAGATCGGCGGAACTCGAATCGAAACCGGTGATCAGCGGGATCGTCACGATGAAGCTGAGAATCGAGCCGATCAGCGCGACCCAGCGCGCGGGGCCCGGGTTCCGGTCGGAACCGATGGCCAGAACCAGCAGGCCGAAAAGAATCGGTAACCAGATGGCAATACTGAGAATCGGATAAGCGTGCATTAGTGTCCCTCGCCTTATTTGCCGCCGAGCGTTACAAACAGGGTCAGGAGCCCCAACATGCCGATAATCATGGCGAACGCGTAGTGGTAGATGTAGCCGGATTGGAGGAAGCGGATCACGCCGGCGAACCAGCCGATAAAGCGTGCGCTGCCATTGACGATACCGTCGATCACGACGACGTCGCCTTCCTTCCAGAGACCACGGCCAATTGCCACGGCGCCCCGCGCAAACACGACCTCGTTGATCTTGTCCATGTAGTACTTGTTGTCGAGCAGCGTGTAGATCGGACCGAACGCGCGCTTGACGGTGGCCGGCAATTCAGGACGAACCAGATACAGGAACCACGCGACGACGACACCCGCCAGTGCGAGCCACACCGGCAGACCCGTCACGGAGTGCAGGCCCATCGACGCCCAGCCCTGGAACTCTTCAGCCATTTCGTGCAGTGCCGGATGGTTTTCGCCGATGAAGATCACCTTGTCGAACGCCACGCCGTGCTGGAAGAAGTCGCCGAACAGCATCGGGCCGACGGCGATCGCGCCGATCACCACCGACGGAATGGCCAGCAGCACCAGCGGCACCCACACCACCCAAGGCGTTTCGTGAGGTTCGTGAGCATGACCGTGGTCGTCGTGACCGTGACCGTGCGAGTCGTGACCGTGGCTGTGTGCCGCGGCTTCCGCGCCCATCGGCGAGTCAGGATGCTTCGGATGGCGGAAGCGCTCTTCGCCGTGGAACACCATGAAGTACATACGGAACGAATACAGCGCGGTGACAAACACGCTCGCCACGACCGCGAAGTACGCGAAGCCCGAACCCGGCAGATGCGACAGCTTCACTGCGTCGATGATCGAGTCTTTCGAATAGAAGCCCGAGAAGAACGGCGTGCCGATCAGCGCGAGCGAACCGATCAGCGACGTGATCCACGTGATCGGCATGTACTTGCGCAGGCCGCCCATGTTGCGCATGTCCTGATCGTGGTGCATGCCGATGATCACCGAACCCGCGCCGAGGAACAGCAGCGCCTTGAAGAACGCGTGTGTCATGAGGTGAAACACGGCGACCGAGTAAGCCGATGCGCCGAGCGCGACCGTCATGTAACCGAGCTGCGACAGCGTGGAATAAGCCACCACACGCTTGATGTCGTTCTGGACGATGCCGAGGAAACCCATGAACAGCGCGGTTATCGCGCCAATGACCATGACGAACGACAGCGCGGTGTCCGACAGTTCGAAAAGCGGCGACATGCGCGTGACCATGAAGATACCGGCCGTCACCATGGTTGCCGCGTGGATCAGTGCGGAAATCGGCGTCGGGCCTTCCATCGAATCCGGCAGCCACACGTGCAGCGGGAATTGCGCCGACTTACCCATTGCGCCGATGAAGAGGCAAATACAGGCCACCGTCAGCAGGCCCCAGTCCGTACCCGGAAAACTCAAGGCCGCGAGTTCTGTGCGCCGGGCAAACACGTCGCCGTAATTCATCGAACCGGCGAACGCGAACAGCAGGCCGATACCCAGCAAAAAGCCGAAGTCGCCGACGCGGTTCACGAGGAACGCCTTCATGTTCGCGTAGATCGCCGACTCGCGCGTGAAGTAGAAACCGATCAGCAGATACGACACCAGACCCACTGCTTCCCAGCCGAAGAACAGTTGCAGGAAGTTGTTGCTCATCACGAGCATCAGCATCGAGAACGTGAACAGCGAGATGTACGAGAAGAAGCGCTGATAACCGTCGTCGTCGGCCATGTAGCCGATCGTGTAGATGTGCACCATCAGCGAGACGAAGGTGACGACGCACATCATCATGGCCGTCAGCGAATCGACGAGGAAGCCGATTTCGAACTTGGTCTTGCCGATCATCATCCATTCGTAGACGGTCGCGTTGAAGCTCGCGCCGTTCAGCACCTGGAAGAACACCATGGCCGAAAGGACGAACGAGACGGCAACGCCGAGGATCGTGACCGAGTGCGCGCCCGCGCGCCCTACCGCCTTCCCGAACAGCCCCGCAATCAGGGAACCGGCCAGCGGTGCCAGCGGAATCGCCAGCAGCAGGTTTTCATTGAGTATCGTGGACATAACCGCTTTTCCTGAGATTAACCTTTGAGCTGATCGAGATCCTCGACATTGATCGTGTCGAGGCTACGGAACAGGGTCACCAGAATTGCGAGGCCGATCGCCGCTTCCGCTGCCGCAACGGTCAGCACGAAGAACACGAAAATCTGGCCATGCACGTCGCCGAGGTAATGCGAGAAGGCGACGAAATTGGTGTTCACCGCGAGCAGCATCAGTTCGATCGCCATCAGGATGATGATGACGTTACGGCGGTTCAGGAAAATGCCGACGACGCTGATCGCAAACAGAATCGCGCCGAGCACAAGGTAATGAGCAAGGGTCAACATGGTTTCTATCTCCTGTCCGCTCAGCTGTTCTTGGCAGATGCCGATTCGGCCGCTGCCGCTGCTGCTGCGGCTTCTTCCGCGGCGACGGTTGCCGCGCTTTTCTCCGACGGCATCTTCACGACGCGCACGCGGTCCTGGGCACGCACCTTCACCTGCTGGCTGACGTTCTGGCGCTTGCTGTCCTTCTTGTGGCTCGTGGTCAACGCGATAGCCGCGATAATCGCCACCAGCAGCACGAGGCCGGCAATTTCAAAGGCGAAGATGTAGTCGGTGTAGATCACCTTGCCGATCAGGCGGGTGTTCGACCAGTCGCCCATGCCGTTCGCGGCTGCGGTCGTGTCGCGCACCACCGTGCTGGTCGCGCCATAGCCGTGCCACAAAATCAGCGCGGTTTCGAGCACGATGATCGCGCCGACTACCGTCGCCATCGGTACGAAGCGTTTGAAGTCTTTACGCAGCACGTCGATGTTGATGTCCAGCATCATCACCACGAACAGGAACAGCACCATCACGGCGCCCACGTAGACCAGCACCAGCAGGATGGCGAGAAACTCGGCCTGCAGCAGCATCCAGATCGCCGCTGCGTTGAAAAACGCCAGCACGAGAAACAGTGCGGACGACACCGGGTTGCGCGAGGTGATCACCTTCAGCCCTGAAACAACCAGGAGCAGCGCGAAGATGTAGAACAGTACGGTCGTGAATTCCATGATTACCGGTTCATCGTTAGGCCATCGTCAGGCATTTTCTTTGGCACGTGCGTCTGGCAACAGCGTAAAACCGCCAGAACCGCCGCACAGGTGCGCCGTGCCGCGGTGTCAGGCCGCGGCGCTCGGCCCGACAACAGGCCGTGTTACTGCTGCAATTACTGATGCAATTTGCTGATGCGCGATCGCCGCATCGGCTGCTTCGACTGCAACGCTTTAACGATAAGGAGCGTCAGCAGCCTTGTTCGCGGCGATCTCCGCTTCGTAGCGATCGCCCACTGCCAGCAGCATGTCCTTCGTGAAGTACAGGTCGCCGCGCTTTTCGCCGTGATATTCGAGAATATGCGTCTCGACGATCGAATCGACCGGGCAGCTCTCTTCGCAGAAGCCGCAGAAAATGCACTTGGTCAGGTCGATGTCGTAACGCGTCGTACGGCGCGTGTTGTCTTCGCGCGTTTCCGACTCGATCGTGATAGCGAGCGCGGGACACACCGCCTCACACAGCTTGCACGCGATGCATCGTTCCTCGCCGTTCTCATAACGGCGCAGCGCATGCAGCCCGCGGAAACGCGGCGAAATCGGAGTCTTCTCTTCCGGGAACTGCACGGTCACCTTGCGCTGGAACGCATAACGTCCGGTCAGCGCGAGGCCCTTGACGAGCTCCGTCAGGAAGAAGGTCTTAAAAAAGTTTTGGATTGCGGTCATGAGTTCATCCGCCCTTTATTTCCAGATATTCCACGGCGACATGATCCAGAAGCCGACCACCACCAGCCACACCACGCAAACCGGAATGAAAATCTTCCAGCCGAGACGCATGATCTGGTCGTAGCGATAGCGCGGGAACGTGGCACGCGCCCAGATGAACACCGACAGCAGCGCAAAAACTTTCAGTACGAGCCAGAAGACGCCCGGAATGAACGACAGGAAGCCGAATGGCGCGCTCCAGCCGCCGAGGAACAGCGTCGATGCCAATGCCGAGATCACGATCATGTTGATGTACTCGGCAAGGAAGAACAGCGCGAACGCCATACCCGAGTAATCGATCATGTGGCCCGCGACGATTTCCGATTCGCCTTCCACCACGTCGAACGGGTGACGGTTCGTTTCGGCGATGCCCGAGATGAAGTACACGACGAACATGGGCAACAGCGGCAGCCAGTTCCACGACAGGAAGGTCAGGCCGTGAGCCGCGAAGAAGCCGCGCTCCTGCGAACCGACGATGTCCGACAGATTCAGCGTGCCGGCCGTCATCAGCACGACGACGAGCGCGAAGCCCATCGAAATTTCGTATGAGACCATCTGGGCCGCGGCGCGCATGGCGCCGAGGAACGCGTATTTCGAGTTCGACGCCCAGCCGGCCAGAATCACGCCGTACACGCCGATCGACGAAATCGCGATCGCATACAGCAGACCCGCGTTAATGTCGCCGAGCACCGCGCCAGCCTGAAACGGAATCACCGCCCAGACTGCGAAGGCCGGCACCACCACCATGATCGGCGCAATCAGGTAGATCCAGCGGCTAGCCTGAGCCGGCTGAATCACTTCTTTCAGCAACAGCTTCAGCACGTCGGCGATCGGCTGCAGCAGACCTGCGGGGCCGACGCGGTTCGGACCGAGACGCACGTGCATCCAGCCGATCAGCTTACGCTCCCACAGGATCAGGTAAGCCACGCACAGCAGGATCACGACGGACACCACCAGGATGCGCACCAGCGCCCACACCGTGGGCCATGCCACACCGAGAAGCTGGGTGCCGCCCGAGTTGATCGTATCGAACAAGCTCATTTACGCCTTCTCCACCACCAGTTCACCGAACAGGCTGCCCAGCGCTGCACCGGCAGGCGTAGCCGCCGATACGCGGACGACCGTCTCCGCAAGATTCGCGTCGCGCACGGCCGGCAACTGCACCGATTGCTCGCCCTGGCGCACGCGAACCGCGTCGCCTTCCTTCAAACCCAGTTTGTCGAACAGCGCGGCCGGCAGGCCGACCTTGTTCGCGGCACGCGCCGCTGCCGTCAGATGCAGCGATGCCGCGCGACGGACCAGCGCGTCGGCGTGATAGATAGGCACGTCGGCGATACGCTCGAACTTGCCTTCGCCGGCCTTCGCCGCCTTACCGCGCGCAACCGCCACGCCCGTCCTGTTCGACAGGCGAGTTTGCAGTTCACCGTCGCCGAGCGCGGCGTTGCGCACTTCGTCGGACGTGTCGTATTCGAAGCCCGGCGCGCCCAGCAGGCTACCCAGCACGCGCAACACCTTCCATGCCGGACGCGTGTCGCCGAGCGGACGCACGACGCCGTTGAACGTCTGGACCGTGCCTTCCGCGTTGACGAACGTGCCAGCCGTTTCGGTGAACGGCGCGATCGGCAGCAGAACGTCGGCGTATTCGGCGCCGGTCTGGAACGGCGACATCACGACGACCATTTCAGCCTGCTTCAGCGCCGCCAGAGCCTGCGCCGGGTTGGCCGTATCGAACTCCGGCTCGAGGTTCAGCAGCACGTAGCCCTTGCGCGGTTGCTCGAAGGCTTCGCGGGCGTTCAGGCCGCCCTCTCCCGGCAATGCGTTCACGAGATGCGCGCCGACCGTGTTGGCCGCTTCGGGCAGGAAACCGAGTGTTGCGCCGGTGGCGTCCGCGATCCATTGGGCCGCGGCGTGAATGACAGCGAAATCCGGATGACGCATAGCGCCATTGCCCAACAGGATCAGACGGCGTTCGCCGGTGGCGAGCGACTTTGCGACCTGTTTGCTCGCGTCGGTCGCTTCAGCGCCCGCGAAAGCTTCGGGCAACGCCGCGCCGCTTGCTTGCGAGACCGCGGACGCAATGCCAGCCAGTGCTTCGAGCCATGCCGACGGCGCGGCGGCGATGCGCCGCGCTTGCGGGATCAGCGCGTCGTCGCTCGTGGCTTGCACCAGCGTGAGCTGGGCGCCGCCCTTTGCAGCCTGGCGCAGACGCGCGGCCAACAGCGGATGATCGCGGCGCAGGTCCGAGCCGATGACCAGCGCCGAGTCGATGTTCGACAAGTCTGCGATCGAGGTGCCGAGCCACTGCGCGCCGTTGACCGGCGCCGAGAAATCCGACTGACGCAGACGGAAGTCGACGTTCGGCGTGCCGACCGCTTGTGCCAGTTGCTTCAACAGGAATAGTTCTTCAACCGTGCTGTGGGCGCTGCCGAGCGCGGCGAGCGCATTCGCGCCATGGTCGCCCTTGATGCCCTTCAGGCCCTTGACCACATACTCGAGTGCGGTTTGCCAGTCGGTTTCGATCCACTTGCCGTCTTGCTTCAGCATAGGCTGCGACAGACGCTCCGGGCTATTCAGGCCTTCGTACGAGAAGCGGTCCTTGTCCGAAATCCAGCACTCGTTGATGGCTTCGTTTTCGAACGGCAGAACACGCATCACGCGGTTGTTCTTCACTTGCACGACCAGGTTTGCGCCGACGGAATCGTGCGGGCTCACCGACTTGCGGCGCGACAATTCCCACGTACGCGCGCTGTAGCGGAACGGCTTGCTGGTCAGCGCGCCGACCGGGCACAGGTCGATCATGTTGCCCGACAGTTCGGAGTCCACCGTCTTGCCGACGAACGACGTAATTTCCGAATGCTCGCCGCGACCCAGCATGCCGAGTTCCATCACGCCGGCCACTTCCTGGCCGAAGCGCACGCACCGCGTGCAGTGAATGCAACGCGACATTTCTTCCATCGAGATAAGCGGGCCGACGTTCTTATGGAACACCACGCGCTTCTCTTCGCTATACCGCGACGACGACTTGCCGTAACCCACCGCCAGATCCTGCAACTGGCACTCGCCGCCCTGATCGCAAATCGGGCAATCCAGCGGGTGGTTGATCAGCAGGAACTCCATCACGGATTGCTGGCCCTTCACCGCCTTTTCCGACTTGGTCCGCACGATCATGCCGGCCGAAACCGGCGTCGCGCATGCGGGGACGGCCTTCGGCATCTTTTCGACATCGACCAGACACATCCGGCAGTTGGCCGCAATCGACAGCTTCTTGTGATAGCAGAAGTGAGGAATGTACGTGTCGACCTTATGCGCAGCCTGGATCACCATGCTGCCTTCGGGCACCTCTACCTTCTTGCCGTCTATTTCAAGTTCAACCATGATGGTCAATCTTCCTTAACCTGTTACCGCTCAATCGTTCGCCCCGTTCATTGCCCGTTTCAGACAATGAATCCCGTGGTTGACGTCTTCTGGTGCGCACCCGTTCGGTGTACTTGTCCTAGCGCTTGTCCCGGCACCCCGTTTGAGCGCTGTACCGCCGCTCGCCGGGTCACGCCGAATCACCTGTCAGGCAGCCACTGTTTCCGTCGCCGCCGCAGCGCCAGCATGACCGCCGACAAGGCAATGCTTATGAGCGACGTGATACTCGAATTCGTTCCAGTAATGCTTGAGCATGCCGCGAACCGGCATGGCGGCTGCATCGCCAAGCGCGCAGATCGTGCGGCCCATGATGTTTTCCGCGACCGAATTCAGCAGATCCAGATCTTCCGGACGGCCAAGGCCATGCTCGATACGATGCACGACGCGGTACAGCCAGCCCGTGCCTTCGCGGCAAGGCGTGCATTGCCCGCACGATTCTTCGTAATAAAAGTACGACAGCCGAAGCAGCGAGCGCACCATGCAACGCGTCTCATCCATCACGATGACCGCGCCCGAGCCGAGCATCGATCCGGCCTTCGCGATCGAATCGTAGTCCAGGTCGGTTTGCATCATCATGTCACCCGGAACGACCGGGGCCGACGACCCACCCGGAATGACGGCCTTGATCTTCCTGCCGCCGCGCATGCCGCCGGCGAGTTCCATCAACTTTGCGAACGGCGTGCCGAGCGGAACCTCGTAGTTGCCCGGACGCTCGACGTCGCCCGAAACCGAGAAAATCTTCGTGCCGCCATTGTTCGGCTTGCCGATTTCGAGGTAATTCTGCGGACCGATGGCGAGCAGGAACGGCACTGCCGCGAACGTCTCGGTGTTGTTGATCGTGGTCGGCTTGCCATACACGCCGAAGCTTGCCGGGAATGGCGGCTTGAAGCGCGGCTGGCCTTTCTTGCCTTCCAGCGACTCAAGCAGCGCGGTTTCCTCGCCGCAAATGTAGGCGCCGTAACCGTGGTGCGCATGCAGTTCGAACGAGAAGCCCGAACCCATGATGTTCTCGCCGAGGAACCCGGCGCGGCGAGCTTCTTCCAACGCTTCTTCAAAGCGTCGGTAGACTTCGAAAATTTCGCCGTGAATGTAGTTGTAGCCAACCGTGATGCCCATCGCGTAAGCGCCGATGGCCATGCCTTCAATCAGCGAATGCGGATTGAAGCGCAGAATGTCGCGGTCTTTGAACGTGCCCGGCTCGCCTTCGTCCGAATTGCAGACGAGGTACTTCTGGCCCGGGAACTGGCGCGGCATGAAGCTCCACTTCAGGCCGGTCGGGAAGCCGGCGCCGCCACGGCCGCGCAGACCCGACGCCTTGACGTCGGCGATCACCTGCTCGGGCGGAATTTTTTCTTCCAGAATGCGGCGCAGCTGGGCGTAACCGCCGCGCGCCACGTAGTCTTCGAGATGCCAGTTGTCGCCGTTCAGGCCGGCGAGAATCAGCGGTTTGATGTGACGATCGTGTAAAGACGTCATTTCGAAAGTTCCTCGAGCAGCTGGTCGATCTTCTCGCGGCTCATGAAGCTGCACATGCGATGGTTGTTCACCAGCATCACCGGCGCGTCGCCGCACGAACCCATGCACTCACCTTCTTTCAAGGTGAACTTGCCGTCGGCCGTGGTTTCGCCGAAGTCGATGCCGAGCTTCTGCTTCAGGTATTCAGCGGCGCTCTCGGAGCCGCCGTCCGGGCCGAGCTGGCACGGCAGGTTCGTACAGAGCGTGATCTTGTGTTTGCCGACCGGCGAGGTCTCGTACATCGTGTAGAAGGTTGCCACCTCCTGCACGGCGACTGCCGGCATGCCGAGATAGTCTGCGACGAACTGCATGAGTTCGGGCGACAGCCAGCCATGCTCTTCCTGAGCAGTGGCCAACGCCGACATCACGGCGGACTGTTTCTGATCGGCGGGATACTTCGCGATCGCGCGATCGATTTCTTTCAGGCCTTCAGCTGAGATCATTTTCAGACACGACTCTTTCAATTCCTACCGAACGAAAACCTGTCGCTCACTTTGTGCTGCGACAGACCCGGCGTCCCTTTGCTTGACGCGCGCTCCGGTCCAGCCAGAAGACGCGCGCCGATGATTACGTCCTAGCGATCCACTTCGCCGAACACGATGTCCTGCGTGCCGATGATCGTCACGGCGTCGGCGATCATGTGACCGCGCGCCATTTCGTCCAGCGCGGACAGATGCGCATAACCCGGCGCGCGGATCTTGAGACGATATGGCTTGTTCGCACCGTCCGAGATCAGATAGATGCCAAACTCGCCCTTCGGATGCTCGACGGCGGCGTACGATTCGCCTTCCGGCACATGGAAGCCTTCTGTGAACAGCTTGAAGTGGTGAATCAGTTCTTCCATGTTCGACTTCATGCCGACGCGCGACGGCGGCGCAACCTTGTGATTGTCGATCATCACAGGGCCGGGATTCTTGCGCAGCCACTCAATGCACTGTTTCACGATGCGCGTGGACTGGCGCATTTCTTCGACGCGAACCAGATAGCGGTCGTAGCAATCGCCGTTGACGCCCACGGGAATGTCGAAATCGAGCTTCTCGTACACTTCGTACGGCTGCTTCTTGCGCAGATCCCATTCGACGCCCGACCCGCGCAGCATCGGCCCGGTCATGCCGAGTTGCAGAGCGCGCTCCGGGCTGACCACGCCAATGCCGACCAGACGCTGTTTCCAGATCCGGTTGTCGGTAAGCAGCGTTTCGTATTCGTCGACACACTTCGGGAAGCGCGTAAAGAAATCGTCGATGAAATCAAGCAGCGAACCCTGACGGTTCTCGTTCATTCTCGACAATGCCTTCGCATTGCGAATCTTCGACGCCTTGTATTGCGGCATGGCGTCCGGCAGATCGCGATAGACGCCGCCCGGACGATAGTAAGCGGCGTGCATCCGCGCGCCGGACACCGCCTCGTACACGTCCATCAGGTCTTCGCGCTCGCGGAACGCGTACAGGAACACCGCCATTGCGCCGACGTCGAGCGCGTGCGCGCCGATCCACATCAGGTGGTTCAGCACGCGCGTGATTTCGTCGAACATCACGCGGATGTACTGCGCGCGAACCGGCACTTCGATGCCGAGCAGCTTCTCGATTGCGAGCACATACCCGTGCTCGTTGACCATCATCGACACATAGTCGAGACGGTCCATATACGGCACGGATTGGATGAACGTTTTCGTTTCGGCGAGCTTTTCAGTCGCGCGATGCAGCAGGCCGATGTGCGGATCGGCGCGCTGAATGACTTCGCCGTCGAGCTCCAGCACAAGACGCAGCACGCCGTGCGCTGCCGGATGCTGAGGGCCGAAGTTGAGCGTGTAATTCTTGATCTCTGCCATGGCGTTCTCTTAGTGTTTCAGACCGCCATAGCGATCCTCGCGGATCACGCGCGGCGTGATTTCCCGCGGCTCGATCGTCACAGGCTGATAGACGACGCGCTTCTCTTCCGGGTCGTAACGCATTTCGACGTAGCCGGAGACAGGGAAATCCTTACGGAACGGGTGACCAATGAAACCGTAATCGGTCAGAATGCGGCGCAGGTCCGGATGGCCTTCGAAGACGATGCCGTACAGGTCGAACGCCTCGCGCTCGTACCAGTTGGCCGAATTCCAGATTTCGACGACTGACGGCAAGATCGGTACTTCGTCGTCCGGAGCGAACACACGAAGACGCAGACGCCAGTTGTTCTGCACCGACAACAAATGCAGGACGGCCGCAAAACGCGGACCGTCGTAAGCGCCGTCGGCATACGTTTGATAGTCGACGCCGCAAAGGTCGACCATTTGCTCGAAACCGAGCGAGCGGTCGTCGCGCAGACGCGTTGCCACGTTGAGGTAGTCGCCAGCCTTCACGACGATCGTCAACTCACCGATTGCCTCGGTAGTACTCAGCAGGAGGCCGCCAAAGGCCGCCTCGAGGTTCGCTTTCAGGGTCTCGAGTTTGCTTGCCATATTGTGGGGAGGCGTTGCCTTATTGACGGGCGATTGTGTTGGTGCGACGAATCTTGGCCTGCAACTGAATCACGCCGTAGACCAGCGCTTCCGCTGTCGGCGGGCAACCCGGCACATAGACGTCGACCGGCACGATGCGGTCGCAGCCACGCACTACTGAGTACGAGTAGTGGTAATAGCCGCCGCCGTTCGCGCACGAACCCATCGAAATCACCCAACGCGGCTCTGCCATCTGGTCGTAGACCTTGCGCAGCGCCGGCGCCATCTTGTTACACAGCGTGCCGGCGACGATCATGACGTCCGACTGGCGCGGACTTGGACGAAACACCACGCCAAAACGGTCGAGGTCGTAACGAGCGGCGCCCGCATGCATCATCTCGACCGCACAGCACGCAAGGCCGAACGTCATCGGCCACAGGGAGCCGGTGCGCGTCCAGTTAATCAGCTTGTCAGCCGTGGTGGTGACAAACCCTTCCTTCAAGACCCCTTCGATACTCATTTGCTTTCCACTCCAGACGGGGCGGCAAGCCTTGGCCACCCACGCAAACCGGCGATTAAATCATCATTCCCAGTCGAGGCCACCCTTCTTCCAGATATAGGCGAAGCCCAGCAGGAATTCGAGCAGGAAAATCATCATTGCCATGAAGCCAGGCCAGCCGATATCGCGAAGGGCGACGCCCCACGGGAACAGGAATGCGGTTTCAAGATCGAAAATGATGAAGAGAATGGCGACGAGGTAATAGCGCACGTCAAATTTCATGCGCGCATCTTCGAATGCTTCGAAGCCGCACTCGTACGGTGCGTTTTTCTCGGTATCGGGCTTGTTGGGACCGAGGATCTTGCCGATACTGACCAGTGCTACGCCTAAACCGGTGCCCACAACGAGGAACAACAAGACGGGGAAATAGGCTGCGAGGTTCAAGACTATCCTCAATCGGTTGGTTCTGAGTGCCGTCAGGAGCATAGCACCCCTGACGCGAAATCACTTCTGAGACGCACATGCCGCAGACCCAACGCAAACCGCACGCCAGAAGTGAAAAATGCCAACCGAAGCTGAAGCAAGCGGCTGGCATTTAGATAACATTTGGTGCCGACGGCGAGACTCGAACTCGCACAGCTTTCGCCACTACCCCCTCAAGATAGCGTGTCTACCAATTTCACCACGTCGGCACTATATGCAATCCGGGAAAACAACTTATAAATCCCGCGAATCGCTTCAAGACTTAGATTGTAACTGCTTTAAACAGATTGTTCAACGCACAAACGCACTTTCTACGAAAATTTATTTCGGCACGTCTGTGACCGGAACGGACGCGGCCGAGGCAGCCAATGCGGCCGAACCGCCAGCCGGCGCCGACGCAGCGGAAGCTGCCACAGGTGCCGTCACCGCCGCGCCGAGCACGCCAGCAGAAGGCTTCGCACGATACGCACCCAGGTAGGTGAGCGCCAGAGTTGTTACAAAAAACACCGCCGCGAGCACTGCCGTTGTGCGCGACAAAAAGTTCGCCGAGCCAGTGGCGCCGAACAGGCTGCCCGATGCGCCACTGCCAAAAGCCGCGCCCATATCCGCGCCTTTGCCGTGCTGCAGCAAAACGAGGCCAATGACCCCGAGCGCCGACAACAACTGAACGACGATAATCAATGTTTTCAAATACAGCATTACACTCACCTGAGTCTTTATTTAACCGGTTCTCGCAGATTGCGAGAACCGGGATGGGTCATCCCCGACAAGGCGCCCTGCTTAACCGACAACCGCTGTTGCAGCCGCCGCCTTGCAGATCGCCAGAAAATCCTGGTCCTTCAACGACGCGCCGCCGATCAGGCCGCCGTCGATGTCCGGCTGACGGAATAATTCCTCCGCGTTGTCCGGCTTGACACTGCCGCCATACAGGAGCGGCACATCCGCGACGCTTGCGCCCTTAGCCACGAGACGCGAACGCAAGAACGCATGCACCGCCTGCGCCTGCTCCGAGCTTGCGCTCTTGCCGGTGCCGATCGCCCAGACCGGTTCATAGGCGACAACGATGCGAGCCGCTTCATCCGCCGACAATTTCGCCAGCACTTCGTCCAGTTGCGTGCCGACCACCTGCTCGGTCGAACCGGCTTCGCGCTCCTCGAGCGTTTCGCCCACGCACACGATAGGCGTCAAACCCGCTTCCAACACACGCTGCGTCTTAACCGCGACCAGCTCGGCGCTCTCGCGATGATAGGCGCGACGCTCCGAGTGTCCGACGATTGCGAACGTAGCGCCAAAATCCGCCACCATGGGCGCAGCCACCTCGCCGGTATAGGCGCCATGCGTAAAGGCGGAAACATCCTGCGCGCCCCATAGGACCCGGCTGCTGTCCAGCAAAGACTGCGCTTGGGCGAGATAAAGGCTCGGCACGCACACGCCTACGCGCACGTCGGCAGGCAGATCGCCCGCGCCCTTGGCCACAGCCTGCAACAGCGCCGCGTTTTCGGCGAGGCGCCCGTGCATTTTCCAGTTACCAACTACCAGTTTGGCTCGTTGTTTCGACATCGTCTCGTCCGTCTCGTCTTGCCTTGGCGGCGGGCTATGTTTGCGTTTCGGGTCCGCGTCACGGATTCGTGCGGCGGGCGCAAAACGCGCAATTTTACTGCGTGGGGGACATCGGGTCAAACGAGCGCGTCTGCTCCCGACTCCCGCCGAAGCACGGCTATCAAGCGTCCTGACCCCAAGTCAGCACGATCTTGCCGACGTGCGTGCTCGTTTCCATCAGCGTGTGCGCGTCGGCAGCCTGCGCGGCAGGGAACACGCGATGCACCACGGGCTTGATCCGCCCGTCCTGCAAATGCGGCCACACCTGTTCCTTGAGCTGCGCGGCGATTTTCGCCTTGAATTCGATCGGCCGCGGACGCAGTGTCGAGCCTGTCACGGTCAGCCGGCGGCGCAGCACTTCGTTCAGATTCAGCTCCGCCTTCGCGCCGCCGAGCAACGCGATCAGCACGATGCGCCCGCCGTCTGCCAGCGCCGTCAGCTCACGCGAGACGTAACTGCCCGCCACCATGTCGAGGACCACATCGACGCCGCGGTCGTTGGTCAGCGATTTGATGACCTCGACAAAGTCTTCCGTTTTGTAATTGATCGCCCGTTCTGCGCCGAGGGCCTCGCAAGCGCGGCACTTTTCGTCCGAGCCTGCCGTGGCGAATACGCGAAAACCGAGCGCGTGCGCAATCTGGATCGCCGTGACGCCGATGCCGCTCGACCCACCCTGCACCAGCAAGGTTTCGTTCGGGCCGCCTTCGCCCTTGCCGAGTTGCGCGCGGTCGAAAACATTGCTCCACACGGTGAAGAACGTTTCCGGCAATGACGCCGCCTCGACGTCCGTCAGGCGCGCCGGCACCGGCAGGCATTGCAGCAGCGGCGCGGCCGCGTATTCCGCATAGCCGCCGCCCGCCAGCAACGCGCACACGCGATCGCCGATTTTCAGACCGAACGGATTGTTCTTCCCGTCGATCTCGCCGCCGACGATCTCGCCCGCCACTTCCAGCCCCGGCAGATCCGACGCGCCCGGCGGTGGCGCATAACCGCCCTTGCGCTGAAATACGTCGGGGCGGTTGATGCCGGAAGCCGCCACCTTGATCAGCACCTCGCCCGCTTTCGGCTGCGGCGTGGGCCGCTCCGCGAGCTTGAGAACTTCAGGGGCTCCGAATTCGGTGATTTCGATCGCTTTCATCTGCGTCAACTCCAAGATTGGATTGCGTTGCACACCCGCGTTCGTCCGCGTTCACCTGCATTGTCGCCGCATCCGGTCAATGAGCGCGCGGCTCATTTGTCTGCAACGCGATCCACCCTGCATCCATCATGAAAAACGGCCGGAGCGCATTCGCGCTGCCGGCCGTTGTGCTTCTACCGCTTTACTGCGGCGTCGGCTCACCTTGCGGCGCGCCCGACGCGGCGTCGTTCAGCAACGCCTTGGCGGACAAACGCACGCGACCCTTCTCGTCCGTCTGGATGACCTTGACCTTCACTTGCTGGCCGTCCTTCAGGTAGTCGTTGATGTCCTTGATGCGCTCATTGGCGATCTCAGAGATGTGCAGCAGACCGTCCTTGCCCGGCAGGATGTTCACGATCGCGCCGAAATCGAGCAACTTGAGCACGGTGCCTTCGTACACCTGGCCCACTTCGACTTCCAGCGTGATGTTCTCGATACGCTTCTTCGCCTCGGCCATCCCTTCGCTGCTCGTGCTTGCGATGGTGACGACGCCGTCGTCGGAAATATCGATGGTCGTGCCGGTTTCTTCCGTCAGCGCGCGGATCACCGAACCGCCCTTGCCGATCACGTCGCGGATCTTTTCCGGATTGATCTTGATGGTGATCATGCGCGGTGCGAACTCCGACAATTGCGTGTTCGCGCCCGACACGGCCGAGGTCATCTTGCCGAGGATGTGCATACGGCCTTCCTTCGCTTGCGCGAGGGCGACCTGCATGATTTCCTTCGTGATGCCCTGGATCTTGATGTCCATCTGAAGCGCGGTCACGCCTTGTTCCGTGCCCGCAACCTTGAAGTCCATGTCGCCGAGGTGATCTTCGTCGCCGAGGATGTCGGTCAGCACGGCGAACTTGTTGCCTTCGAGAATCAGGCCCATGGCGATGCCGGCGACGTGCGCCTTCATCGGCACGCCGGCGTCCATCAGCGCGAGGCAGCCGCCGCACACCGAAGCCATCGACGAGGAGCCGTTCGATTCCGTGATTTCCGACACGACGCGAATCGAGTAGCCGAATTCGTCGGCGCTCGGCAGGCAAGCGGCCAGCGCGCGCTTGGCCAGACGGCCGTGACCGATTTCACGGCGCTTCGGCGAACCGACGCGACCCGTTTCGCCGGTCGCGAACGGCGGCATGTTGTAGTGAAGCATGAAGCGTTCGCGGTATTCGCCTTCGAGCGCGTCGATGTTCTGTTCGTCGCCCTTCGTGCCCAGCGTGGCCACCACCAGCGCCTGCGTTTCGCCGCGCGTGAAGAGTGCCGAACCGTGAGTACGCGGCAGCACGCCGGTACGGATTTCGATCGGGCGCACGGTGCGCGTGTCGCGGCCGTCGATACGCGGCTCGCCGTTCAAAATCTGCGTACGGACGATCTTCGCTTCGATGTCGAACAGCACGTTGCCGACGGTCGCCTTGTCGGCCGCCACCGCGCCGCTTGCCGCGGCTTCTTCTTCCAGCTTCGCCGAAACCGCTGCGTAGACTTCCTTCAGCTTGGTCGAACGCGCCTGCTTGTCGCGGATCTGGTAAGCGGCGAGCAGTTCGGCTTGCGCCAGTTCCGTCACGCGCGCGATCAGCGGCTCATTCTTCGCGGCCGGCTTCCAGTCCCATTCCGGCTTGCCGCCTTCGCGGACCAGATCATGGATCGCGTCGATCGCGATTTGCATCTGCTCGTGGCCGAACACCACGCCGCCGAGCATCACTTCTTCGCTCAGTTGCTGCGCTTCCGACTCCACCATCAGCACCGCGCGTTCCGTACCGGCGACGATCAGGTCGAGCGCCGATTCCTTCATTTGCGGACGCGTCGGGTTCAACACGTATTCGTTGTTGATGTAGGCCACGCGCGCTGCGCCGACTGGGCCGTTAAACGGCAGACCGGACACGGCGAGCGCCGCCGACGCGCCGATCAGCGCGGGAATGTCGGCGGGGATTTCCGGATTCAGCGACAGGACGTGGATCACGACCTGGACTTCGTTGTAGAAGCCTTCCGGGAACAGCGGACGCAGCGGGCGGTCGATCAGACGCGAGATCAGCGTTTCGCCTTCCGACGGACGGCCTTCGCGGCGGAAGAAACCGCCGGGAATCTTGCCGGCGGCGTAGGTCTTTTCGAGGTAGTCGACGGTCAGCGGGAAGAAATCCTGACCCGGCTTGGCCGTCTTGGCGCCGACCACGGTCGCGAGAACAACGGTATCTTCGACGTCGACGATCACCGCGCCGCTCGCCTGACGGGCGATTTCGCCGGTCTCGAGGCGAACGTTGTGTTGTCCCCACTTAAACTCTTTGACGATCTTATTGAACATAGTCATTGCTTTTCCTCATCGTAATGCCGCGCGGACCAGAAGCGGCGCGGCAACGCCGGGACCGGCGCCGCATGGGAAGAGTAGTGTTATGCCATTCCAGCGAACCACGCTTTACATCGCCCGGATCGACCCGGCGCGCGAACCGCTGGAATGACACAAAGCTCCGCCCTGAAGCCCGGCCATGTTTCTGTTTTTGCTGCTTTTTTCTACTGCCTTTACTGCTTCCTGCTCCGCCGCATGAACCGGCACGCCGCTGCGGAGTCCAGCTGATGTGCCTCACATGAAGCACACCGTGCAAAAACAAAATGCCTGTATCAGCGGAACTGACACAGGCATCTTGCTGAACGACTGGCCGATTACTTACGCAGACCCAGCTTCTCGATCAGTGCACGGTAACGATCCGCGTCCTTACCCTTCAGGTAGTCGAGCAGCTTACGGCGGCGGCTCACCATGCGCAGCAGGCCGCGGCGGCTGTGGTGGTCTTTCGCGTGTGCCTTGAAGTGAACGGTCAGTTCGTTGATGCGGGTCGTAAGCAGCGCGACCTGAACTTCGGGGGAGCCGGTGTCGTTGGCTGCGCGTGCGAATTGCGCGACGACTTCAGACTTCTTGCTTGTATCAACTGCGGACATGTCGATTTCCTTGAGAACTAGACAGGCGGTCACGGAAGAAAGGCCGTGCCGTGGATTACCCGTGCGAAACAGCGCCAGATAGCTCTTACAGACAGCCAGCACCGCAACGGGACGCGTATTGTAGCACAGCGCGACTGTGCCGCGAGGCCCGCCGTGCCGGGCACGAAAGCGGCCCGGCAAGAACCGGCGCGGGCCCGCTGCGTCCGCACGCGCACCCGCGACGGCCCATCAGGGCCGCTTCATCTTGCAGACGGTCGGCGGGAGCGTGCGCTCCGCCGGCAACGCCAGCACCGTCCGAAAGCCGAAGCCCGAGCCCTCGTTATCGAAACGCACGCCGCGCGTGTCGGCCTTGTCCATTTCCATCACGTATAGAGGCTGGATCAATTGATGGTCGTCCGCCCGCATCCACGACGCATGAAAGCCGTTGTCGAAGCGGATGCCTTCCAGCGCCCGGGCCACCGTCGTCGGATCGGCGCTCCTCGCGCGGTTCATCGCCGCGGCGAGCGTCTCGATCATCAGCGACATGCGCAGGACCGGATAGTCGTCCTGGGCAGCCGGGAAACGGGCGCGAAAGGCCTGGTACCAGGCGTCGGAAGCCGCGCCGCCCGCGTTCGGATGCCAGTCGGCCACGGCGATCACGTGCCCGACGCCGGCTTCGCCCAGCGCAGCCGGCGCGCCGAGACTGTTGCCGTAAAACGTGTAGAACTTGGTGTCGAGGCCCTGCTCGCGCGCCGCCTTCACGAGCAGCGTGAGGTCGTTGCCCCAGTTGCCGGTGATCACGGCATCGGCGCCGCTCGCGCGAATTTTGGCGATGTACGGCGCAAAGTCCTTCACGCGGCCAATCGGATGAAACTCGTCGCCGACCACCGCGATATCCGGCCGCTTCGCGGCAAGCGCCGAGCGCGCGAGGCTGCTGACGTCATGTCCGAAGCTGTAGTCCTGATTCAGCAGATAGACCTTCTTGACCGCCTTGTCGCGTTCGATGACGTCGGCGAGCGCGTCCATGCGCATGCCGGCATGCGCGTCGAAGCGGAAGTGCCAGAAGCTGCAGTTGGCGTTCGTCAGCGCGGGGTCGTCGGCGGAATAGTTGAGGAACAGTTCGCGGTTGCCCGGCTCGCGGCTGTTCTGCTTCTCGATCGCGCCGATGAGCGCCGCCGCGACGGCCGAGCCGTTACCTTGCAAGATGTAGCCGATGTGGCGGTCGGCGGCCGCGCGCAACTGCGTGAGTGCTTCTTCGGTGCCGCCCTTGCTGTCGAGCACGACGAGTTCCAGCGGATGCGCGCCGTCGGCGAGCTTCACGCCGCCGCGCGCGTTGACCTGCTCCAACCCGAAGCGCAGATTGCGCTCCACCGCCGCGCCCGCGTTCGCGAACGGACCCGACATGCCTTCGATCAGCGCCAACTGGATCGGCGCGCCGGCCGGTTTCGCCGCCGTTTCAGCGGCGTCGGCGAGGTCGGGCGCTACGGACGCCAGCGCCGCCAGCGTCGTAGAAAGGGCCGCCAGAACCGCGCTCGCCATGCTTTGCCACTTTGCCATCGTCCGTACCTGCGTGAGTCGTGAAAGCGCGGATCATAGGGCTTGCGAGACGGAATAGGCAAGCCGCGAAAACCGTTATCGTGTTGGGTGGCCCGGCCGCGCACGGCGCAAATCTTTTACCCCGGCACGTGTCAAAATAATCAGTCTCGATCATAAAAACCGCTACTCAAGAGCCATCGGAGGAATTCATGCTGAACCGCCATCACTTCAAGGCGGCCTTGGCCGGTGCGCCGGCCGCCGCGCGCCTGCGCCGCGCCGCGCTGACCTGCCTGAGCGTGCTCGCGCTCGCGGGCTGCGTGCAGCCCTGGCAGCAATATCAGGCGGGCGCGGACGAATCGACCATCGTCGCGCGCCTCGGGCCGCCGCGCGAAAGCTACGATTTGCCGAACGGCGGCAAGCGGCTGATGTGGCCCACGCAGCCGATGGGCGAAACCACGACCGCCGCCGACATCGACGCTTCCGGCAAGATCGTCAACGTGCGCCAAGTGTTGCAGCCGAACGAGTTTTATCGCGCGGAAATCGGCAAGTGGGTGAAGGGCGATGTGCTGGTGAACTTCGGCCGGCCCGTCGAGACGTCCTATTTTCCGTTGATGAAGCGCGAGGTGTGGACCTATCGCTACCTCGAAGACAACGTCTGGTACATGATGTACAGCTTTTATTTCGACGATCAGGGCGTGTTGCGCCTCACGCAGAAAACGCCGGACCCGCTGCACGATCCCGATCGCCGGGACATGTTCTAGGCAACACTGGCATTTAATACGCATCAATCCAGAAAGCCGCCTTTCGAGGCGGCTTTTTTATTTATTGCGCGTGACGACGAATTTTATTTCGCACACGAGCGGCTGCTCGATGCGCTGCGCCGCGCCTGAATAAGGCGCTGGAAACTGCGGCGCGCGGAAAAGAAGCGTCGCAATAAAAAAGCCCCGCGCCGTTCAAGGCGCGGGGCTTCGTCACATGAGACTTACTCCGAACGCTGTGGATTCAGCTTGTCGGCGTTCGAATACAGCTTGTTGAGCGCGGAGATATACGCCTTCGCCGACGCCGCGACGATATCCGGATCGGTGCCCACGCCATTCACGATGCGCCCGCTCTTCGAGAGCCGCACCGTCACTTCGCCTTGCGCCTGCGTGCCGGTGGTGATCGCGTTCACCGAGTACAGCAGCAACTCCGAGCCGCTGCCCACTTCCGTTTCGATGGCGTTGAGGGTGGCATCCACGGGACCGTTGCCACGCGCTTCGCCGGTGATTTCCTTGCCTTCCACCGAGAAGACGATTTTCGCGTGCGGCTGCTCGCCCGTCTCCGAATGCTGCGACAGCGACAGGAATTTGTAGTGCTCCTTTTCCTGCGCTTCCGCCGATTCCTCGGTGACGATCGCGATGATGTCCTCGTCGAAAATTTCCGCCTTGCGGTCGGCCAGTTCCTTGAAGCGCGCGAACGCGGTGTTCAGTTCCGCCTCGCTGTCGAGCGCAATACCCAATTCCTGCAGACGCTGCTTGAACGCATTGCGGCCCGACAGTTTGCCGAGCACGATCTTGTTCGCGCTCCAGCCCACGTCTTCGGCACGCATGATCTCGTACGTGTCGCGCGCCTTCAGCACGCCGTCCTGGTGAATGCCGGACGCGTGCGCGAAGGCGTTTGCGCCGACCACGGCTTTATTCGGCTGCACGACGAAGCCGGTGATTTGCGACACGAGCTTGGAAGCCGGCACGATCTGCGTGGTGTCGAGCCCCACTTCGAGGCCGAAATAATCCTTGCGGGTCTTCACGGCCATCACGATTTCTTCGAGCGACGTATTGCCCGCACGCTCACCGAGCCCGTTGATCGTGCACTCGACCTGGCGCGCGCCGCCGATCTGCACGCCCGCGAGCGAGTTCGCCACCGCCATGCCGAGGTCGTTATGGCAATGCACGGAGAACACCGCCTTATGCGAGTTGGGCACGCGCTCCCGCAGCGTCTTGACCAGATTGCCATAGAGTTCCGGCACGCCGTAGCCGACCGTGTCCGCGATATTGATGGTGGTCGCGCCCTCGGCGATCACCGCTTCGAGCACGCGACACAGGAAGTCCATGTCCGAGCGGCTGCCGTCTTCCGGCGAGAATTCGACGTCGTCGGTGAATTTGCGCGCGAAACGCACCGCGAGCTTTGCTTGCTCGAACACCTGGTCCGGCGTCATGCGCAACTTCTTCTCCATGTGCAGCGGCGACGTCGCGATGAAGGTGTGAATGCGGAAACGCCCGGCGGGCTTGAGCGCGTCGGCCGCGCGCTGAATATCCTTGTCGTTCGCGCGGGCAAGCGAACAGATCGTGCTGTCCTTGATCAGCCCCGCGATCGTGTGAATCGCATCGAAGTCGCCGTTCGAGCTTGCCGCGAAGCCCGCTTCGATCACGTCGACTTTCATCCGCTCGAGTTGCTTGGCGATGCGGATTTTCTCTTCCTTCGTCATCGACGCGCCGGGCGATTGCTCGCCGTCACGCAGCGTGGTGTCGAATATGATCAGTTTGTCGGACATGTCGGGGCTCCTGCAGAGTCGTTCAATGATGGGAAATCGGATATTGGAATGAATGTGCCGCCGCGCTGGGCGCCGCATGTACAACCGCATGCTTAACCGCATGTACAACAGATAGCGGCCCGGCGCGCGGACAAGCGCAGACAAGCACGGACAAGCGCAGACAATGCGGACTGGGACACAACCGGTAAGCGCGCCGCTGGGCGCGACCGAGGCGCCCGCCTGGGCGAGATTCGTGTTTCGGCTCGCGCGTTTTTACTTCGTGCCGATGTGGGTGCCGATGTTCGTGTCCGCTCCAGCTCGCCGCCCCGCTGACAGTCGCCATAGCGGCTGAAAAAAGCAACGCGGAGCCAGTCATCCAACGACTATAGCGGCATTCCCGCCGCCGTGCAATTAGCGCCAGACCTGCATCCAGCCTGCCGTGCAGCCCTGTCGCGACGACCTGGCAACCGGCATCGCACAACGAAAATCGGCGGCCCGAAGGCCGCCGATTTCATCCAATACAAGGTGTGCCGTGGCGAATGCGCGGCGCGCGCACTCGCTTGCCCATTTACCTGTCGTGCGCCACCGAGCGAGCCGGATTCGCCCTGCCCCGCACGGCCTGGTAACCCCAGAACACATAGCCGGACAAACCGTACAGCACGAACAGACCAAACAGCATGAGCGGCGGATCGGACGACACCAGCACGAACGCCACCACGACGAGCAGAATCACGCCGAACGGCACGCGATGCCGCACGTCGAGCGCCTTGCCGCTGTAGAACGGCGCGTTCGACACCATGGTCACGCCCGCGTAGATAGTCAGCACGAAAGCGACCCACGGCAGCCAGACGAGCTTGAGCGGCACACGGTTGTCGGTGGCGAGCCACACGAAGCCGGCGATCAGCGCCGCGGCCGCCGGACTCGGCATGCCCTGGAAAAAACGCTTATCGACCACGCCGATGTTCGTGTTGAAACGCGCGAGGCGCAACGCCGCGCCCGAACAGTAGACGAACGCCGCGAGCCAGCCCCAGCGGCCGAGGTCCTTCAGAATCCACTCGTACATGACAAGCGCCGGCGCGACGCCGAACGACACCATGTCGGAAAGACTGTCGAACTGCTCGCCGAATGCGCTTTGGGTATGCGTCATACGGGCGACGCGGCCGTCCATGCCGTCGAGCACCATCGCCACGAAGATCGCGATGGCCGCGATTTCGAAGCGCACGTTCATTGCCTGCACGACGGCAAAAAAGCCGCAGAACAGCGCCGCCGTGGTGAAAGAGTTCGGCAGCAGATAAATGCCGCGCTTTCTCAGGAATTGCTGACGCTGGGCGCGCCGGCTGTCCACGGCCGGTGACTCCGCCACGATCGGCTTGTTGCGGCGAAACGGCCGCGGCAGCGGTCCACTGGTGCGCGGTCGGCGCGGTTTGAATGCGGCCATTCGGACAACCTCCTTGGTGCCGCTGCTTTACAGTTCAGCGAGGATCGTGGACGACGCCGACACCTTCTCGCCGATCGACACGCGGGGGCGGCTGCCCACCGGGAGATACACGTCGACGCGCGAACCGAAGCGGATAAAGCCATAGCGCTGACCACGCGTAAGCGGCTCGCCTGCACGCACATAGCAAAGAATGCGCCGCGCGATCAAACCGGCGATCTGCACGGAGGTCACCGTCTGGCCGCCGGCCATTTCGATCACCACCGCATTGCGTTCGTTTTCGAGCGAAGCCTTGTCCACCGCGGCATTCAGATACGCGCCGGGGAAGTATTCGACCTTGGAGATCGCGCCATCCACAGGCGAGCGTTGCGAGTGGACGTTGAAGACGTTCATGAACACGCTGATTTTCAGCGCTTCACGATTCGCGTACGGATCGTGCGCGGTTTCCACGGCGACGATGCGGCCGTCGGCCGGGCACAGCACGGCGTTCGCCTGCGTCGGAATCGGGCGCGCCGGATCGCGGAAGAACTGCACGACGAAGATCAGGATCAGCCAGAAGATCCAAGCAAAGCCGAACCCCGCGAAGGCGTGAACCAGAAGTGCAATGACGGCCGCGATGGCGATGAACGGCCAGCCTTCTCGCGCGATGATCGGATGTGGGTAATTCATGGATGGCTTCAGTGTTTTTGGAGGGTAGCCCCCCTTCCTTGCGGAAGAAGGGCCCCCTAAGAACCGTACGTGCGAGTTTCCCCGCATACGGCTCAAATCTACAAACAAAGCCCAGTCTTAGGACCGAGCCGGCTTAGTTACCGCAATTTTACCTGCGTGCACCTGCTGATGGCAGTGCGGGTGAAGCAGAACCCTGTTCGATAGAGCGTCCGTACCACCATGCATCCGATATTCCAGATGATGGTCATGCCAGCCGGTCTCCTTTGTCAGGGCACAGCCACAATGCGAGCAAAGCCCGTCTTGCGACATATACAGCGAGACCCATTGCTTCCGATAACGCATCGAGTGTTCCATGCGCGCCTGTCGCAACTGTTCGCCGTACTGCTCCCACTCAGGATCAAAGGGATTGAATGCGCCCTTGACCTTTCTGTGTCGCTTAATCTCCGTACCGCTGAGCTGGTACAGGCTAAGCAACCCCTTACTCCCGTCGTCACGAGCTACAGGAACAGCAAACACCCAGTTTCGATTACCCTCCGAGTGGAAATATTTCTTTTTCACCCAGTCAGCATTCTTGTTCAGGTGTCGCCTCTTCGACCACCGCCAGAGTCTTCGGAAAATTAAAGACTCCATGCGGCTGTATGCCTCTTTGGCGACCACGGGGCTGTGATATTGCGCCCAGCCTCGTAGCATAGGGTTCAGCAGTCGAATCAGATTCTCCTGCTTCACCGTCTTGTGACCGCTGATCGTATCCGCCACCTTGCGATAGAACGTTTGCACGTTTTTCTTGCTCGGCTTGATGAGCAAAATCCCCGAATACTTGCGGAAATTCCACCCAAGGAAATCGAAGCCCGAGTCGATGTGCGTGATGCGCGTTTTCTCTTCGGACAGTTGCAGACCTCGAACGGCAAGGAATGCTTCCACCCAAGGCCGAACTTCCTGCTCCAGCAACTCTTGCGAGTCACCGGTGATCACGAAGTCGTCCGCGTACCGCACTACATTGACCTTAAGCTTGTTGGCTTTTGCGATCCCATACTTCGCACTGAGGTGCGCCAGCAGTTCTCGCTCCAGCCCGTTCAACGTCACATTCGCCAGCGTCGGAGAAATGATCCCTCCTTGCGGCGTACCGGCCTCTGTCGCCTGAAGCTGCCCTTTGTAAATCAGGCCAGCTTTCAGCCATTTCCGGAGGATTTCCCTGTCCATCAGAACATGAGTCTCCAACCAGTCGTGTCTAATGTGATCGAAGCATCCCTTGATGTCCGCCTCCAGCACCCAGCGGGCTGAGCCCTTCTGGGACATGGCGACGAATATCTGCGACATAGCATCAGCCGTCGAGCGGTTTGTCCGGAACCCATAAGAGTTCGGGTCACTCGTCGATTCTGACACCGGCTCCAGAGCCAGCAGATACAAGGCTTGCATCGCCCTGTCCCGCATGGTCGGAATGCCCAGCGGGCGCTCCTTTCCATTGGCTTTGGGGATAAAGACTCTCCGTAAAGGCAGAGGCTTATAACCACGCCGCTTCAACCTGCCGACAGCAAGCCATCGGCTCTCAGGCGAGTCCCAAAGTTCGCGATCGACTCCAGCCGTTCGCGCACCCTGATTCTGCGTAACACGTCGTACCGCATACAGCTTCGCGGACAACGTGCGGGTCAGCATCCTTTGCAGAGCTCTCCCTCTGCGCCAATTGCCTTCCCGCGTCGCCTTCGCAATTCGAATCTGCATCCCTCTCACGTTCCGTTCAACCCGACGCCAATCTACGGCGTACCAATTGTCCGGCGCGTGGGAAAGCGCAGATCCATCCTTTCGGACAGATACTCTCATGCTGCTCTCCTACTCGAAGAAGTGAATCCCGAGCAGAGAACAGATCGCCCCTTGCGGGAGCGATCTGCTCCCGCAAGGGGGTAAAAACATATGCTGATGGTCCAGAAGCCCAACAGCAATCATCTTCCAGCTAAAGGGTTAGTCAGCCATCTTGCGACGGTAGACCAGACGGAAGTCTGCTCGCTTTCGCGTGAGGTAATGTCTCAACCCCTATCCGATCCATTACAGACCGGCATTCGCGTTCTCCGTCATCCCATACCTGCACAATCAACAGCGTCCCTCACGGTTCGCCTGCCAGTCAAACTACAACCGGCAACCATACAGGCTTACCACGTTCCCGGCATGTCACACGACTGACTTAGGTTCTGCCTATTCCCCGGCGGTCCGAAGACGACGTAACCCGAATTTACAGCGGGTTATCCGACCGCACACCTATTTGGTTGATGCCTGTCAGCAGCTTTGGCACCGTCCTACTTACGAGGTTTATCAGCAGTTCACTTGCATTAACCGTATCAGCCAGCCTAGCGCCTCAACCCCTTTTGCTGCTCGGAGTCTCTGAATGAATACCTCGCGGCATTCACGCACCCATTACTTCTGGAGGCTACATTGTCAGAAGAGCTTCACACCCCACCGTTGCCAGTGACGCATGTCTTCGTAGGCTACTGCTGGTCGTACAGCAGGTTCACTTCACACGCCATACCGCGGACGTGCCCGAACAATGACACACCGAGCTTGCGCTCGTACTTGCAGCGATCCGCGCCCTGAGGCTCGGGAGATACATACAACAATCCGCTTTGTTAGCGGAATTGAAGCCGCTAACTCGGCGGAACCTGACGGTAATCAGGTCAATGCAAATGCGGGCGTCGATACGAGTATCGGACCCGCCTACGGCAGCGATTCCAGGCAACTTCACCCAGTCTCGCTTCGCTACACAGGGGTGGCCACAAGGTGCCACCAAATGGGACGGCTTTCGCCGTCCAGTCGATGCGACGCGTGTCGCACGTAAAACCGTAGGATAGCAAAAGCCGCCCGGGGTTCAGCACCCTCGGGCGGCTTTTTGCATGACCGGCGCACACGTCGATGCGCCTCGCCGGTCAAAAGCTAAAACGAACAATGCGAAGAGAACGGATCAAACGGACTTCTTAGTTCTTCGACTGGTCGACGAGCTTGTTCTTCGCGATCCACGGCATCATGGCGCGCAGCTTCGCACCGACCTGTTCGATCTGGTGCTCGGCCGTCAGGCGGCGGCGCGACTGGAGCGTCGGCGCGCCAGCCTTGTTTTCGATGATGAAGCTCTTTGCGTACTCGCCCGTCTGAATGTCGGTCAGCACGGCCTTCATCGCCTTCTTCGTCTCGGCCGTCACGATACGCGGACCCGTCACGTATTCGCCGTATTCGGCGTTGTTCGAGATCGAGTAGTTCATGTTCGCGATGCCGCCTTCGTAGATCAGGTCGACGATCAGCTTCAGTTCGTGCAGGCATTCGAAGTACGCCATTTCCGGCGCGTAGCCCGCTTCCACCAGCGTTTCGAAGCCGGCCTTGATCAGGTCGACGGTGCCGCCGCACAGAACAGCCTGTTCGCCGAACAGGTCGGTTTCCGTTTCTTCGCGGAAGTTCGTTTCGATGATGCCGGCACGGCCGCCGCCGTTCGCCGCAGCGTACGACAGAGCGATGTCACGCGCCGCGCCCGACTTGTCCTGCGCAACCGCGATCAGATGCGGCACGCCGCCACCTTGCGAGTAGGTGCCGCGAACCGTGTGGCCCGGCGCCTTCGGCGCGATCATGATGACGTCCAGATCCGCGCGCGGGATCACCTGGCCGTAGTGCACGTTGAAGCCGTGCGCGAAGGCGAGCGCCGCGCCCTGCTTCGCGTTGGCGTGCACTTCCTTTGCGTACACCTCAGCGATCTGCTCGTCCGGCAGCAGCATCATGACGACGTCCGCGCCCTTCACGGCTTCCGCCACTTCCTTGACCTGCAGGCCGGCGTTCTCAGCCTTGCTCCACGATGCGCCGCCCTTGCGCAGACCGACCGTGACCTTCACGCCGCTTTCGCTGAGGTTCAGCGCGTGCGCATGACCTTGCGAGCCATAGCCGATGATGGTGACCTGCTTGCCCTTGATGAGGGAGAGATCGGCGTCCTTGTCGTAGAAAACTTTCATGTCGGTTCCTTGGCTAATTTCGAATGATTCAGAGAGATTCAGATACTGCGAATGCTGTGTTGCAAGACCGGATAACGAAGTGCGTGAGGCGCTACCCGGCCCGATCGAAACGCTGCGCGCTACACCTTCAGAATGCGCTCGCCGCGGCCGATGCCCGAACTGCCCGTGCGGACCGTTTCGAGAATGGCCGTGGAATCGAGCCCTTCGATGAAGGCGTCCAGCTTGTCGGCCGCGCCCGTCAGTTCGATCGTGTAGGTCTTTTCGGTGACGTCGATGATGCGGCCGCGGAAAATATCCGACATCCGCTTCATCTCCTCACGTTCCTTGCCGACCGCCCTCACCTTGATCAACATCAGCTCGCGCTCGATGTGGGCGCCCTCGGTAAGGTCGACCACTTTTACCACCTCGATCAGGCGGTTCAGATGCTTCGTGATCTGTTCGATCACGTCGTCCGAGCCAATGGAGACGATGGTCATGCGCGACAGCGAACGGTCTTCGGTCGGAGCCACCGTCAAGGTTTCAATGTTATAGCCGCGTGCCGAGAAGAGACCGACCACGCGTGATAACGCGCCCGGTTCGTTTTCCAGCAGGACTGAAATGATGTGTCTCATGTTTCGCTTTTCCAGATGTTTTGTCGATGTCCGCGAGCGGTGCGGCGCCGCTTCGTTTGCCCGCGCCTTTTTTGAAGGCGTGCAAGGCGAAGCCGACGCTGGGTTCACGCAAATGAACCCCAACGCACCGCCGTTATAGATCTTCCGAACCCATGAGCATCTCGGTGATGCCCTTGCCGGCCTGAACCATCGGCCAGACGTTTTCGGTCGGATCGGTCTGGAAATCGAGAAACACGGTGCGATCTTTCAGGCGCAGCGCTTCCTTCAACGCCGGCTCGACATCGGCGGTGCGTTCGATACGCATGCCCACGTGGCCGTACGCTTCGGCGAGCTTCACGAAATCGGGCAGCGCATCCATGTACGAATGCGAATAGCGCTTGCTGTATTCGATCTGCTGCCACTGGCGCACCATGCCCAGATAGCGGTTGTTGAGCGAAATGATCTTCACCGGCGTGTCGTACTGCTTGCAGGTCGACAACTCCTGGATGCACATCTGGATCGAGCCTTCGCCCGTGATGCACAGCACGTCGTCGTCCGGGTGCGCCATCTTCACGCCCATCGCCGCCGGCAGACCGAAGCCCATCGTGCCGAGGCCACCGGAGTTGATCCAGCGGCGCGGCTTGTTGAAGCGATAGAACTGCGCCGCCCACATCTGGTGCTGGCCGACGTCGGAACACACGAAGGCATTGCCGTCGGTCAGTTCCCACGCCTTTTCCACCACGTACTGCGGCTTGATGATGTCGCTCTTGCGGTCGAATTTCAGGCAGTCTTTCGCGCGCCAGGCTTCGATGTCTTTCCACCAGTCGGCGAGCGCCGCGGTGTCCGGGCCATGCTCGGCCGTTTGCAACTGCTCGATCAGCTCCTTCAGCACTTCCTTCACGTCGCCGACAATAGGAATGTCGACCTTGACGCGCTTGGAAATGGAGGAAGGATCGATGTCGATGTGAATGATCTTGCGCGGGCGCGAAGCGAAGTGACCCGGATCACCGATCACGCGGTCGTCGAAACGCGCGCCAATCGCGATCAGCACGTCACAGTGCTGCATCGCCATGTTGGCTTCGTACGTGCCGTGCATGCCGAGCATGCCGAGGAATTTCTTGTCGCTCGCGCGATACCCGCCCAGCCCCATCAGCGTGTTGGTGATGGGATAGCCGAGCAGATCGGCAAACTGGTTCAGCTCACGCGATGCGTCCGCGAGAATGATGCCGCCGCCGGTGTAGATGTACGGACGCTTCGCCGACAGCAGCAGCGACACCGCCTTGCGGATCTGGCCCGAGTGGCCCTTCGTGACCGGATTGTACGAGCGCAGCGTGACGCTCCTGACCGGCTCGTATTGGCACGGCGCCTTCGACACGTCTTTCGGAATGTCGATCAGGACCGGGCCGGGACGGCCGGTACGGGCAATGTAAAAGGCTTTTTTGACGGTGGCGGCGAGATCGCGCACGTCCTTCACGAGGAAGTTGTGCTTCACGCAGGGACGCGTGATGCCGACCGTGTCGCACTCCTGGAACGCGTCCTGGCCGATCGCGGCAGTCGGCACCTGGCCGCTGATCACGACCATCGGGATCGAATCCATGTAGGCGGTGGCAATGCCGGTCACCGCATTGGTGACGCCGGGGCCGGAGGTCACGAGACACACGCCGACCTTGCCGGTGGAACGCGCGTACGCGTCGGCGGCGTGAACCGCGGCCTGCTCGTGGCGCACGAGGACGTGCTCGAACTTGTCCTGCTTGTACAGCTCGTCGTAAATGTAGAGTACCGAGCCGCCGGGATAACCCCAGATGAACTCGACGTCTTCGTCGGCCAGTGCCTTCATGAGCACGGTGGCGCCGATAGAGTCAGCTTCGTGTTGGGGAGTGGTATCCGACGTGGAGAATTCCGCGCTGGGCATATTCATTCAATTCACCTTTCGAATTTTCGGCAAAAAATTGATCGGGTGCTCTCTGCCGGGCTTGTGGCTCGGGTTCAAGCGGCGCGTCCAGTTGACAGGTGAGCTTCTTGGGCCACACCTCAATGAGACAAGTCACTTATGTTGCGAACCAGCGACGATAGCCGCAGACGCCCGTGCGGTCAAGCAAATATTGCCCCAACCCCTTGTCGCCACGCCCGCTTCTGACCGACGCCTGACCGGCGCGCCGCCTCATGACGCTGCAAGCCGGTCCACGTTTTACCCCTGCTTACGCAAAAATTTGTTAGCATCCGCGAGTTTTACGACATTTTTCGATCGATTACGCGCACGCTCGCTGCGCCGACCCCCAAACGGATGGCATCAGACAAGGAACTCGCCGATTTTCTGGCGGGCGTCGAAAGGCGCGCATTCAAGCAGACGGTCTACGCCGTGCGGGACGACGACGCCTCGCTGGACATCGTGCAGGACGCGATGATCAAGCTCGCCGAAAAATACGGCGATCGCCCCGCGGCCGAACTTCCCCTGCTGTTTCAGCGTATTCTGCAGAATGCGACGCACGACTATTTCCGTCGTGCCAAAGTGCGCAATACCTGGGTGAGCCTGTTCTCGTCGCTCGGCAATTCCGACGACGACGAATTCGATCCCCTCGAAACGTTCGAAGCCGAGGAAGGCTCCGCGGGCGCCGAGAGCAACGAGCGCAAACTCGAACGCGAACAGGTCTTGCAGCAAATCGACGACGAGATCCAAAAGTTGCCGGCACGTCAACGGGAGGCGTTTCTCATGCGTTATTGGGAAGATATGGATGTCGCCGAGACTGCCGCCGCGATGGGCTGCTCCGAAGGCAGTGTGAAGACGCACTGTTCGCGGGCCACCCACACGCTCGCACAAGCGCTCAAGGCCAAAGGAATCACGCTATGAGCTCCCTCGAAACAAAAGAACTCGAGTTCGCGCGCCAGGTGCGCCGCGCGCTCGACGAAAATGCCGCCAGCCTTGCCCCCGCCACCGTCGACCGACTCGCCGCGGTGCGCCGCGCCGCGCTCGCCCGCAAGAAGCCCGAAATCGTGACCGCGCCGGTGTTCGCGCCCGCTCTGGCCGGCGTCGGCATGCCGTCCGGCCTGTCGCAGGGAGAACTGCGCAATGCGCCATTGCCGCAACGCCGCCGCTCGCCGCTGCGCCGCTTCGCGCTTGCGTGGCCGCTCGCCGCGCTGGTCGTGAGCCTCGTGGGCATTGCCTACTGGGAAGACCAGCAGCGCACCGCCGAACTCGCCGATATCGATGCCGCCATGTTAAGCGACGACCTGCCGCTCAATGCCTATCTCGACCACGGCTTCAACGCGTACCTTTCACGCGCCCACTGAGCGGGAGATTTTTCGGGTGAGTTACAAGCGCGGCCTGGCCGTAGTTTTCGGATGCACGATTGCGGCCCTGGTGTCGTTTGCCGCGACGTATCCGCGCTTTTATCCGAGTTCCCAGCCTGCCGGCGCGCCCGCCGCCGGCAATGGCGCCGCGCCCGCGCCGGCGCCCACGCTCGCCGTCGAATTGCCGAGCTTGCCCGGCAGCAAAAGTCCACTGGCCTGGTCGCGCCTGAGCGCCGCCGAACACGTCGCGCTTGCCCCGTTCCAGTCCGAGTGGGATTCCTTCAGCGAAGAGCGTCAGCGTAAATGGCTGAAAATTGCATCCCGTTACTCGAAATTGTCGCCTGAGGCGCAAAAACGGCTGCATGACCGCATGACCGAATGGGTGCGCATGACGCCCGATCAGCGGCGCGTCGCGCGCGAAAACTATCAGGTCTCGAAGCAGTTGCCGCGTGAGACACGTCAGAACGCGTGGAAGGCCTATCAGCAATTGCCCGAGGAGCTGAAGCAGCGCCTCGCCGCGAGCGAGCACAAGCGCCGCCCGAGCGTGGTCAGCGCGCCGCCGTCGGGCCGCAGCGAGATCAAGGGGCTCGACCGGCTCGTCAATGCGCGCGAGCACGGCGCGAGCGGCGCGGCGTCGGCGAGCGCGGCGGTCCCGGCGTCGTTGCCGAGCCCGGCGTCGGTGCCGGGTGCGCCGGCCGCGGGCAGCTTCGTCCCCGCCACGCCGGTGCCGGTTTCGCCGGCCGAGGCGCCGTCGATCTTCAACGGTTCATGAGCCGCCGCGCCGTGTCCGAACCGAACGTGACCGCCCACGCCCATTCGGATCAAGGTCCGGCCTCGCCCGTTACGGCTGCCGTTCCGTCCAGCCAGCCGCCAACCGTGCGCCGCCGCCTCGCCGCGCTGCTCTACGAAGCGCTGCTGCTGTTCGGCGTCGTGTTCGTCGCCGGCTATCTGTTCGGCACGCTCACGCAGCAACGCAACGGACTCACGCACCACAACCTGCTCGCGACGTGGATCGGTCTCGTCGTCGGGTTGTATTTCGTGTGGTTCTGGACCCACAGCGGCCAGACACTGCCGATGAAAACCTGGCGCCTGCGCGTCGTCGCGGCCAACGGCGCTCCGCTCTGCGCATGGCGCGCGATCGCGCGCTACCTGCTCGCGTGGCTATGGTTCCTGCCGCCGCTCGCGCTGCATCCGATCCTCGGCCTCAGCGTTCCGCGCACGCTCATTGCCGCCGCGGTCTGGTTCGTTCTCTGGGCGGCGACCGGCTGCTTCGGCGCGAGCCGCCAGTTTCTGCACGACCGTCTCGCCGGCACACGCGTGATCGACGTCACGCGCTAAGGCACGCGCTAGGGCAAGCGCTCAGGCACGGCCCACCTTCCTCCCGCTTCATCGTCCGCAAGCCGTCGCAGTAATAAGAACTTCTCATGACTGTCACGGCACAGTCACGCGCCGTAGGCCCAATACGGGCACTGCAACTCGACGCGTGAGCCATGGACTCGAATACGTCCGCGACTTCCCTGTTCCGCCAGACCGGCCCGAGCGTCGACCCCGTCGCGTTGCGCCCCGAACCCAGTCAGAGCACCGGCTTGCCGCTGGCCGTGGCCGTGCCGCCGCTCGACGCCGAGACGTCGCGGCACGACGACGATCATGCCGATCCGCATCGCTACCGCACGATCTGGCTCTCCGACATCCACCTCGGTTCGAGCGGCTGCCAGGCGCCGTATCTGCTGGACTTCCTGCGCCACAACGAGTCGGAGTATCTGTATCTCGTCGGCGACATCATCGACGGGTGGCAGTTGAAGAAAGGCTGGTACTGGCCGCAGGCGCACAACGACGTCGTGCAGAAGGTGCTGCGCAAGGCGCGCAAAGGCACCCAGGTCGTCTACGTGCCCGGCAATCACGACGAAGCCGCGCGCCAGTTCTGCGACCTCGCGTTCGGCGACATCCACGTGCGCGGCGAGGCGTTTCACACGACGCTCGCCGGCAAGCGCCTGTGGATCGTGCACGGCGATCTGTTCGACGGCGTGATCCAGCACGCGAAGTGGCTCGCCTATCTCGGCGACACGCTCTACACGATGATCCTGATCCTGAACCGCTGGTTCAACCGCATCCGCAGCCGACTCGGCTTTCCGTACTGGTCGCTGTCGCAATACCTGAAGCACCAGGTGAAGAACGCGGTGAACTTCATCTCGTCGTTCGAACGCGTGATGACCGACGAGGCGCGCCGCCGAGGCTGTGACGGCGTGGTCTGCGGGCACATCCACAAAGCCGAAATACGCGACATCGACGGCGTGCTGTATTGCAACGACGGCGACTGGGTGGAAAGTCTGTCGGCGCTCGTCGAGACGTACGAAGGCGAACTCAAGGTGATTTACTGGACCGTGATGCGCTCGCCGCAAGCCGGCGTGCAGAAGGCCCGGGCAACCGCGTAATCCCTTTAACTTCTGTTGGGCCGAATCGAGGAACCAAATCGATGAAGATCATGATCGTCACCGACGCGTGGGAACCGCAGGTCAATGGCGTCGTGCGCACGCTGAAGAACACCACGCGCGAGCTTACCGAACTCGGCCACCGCGTCGATCTGCTGACGCCGCTCGAATTCCGGACGATCCCCTGCCCGACTTATCCTGAGATCCGCCTGTCGTTGCTGCCGCGCCGCAGGCTGCACGCGCGCATCGACGCGTTCCAGCCCGACGCCCTGCACATCGCGACCGAAGGCCCGCTCGGCATGGCCGCGCGCGCCTATGCGATCCGCCACAAGCTGCCGTTCACGACCGCCTATCACACGCGCTTTCCGGAGTACGTGCAGGCGCGCTTCGGCATTCCGCTCGCGGCCACGTACAAGTTCCTGCACTGGTTCCACAAGCCGTCGCTGGCCGTGATGGCGCCGACGCCGGTCGTGAAGAGCGACCTCGAAAAATTCGGCTTCACGAACGTCGTGCTGTGGACGCGCGGCGTCGATCTCGACATCTTTCACCCGATGGACTCGAAGGTGCTCAACACCGCGCGGCCGATCTTCCTGTATGTGGGGCGCGTGGCCGTCGAAAAAAACGTCGAGGCGTTTCTGAAGCTCGATTTGCCGGGCTCGAAATGGGTGGCCGGCGAAGGCCCCGCGCTCGCCGAACTGAAGTCGCGCTATCCGCAAGCGAATTACCTGGGCGTGCTCACGCAGGCTGAACTCGCGAAGGTCTATGCCGCGGCGGACGTCTTCGTGTTCCCGAGCCGCACCGATACGTTCGGGCTCGTGCTGCTCGAAGCGCTCGCCTGCGGCACGCCGGTCGCGGCGTATCCGGTGACCGGTCCGATCGACGTGCTCGGCGACGGCGGCGCCGGCGCGATGCACGAAGATCTCCAGGAAGCATGTCTCGAAGCGCTGAAAATCGAGCGCGCGCATGCCCGCGCGTGGGCCGAGCGCTTTTCGTGGGCGGCGGCTTCCGAGCAATTCGCCGCGCATCTGAAGCCATTGCCGCACGCGGCCTATCGCGAGGAAAGCGCAGCCGCGTGACGCGGCGCGCCGGATTGTCCATGCGAGCCAGATCCCCCCACGCGAGCCGCGCGTCGAACGGCGCGTTGCGCGCCGTGCGCGCCGGCGACGATCAACCGGACGACGAAACCGGCGCGCGCGTCGAGCCGTTCGAGGACGTCAGCGAGTCCGGCGGCGCGCCGTACGATGCCCAGGCGCATGGCATGAACGGCCATGGCGGCGCGCACGTCGCGAGCAAGTCTCAATCTGCGCCGCAGCGCCAGCCGCTTCAGGAAACCGACCAGGAAGCTCGTCACGAAGCGCACCACGAACCGCTCGGCCCCGACGATCCGCTCGCGCCGCTGCCCTTTAATCCGTACAAGGGCAATCGCGGCCTCACGCGGGCCTGGCACGCGATGAAAAACTCGCTCGCGGGCTTTCGCGTCGCGATCCGCGAGGAAAGTGCGTTTCGCCAGGAACTGACGCTCGCGGCGATTCTGCTTCCGTGCGGCGTGCTGGTTCCGGTCGAGCCAGTTTCGCGCGTGTTGCTGCTGGGCTCGGTGCTGCTGGTGCTGATCGTCGAGTTGCTGAATTCGAGCCTGGAAGCGGCCATCGACCGCATCTCGCTCGAACGGCACGAACTGTCGCGCCGCGCCAAAGACCTGGGCAGCGCGGCGGTGATGGTCGCGCTCGGCATGTGCGTGATGACGTGGGCGTTGATCGTCGGGCCGCTCGTCGTGCACTGGGTGAAAGCGTGGCTTTGAAAACGCCGCGATAAACGTTGCGATAATCGTTGCAATAAACCTTGCGATGAACGCCGCGATCAATGCCGGGCGCTCGCAGCGCGACTTCCGCAATGCGCGGCGTCGCGCGCTGCATCGCCCGAAAAATGAAAACCCTGAGTACCCGTCGGGTTTTAGAACGCTCGGTTTATAATCGTCCGGCAGTCTTAAAAATAGCAACCGCGTCCGGGTGGACCCTTAGCTGCGGCACGCCGCCGCGCGCCCAACCCGGCGTAACCAGGGCCGGACGACATGGAAGCCAAACCTCCCCGCCGCACGCGCGAACGGATACTCGAACTCTCGTTGAAGCTGTTCAACGAAATCGGCGAGCCGAACGTCACGACGACGACCATCGCCGAGGAAATGGAAATCAGTCCAGGCAACCTGTACTACCACTTCCGCAACAAAGACGACATCATCAACAGCATCTTCAGCCAGTTCGAGCAGGAGATCGAAAAGCGTCTGCGTTTTCCCGACGACCATCGCGCGACCATCGACGAAATGTGGTCATATCTGCAGTACATGGTCGATTTCACCTGGCGCTATCGTTTCCTGTATCGCGACCTGAACGATCTGCTCGCGCGCAATCGCACACTGGAAACCCACTTCAAGCAGATCATCAGCCACAAGGTGCGCTTTGCGAGCCAGTTCTGCGACCAGCTCGTGGCGGACGGCGAAATGGTCGCCACGACCGATGAACTGCAGGTCATCGCGACCAACATCGGCGTGATCGCAACCTACTGGCTGTCGTACCAGTTCGTGATGAACCCGCGCAAATACAACGAGCAGGAAACGATTCGCGCGGAACTGCATCAGGTGAGCGTGCAGATCGTGTCGCTGATGGCGCCTTACCTGCGCGGCCGCTCGCGCCAGATTTTCGACGACCTCGTGTCCGGCAAGCTGGAAAAGCGCGAGTTCTACGACTATCTGCCGCCCAAGGAAGGCGCCGCGCCTCGCAACGAATAAGGACGTTTTTCCATGAAGTCGGTGTGTGTGTACTGCGGCTCCTCCAATGGAGCCAAACCGTTATATGCCGAGGCCGCGCGCGCGTTCGGCCGCGCGCTCGTGCAAGCCGATCTCGCGCTCGTGTACGGCGGCGGCAAAGTGGGCCTGATGGGCGTGATCGCCGACACGGTCATGGCCGAAGGCGGCCGCGCGATCGGCGTGATTCCCGAATTGCTCGTCAACAAGGAAGTCGGCCATAACGGCCTGACCGAGTTGCATGTGGTGCCCGACATGCATCATCGCAAGAAGATGATGGCCGACCTGTCCGATGCGTTCGTCGCGATGCCGGGCGGCGCGGGCACGCTTGAAGAGTTCTTCGAGGTCTACACGTGGGCGCAGCTCGGCTATCACCAGAAGCCGGTCGCCCTGCTCAATATCGACGGCTTCTACGATCCTCTGTTCAAGCTGCTGGATCACACGGTGGAAGAAGGCTTCATGCGGCCAACGTATCTGAACATCCTGCAAATCGACGCCGATCCGGCGGCGCTGATCGGCAAGCTGCAGCGGTATCAGCCGCCCCTCGCGGACAAATGGGCCGTGAATCGCGACGCCGTTTGATACATGTTTGATGCCTGATTGATGCCCGATTGGCGCCTGATTGATGCATGTCGGGTGCATGTCGGGTACGCATTCGATGCGCGCGCCCGCCGCCAGATTGCGCGCCAACTCCCTTACACAGTGAGGTTGCAATGAGCCGAACCGTTCTGATCACCGGCGGCAGCCGCGGCATCGGCCGCGCGACGGCGCGTTTGCTGGGCGCGCGCCGTGCTTCGGTCGGCGTGAACTATGCGCACGATCTCGCGGCCGCCAATGAGACCGTCGCGGAAGTCGAGCGCGCCGGCGGGCGCGCGCTGGCCATTCCCGGCGACGTCGCCAGCGAAGCCGACGTGATCGCCATGTTCGACGCCGTCGAGCAGCGGTTCGGCCGGCTCGATGCGCTCGTCAACAACGCGGGTATCGTCGCGCCGTCGATGCCACTCGCGGACATGGATCTCGCGCGCCTCACGCGCATCTTCGACGTGAACGTGCTCGGCGCGTATCTGTGCGCGCGCGAAGCCGCGCGGCGCATGTCGACGGATCGCGGCGGCGCGGGCGGTGCGATCGTCAATGTTTCGTCGGCGGCGGCGCGCCTTGGGTCGCCGAACGAATACGTGGATTACGCGGGCTCCAAAGGCGCGGTGGATACGCTGACGCTCGGTCTCGCGAAGGAACTCGGCCCGCGTGGCGTGCGTGTGAACGCGGTGCGTCCGGGTCTCATCGACACGGACATCCACGCGAGCGGCGGCAAGCCCGACCGCGCCGCGCAACTGGGCGCGTCGACACCGCTCGGCCGTCCAGGCCGCGCCGACGAGGTGGCCGAAACCATCGTCTGGCTGCTGAGCGACGCCGCCTCTTACGTGACGGGGGCGCTGCTCGACGTCTCCGGCGGCCGCTAGCGCACAGCGCGCTTTCTCATGCGGCGCGTGATCTCGCGCTGCGTTTCCGTTGCCCTTGCCCTTGCCCTTCGAATTCCATGCGTTTGCACCGGCATTCGCGATGAAATGGGCAATTGCCGCCGCTATTGGCCGCTATTTCTGTAATCGACCGTAATGTTGAAAGATTACAATCGCTGACGATTGCGCGCCGTCGCGCGCGACGCAAGCCAGAACATCCGATTCTCATGCAAGAAAAGTCAACCGAGCCTTGGCGCACGGGGAATGCCGCGGTCGCGGCGCCGACGCCGACGCCGGCCGGTCTCTTCGACAGCGCGCGGCAGGCGGCGTCCGGCGCTGCCGCAAACGAGCCCGAAGCCCTCGGGGCCGTCGCACCCGACACGCGGGCCGCCGATACATCCGCCCCGCAAACGATTACCGGCAATCGAAACAGCCGCGGCCGCGAGCGCCTGCGCGCGCTGAGCGCCGTGCGTCCGCTGATGTGGCTCGTCGCGCTCGCCATCCTGTGCGCGTGGCTATTGCCGGGCACGTTGGGCCACGATCCGTGGAAGCAGGACGAGACCTACACGTTCGGCATCGTCCAGCACATGCTCGACACCGGCGATCTGGTCGTGCCGACCAACGCCGGCCAGCCGTTCGTCGAAAAGCCGCCTATCTACGACTGGGTGGCCGCCGGCTTTGCATGGATGTTCGGCCGCTTCATGCCGTTGCACGACGCCGCGCGCCTCGCGAGCGCGCTGTTCGCCGGCTTGACCGTCTACTACACGGCCCGCGTCGCGCGCCGCGCAGTGGACGCGCCGAGCTGGTTCGACGTGCGTGTGATCGGCTCGCTGGCGCTCTTCGGCGGCACGCTCGTGGTCGTCAAGCATGTGCACGACATGATGACCGACGTCGCGCTGATGGCCGGCGCCGCCGTCGGCTTCTGCGGACTGTTCGAACTCGTGCTCGCGCACATGCGCGACGAGGCGCGGAACAGAAGCCGGCAAAGCCCGCTGTCTTCCGCCGAAGTCCGTCAGCGCCGTCACGCGATTCTGAGCGGCGCGGCGATGTTCGGCGCGGGCGTCGGCGTCTCGCTGCTCGCCAAGGGCCTGTTCGTGCCGCTCGTGTTCGGCGCGACCACCTGCGCGGCGCTCGTGCTGTATCCCGCGTGCCGCAGCCGCAGCTTCATGGGCGCGCTCGGCGTCGCGGGGCTCGCCTTCGCGCCGTTCGCGCTGATCTGGCCGATCTGCTTCTATCTGCGCTCGGAAACGCTCTTCAAGGTCTGGCTGTGGGATAACAACGTCGGCCGCTTTTTCGGCTTTTCGGTCGCCGAACTCGGCTCCGAAAGCGAGAGCCGCCTGTTCGTGCTGCGCACCGTGCTGACCGTCGGCTTTCCGGTCGTGCCGCTCGCGCTCGCCGCGCTCGCGGGCGGCGCGTGGCGGCGCTGGCGCGATCCGCGCGTCGCGTTGCCGGCGCTGTTCGCGTGCATCGGTTTCGCCGTGCTGCAAAACTCGGCGACGATCCGCGAACTGTACATTCTGCCTTTCCTCGCGCCGCTCGCCTTGCTGGCGATGCAAGGCGTCGAGCGGCTGCCGCAGCGTCTGCACGCCGCCTGGGACATCCTGAGCCGCGTGCTGTTCGGCAGCACGGCGGCGCTCGCGTGGATCATCTGGGCGATCATGTGCAGTCCGGCGAATACGCACGCGTCGCTGCATCGGCTCGGCCGCTGGCTGCCGCTCGACTGGGTGTTGCCGGTCAAGCCCGGCCTGATTGCCGCCGCCTTGCTGATGACCTTCGGCTGGTTGTGGCTGCTGCCCATCTTCAAGCACACGGGCAAATGGCGCGGCGCGCTGAGCTGGTGCGCGGGCGCAATCGTCGCGTGGGGCCTCGTGAGCACGCTGCTGTTGCCGTGGCTCGATTACGCGAAAAGCTACCGCTCGGTATTCGAGAATCTGGCCACGGCGCTGAATGTGCAATGGAACGACGGCGATTGCATGGCAAGCGTCGGGCTGGGCGAATCCGAGGCGCCGATGCTCGACTACTACGCAGGCATCGAGCATCGGCCGACAGCCGACCCGCGCACGACCGAGTGCACGTGGCTGATCGCCGAGAGCCGTCGCGACAACGCACGCATGCCCGCGGGCGGCTGGCGTCTTTTCTGGACGGGCGCGCGCCCCGGCGATAACGACGAGTTGTTGCGCGTTTTCGTGCGCACGGCAACGCCCGGCAAATAAACCGACCGACACGCGGACGAATAAGCGGCCGGCAAGCCAGGCGCGGTGCATCAGGGCCGCGCGGCCCGCTTCTTCGCGCGCGACTGGAACGACGAGCCGGGTTCCCGCAAAAAGGCAGTTTCTTCCGCCGTCGATTCGCGCGCGAGCAGCGCATTGCGATGCGGAAAGCGCCCAAAACGCTCGATGATTTCCGCGTGCCTCACCGCGAACGAGTAATACGACTCGCCGCCCGGCTCCGCAGCGAGCGCCTTGAAAAGCCGCAGCGACGCCTGCTGGCTCGCGAGCGTTTCGTCGTGTTCGAACGGCAAATACGCGAACGCCCGATGATGCGCGTGCGGCAACCGTCGATCCGCGCCGCTCGCGATCATCCGCTGCGCGATTTGCAGCGCCTTCCGGTCGGCCGCGAACGCGCGCGCCGTGTCCCGGTGACAGTTGCGCGAAAACTGATCCAGCACGATGACGAGCGCGAGCGCGCCGAGCGGCGTCGCGGTCCAACTGTCGAGCCGCGAGTCGACGGCCGCATCGATCAGGTTTCCGAAACGTTCGCGCAGCATGGCGTCGAACGAGTTGTCGGCGGAAAACCAGCGTTTGCGCGGCTCGCCGAAGTCCGGCGAATCCGGCGCGCCGAACCAGCAGTCGAGCACCGCGCGCGCTTGCGGGTCGAGCACGGCGTAGCCGGCGCGATCCGCGGCGGCGGCGGCTTCGTCAACCATTGCGGTTGCGCATCCAGTCGGCGGTTTCGAAGAACGAGCCGAGCAGACGCTCGCGGAGCGGCTCGGCAAGCCCGATGTCTTCCATCGCCCAGGCCATGCAGCGCAGCCACTGATCGCGTTCGCCCGACGCGATCGCGAACGGCAGATGGCGCGCTCGCAAGCGTGGATGTCCGAACCGGCTGATGTAATGATCCGGGCCGCCCAGCCATCCGCACAGAAACCAGAACAGCTTGTCGCGCGAACCGTCGAGCGACTGCGGATGCAACGCGCGAATGCCCGCGAAGTCCGCTTCAAGATCCATCAGGTCGTAAAAACGATCGACCAGTTCGCGCACGCGCGCTTCACCGCCGACCAGTTCGAAGGCCGTCGGCTGCGCCGCGGACACTTCGTCATCAAGCTCGCTCATACCCACTCACCAACAGAAAAATAGTCAGGCATCCCGCAACGACTGCAACGCGGGACGCGACAACACATGCCGCAAGCTCAGCCAGCCGCCGAGCGCGGCACAGGCGACGCCCGCCGCGACGCCAGCCGGCAGCAACCACGGATCGAAGTCCAGATAGAACTGGAACACGCGAGTCGCGAGCACCCAGCCGATGATCTGCGCGCCGGCCGCTGCCATCAATCCGGCAAGCGCGCCGACCGCGACGAACTCGGCGATCTGCACCGCGCGCACCTGCCGGTGCGACGCGCCGAGCGCCCGCAGCAGCGCGGATTCTCGCATACGCTCGTCGCGCGTGCCGGCGAGCGCCGCGTACAGCACCAGCACGCCCGCCGCGAGCGTGAACGCGAACAGGAACTGCACCGCGCCGATCACCTGCTGCAACACGCGCTGCACCTGCGCGAGAATCGGACCCGTGTCGATCGCCGTGAGGTTCGGATAGGCGGCGATCAGTCCGTCGATGCTCGCGCGTTTTTCCGGCGCCAGATGAAAGCTCGTGATGAACGTAGCCGGGAAATCCCGCAACGCGACGGGCGGCATCAGCACGAAGAAGTTGACCTTGAACGAACCCCAGTCGAGCTTGCGCACGCTCGTGACCGGCGCGTCGATCTGCAAGCCGGTCACGTCGAAGCGCAGCACGTCGCCGGGTTTCACGTTGATCAGCTTCGCGAGGCCTTCTTCAATCGAAATCTGCGGCGTCTTCGCGTCGCCGTACCACGAGCCGGCGGAAATGCGGTTGTCGTCGGGCAAGTCGGTCGTGTACGACAGATTGAATTCGCGGTCGACGAGCCGCTTCGCGTCGTCGCCCTTGAACGAATCGGGATTGACGGCCTTGCCGTTGATCGCCGTGAGCCGGCCGCGCACCATCGGCGAAAGCGCCGCGCCGGGCACGCCGTGCGTGTCGAGATAATGCGTGACGGCGTCGCGCTGATCCGGCTGGATGTCGATGATGAACTCGTTCGGCGCGTCGGGCGGCGTCGATTTGCGCCAGCCGGCCACGAGGTCGTTGCGCGTCATCGCGATCAGCAGAAGGCACATGAGGCCGATGCCGAGCGCCGTGATCTGCAACGCGCTCGCGCTGCTGCGCCGCTCCAGCGACGCGAGCGCATAACGCCAACCGATTCCCGCATTCACGCGCTCGCTGCGCACGAAGCGCGCCGCGCCCCACAGCGCGAGCCGCGCGATGCACGCGAACACGAGCAGACCGCCCGCAAATCCGCCCGCGACAATGCCGCCGAGTTTCAACTCGCCCGCCGCGACGATCAGCAGCCCCGCGAACAGCACGATGCCAAGCGCGTAGGCAGCCCACGCCGTGCGTCCTGCTTCGCCCCACTCGCGGCGCAGCACGCGCACCGGCGGCACGCGCGTGAGCGGCAACAGCGGCGGCAGCGCGAAACCGAGCAGCAGAATGAGACCGGCAGCGAGGCCTTCGAGCGCGGGCCAGGCCGTGGGATACGGCAATGCGACGTCGATCAGACTGCCGAGCCACGTCAGCAACGCGAGATGGCCGAGATAGCCGAGCGCGAGGCCGAGCGCGCCGCCCATCACGCCGACGCCCACGAATTCGAGTGTGAACAGCGCGCGCAGCGTGGCCTGACTCACACCGAGACATCGCATGGCCGCGCAGCCGTCCAGATGGCGGCGCATATACCGGTGCGCGGCCATGGCGATCGCCACGGCCGCGAGCAGCGCGGTCAGCAGCGAGACGAGCGTAAGGAAGTGACTCGCGCGGTCGAGCGTCTGGCGCACTTGCGGCTGGCCGTCTTCCAGCGATTCGAGCGCGACGCCGCGCATCTTGCCGCCGTCTACCCTGTCATGCGCGAATTGCGCGAAGCGCGCCACCGACGCATCCGCGCCCGCCACCAGCAGCCGGTACGTCACGCGGCTGCCGAACGTGACGAGGCCGGTGGACTGGACTTCGTCGGCGCGCAGCATCAGACGCGGCGAAAAGTTGACGAACGAGAAGCCGCGGTCCAGCTCGCGCGTGATCATCGCGCCGATCGCGAAACTGCGGTTGCCGACCTTCACCGTGTCGCCGACGCGCAGCTTGAGCGCGTCGAGCAACTGCTCGTCGACCCACACCGTGCCCGGCGCCGGAATGGATTGCGCGGGACGATCCGCCGCGCCGGGCGCCGGCGCGATCCGCACCGCGCCGCGCAGCGGATAACCCGGCGACACCGCCTTGATCGCGGCGAGGCGCGACACCGGCTGCGCGCCCGTCGAATTGATCATGCTGGGAAAGATCGCCGTGGTCGCCGTGTTGAGCCCGAGCGCCTTGGCCTGCTGTGCGAATTGCGGATCGACCGGATGATCGGCGCGCACGATGAAGTCCGACGCGATCATGCGCCGCGCGTCGCGCTCGAGTCCCTGATGCAAACGGTCAGCGAGAAAGCCGACACTGGACAGCGCCGCGACGGCCAGCACCAGCGCGAGCAGCAACATGGTCAGTTCGCCGGCGCGCCAGTCGCGCGCCGTCATGCGCCACGCCTGATGCAACAGATCGCCGAAGCCAAAGCGCCGCGCCTCAGGGACGGCGACGCGCGCCGTGGTACGTCTGGCCGAATCGTTCAATCGTGCCGGCTCCTCGCGAAGCGCGACACCATATGCATCGCCATGCCGCGAAAGCCGCCCTGCACGCCGCGCCACAAACGCGGCAACACCCAGCCGGCGAGCACCAGAAAGCCGACGATCAGCACCAGAAACAGCAAGGGCACGAAGAGCGCGAGCAGGATGCCGCCGAACACGAGACCGTCTTCGGCCGTGGACGTGACGACATTCGATACCGGTTCCGGCGACAGATTGATCAGCGCGCGCGTGCCCGCCTTCGTGAGATGCGCGGTGCCCGCGAGCGTGCCGCCCGCGAGCGCCGCGACCGTCAGCAGCGCCGGGTCGGCATGGCCGAGCGCGCCGGCCGCCAGAACCGCGCCGGCCGGAATGCGAATGAAAGTGTGAATCGCGTCCCACAGCGAATCGAACGCGGGGATCTTGTCGGCGAGGAATTCAGTGACGGTCAGCACGCCCGCCACACCGATCACCCACGGCGACGACAGCGCGGACAACGTATCGGGAAGATGGATGAGACCGAGGCGCCCGAACACGCCGGCGAGCAGAACTGTCAGGTAGAGGCGCAGGCCGCTGCCCCACGAGAGCCCCGCAGCAAGCGAAAGTGATTCAAGCATGGCCGCCTCCCAGGCGCGCTGGGCGTGCCGGGCGCTTCGACGAGGCAATCAGCACGAGTCGCCACACCGAAGTCGTCAGACCCGCGCCAAGCCGGCCGCGCCGAGCAGGCCGCGGGCAATTTCAGGTACGTTTCTATCCCATTATAGCCACGTTAATTCGCAGAACGCAGAGTGGCTCTCAAAATGACAACGCGCAAAAAGTGGGCCGCGCGCGGCGCGAGCCGGCGCGCGGCCACGCGTCGTTCAATGTCCCGACGACAGCTTCAACCCGATCAGACCGACCACGATCAGCGCCGCGCTGGCGAGCCGCGCGGCGCTCACCGCCTCGCCCATCATCACGATGCCGAAGATGAACGCGCCGACCGCGCCGATGCCCGTCCAGACCGCGTAGGCGGTGCCGAGCGGCAACTGGCGCATGGCCATGGCCAGCAGCACAAAGCTGCCGATGGCGGTGACGAGGGTAAAGACAGAGGGCCACAGGCGGGTGAACCCTTCGGAACTCTTGAGACCGGCCGCCCACGCGACTTCAAGCAGACCGGCGATAAACAGAAGAACCCAGGACATGAGACAGCTCCATGATCAGATGGGGCCGTCCCCGTGTGTGAAATGAACGCAAGGTCGTCCTTACGAAGCTGTAATTATAACAATCCACCCGGCTTCATGCCGCGCGGCGCGCCCGCCGCCCTCTTCACGCGAGGCCGACGAGCCGGTAACCGACGCCCGTCTCCGTGACGATATGCTCGGGCTGCGCCGGATCGCGCTCGAGCTTGCCGCGCAAATGCGCCATATAGATGCGCAAGTAGTGATAGCTCTCCACATGCGACGGCCCCCATACGTCGCGCAGCAATTGCCGGTGCGTCAGCACGCGGCCGGCATGGCGCACCAGCGTGGCGAGCAGCCGGTATTCGATCGGCGTCAGATGAACCGCCGCGCCGTCGCGCGTCACCTGCCGCAACGCCAGATCGACGCTCACCGTGCCGAAGCGCACCAGCGGCGTTTCGTTCGCGCCGCCCTGATTGCGCCGCCGCAGATGCGCGCGAATCCGCGCGAGCAGTTCCGACACGCCGAACGGCTTGGTCAGATAGTCGTCGGCGCCGGCATCGAGCGCGGCAACCTTCTCGCTCTCCTGCGTGCGCGCCGACAGCACGATCACCGGCAACTCGCTCCAGCCGCGCAATTCGCGGATCACGTCGAGTCCGTCGGTGTCGGGCAGACCGAGATCGACGATCACGAGATCGGGCTTGCGCGTCGCCGCCTCCACGAGACCCTGCTTGCCGGTCTCGGCGTCGTGCACGGCGATGCCCTCGCCTTCCAGCGCCGCCCGCACGAACCGGCGGATCTGCTTTTCATCTTCGATCAGCACGACGGTGATGCTCAGTTCACTCATGGGTAGGTTTGGAAAGCGGGATTAAAGTGGGCGCGGCCTCGGCTTCAAAACCTTCGAGGCCTTCGGGCACCTCGGGCGGCGTTTCCACCGGCAGTGTGAACCAGAAACGCGCGCCTTCGACGCGTCCGTCCGCCGACACGCGATTCAGCGCGCCCACACCGCCGCCATGCGCTTGCACGATCGCGCGGCAAATGGCGAGGCCGAGACCGATGCCGGGCTTCGCCGACTCCTTCTCGCCGCGCGTGAACTTCTCGAACACGCGCGCTTCCATGCCGGCCGGCAGCCCCGGCCCGTTATCGTCGACGGTGACGCGCACGAACGGCCTGCCGTCCGCTTCGACACGCTGCGCGCCGATCGCAAGCGGCGTGGCGGGCACAGTATATTTCGCCGCGTTCTCGAAGAGGTTCGAGAAAAGCCGCTCCATCAGCACCGCATCCAGATGCAGCAGAGGCAGGTCCGCGGCGAGATTGACCTGCACCGGATGCCCCGTCAGCACGCGCCGGCATGCGCGCAGCGCGGCGCCGACGGTTTCTTCGAGCAGCGTCCATTGCCGGTTCAGTTGCAGACTGCCGGCCTGCAGGCGCGCCATGTCCAGCAGATTCGTGACGATGCCGGTCATGCGCAGCGCTTCTTCGTGGATAGCGTCGACCAGTTCGTCATCGCGCTGCCTGTCGCCCTCGTGCACGGCGTCGCCCGCGCCTTCGCGCCCACGCGATTGCGCGAGCATCGACGAAAATCCGACGATGGTCGTCAGCGGCGTCCGCAAATCGTGCGAAATCGCGGATAAAAGCGAGTTGCGCAAACGTTCGGATTCCATACTGACGAGCGCGTCGCGTGCAATATCGACGTAATGCACGCGCTCCAGCGCAAGCGCGATCTGGGCGGCGAACGCGTCGAGCATGCGTTGCTGCTCGGGCACGTTCAGCTCGCGCTCGCCGCGTTCGCCGCGCAGCACGACGGCCAGCACGCCGCGCGTGCGCATCGGCGCCTTGAGCGGCAGATACAGCGCGGCGGCGGCCGGCAGCGTGTCGGTGCCGTGTCCGGCGGGCTTCTGCTGGTCATAGACCCATTGACCGACGTCGAGATCGAGCAACTCGCCTTCGAGTGTGACGGCCGCGTCGGGGTCCTCGATCTTCTGCCTGACCTGATCGGCGCTGTCCGGCAGCAGAATCGCGACGCGCGCGCCGAACACCTCGCTCACATGCCGGCTGCCGATGCCGACGATCTGCTCCGTGGTCAGCGCCGCCGCCAGTTCGCGCGCCATCGCGTACATCGCGCCGGTGCGCTGCTCGCGGCGCCGCGCCACGCGCGCCTCGCGCCGCAAGCTCGACGTGAGATGGCTGATCACGAGCGAGGTCAGCAACATGCCGAGAAAGGTCAGCAGATATTGCGTATCCGACACCGACAGCGACAAGCGCGGCGGCACGAAGAAAAAGTCGAACGCGGCCACGCTCAGGAACGACAGCAGCACACCCGGCCCGCGCCCCAACTTGACCGCGGCGAAGACCACGCCGAGCAGATACAGCATGACGAGGTTCGTCAGATCGATGCGGTCAATCAGTTGGCTCGACAACGCCGTGATGCCCGCGCAGATCGCCAGCGCAAACGCGTACGCGCGCGGCGGCGAGCGCCGTTCGCGCGCGGCGCTGAGCGCGTCGCGCCACGAGTTGGCCGTCGTGCTGAGCAGACGGCGCTGCGCGGCGCTGTCGTGTTCGGACGACGCACGGATCAACGTGAGATCGATATGACCCGCGCGCTCCGCGATGCGCTCGCCCAGCGGCCGGCGCAGCCGGCGCGCGATGCCCGTGCGCGCCGACACGCCCGCCACCAGCTTCGACACATTGCGCGCCTGCGCATAGCCGATCAGCGCGAGCGCCGCGTCGGCGGCAGCGAGCGTCGCTGTTTCGGCGCCCAGTTCGGCGGCGAGCTTCAACGCGTTGAGCGTGCGTTCGCGGCGCGCGTCGGGCAAACGCTGCAACGCGGGCGTCTCGACGTAGACGGCGAGCCAGTCGGCCTTCAGGCCCGCGGCAAGACGCGCCGCCGCGCGCACCAGCATCGGCGCTTCCGGGCCCGGCCCGACGCACACCAGCAAGCGCTCGCGCGCCTGCCAGATGCGCTCGATGGAACGGTCCGCACGATACTCGCGCATCTGCGCGTCGACGCGATCCGCGGTGCGCCGCAACGCGAGTTCGCGCAGCGCGATCAGATTGCCCTTGCGAAAGAAGTTGCGCACCGCGCGCTCGGCCTGCTGCGGCAAATACACTTTGCCGTCGCGCATCCGGTCGAGCAGTTCCTCGGCGGGCAGATCGACCAGCGTGACTTCGTCGGCGCGATCGAACACGCGGTCGGGCACCGTCTCCCATACGCGAATGCCGGTGATCTGCCCAACCACGTCATTCAGACTTTCGAGGTGCTGAACGTTGACTGTCGTGTACACGTCGATGCCGGCGTCGAGCAGTTCATACACGTCCTGCCAGCGCTTCAGATGCCGCGCGCCCTGCACGTTCGAATGCGCGAGTTCGTCGACGAGAATCAGTTGCGGCTTGCGGGCAAGCGCCGCGTCGAGGTCGAACTCGCCGAGCTTGCGGCCGCGATAGTCGATCTGCGCGAGCGGCACCGCGTCGAGGCCTTCGAGCAGCGCCGCGGTTTCGCCGCGCCCATGCGTTTCCACGACGCCGACCACCACGTCCGCACCTTCGTCGTGACGGCGGCGCGCCGCCTGCAACATCGCATACGTCTTGCCGACGCCCGCCGACGCGCCGAAAAAAATCTTCAGCTTGCCGCGCTGACGTCGTTCTTCGTCACGCTGCAGCTTGTCGAGCAGTTCGTCGGGGTCGGGGCGGTTCATGCCAGGAGATTTTCATCGTCGGGCGAGCGGCGGTGTGTGCATGGTGGCACGGTGGCCGTTCGGCCGCAAATGGTCGAGGACGAGGCCATGGGGTCAACCGCGCTTCATCTCGTCGAGCGCGAGGTTCAGTTGCAGCACGTTCACGCGCGGCTCGCCGAGCACGCCGAACTGACGCCCGCTCGTGTAGCGGTCCACCAGCAACTGGACGTCGCTCGGCGCGAGCCCGCGCGCCCTGGCCACGCGCTGGATCTGATAAGCGGCGGCGGCCGGGCTGATTTCCGGGTCGAGGCCGCTGCCCGACGACGTGACGAGATCGACCGGCACCGGCTCCGACATATCGGTGCCGGCGGCTTTCAACGCGTCGATGCGGCCTTTCACTTCATCGACGAGCGCCGGATTGGTCGGCCCGAGGTTCGAGCCGCCGGAGCCCTGCGCGTTGTACGGCATCGGGCTCGTGGCCGAAAGACGTCCCCAGAAGTAGCGCGGCGCATCGAACTGCTGGCCGATCAGCTTCGAGCCGGCCACTTTGCCGTCATGCTCGATCAGACTGCCATTCGCCTGGTGGCGAAACACGGTCTGCCCCACCGCCGTCATCAGCGCGGGATAGGCGAGGCCCGTGACGACGGTAAGCACCGCGAAAAGCACGATCAACGGACGCAACAGTTTTTTCATGATGATTATTTCCTCGTAGGCTGCCGCGACTCACACCCAGCCGAGCGCGGCCAGCACCATATCGATCAGCTTGATGCCGAAGAACGGCACCACGATTCCACCCAGTCCATACACCAGCAGATTGCGCCGCAGCAGGATCGCCGCGCCGAGCGCGCGATAGCGCACGCCTTTGAGCGCGAGCGGAATCAGCAGCACGATGATCAGCGCGTTGAAAATCACCGCCGACATGATCGCGGACGCAGGCGTGGCGAGATGCATCACGTTCAATGCGTTGAGCGCCGGATAAGTGGTCGCGAACGCCGCCGGAATGATCGCGAAGTATTTGGCGACGTCGTTGGCAATCGAGAAGGTGGTGAGCGAGCCGCGCGTCATCAGCATCTGTTTGCCGATTTCCACGATCTCGATCAGCTTGGTCGGATTCGAGTCGAGGTCCACCATATTGCCCGCCTCTTTCGCGGCCTGCGTGCCGGTGTTCATCGCCACCGCGACGTCGGCCTGCGCGAGCGCGGGCGCGTCGTTGGTGCCATCGCCGGTCATCGCGACGAGCCGGCCTTCGGCCTGATGCGCGCGGATGGTCGCGAGCTTGGCCTCGGGCGTGGCTTCGGCGAGAAAGTCGTCGACGCCCGCTTCCGCCGCGATGGCCGCCGCGGTCAGGCGGTTGTCGCCCGTCACCATCACCGTCTTGATACCCATCTTGCGCAACTCGGCAAAGCGCTCCTTGATGCCGCCCTTCACCACGTCCTTCAACTCGATCACGCCGAGCACGCGCGCGCCCTGTTCGCCTTTCTCCGCGACCACGAGCGGCGTGCTGCCGCGCCGCGCGACCTCGGTCACCGCGTTGTTCACCTCGCCCGGAAAGCGGCCGCCGTTCGCCTCGACGTAATGCTTCACGGCGTCGGCTGCGCCCTTGCGGATTTCGCGGTCCGGCGCGCCGGAAGACGTCCCCGTGGGCGACAGATCGACGCCGCTCATGCGCGTTTGCGCGCTGAACGCGAGGAACACCGCGTGCAGCGAGGCCATGTCGCGTTGGCGGATATTGAAGCGCTGCTTCGCGAGCACGACGATGCTGCGGCCTTCGGGCGTTTCGTCGGCGAGCGACGAAAGCTGCGCCGCGTCCGCGAGCGCTTCCTCGGAAAAGCCGGGCGCAGGCATGAACTGCGACGCCTGCCGGTTGCCGAGCGTGATCGTGCCGGTCTTGTCGAGCAGCAGCACGTCGACGTCGCCCGCCGCTTCCACCGCGCGGCCCGACGTGGCGATCACGTTCGCCTGCATCATGCGGCTCATGCCCGCCACGCCGATGGCCGACAACAATCCGCCGATGGTGGTCGGAATCAGGCACACGAGCAGCGCGACCAGAGCGGTAATCGTGACGACATGTCCGGCTTTCGCGGCGTCCACGGAGAACATGGAAAACGGCAACAGCGTCGCGGTGGCGAGCAGCATCACGATCGTCAACGCGACGAGCAGAATGGTCAGCGCGATTTCGTTCGGCGTCTTCTGACGCTTCGCGCCTTCGACCATCGCGATCATGCGGTCGAGAAACGCCTCGCCAGGATTCGCCGTGACGCGCACGACGATCCAGTCGGACAGCACGCGCGTGCCGCCCGTCACCGACGAAAAGTCGCCGCCCGACTCGCGGATTACTGGCGCGGATTCGCCGGTAATCGCAGATTCGTCGACGGACGCGACGCCGTCGAGCACTTCGCCGTCGGCTGGAATCACGTCGCCGGTTTCGACCAGCACCACGTCGCCCTTGCGCAGATCCGATGCGGTGAGAATGCGGATCGGCGACTTCGGATGCGGCTCGTTGAGCTTCTTCGCCATCACGTCCTTTTTCGCGCTGCGCAGCGACGCCGCCTGCGCTTTCGAGCGGCCTTCGGCGAGCGCTTCGGCGAAGTTCGCGAACAGCACCGTGAACCACAGCCACAACGTGACCGCGAGAATGAAACCGGCGGGTGCCTCGGCCTGGCCGCCGAGGGCGGCGATCCACAGCACGGTCGTCAGAATGCTGCCGACGTACACGCAGAACATCACCGGATTGCGGAACTGCGTGCGCGGCGTGAGCTTCTTGAAGGAGTCCAGAATCGCCGGGCGCAAGAGCGCCGGATCGAACATGGACCTCGTTGCATGATGTTCAGTCATTGAATCCTCGAATTTCGCTTTGCATGGGCCGCGTCAATGCGCGCCCATCATCATCAGATGTTCGACGCCGGGGCCGAGCGCGAGCGCGGGCACGTAGGTGAGCGCGCCGACCAGCAGCACCGTGCCGAGCAACAGCACGACGAACAGCGGTCCGTGCGTCGGCAAGGTTCCGCCCGTCGCGCCGATGCGCTTTTTCGCGGCAAGCGAGCCCGCGATGGCCAGCACCGGAATGATCGTGCCGAAGCGGCCGAACCACATCGCGATCGCGGTCAGCCAGTTGTAGAACGGCGTCCCCACGGTGAGGCCCGCGAACGCGCTGCCGTTGTTGTTCGCGGCCGAGCTGAACGCGTAGAGAATTTCGGAGAAGCCGTGCGCGCCGGGATTCGCGATGCCCGCCTTGCCCGCGTCGCTGAGCACCGCGATCGACGTGCCGACCAGCACGAGCAGCGGCGTGAGCAACACGACGATCGACACCATCTTCATCTCGTACGCCTCGATCTTCTTGCCGACATATTCCGGCGTGCGGCCGATCATCAGACCGGCCACGAACACGGCGAGCAGCGCGAACACCAGCATGCCGTAGAGACCCGAACCGACGCCGCCGAAAATCACTTCGCCGAGCTGCATCAGGAGAAGCGGATAGAGCCCGCCGATCGGCGTCAGCGAATCGTGCGTGTTCGCGACCGCGCCGCACGAAGCCGCCGTCGTCGCGACCGTGAAGATGCCGGACTGCGCGATGCCGAAGCGCGTTTCCTTGCCTTCCGCATTGCCGCCCGATTGCAGCGCGTTCGCCGACTGATCGACGTGCAACGCCGCGATGGCCGGATTGCCGCCCTGCTCCGCGCCGATCTCGCCGAACACGCAGACGCCGAACGCAATCGTCATCGCCGCGAGCACGGCCACGCCCTGGCGGCGGTCCGCGATCATGCGGCCGAACACGAGCGCGAGCGACGCCGGAATGATCAGAATCGAGAAGATCGCGAGGAAGTTGGCGAACGGCGTCGGATTTTCATACGGATGCGCCGAATTGCCGTTGAAGAAGCCGCCGCCGTTGGTGCCGAGCATCTTGATGGCTTCCTGCGAGGCAACCGGACCCATCGCGATGGTCTGCGTTGTCACCGGCGTATCGACGGTGAGCGCGTTGCCCTTCGCGTCCTTCAACGGATTGCCTTGCGCGTCGAGCTTCGGCGCGGCGTAGCTCGTGGCCTGCAAGGTCGGCACATCTTCGTAGGCCTTGAAGTTCTGGATCACGCCCTGGCTCATCAACAGCGTCGCGACGACGATCGACATCGGCAGCAACACGTAGAGCGTGACGCGCGTCAGATCGACCCAGAAGTTGCCGATAGTCAGCGCGGTATGGCGCGCGAAGCCGCGAATCAGCGCGATCACCACCACGATGCCGGTGGCCGCCGACAAGAAGTTCTGCACGGTGAAGCCGAGCATCTGCGTGAGATAGCCGACCGTTTGTTCCGGCGTGTAGTCCTGCCAGTTCGTGTTGGTCACGAAGCTGACGGCGGTGTTGAACGCGCCGTCGACCGTCATCGCGCCCAGATGCTGCGGATTGCCGGGCAGCCAGCCCTGCACGCGCAACAGCGCATACAGAAACACGGCGCCCAGCACGTTGAACGAAAGCGTGGCGATCGCGTAATGCTTCCAGCCCATTTCCGCCGAGGGATCGACGCCGGCGATGCGATACAGCAGCCGCTCGACCGGTGCGCCGATGCGCAACACGCGCGAGCTGCCGTCCATCACGGCGCCGAGATAGCGCGACACCGGCACGGCGGCGGCCAGCAGCACGACAATGAAAAGCACGGCCTGCAAGACATTGTTCGAATTCATTCGATGTCCTCCGCGCGCAACAGCGCATAGACGAGGTAGGCGAACAGCAGCGCGGTCGCGGCGCCGGACATCCACAAGATCCAGTTCATGAGCGCGCTCCCTGACCGCGCCGCAACGCCATCAACTTCTCGCAGCCGGCAACCAGTGCAAAGCTCAGCGCGGCAAAAAGCGCGATGGCCCCGACGTACAGCACATCCATTTTTATTCCCCATTGACGGATTTCGGATAGATGCAACGATAGGTCGAAGCACATAAAGGCCCGATCAAAGCTCGCGTGCGGCGTATAAAAATCGCGTAAACGGAAAAGGGCCGCTCCATCGCGAGATGGAACGGCCCTTCGGGATGAGCGCCGATGCGCTGGCTGGAACTACGGCAGCAGGATCGTCGAACCCGTGGTCTTGCGCGCTTCGAGATCGGCGTGCGCCTGAGCGACGTCGGCGAGCGCGTAGCGCTGATTGATGCTCGTCTTGACCTTGCCCGTGACCAGCACGTCGAACAGCTCGGCGGACATGGCCTCGTAGTCGCTGCGCTTGCCTATATAGGTGAACAACGTCGGACGCGTGAAGAAGAGCGAGCCGCGGCCGGCGAATTCCGACGAGTCGATCGGCGGCAGCGGTCCCGACGCATTGCCGAAGCTCACGAACATGCCGAGCGGCGCGAGGCAATCGAGCGAGCCCGTAAACGTGTCTTTACCGATGGAGTCGTACACCACCGGCACGCCCGCGCCGTTGGTGATCTCGCGCACGCGCTTCGTGAAGTTCTCGCGCGTATAGACGATCGCGTGATCGCAGCCGTGCGCCTTCGCGATCTCCGCTTTTTCGTCCGAGCCGACCGTGCCGATCACCGTCGCCCCGAGCGCCTTCGCCCACTGGCACACGAGCAGGCCGACGCCGCCCGCCGCGGCCTGAATCAGGATCGTGTCGCCGGCCTTCACCGGATACGTGCGGCGCAGCAGATACTGCGCGGTGAGACCTTGCAGCATCACCGAAGCGGCCTGCTCGTCGCTCACCGCGTCCGGCAGCCTGATGACCTGCGCCGCCGGCAGCACGCGCTCCTCAGCATACGCGCCGGGCGGCCGCCCGACATAGGCGACGCGGTCGCCCGTCTTCAAACCGCTCACGCCCGCGCCGAGCGCGGTCACTTCGCCGGCCGCCTCCATGCCGAGACCGCCGGGCAGTGGCAGCGGGTACAGACCGGTGCGGAAGTACACGTCGATATAGTTGAGACCGACCGCCGTCTGCCGGATGCGGATTTCATCCGCGCCCGGCTCGCCGACGTCCACGTCGACCCATTTCATGACTTCGGGGCCGCCGGTTTTATCGAATCGGATTGCCTTGACCATTCATGTCTCCTTGATGGGAAAAGCTGGCTGATTGCGCGACCGATGCATGCTTCGCACGCCGCGTCACGCCTGCTGCGCGAGGCGCAACGTGAGCACGTCGAGAACCATGCGCGCCGTGGAAATGTTGGTCGCGCACGGAATGTTGTGCACGTCGCACGCACGCACGAGCGCGTTGATGTCCGGCTCGTGCGGCTGCGGCGTCATCGGATCGCGCAGGAAGATCACCATGTCCACCCGCCCTTCCGCGAGTTGCGCGCCGATCTGAAGGTCGCCGCCATGCGGCCCCGACAGCATCCGCTCGACCGTGAGGCCGTGCGCCTCGGCAATGCGTCCGCCGGTCGTGCCGGTCGCGATGATGTCGCAGCGCCGGAGCGTATCGACATATTCGCCGGCCAGTTTGACGATGTCGTCCTTCTTGTGGTCGTGCGCGATCAGCGCAATGCGGGTGGTCATGACGTAAGACTCCTGAAACCGTTGTGATTGTTCGTTGTTGTGATGTTGCCCGGCGTGCTGCGTGAGACGGCACCCTGCTGCGGACCGCGCCCGTTCAGAATGCGTTCGTTCAGAATGTGCCCGGATAGGCGCCGCCGTCGATCAGCCAGTTCTGCCCGGTGATATAGCCCGCATGCACGCTGCACAGGAACGCGCACGCGCGGCCGAATTCGTCGCGGTTGCCGAAGCGCCCGGCCGGAATCGTCCTTGTGCGCCGCTCGCGGGCTTCCTCGATGGAAATGTTTTGCGACTTTGCCTGCGCCTCGAACGTGACCGCGATCCGGTCCGTGTCGAACAGGCCCGGCAGCAGATTGTTGATCGTGACGCCGGTGGGCGCCACCTTGCGCGCGAGGCCCGCGACGAAACCGGTGAGGCCCGAGCGCGCGCCGTTCGACAGGCCGAGCACGTCGATCGGCGCCTTCACCGCCGAACTCGTGATGTTGACGATGCGCCCGTAGCCGCGCGCGCTCATCGAGTCGATGGTCGCGCGGATCAGCTCGATCGGCGTGAGCATGTTGCTTTCCAGCGCGCGAATCCAGTCGTCGTGCGTGAAGTCGCGGAAGTCGCCCGGCGGCGGACCGCCCGCGTTGTTGACGAGAATGTCAGGTTGCGGGCAGGCGGCGAGCGCCGCGGCCCGGCCTTCCGGCGTGGTGATGTCGCACGCGACCGTCTTCACTTGCACGCCGCTCTGCTTGCGGATTTCCGCGGCGGTCGCCTCCAGCGTTTCGGCGGTGCGCGCGACGATCGTCAGGTTCACGCCCTCGGCCGCGAGCGCTTCGGCGCAACCGCGCCCGAGACCCTTGCTCGCCGCGCAGACAAGCGCGGTGCGTCCTGCAATTCCCATGTCCATGTGTCGATTCTCCTCGTTGACGTCCTGTTGGCGGGCTGGCGACCGGCGAGCCAGACCCCCGATTCTAGAAGAATCGGTGCCCGACTGCGGGAAGCCGCTGCAATCTCCGGTATCTTCGAGTGGCACTCTTTCGGTAAACTTGCGCGGTGGCGCGTTCGCCGGCCGTCGCAGTTTGTTTTCGCCCGCCGTGCAAAGCGCCGAACCGATCTTTCGAATCGGCCCCGAACCGACCCTAGCCGCCGCTTGTGCCCCCGCCATGACCCAGGACAGCCGTTTTCCCAATCTTTTCATCCTCGATCACCCGCTGATCCAGCACAAGCTCTCGCACATGCGCGACCGGGACACGTCCACGCGCACGTTCCGCGAATTGCTGCGCGAGATCACGCTGCTGATGGGCTACGAAATCACCCGCAATCTGCCGATGACCACGCGGCGTCTGACCACGCCGCTTGTCGAGATCGACGCGCCGGTGATCGCCGGCAAGAAGCTCGCGATCGTGCCCGTGCTGCGCGCGGGCATCGGCATGTCCGACGGATTGCTGGAACTCGTGCCGTCGGCGCGCGTCGGCCACATCGGCGTGTATCGCGCCGACGACCACCGGCCGGTCGAATACCTGGTGCGCCTGCCCGATCTGGAAGACCGCGTGTTCATTCTGTGCGACCCGATGGTCGCGACCGGCTATTCCGCCGTGCACGCCGTCGACGTGCTCAAGCGCCGCAACGTGGCCGCCGAGAACATCCTGTTTCTCGCGCTGGTTGCCGCGCCGGAAGGCGTGCAGGTGTTCCAGGACGCGCATCCGGACGTCAAGCTGTACGTGGCGTCGCTCGATTCGCATCTGAACGAGCATGCGTATATCGTGCCGGGCCTCGGCGACGCCGGCGACCGCTTGTTCGGCACCAAGAACTGACGTCTGTCGAAAAAATCGGCGCCGGGTTCCGATAACCTCGAATCGATGCCGCGAAGGCACACTTTTCGTGCAGTTTCAGGACACGCCGGGCGCTGCCGTCACCCGGCGGCGTGATAAAATTCGAATCCGCTCAAAGAGCGGCTCAGCGCACAACGCCGGGCGCAGCGCGGGTTCCGGCGCGTCATGCGCGCCAGCCGGGCAAGCCGGTGTGGAATGCGGCGCGCGAGCCGCGCCGCCTTGGGGTCGAACGCACCGCCGCGCTGGCCGGAGTCCGGCGCGGCCTCCGGCCAGTCCCGGCAAGGCACGGCCAGGCGGCACAACTGAGCACGGATTTGACGTCGAGGCGCGCCTTCATGAGCGCCCGGGAAACGCAACGACAATTGCACTATGCGTGCGCCCCGCTGGCGCGCGCGACGGAGAAAGGTATGGCGGGTCATTCGAAATGGGCCAACATCAAGCATAAGAAAGCAGCGGCCGACGCCAAGCGCGGCAAGGTCTGGACGCGGCTCATCAAGGAAATCCAGGTCGCGGCGCGCATGGGCGGCGGCGACATCGACTCGAACCCGCGTCTGCGGCTCGCCGTCGAAAAGGCGTACGACGCCAACATGCCGAAAGATAACGTCAACCGCGCGATCCAGCGCGGCGTGGGCGGCGTCGACGGCGCAAACTACGAAGAAATCCGCTACGAAGGCTACGGCATCGGCGGTGCGGCGGTGATCGTCGACACCATGACCGACAACCGCACGCGCACCGTCGCGGAAGTGCGTCACGCGTTCTCGAAGAACGGCGGCAACATGGGCACGGACGGCTCGGTGTCGTTCATGTTCGATCACGTCGGCCAGTTCCTGTTCGCGCCCGGCACGCCGGAAGACAAGCTGATGGAAGCCGCGCTCGAAGCCGGCGCCGACGACGTCGTCACGAACGAAGACGGCAGCACTGAAGTGCTGTGCCCGCCGAACGATTTCCCGAAGGTGAAGGCCGCGCTGGAAGCCGCGGGCTTCAAGGCCGAACTGGCCGAGGTCACGATGAAACCTCAGACGGAAGTCGAATTCACGGGCGAAGACGCCGTGAAAATGCAGAAGCTGCTCGACGCGCTGGAGAATCTGGACGACGTGCAGGAAGTCTATACAAACGCCGCGATCGCCGACGAATGAAGCCGCAAGCCGGCGCATCACGCTGCCGGCCGCTTCACGTTGCTGCTGAACGGGCGTAGCCGGCATGACGCGTTGGCGTCGTTGCCCGCCGCTTTCAACCGGGTTCGCCGTGCGCCGCGCCCGCCCACCGGGCGGCGAGCACGGCGAAACCCACCGTTATTGCACGGCTCGCCGCCCAATCGCGTGTGCGCCGTTTTTGGTTTTTAAAGTCTCGGGGATTCACATGAAGTTACTCGTCGTCGGTTCCGGCGGTCGCGAACATGCGCTCGCATGGAAGCTCGCGCAATCGCCGCGGGTCCAGCTCGTCTACGTGGCTCCCGGCAACGGCGGCACCGCTCAGGACGAGCGTCTGCGCAACGTCGACATTTCCGAGCCGTCAGCGCTCGCCGATTTCGTCGAGAAAGAACAGATCGCCTTCACGCTGGTCGGGCCGGAAGCGCCGCTCGCGGCGGGCATCGTCAATCTGTTCCGCTCGCGCGGTCTGAAGATTTTCGGGCCGACCAGAGAAGCCGCCCAGCTCGAAAGCTCGAAAGATTTCGCGAAGGCGTTCATGAAGCGCCATGCCATTCCGACCGCCGAATACGAAACCTTCGCCGACGTCGCCGCCGCGCACGCCTATCTCGATGCAAAGGGCGCGCCGATCGTGATCAAGGCCGACGGCCTCGCCGCCGGCAAGGGCGTGGTGGTCGCGCAAACGCTGGAAGAAGCACACGCCGCCGTCGACATGATGCTGTCGGACAACAAGCTCGGCGACGCCGGGGCGCGGGTCGTGATCGAGGAATTCCTCGCGGGCGAGGAAGCGAGCTTCATCGTGATGGTCGACGGCAAGCACGTGCTGCCGCTCGCGTCGAGCCAGGATCACAAGCGTCTGCTCGACGACGACCTGGGCCCGAACACCGGCGGCATGGGCGCCTACTCGCCCGCGCCGATCGTCACGCCGCAATTGCATGCGCGCGTGATGCGCGAAATCATCCTGCCCACCGTGCGCGGCATGGAGAAGGAAGGCATCCGCTACACCGGCTTCCTGTACGCGGGCCTGATGATCGACGCGCAAGGCAACCCGAAAACGCTCGAATTCAACTGCCGCATGGGCGACCCCGAGACGCAGCCGATCATGGCGCGTCTGAAGGGCGACTATTCGAAGGTGGTCGAGCAGGCCATCGCCGGCACGCTCGATACGGTCGAACTGGAGTGGGATCGCCGCACCGCGCTCGGCGTGGTGCTCGCCGCGCACAACTATCCGGACACGCCGCGCAAGGGCGACCGCATCAATGACATTCCCGCCGAAACCGCGGATTCGGTCACGTTCCACGCGGGCACCACGATCACGAACGGCAAGCTCGTCAGCTCGGGCGGCCGCGTGCTGTGCGTGGTCGGTCTGGCCGATTCGGTGCGCAGCGCGCAGTCGGTCGCGTATGAAACGATCAACCAGATTTCGTTCGACGGCATGCAGTACCGGCGTGACATCGGGTATCGCGCGCTGAACCGCAAGCACGACGCCAAGACGGAAGGCAAGCACTAAGGCCTGGCTAGCCGCGCACGGGCCAGCGCCGGCCCGTGCTGGCCTGCTCTGGTCCGTATGCGCGGCGCCAACGGCGCTACACTGCGGGTTTCGGGTTGGCAGCGGCGCTTCCGGCGCACGCGTGCCGCTGCAGGCGGCGCCCGGAGCGGCTTCGAAATTCGCGCCAGGGTGCCGTCGCGCGGCGCCGTCGAGCCTCGGCGCAAGCCGCCGGGCGGCTGGTAGCCGTAGTTGGCAACCGCAACCGCAGCCGGTAGCCGCAGTCGGCAACCCCAGCGGGCAACCGCAGCGGGCAACCGCAACCGGCCACGCGGCCGTGATTTGAGCAGCAGCATCCCCGAAATCCGGCGCGAATCTTCACGACGAACCTGCGGCACTCACCTGCCGCTCCCAGCACCCGCATTGATGACCGAATCGAGCTACGACGCACAAGCCGTGCGCACCTGGCTGCAAGGCCTGCAAACGCATATCGCCGACACGTTGGGCGCATTCGACGGCACGCCCTTCGCCACGGACACCTGGCAGCGCGCGCCCGGCGAAAAGCTGCGCGGCGGCGGCTGCACGCGGATTCTGGAAGGCGGCCGGTTCTTCGAGCGCGCGGGCATCGGCTTTTCGGATGTCGCCGGCGAAGCGCTGCCGGGCTCCGCGAGCGCCGCGCGGCCGCAATTGGCCGGACGCGGTTTCGAAGCGATGGGCGTGTCGCTCGTGCTGCATCCGCACAATCCGCACTGCCCGACCGTGCACATGAATGTGCGTCTGCTCGTCGCGACCAAGGCGGGCGAAGCGCCGGTGTTCTGGTTCGGCGGCGGCATGGATCTGACGCCGTACTACGGCTACGAGGAAGACGCGCAGCATTTTCACCGCACCTGCCGCGACGCGCTCCAGCCTTACGGCGCGGAGCTGTACCCGAGTTTCAAGCGCTGGTGCGACGAGTATTTTTTCCTGAAGCACAGGAACGAGCCGCGCGGCATCGGCGGGATTTTTTTCGACGATTTCTCGGCGCCGGGCTTCGATCAATCGTTCGCGATGCTGAAAAGCGTGGGCGAGGGATTCCTCAAAGCGTACCTGCCGATCATCGAAAAGCGCCGCAACATTCCGTACGGCCAGGCCGAGCGCGATTTCCAGGCGTACCGGCGCGGGCGCTACGTCGAGTTCAATCTCGTCTTCGACCGTGGCACACTGTTTGGGCTGCAGAGCGGCGGACGCACCGAATCGATCCTGATGTCGATGCCGCCTGTGGTGAACTGGCGCTATGACTGGCATCCCGAACCGGGCACGCCGGAAGCGCGCCTCTATAGCGATTTTCTCGTGCCGCGCGAGTGGGTGTGACGGGCCGTGACAGCCGTCAGGGCCGCACCGCCGCACACGTGGCGACGACAAAGGAACTTCACCTGAAGCCGAACGCTCATCCCGTTGCGCTGCCTCGCCGGATCGGTTTGCTCGGCGGCACTTTCGACCCGATCCACGACGGCCACCTCGCGCTCGCGCGGCGTTTCGCCCACGTGCTGCACCTGACCGAACTGGTGCTGCTGCCGGCCGGCCAGCCCTGGCAGAAAGCCGACGTGTCGCCGGCCGTGCATCGTCTCGCCATGACGCGCGCGGCGGCGAGCGAACTGAAGCTGCCGGGCGTCACGGTGCGCGTCGCGACCGACGAAATCCACCACGAAGGTCCGACGTACACTGTCGATACGCTGCAGCGCTGGCGCGAACGCGAAGGCAACGACGCTTCCATTGCATTGCTGATCGGCGCGGATCAGCTGGTGCATCTCGACACATGGCGCGACTGGCGGCGCCTGTTCGACTTCGCGCACATCTGCGCGGCCACGCGGCCCGGTTTCGATCTCGCGTCGATTCCGGCCGAACTCGCGCGGGAAATCGACGCGCGCCGCGCCGGCGCGGACGTTCTGCAAGCCACGCCGTGCGGCCACTTGCTGATCGACACCACGCTCGCGTTCAACGTCTCGGCCACCGACATTCGCGCGCATCTGCGCGAACAGGTGAGCCAGCGGCTCGCCCACGTGGGTGGCGAACTTCAGGATCAGGCCGCAAGCCATGTCCCCACCGCGGTGTGGGACTACATTCTTCAACATCATCTGTACCACCGGTAACCCCATGGATATTCGCAAACTGCAACGCGTGATCGTCGACGCTCTCGAAGACGTCAAGGCGCAAGACATCAAGGTTTTCAACACCAGCCACCTGACCGCGCTGTTCGATCGCGTGATCGTCGCGAGCGGCACGTCGAACCGGCAAACCAAGGCGCTGGCCTCCAGCGTGCGCGAAGGCGTGAAGGAAGCCGGCGGCGACATCGTCAGCACCGAGGGCGAGGACATCGGCGAATGGGTGCTGGTGGATTGCGGCGACGCGATCGTCCATATCTTGCAACCGGCGCTGCGCCAGTACTACAACCTCGAGGAAATCTGGGGCGACAAGCCGGTGCGCCTGAAGCTGTCCACGCCCGATCCGTTCGGCGGCGCCCGTTCGAGCGAACCCGACGAGGAAGACGAGGACGAAGACGCGCCCGCCGCCAAGAAGCCGGCGCGCAAGACGGCCGCGCGCCGCAAGTGAGCGGCGTTGCGCGTTAGAAGTTCGCGAGCGGATCGGTAGAAGCGTCCATGAAACTGCATATTCTCGCCGTCGGTCACAAGATGCCCGACTGGATCGCGACGGGCTTCGACGAATACGCGAAGCGCATGCCGCCCGAGCTGCGCATCGAGTTGCGCGAGATCAAGCCGGAACAACGTTCGTCGGGCCGTCCGGCGGAAAGCGTGATGGCCGCCGAGCGTCTGAAAATCGAAGCCGCGTTGCCGAAGAACGCGCGCATCGTCGCGCTCGACGAACGCGGCAAGGACTGGACCACGATGCAGCTTGCCGGTGCCCTGCCCGGCTGGCAGCAGGACAGCCGCGACGTCGCGTTTCTGATTGGCGGCGCCGACGGTCTCGATCCCGAACTGAAGGCGCGCGCCGACATGCTGCTGCGCGTGTCGAGCCTCACCTTGCCGCACGCCATGGTGCGCGTGCTGCTGGCCGAACAGCTTTACCGCGCGTGGACCATTACGCAGAATCATCCGTATCATCGCGCGTGAGCGAGCGCGGGCGGAGGCACGGCGCGCTCAGCGCCGGGCGCTTTCTTGCCGCGCTTTCGTGGCGCGCGTTCGACTCGTCGTCCAGACTGCTTTTGCGCGCGATTCCTGACGCGCCGCCCGACGCCTCGCCGGTTCGCCGCGCGCTCATGCCATCCGTTTCAACGAGACCTCTTCATGTCCACGTCCGCCGCCTCGCTGCATCCGTTCGTCTATCTGGCGTCGCAAAGTCCACGCCGTCAGGAGTTGTTGCAACAGATCGGCGCGCGCTTCGAACTGCTGTTGCCGCGCCCCGATGAAGACGCCGAAGCGCTCGAAGCCGAATTGCCCGGCGAGCGCGCGCGCGACTATGTGCAACGCGTCTGCGTGGCCAAAGCGCGCGCGGCGCGCGCACGCCTCGTCGCCGGCGATCATATTGCGCGGCCGATTCTGGTTGCGGATACAACCGTCACCGTCGACGACGCGATTCTCGGCAAGCCGCTCGACGCCGACGACGCCGTCGCGATGCTCACGCGGCTCGCGGGCCGCGCGCACGAAGTGCTGACCGCCGTTGCCGTGGTCGATGCGAACGGCGAGTTATTGCCGGCCGCGCTGTCCGTGTCGAAGGTGCGCTTTGCTGCGCTGCACGCAGACGCGATCCGCCGCTATGCCGCGAGCGGCGAGCCGCTCGGCAAGGCAGGCGCCTACGGCGTGCAGGGGCGCGCCGCGGAGTTTATCGAACATATCGACGGGTCCTATTCAGGTATCATGGGTTTGCCGCTTTTTGAAACCGCGGCTCTCCTGCGTGCAGCGCGCATCGACTTCTAGAACAACACCATGAATGAAGAAATCCTGATCAATGTCACGCCGCAGGAAACGCGCGTCGCGCTCGTCCAGCAAGGCGCCGTCCAGGAACTTCACGTCGAAAGAACGCTGTCGCGCGGGCGCGTCGGCAATGTGTATCTCGGCAAGGTCGTGCGCGTGCTGCCGGGCATGCAGTCGGCGTTTATCGACATCGGTCTCGAACGCGCCGCGTTTTTGCACGTAGCCGACATCTGGCACCCGCGCCTTGCCGGCGAGCCGCAGCATCAAACGCCGCATCAGCCGATCGAAAAAATCGTGTTCGAAGGTCAGACGCTGATGGTGCAGGTCGTGAAAGATCCGATCGGCACCAAGGGCGCGCGGCTGTCCACGCAAGTGAGCATTGCCGGGCGCACGCTCGTGTATCTGCCGCAGGAACCGCATATCGGCATTTCGCAGAAAATCGAAAGCGAAGCCGAACGCGAAGCGGTGCGCGCGCGTCTGACCGCCGTGCTGCCCGCCGATGAAAAAGGCGGCTACATCGTGCGCACCATTGCCGAAGATGCAACGAGCGAGGAACTGGCCGCCGACGTCGCCTATCTGCGCAAGACGTGGGCAACAATTCTGTCGCAAGGCCAGCGCATGCCGCCCACGAGCCTGCTGTATCAGGATCTGAATCTCGCGCAACGCGTGCTGCGCGATTTCGTCAACGACGAAACGTCGCGCATTCAGGTCGACTCGCGCGAGACCTATCAGATGCTCGCCGATTTCGCGGCCGAATTCACGCCGGCCGTCTCGGCGAAATTGCATCACTACACGGGCGAGCGGCCGCTTTTCGATCTGTACAACATCGAGTCGGAGATTCAGCGCGCGCTGTCGCGGCGCGTCGATCTCAAGTCGGGCGGCTATCTCGTGATCGACCAGACCGAAGCGATGACCACCATCGACGTGAATACGGGCGGCTACGTCGGCGCGCGCAATTTCGACGACACCATCTTCAAGACGAACCTCGAAGCGGCGCACACCATTGCGCGTCAACTGCGGCTGCGGAATCTGGGCGGCGTGATCATCATCGACTTCATCGATATGGAAAACGCCGAGCATCGCGACCAGGTGCTCGGCGAATTGAAGAAGGCGCTCTCGCGCGACCGCACGCGCGTGACCGTGAATGGTTTCTCGCAACTCGGGCTCGTGGAAATGACGCGCAAACGCACGCGCGAATCGCTTGCGCATGTGTTGTGCGAGCCGTGCCCGGTTTGCCAGGGCAAGGGACAAGTGAAGACGCCCCGTACCGTGTGCTACGACGTGCTGCGCGAAATTCTGCGCGAGTCGCGGCAGTTCAATCCGCGCGAGTTTCGCGTGGTCGCGTCGCAGCAGGTGATCGATCTGTTTCTGGAAGAAGAGTCGCAGCATCTGGCGATGCTGATCGACTTCATTGGCAAGCCGGTGTCGTTGCAGGTGGAATCGAATTTGAGTCAGGAGCAATACGACATTGTGCTGATGTAGGCTCACACCTGACTCAACGGCCCCAACAGATTGCGCAGCCCCGAGGCCGTCACCGGCCGCGAAAACCAGAACCCCTGCGCCTCGTCGCAGCCGAGCGCCAGCAGTTGCGCGGCCTGTTCCGGCGTTTCGACGCCCTCGGCGGTCACGCGCAGCTTCAGCGCATGCGCCATCGCGATGATCGCGCCGACCAGCGCCATGCACTGCGGATCGCTCCCCATGCGCGTCACGAACGAGCGGTCGATCTTCAGCCGGTTCAACGGAAAACGCGTCAGATACGCGAGGCTCGAATAGCCGGTGCCAAAGTCGTCGACGGCCACTTCCACGCCTAGTTCGCGCAGCGCGTGCAGCGTTTGCAGCGCCTGTTCGGTGTCGCCTAGCAGCACGCCTTCGGTAATTTCCACTTCGAGGTAGGACGGATCGAGCGCGGCATGCTCAAGCGCCTCGCGGATCGTCTCGAACAGATCGGGCCGCTGGAACTGCTGTGGCGACACATTGATCGCGACGCGCGGCAGGCTGCCTGCGAGCCGCAACAGTTTGCCCGCCTCGCGGCACGCGGTGCGAATCACCCACTCGCCGATCTGTTCGATCAGCCCCGATTCCTCGGCGACCGGCACGAACTCCGCCGGACTGATCATGCCGCGCAGCGGATGATTCCAGCGCAGCAGCGTTTCCACTTGCGCAATGCGCCCATTCGCGAGCGTCACCTGCGGCTGATACACGAGATGCAACTGCTGACGCTCCAGCGCTTCGCGCAGCATCGTCTCGATCTGGAAGCGGCGCGCCGCCTGTCCTTCGAGCGCGGTCGAAAAACGCCGCACCGCATTGCCGCTCACCGCCGCGGCCGCCGAAAGCGCCACGCCCGCACGGCGCATCAGCGTGGGCGTGTCGCCGCCGTCGTCGGGATACGCGACGATGCCGATGCTCGCGGTGATGTTCAGCGCCGTGCCCGCGTAGTCGATCGATTCGGCGATGCGGCCGAGCGCCTCGGCGGCGAATGCATCGGCTGCGGAGCCGGTTTCGTTGATCAGCAACGCGAACTGCGCGCCGCCGATCGACGCGATCGTGCCGTCGTTCGGAAACAGGCCGCGCAGCCGCTCGCCGACAATCTGCAACACCAGCTCGGCCGCGTTCAGGCCGAGCGCGTCGCGCAGTTTGCGCAAGTGATCGAGTTCGGCGATCAGCACGGTAAATGCGCTGCGATTGCGCTGGCAGCGCGCGATGGTGAGTTCCAGACGTTCGGTGAAAAGCGTCTGATTCGGCAGACGCGTCACGCCGTCATGATGCGAGACATACCAGAGGCGCGCTTCGGATTGCGCATAACGCGTCATGTCCACGACCGTGCCGACGTAACGCGCCGCGCTCGCGCGATGCCCGGATGCGGTGGGTAACGCCAACAACGCCGGCAGCGGCGACAGCGCCAGCAGCACGCGCAGCGGCGTGCCGCTGCGTCGCAGATAAGTCCATTCGCCCTCGTAGCGAGCGCCTATCGCCGCCAATGCCGGCCATTCGGCGCGGCGTTTCGCCAGCTCGGCCGGATCGTGCAGCGACTCGAAGCTGCGCCGGCCGATCATTTCTTCGGCCGTCAATCCCGTGAGTTTTTCGAGCGCGGCATTGACGGACTCGAACGTGCCGTTGCCGTCGCAAACGAACATGCCGAAGGGCGCCGCCGCGAGAACGGCGTCGCGCGGCGGCATCGCGGCAGAGGCAGGATCTTGCATCGCGCCGGCCTTGTTTTTCGGAGTTGTCGGCGACTGTGCCGGCGATTGGGTGGGCGACTACAGCGGCGCGCGCGGCAGCGCTGCTTCGATGAACACCGCGCACAGCGCTTCCATGCCCTTCGCGTCTTCTTCGTCGAAGCGCGCGGGGATCGGGCTATCGACATCCCACACGCCGATCAGCGTGCCGTCGGGCGCGACGAGCGGCACCACGATTTCGGATTGCGACGCCGAATCGCACGCGATATGACCGGGAAACTCGTGCACGTCGCGCACGACCTGGGTCTGACGCGTTTGCGCCGCCGTGCCGCACACGCCTTTGCCGAGCGCGATCCGCACGCACGCCGGTTTGCCCTGGAAAGGCCCGACCACGAGTTCGTGGCCGTCGTGAAAGTAGAAGCCGGCCCAGTTCAGATCGCTCAGCGAATGAAAAACGAACGACGAGAAATTCGCCGCGTTGGCGATCCAGTCGGTTTCGTCGGCGAGAAGCGCGCGGGCTTGCGCGACGAGTTCTTCGTAATGCGCGCCCTTGGGCAAATGCGAGGCGGAGGAAACTTCGAACATGAGGGGTCCGTGATGAAAGCGGAAAGTGGAGCGACAAAGTGGCCAGTGTAAAGCAAGCGGTTGTCCGCTTCAGCCTGGCGCCGCCGCTAAGACGCGCCTAGGACGCGCCTGTAGCGCGACCATCACTCCACGCCGACGATCACGCTCGACGCCTTGAAGATCGCCGTGGCCGCCTTGCCTGCTGCGAGACCCAGACGCTCGGCGCTTTCGTTGGTCACGATGGCCGCGATCTGCGCGCTGCCCGCGCCGATCACGACTTCGGAATTCACCGCGCCTTTCGTGACCGCCGACACCGTGCCCGCGATGCAGTTGCGCGCCGACACCTGGTTCTTCGATACGTCGAGCATCACGATGATCGACGAAGCCTTGACCAGCGCAAAGGCCTTCTTGCTCGCCGCAAGGCCGAGTGTCGTGGCGCTGCCGTGCGTGATGATCGCGACGATCTCGAGGCCGTCCGCCGTGCGCAGCGTGACCTCGTCGTTGACGGCGCCCGGCTTGACCTGAACCACTTCGCCGGCGAATTGATTGCGTGCGCTCGTTTGCATGTCGTGCTCCTTCGTAGTCGGTTTAAAAATGCTCGAAGCATGGGCGTGGCGAATCGCTCAAGTTTAATGCAGCGCGCGACGCGTGCTGCCCATTTCCGTGCGACGCCGTATCATCGTGGCCTTGGACTTTCTTTGCCGAACTCATGCCTGTAGCCGTCCCTTCCCGCTTTGCCCGCGCGTGGCCCACCGCATGGCGCGCCTCGGCGCTCTGCGCTCTGTTCGCGGCCTGCGCGGCGCTCGCCGCGTGCAGCAGCCTGTCGCAGACACACGGCGCGCGCGCGGCCGCCGACACGATCGCGCTCTTTCCGCTCGGCGCCTATGACCAGAACGTCGATCACTGGCTGAAACCCGACAGCCCCGGCTATGACCGGCCGTTCCTGAATCCCGCCGACCAGCAGGCGCACTTCACCGCGCTGTACGCGCGTTACTTCGGCACCGGCGCGAGCGCGCCCTCGCCATGGAATTCCGCGTATGTGCAGACGCGCGTCTATCGTCAGCAAGGCGCGGACATCGCCGCGCTGCAACAGCGGCGCATCGCGCGGTTCGACAATTCTGACAAGAGCGGCGCGGCCGTCGGTTATGGCGAGAATTTCCGTCCGCACGACAAGGCGTGGATCGACGCCATCGCGCGCAACATGAACGTCGCGCAATTTACCGTGGCGCCCGTCTATCAGCCGGCGCGACGCGCGATTGCCACGACCAATCTGATGGTGCGCGAACTGCCGACCATCGACCCGTCGTTCTACGACCACCGTCTCGCCGGCGAGGGCTATCCGTTCGACAACCTGCAGATCTCGGCCGCGCGCCCCGGCACGCCGCTGTATGTGCTGGGCGAGAGCGCGGACGGCGCGTGGCGTTACGTGCAGACGCCGGATGTGCAGGGCTGGGTGCGCAGCGACGGCGTCGGCATGGCGAGCGAGCGTTTTGTCGATACATGGCGAGCCGCGAGCGCGAAGTCGCTCGGCGCGGTGATCGTGGCCTCGGCGCCGGTGCGCGACAGCCGCGGCGTGTTTCGCTTCGACGCGCCGGCGGGGACGTTGCTGCCGCTGGTGTCGGGGGGATCGGCGGTGGCGGGCACGGCGGCGCACGCTGCCAACGCCACGCACGCGGCGCACGCAAACGCAAACGCAAACGCCAACGCCCAAGCCAACGCAAGCGACCCCGGCGTGGCGGCCGACGCCTCTACGCCGCGCGAAGTCCTCGTACCCGCACGCGATGCGGAAGGTCAGGCGCTCGTCCGCCCAGCCGAACTCGGCGACGCGCAAATCGCGCCGATGCCGCTCGCCGCCACACCGCGCCATCTCGCGATGCTGATGAAAATGCTGATCGGCCGGCCTTACGGCTGGGGCAACAGCGGCTTGTACAACGACTGTTCGTCGGAGTTGCAGAGCATCTTCGCGGCTTTCGGCGTATGGCTGCCGCGCCATTCGTCCACGCAGATGAACGCCGGGCGCATGATCGATCTGTCCGGCTCCACGCCCCCGCAACGGCTCGACTATCTGGCTCAGCACGGCGAGCCGCTGCGCACGCTGATCTACATCGGCGGACATGTGATGCTTTACATCGGCAATACGACGCGCAACGGCGTCGCGGTGCCGGTCGTCTATCAGGATGTGTGGGGGCTGCGCCCGGCCGACAACAGCCGGCGCGCGGTGATCGGCGGCTCGGTGATTCTGCCGCTCTTCGAGCACATTCCCGAAGACGCGACGCTGCAATCCCTTGCGGGCACGCCGACTTTCCAGATCAGCATTCTGGGCGCCACGGCCGGCGCGGCGGCGCCGTCGCCGGGTTCCACGCCCGCCGCCCCCGCCGACGAAGACAATCCCGCGGGCTGAGCGCCAACAGCAGGCGCGCGCGGGCTCGAAAATATTTTTTTCGGAGTGTCGATCCGGCGGCCACGTACTCGTCGTAACGTTGAAGGCCCGGCTGAAACAGCCGGACCTTCTATCCACGAACCTGTTACTTCAAGGAGTCGCCGTCATGACGAGCCCCGCTGTCAAACCGATCCCGGACGGGATGCACTCGCTCACGCCGTACCTGATCTGCGTGAACGCCGCGGAAGCCATCGCGTTCTATACGAAAGCCTTCAACGCCGTCGAACAATTCCGCCTGCCTGGGCCCGGCGGCAAGATCATGCACGCGTGCCTGAAAATCGGCGATTCGATGCTGATGCTCACCGACGAATGGCCCGATCACCAGGTGTTCGGCCCGAATCACCTGCAAGGCACGCCGGTGACGATCCATCACTACGTCGAAGATGTCGACGCCAGTTTCGAGCAGGCCGTGAAGGCCGGCGCGACCGTCAAGATGCCTGTCGCCGATATGTTCTGGGGCGACCGCTACGGCCAGTTGAAGGACCCGTTCGGCCATAGCTGGTCATTGGCCACGCACAAGCGCGATCTGAGCGTCGAGCAGATCCAGCAAGCCATGGCCGCGATGAAGTAACGCTGGCCGTCCGCGAAAAACGGAGGAGATCGTCATGCAAAAGATTGCGCCGTGCCTGTGGTTCGACGGCGATGCGGAAGAAGCGGCACGCTTCTATACGTCCGTGTTTTCCGATTCGCGGATTGCCACCACGCTGCATTACGCCGACGCGGGCCCCGGCCCGAAGGGCGACGTGCTGGCTATCACGTTCGAAATCGAAGGCCAGGAATTCATGGCGCTCAACGGTGGCCCGCAATATCCGTTCACTCCGGCGATCTCGCTCTTCGTGCATTGCCGTTCGCAGGAAGAAATCGACAGCTATTGGGCGAAGCTCTGCGACGGCGGCACGCCGTGGCAATGCGGCTGGCTGCAGGACCGGTTCGGCGTGTCGTGGCAGATCGCGCCCGATGCGCTCATGACGATGCTGCGCGATCCCGACAGCGCGAAAGCGAGCCGCGTGATGCAGGCCATGATGAAGATGGTGAAACTCGATCTTGCGGAGTTGGAGCGGGCGTATCGCGGGGAGTAGCCATATAGTCTGGTCGCCTGGCGGCGGGAAAGTTACCCACAGAATCCGTTCATAAATCTGTGCATAACTATCCCGCAATCTCCGCAAGTCATTGACGCACTAACCGCTTTTCGCGAAGACGCCGCAGTTGGGCACGTTCAAGCCGCTGCCGCTTGCGGCATCGCGTCGGACTGTTCGCCGCCCAATGCATCGAGCAGATCGCCCAGCATGCGGTCGAGTTCCGCGGTCATCAGCGTGACGTCGGAGTCGAAGCGTTCGTCGTCGTTCTGCGCGCTCGGATCGCTGGCTTCTTTCAGCACGTCGAGCGGCGCGATGCGCTTGATCGTCAACGAAGGCGTGAGCACGAACGACACGCGGTCGTTCCACGTCATGGCGAGCCGCATGCATTGCTTGCCGCCCTCGATATGACGGCGCATATCTTCGGCATCCAAAGCATGTCCGACGTAACGCACCGTCGCGTTGCCTTCCGTCGGCGAGCGCAGTTCCGTGTCCTGATCGACGGTGAAACCGGCGGGCCCTTCCCCGGAAAGCAGCCAATCGGTCATGGCCGCGACCGGCGATTGCGTGACGCGCACCGTGCCGAGCGGCAACTGATCGATCGACTTCACCAGCAGGCCGCGCACTTCGTCGGCAACCGCTTGCGAGCCCGCGTCGATCACGAGCCAACCGTGGCGGCAGTCGATCCACACGCGCGTATCGCGGCGAATGCTGAAGGCGCGCGGCAGCAGTTCGTCGGTGACCTGCTCCTTGAGTTCGCGCATCTGCTTGCGGCCGGGTTTGAAACCCTGCTGCTCTTCCAGGTCGGCGGCGCGCGCCTTCGTCACCTGCGTGACGACCGATGCCGGCAGCAGCTTCTTTTCCGCGCGAAACGTGAGCAGCATCTGGCCGTTCAGCGCGTAGACGAGCGAATCGTTATCGCGCGGCGACGCCCAGCCGTGGCTTTTCATCTCGATCGTATTGCCAGGTGCGAAGGCGTGCGGCGCAAGCCACTTTTCCATTTGTTCCGCGGTGACGGACCACGGGGCGGGAAGACGGTGAAGCTGTAGGTTTTTGAACCACATGGGCGAGGTGTCTAACGGGCAAAGCGCGTCATTTTATATGACAGCGCGAACCGCGCGACGGCCTATGCCGATTGGCCGATGTCCGCTAGCGCTTGTCGGAACATTGGATGGCAAGCGTAGTGGTTTTGCCGTATCCGCGTGCGAGCGCGATACCCGATGAAATCACCTAGACTTTTCGATATACGCGACGAAGACGGAGGCGGCTATGGCCGACGAAACCGCACCCTGGCAAATGGTCGAATACGAGGGCTTCGAGATTCACGTAGCGCCCACGCAAATAAACGCATCAGACGACGCACATGCGCCAAGCGCGGCGGATATGCGCTACACGTACGTGGGCTACGTCTGTCATCCGGGCGCCGACCCGTCGATTCCCGGGCATGTGGTGCCCTTCCACGCGGACGGCGAGGAAAGTTTCGCGACGAGAGACGACGCGCTGTACGAAGGCGTGCATGTGGGCCGCAGCATCGTCGAGGGCACGCATCCAGATTTGACGGTGCTGCCACTGGTCACAGGCGGGGTTTGACGCGCGCGGACGCGCGAGACGTTGCGAGTCGGCACTCGCGCATCGGCGCAGACGGTCTAGCCGCCTCAGCCCAGCGCCCGCTTGATACGCGATTTGAGCAGCGCGCGCCGCAGAGCGCCGGTGCGCTCGGGATCGCTCACCGCGGGGCCACCCACCACCGCCGTGCCGCGCCGCAGGAAGTAGCGGTCGAAGGTGGCTTGCGTCATGCCCCATTTGTTGAGGAACTGACGGCGGCCGTCGTTTTTCACGATCTTGCCCGTGCTCTTTTGCTGGAAGTGATAAACGAGACTGTCGCCGACGCCGAGGAACACGCGGCAGCCGGCGTCCCAGAGCTTCATCGAAAAATCGTTGTCGCTGCTCATGCCGGGGCTCAGCTCACTGCTATAGCCGCCCACCTTGTGCCACCAGTCGCGATGCACGAGCGTGGGCGGCCACGTGGCGCCGCGCCAGTCGGCGCGCACGAGCTTCGGCGTCGCGGCAACCAGTTCGTCGGCCCGGAAATTCTCGACGTCGCGGCCGTAGTTCTGCACGACCACGCAGGGATTGCCGGAGTCGACCGGTTCGATCATCGTGCCTGACAGCATGAACAGGTTGTCCGCCGGCATCTGCGCGAGGCGTTTCACAAGCGCGTCGTCCCAGCCGGGGCAGCAGTACATGTCGTCGTTCATGTAGACGATGTAGTCGCGCGTGGCGCGCGCCGCCGCGATATTCACCGCGTGACAGATGCCGATATTGCCCGGCGACGCCGTGTGTTCGAGCCCCTCGTCGCGGACCCAGGCCAAGGTACCGTCCGAGCCGTCGTTGACGTGCACGATGATCTGATGCGAGTGCGTCGAATGGCGCCGCAAGCTTTCGATCACGAGGCGCAGGTAAGGCAGATTGTTCCAGGTCGGGATGATGATTGAGAACATCGAGTCGGTCCGTTGGGCTGGGTGCGGGCGCGGTTCTGTCCGCGCGCCGGCCATGAGTTTGGCGGGGATTGTACCGTCCGCGCCCGTCCGCCCGGCAAATGCGGCGATAAGGGACTTTAGGCGGCGTTGCGCCGCGCGCGTTCGCGCAAGCGGCGGCCAGGTGCAGACGCGGCCCAACACGAGGTTCTTACCGAGTGTGCCAGCAAGCATTTTGCAAGGCGGCGCACGGTTATAATTCCGATCGCCCTGCCGTCTTAAAAACAACGCAATGATGGAACCGGCCCTTCGCAGTTCCATCCGGAACGGTAGTGTTAATACAACTTGTCGCCCTATGATTTTTGCACCCAGTCTGCTCTGGCTCACCACCGCTCTGCTGTTTCTGGCGCCCGCGGTCAATCTCGTGTGGCGCGGCGGCACCGGTTATTGTTTCTTCGCAATTCTCGCTCTGGCGCTGGGCGCTGCCGTCGCGAACCGACGTGTGCCGGGCTATTTTTCGGGCTTGCGCAGTTACCCGTGGTTCACTGCCGGGATGCTGGCGTTTATCGTCGGCATCGGCATTCAGCAACTGCTGTTCGGCTACTGGCTGCCTCGTCAATTCGACGCGCTGTCGCGCTTCGTGCTAGCGCTGCCCATCTTTCTGCTGTTGCGGCAGTTGCCCTCACGGCAGCTTCGGATAATTGGCTGGGGCTGTGCGGCCGGCGCGCTTGCCGTGGGCATCTGGGCGGTGATCGACCAGCCCGTCGGCGGCTGGACCGATGCGAATCGTCTGAATAATTCCTACACGAATGCCATTCCATTTGGCGATACGGCTTTGCTGCTGGCGTTTTTGTCGGTGTTCACGCTTGGCTGGGATGGTCCACGCGACTGGCTCGTCGCCGGCGCGCGCCTCGTCGCGCTGGCAGCGGGCGGCTACGCGTCGTATCTGTCGGGCACGCGCGGAGGCTGGCTGGCGCTGCCCGTGTTCGTGGTGCTGCTCGGCATGCAGTATCAATGGTTCGCGCATCGCAAGCGACTCCTCGTCGCCACGCTCGCGATCGTGATTGCGGGCGGCGCGCTGCTTTCCACGGAACGTATTCAGAAACGTATAAGCCAGGTAACCACCGATTTCTCGATGCTGCACCAAGGCAAGGACTACACCTCCGTGGGCTTGCGCTTACAGTTGTGGGACGCTTCGCGCATGATCTTTACGCATCATCCGATTTACGGTGTCGGCAAAGGCCACCTCGCGAACGAACTCGGCACGATGGCCAAACACGGCGAAGTGAAAAGCGAGATCGTCAACGAGCGCGCGCATAGCGACTTTTTCTCGACGCTCGCCGAAATGGGCGCGGTCGGCGTGGCGTGCCTGCTGCTTTTCTACTATGGAAGCTCGGTGTACTTCTGGCGCCACCGGCGCTCGGCCGATGCGGCGATTCGCGCCGCCTCCTATGCGGGGCTGGCGGTAGCGTCGAGCACGGTGATCTTCGGGCTGACCATCGACGTGCTCGTGCCAATCATGGTGACCGTGCTGCTCGCGCTGCTGAGTGCGACCTTTCTCGCCGTGATCGACGCGCGCAAGCGCGAATTGCGCGAGGCCGAAGCCTTGGCGCCCGGCACGTCAGACGGAGCGCGTGCCGCTGCGCATGAATAGCGCGTAAAGCGCGGCGACGTGGGCATCGACGCCCGGGTCGTAGACGAGATTCGCCAGCGGATCGGCAATCCTCGCGCGGCCTTGCCGCACCCGCTCGACCGCTTCCTGAATGGCGCGCTCGAAACTTCCCGCCGACTGCCGCGAGAACTCGATCTTCGCGGCGCCCGTCACGGTTTCCGCCGAGCCGACGTTGTCGGCGATCACAAGCGGCGTGCCGCACATGACCGATTCCACGCCGACGAGCCCGAACGGCTCGTACGCCGACGCGACCACGGTGAAATCCGCCGCCGCGAAGAGCTTCCCGATCTCGTTGCAGTAACCGACGTAGCGAATCGTGTCGCTGGTTTTCGGCACCGGCCGGCCAGCGACCGCGAGACACACCGGCAGCGTGGTCTGCGAGAAGAAGGCCTCCAGCAGCGGATAGCCTTTGCGTTCATGGCTGGTCGACGAAAACACGAAAATCACGCGGTCTTCGGGCAGGTGAAAGTGCCGGCGCACGGCCACGCGCGCGTCCTCGGAGAGCGGCTGGAAGCGTTCCGTGTCGACCGGCGGATAAATCACGTCGATGCGCTCGGCCAGCACGCCGTAAAAACGCTGCAACTCGCGGCTCATCAATTGCGAATGCGCGACGATCGAACGCGCCTGCGTGTAGACGCGCCGCTCCAGCTCGATCTGCCATACGTCGCTGCGGCGCGCCGCGCGGCCCGCCGCTTCCAGCGAGCCCGGATGCGTGCCCCCGCACAACGCGACGTCGGCATGCGTCGAGTGATTGATCGAAAAAACGCACGCGGGACGGCGGCGTTTCAGGCGCTGCTTCAGACGCCAGTCGAATGCGAGATTGCGCAGCTTGCGCGGCGCCCAGCGCACGCTCAGCGGCCTCGCGTCGACCCAGGCGGCCTCGGGCAGCGCGCGGTCGATTTCGCGTGCATAAAGCGTGGGCCGCACGCCCATCCGATGCAAACCGGCGATCACGTCGCGCGTGTAGCGTTCGGCGCCGCCACTGTTTTTCAGCGCCTGCGCGGTCAGCGCGATGTCGGTGAGGGTTGGGTGAATCGGCTCGGACAAGGATCGGGTCTCGGTGAGGCGCAGCGGCGGCAAAAAGCGTCGCGCGCGCCAGTTTTCGGGGCAGCGGCAATTGTAAAGGATGCGTGTGGGCGATCCGCGGGACGCCGCTACGCCACCGATGCACCACCGATGCGCCACCGTTGTGTTGCGATGCGTTGCCGATGCGTTGCCGTTTCGTCGCGGTTGTCCTGTCACCGATTAGAATCGAGCCCAACCGCACCTTTGCCGACTTCATGACCGCCAGCCCGTCGTCCCCCTCTTCCTTTGCAGCGCCGGCCGCGGAACGCCCGCTGGTGTCGATTCTGCTGATCGCATACAACCAGCAGCAGCAGATCGCCGACGCCGTGCACGGCGCGCTCGCGCAGACCTATCAGCCGCTCGAAATCATCATTTCCGACGACGCCTCCCGCGACGCCACCTTCGCCGCCATTGAAAAAGCCGTCCAGGGCTACGACGGCCCGCATCGCGTGATCGTGCGCCGCAACGCGGCCAATCAGGGCATCAGCGCCCACCTGTCACAACTCGCGCAGATGGCGAACGGCGAGCTGCTGTTCGTTGCCGCCGGCGACGATATTTCGCTGCCGACCCGCTGTGAGCGCGTGGTCGATTTCTGGCTCGCGCGCGACCGGCAGCCGGACCTGATCGCCACGGATCTCGCCGACATGGACGAAGCCGGTGAAATCCACGAACGCGTGAGCCCGACCGAACTGGACCGCTATCGCAGCTTCGACGACTGGCTGAACACGCGCCCGTGGCTGGTCGGCGCGGCGCATACGTGGTCGCGGCGGCTTGTCGAGCGCTTCGGGCCGATGCTGCCGGGCGCCGCCGCCGAAGATCAGATCATGGTGCTGCGCGCGATTCTCTCAGGCGGCGCGGCGAGCCTGCGCGAGCCGCTCGTGCGCTACCGGCGCGGCGGCCTGTCGCGCAAGCGCCGTTATGCATCGGTCGATGAACTCATCGCCCGCATGCGGCAAAGCAACCGTTACGGACTCGTGGAACTCGCGCAATTGCAGCGCGACGCGGAGATTGCCGGCGTCGGCGAACGGATGCGCGCGGCGATGGCGCCCAAGCTCGCCCGCGAACAGTTCATTCACGCGATGTTCGAGGCCCGCAGCCTCGGCGAACGCGCGGGATTGCTCGCGCGCAGTGCCGAAGTCAAGGTGGGGCTGCGCATCCGCATGTTTCTGTATGCGAGCTGTCCAGCGGTTTATGCGCCGGGGCTGTGGCTGAAGCGGGCGTTGCGGAAGAACCGCCGGTAAGGAAAGCCTGAGAAAGTCTCAGCAAGTCTCAAGAAGCGCTGCGCGGCGCGCGACGCCGACGGCGCAGCCGCTGACCGAATGACGGGCAATGACCGTCCACGCCGAAGCTGAGCACGCTTTTGCGCAGCCGCCGCATCATCTTCAATGCGCGCACGAAGGTCTCGCCGGTGTGGCTGATCATGACGAATTCGATTGCGCCGCGCCAATTTTCGATGCCGCGCGAAAACGCGTGCATGTCTTCGCGGGCGTCGGCCGGCAGTTCCGCGCCGAAGCGGCGCGCGAACAGGCGGATCTGATCGGCGATGCCGTCGATCTGACGGCGCCGGCTCGCGCCCCGCCGCTCGGCCGCGGCCGCGCCGCATTCGCCGCGCGCGGCGCTCGTTGGCCGCTGGTTGGTCGCGCTCGCGCCGACCGCGTTGCGCTCGTGTTGCCGATATTTCAGATGCGGCGCGGCCACGTGACGAATCTCGCCGAACGACGCGACGACCATCGCGAGCCACCAGTCATGCATGACGATGCCCGCCGGAAACGGCAACGCGCGGTCGAGCGTCGCGCGATTCACCAGCATCGCGCAGCCCGGCACGTGGTTGCTCAGCAGAAAATCCCGCAGACGCTCGGCGCGGCGCGACTTCGCGGTGATGTCGAAGAGCGACTTCGACAGGCAGCACAGTGACGCGTCCACCAGTTCGATATCGCAGAACGCCAGGGCGGATGTGGTTTGACCCCGCCTCGCTTCGACTTGCCGCAGCTCGCGCATCAGATCCGTCACCTTTTCCGGCGCCCACACGTCGTCCTGATCGGCGAGCGCGATGTACTCGCCACGACAGCCCGCGAGCGCGCGCTCGAAGTTGCGCACGATGCCCACGCGCTCGCCGCTTGCCACGAGCCGCACCGGAACGCGGCCGGTGTAGGCGGCGAGCAGCTCGGGCGTGCCGTCGGTGGAAGCGTCGTCGGAAACCACCACTTCGAGATTCGCCCAGCTTTGCGCCTCCAGCGAAGCCAGCAACTCCGGCAGATAGGTTCGGCCGTTATATGTCGCCAGTGCGATGGAAACGAGCGGTTCGCTGGAGATGTCGTCGGGGTGCATGTATTGAGGAATTTCCGTCGCGCGGAATGGTGACGGCCGTCAGAATGCTGTCAATGTAGGAAAAGCGCAAACAAAATGCGTCGAAAACACAACACTGCCCGGCAAAACCGACTAAACGGGCCGTTGTGAAGGATCTGTAAGGGAGCGTCGCGGAGCGGGGACGGACCAGCGCGGCCTTGTGTTACCGAGGGGTCGTGTTGTGAGGCGAGGCCGGGACATGCCGAATGCCGGAGTTGGTGTCGGATGCGGCTGGAACACAAGCGGCCGGGGCGGTCCGCGCCGCCCCTTCCGATCAAACCACGACCCGGCTTCTCGCCACCTCAGGCCGCGTTCTGCTGAAACTGAATGCGATGCAGATGCGCGTACAGCCCGTTGTGCGTCAGCAGTTCGCGATGGCTGCCGCTCTCGGCGATGTGCCCTGCTTCCATCACGAGAATCCGGTTCGCGCGCTCGATGGTCGACAAACGGTGGGCGATGACGAGCGTCGTGCGGCCCTTCATCAGCGTTTCGAGCGCGGCCTGGACATGGCGCTCGGACTCCGAATCCAGCGCCGACGTGGCTTCGTCGAGAATCAAAATGGGCGCGTCCTTGTAGATGGCGCGCGCAATCGCGAGACGCTGCCGCTGGCCGCCCGACAGCATCATGCCGTTATCGCCCACGAGCGTGTCGATGCCGTTGGGCATGGCCTCGACCGTGTCCCACAGATTGGCCGCCCGCAACGCGGCTTCGACCTTGTCGCGCTCGGCGGTCTGGCCGTACGCGACGTTGTTGGCCACGGTGTCGTTAAAAAGCACGACGTCCTGGCTCACCATCGCGATCTGGCTGCGCAGCGCGTGCAGGTCATAGTCGGCGAGCGGCACGCCGTCCACGAGAATCTCGCCGCCGCTCGGATCGAAAAAGCGCGGCAGCAGATTCACAAGTGTGGTCTTGCCGCTGCCCGACGGGCCCGCGAGCGCGACCATTTCGCCCGGCGCGACCTTGAACGACACCTGGTCCAGCGTATGGCGGTTGTGCGTGGCATTAGTGGCGTACACGAACGAGACGTTGCGAAACTCCACTTCGCCGCGCGCGCGTTCGAGCGGTTTGCCGCCGCCCGCCGGCTCCGCCGGTTCGTCGATGAGACCGAAGATCAGCTCGGCCGCCGTCATGCCGCGCTGCAGCGGCTGGTTGACGTCCATGAGGTGCTTGAGCGGCGAAATGATCAGCAGCATGGACGTGACGAAGGCGACAAAGCCGCCCACGGTGGTCTGATCCGACGACGACTGCACCACCGCGATCGTGATCACCACGGCGAGCGCGATCGACGCGAGAAACTGCGTCAGCGGCTGCGCCAGGCCGCCGGAAACCGTCATGCGCATGGCGTAGCCGCGCAGGCGCCGGCTCATCGACGTAAAGCGGTCGATCTCATACTGCTCGCCGTTGTGCACCTTGACGACCTTGTAGCCGCCCACCGTTTCCTCGACGATATAGGACAGCTCGTTGGTCAGCAGTTGATGCTCGCGGTTCAGGCGCCGCAGACGCCGGTTGATCTTGCCGACCAGCCAGCCGATGCCCGGCAGCAACACCGCGACGATCAGCGTCAAACGCCAGTTCAGATAGAACAGATAGCCGAGCAGGAAGATCACAGTGAGCGAGTCGCGCACCAGCGTCACCATCACGCTCAACAGCACGTTGAGAATCTGGTTGACCTCGAAGACGATCGCATTGATCACGGTACTCGCGGTTTCGCGCTGAAAAAACGCGACGCTCGTATGGATCATGCGGTTGAACATCTTCAGGCGCAGTTCCAGCAGAATCTTGTTGGACACGTACGCAAGCAGATAGGCGGACGCGTATTGCGACACGCCGCGCACCAGCGCGAGGCCGATCACCGCGACCGGCACGAACCAGGCGGCCTTGTTGCTCGCGTGCGCGCCGAACCCTTTGTCGAGCAGCGGTTTGAGCAGCGCGGGAATGGCGGCGTCGGTGGCAGCGCTCACGCCCATCGCCACGATCGCCCCGATGACGACCCAAAGCAGCGGCTTGATGAACGGCCACAGTCGCCGGAAGACGACGGAAGGCGACGACGCCTCACCTGAACCGATGGGTTTGCTTAAAGTTGGCTTCGCGCTCAAGGAATCCTCTGGGAATGCGGGACGAAGTTCGCGCCGGCAAGCCGTTGCCCGTTGCGCGAAGATCGAAAAGCTGCATTGTAAACGGTTGACGTCGACGCCCGGCTGACGTTTTGGCGCGACGTTCAGTGTGCATCCGGTGCGAAATCTGGTGAACAGGGAAGGATCGGGCGGCCTGGGTATACTTGCGCGACTCGTTGCGCGAGTCGTTGCTCGGTGTAGCACCGTTCATTCCTCGTTCCGCCTCCACGCCTTTCCGCAATCAGGCCATTCAGGTATGCAAGAAACCACCCTCGGCGTTGCCCTCATCACCAAAAACGCGGCGGCGCGGCTGGCCGAATGCCTGCAATCCGTGGCGTTCGCCGACCAGATCGTGGTGATCGACGGCGGCAGCACCGACGGCACCGCCGACATCGCGCGCGCACACGGCGCCCGCGTGATTGAGCAAACCGACTGGCCGGGCTTCGGTCCGCAAAAAAACCGCGCGGTGGACGCACTCGCCACCACGTGGATTCTCTCGCTCGACGCCGACGAAATCGTCTCGCCCGAACTCGCCGCCGCGATTCGTGCGGCGCTCGCCGCGCCTGCCGCCGACGTCTACGCGGTAGACCGTCTGTCGAGTTTTTGCGGCCACTGGATTCATCACAGCGGCTGGTATCCGGACTGGATTCCGCGCCTTTTCAAACGCGGCGCCGCGCGTTTCTCCGACGACCTCGTGCATGAACGTCTCGTGTTCGACACGCCGGCGCAACGCCTCACCGGCAAGCTGATGCACTACTCGTACGAAAATTTCGAGGGCGTGTTGCGCAAGCTCGACGCGTATTCGAGCGCCGGCGCGCAGCAGCGCCATGCGGCAGGTCAACGCGGCAGTTTCGGCAAGGCGCTGGGCCGCGGCGCCTGGGCGTTCGTGCGAACCTATGTACTGCGGCGAGGTTTTCTCGACGGCCGCGCCGGCTTCATGATCGCGCTCTTCAACGCGGAAACGGTGTACTACCGCTTTCTGAAACTCGCGCGGCTTGGCGAGGAATCACGCTCGCAGCCGCGCCCGCACTTGCACCCGCCTCAATAGACGATCTCGATCGCGCTGCCCGCAAACTGGCCGCGCAGGTCGGCGAGCAGTTCGTCGGTCGGTTTCACGCGCCATGCGTCGCCAAGACGCATTTCGCCTTCGGCGTTCTCGCTGCGGTACACCACCTGAACGGCGAGCCCGTTAGGAATCTGCACGGCCTGACGCTGACGGCCACTATCGCCGCCGAAGCCACCGTAGCCGCCATTGCGCCCGCCGCCATTGCCCGCGCGCGATGACGCCACCGGCGCCGGCGTGGCTTGCGGCTCGTCCTTGCCCGCGCTATGCGCTTCGAGCACGCGCCGCAACGCCAGCGCATCCGCGTTGCCGTTCATTTGCACCTTGACGGCCTCCGCATAGCGGCAGCGCGCGCGGCCAAGATCCATGACCGTCTCGACCGTGAAGCGGATACCGCCCGTGAACGCGTCGTTACGCGCCTGGCCTTGCACGACGAGCAGTTCGTCTTCCTTGAACAATTGCTTGTTCGCTTCGAAGGTTTCGTTAAAGACCGTCACCTCGCATTGACCCGTGCCGTCGTCAAGAAGCGCGATCAGCATCTTGCCGCGCTGGGTCATCTGCGTGCGCAGCGATGCGATGATGCCCGCGACCAGTTTGTCGCGCCCTTCCTTCAGTTCGCCGATTTTCTGGCGCACGAAGCGGCGCACTTCGTCCTTGTATGCGTCGAACAGATGGCCCGACAGATAGAAGCCGAGCGCGGCCTTCTCTTCCTGCAGCTTTTTCTTTTCCGGCCACTCCGGCTCGTCGAGCAGTTCGTGACCTTGCGACGGCGCGTCGCCCATATCGAAGAGGCCGGCTTGCAGCGCATTCGCGCTCGCCTGCTCGGCGGCTTCCATGGCGAGCGAAACGGACGCGATCAGTTGAGCCCGGTTCTGATGCAAGGTGTCGAACGCGCCCGAGCGGATCAGCGCTTCAACCGTGCGGCGATTGACGATGCGGCGGTCGATCCGGTTGCAGAAGTCGAAGATGTCGATGAACGGACCTTCTTCGCGCGCGCGCAGGATTTCTTCGATCGCATTCTGACCGCTGCCCTTAATCGCGCCAAGGCCGTAGCGGATGGTTTTCGAACGCTTGCCGTCCGCTTCCGCGACCGGCTCGAAGCGATACGCCGACAGATTGATGTCCGGCGGCAGCACGGCCATCTTGTTGACAAGGCAGTCTTCGAAAAGAATCTTGACCTTGTCCGTGTCGTCCATGGCGAGCGACATATTCGCCGCCATGAATTCCGCCGGATGATGCGCCTTCAGCCACGCGGTGTAATAGGCGAGCAGCGCATACGCGGCCGCGTGGGATTTGTTGAAGCCGTAGCCCGCGAACTTCTCCATCAAGTCGAAGATTTCGTCCGACTTCTCGCGCGCGAGGCCGTTTTTGGCCGCGCCTTCCGCAAAAATCTCGCGGTGCTGGGCCATTTCCTCGGCCTTCTTCTTACCCATCGCGCGGCGCAGCAAGTCCGCGCCGCCGAGCGAGTAGCCGCCGATGATCTGCGCCATCTGCATCACCTGCTCCTGGTAGACCATGATGCCGTAGGTCTCTTTCAGAACAGGTTCGACGCGCGGGTCCGGATACTCCACCACTTCGCGGCCGTGCTTACGCGCGCAGAAGCTCGGGATCAGGTCCATCGGGCCCGGACGGTACAACGCGACGAGCGCGATGATGTCCTCGAAGCGGTCGGGCTGCGCGTCTTTCAGCATGCCCTGCATGCCGCGGCTTTCCAGCTGGAACACGGCGACCGTATTCGCTTTCTTGAGAATCGAGAACGACGCCGGATCGTCGAGCGGCACTTGCCCGAGCGACCAGTCTTTCTTCGACGGATCGAGACGGCGGATATAGCGCTCGGCCCAGTCGAGAATGGTCAGCGTGGTGAGGCCCAGAAAGTCGAACTTCACGAGGCCGACGGCTTCGACGTCGTCCTTGTCGTACTGGCTCACGACGCCGCTTTCGTCGCCCTGCGTGTAGAGCGGGCAGAAATCGGTCAGCTTGCCGGGCGCGATAAGCACGCCGCCCGCGTGCATGCCGACGTTGCGCGTCAGGCCTTCCACGCGCTGCGCGAGTTCGAGCAGCTGATGGACTTCGTCTTCGTTGTCGAAGCGCTCCTGCAGGAGCGGCTCTTCCTTCATTGCGTCGGCAATCGTGACGTGCTTGCCCGGCTTGAACGGAATCAGCTTGGCGATGCCGTCGGTGAACATATAGCCGAGGTCGAGCACGCGGCCGATGTCGCGCACCGCCGCCTTCGCCGCCATCGTGCCGAAGGTCGCGATCTGCGACACGGCGTCCGCGCCGTACTTCTCCTTCACGTACTGGATCACGCGGTCGCGGCCGTGCTGACAGAAGTCGATGTCGAAGTCAGGCATCGACACGCGTTCCGGATTCAGAAAACGTTCGAACAGCAGGTTGTAGCGCAGCGGATCGAGGTCGGTAACGCCAAGCGCGTACGCGACGAGCGAACCCGCGCCGGAACCCCGGCCGGGACCGACCGGCACGCCGTTGTTCTTCGCCCAGTTGATGAAGTCCGCAACGATCAGGAAGTAGCCAGGAAAGCCCATTTTGATGATCGTGCCGCACTCGAATTCGAGGCGCTGGTAATACGTGTCGCGCTGCGCGGCGCGCTCGGCTTCATCCGGATACAACTGCTCGAGCCGCTTTTCCAGTCCCTCTTTCGACAGCTGCACGAGGTAGTCGTCGAGCGACATGCCGTCGGGCGTGGGAAAGAGCGGCAGCTTCGGCTTGCCGAGTTCGAGCGTGAGATTGCAACGCCTGGCGATTTCCACCGTGTTCGCAAGCGCCGACGGAATGTCCGCGAACAGCGCGGTCATGTCTGCTTGCGTGCGGAAATATTGCTCGGCCGTGAAGCGCTTCTGGCGCCGCGGATTGGCGAGTATGTCGCCTTCGGAAATGCACACGCGCGCTTCGTGCGCGGTAAAGTCGTCCGGCGTCATGAACTGCATGGCGTGCGTGGCGACCACCGGCAATTTCAACGAAGCCGCCAGCGCGACCGCCTGCTGCACGTATTGCTCGCCGCCCGGCTGAGCGCAACGCTGCAATTCGATATAGAAGCCGCCCGGAAAAACCTTCGCCCAATGCAGCGCGTTGCGCCTCGCCGCTTCCTCATTGCCCGCGGCAAGCGCGAGGCCGACGTCGCCCTGTTGCGCGCCCGACAACGCGAGCAAACCTTCGCCCAGACCGGATTCGAGCCAGCCGGCTTCCACTTCCGCGCGACCGCGATACTGATTCGTGAGCGAGGCCTTGCTAAGCAGTTCGCACAGGTTCAGATAGCCGCGCCGGTCCTTGACCAGCAGCAGCAAACGCGAAGGCTTGTCGCGGTCGTCCGGATTCGTGATCCAGACGTCGCAGCCGGCAATGGGTTTGACCCCTTTGCCGCGCGCTTCTTTATAAAAACGGACGAGGCCGAACGCGTTGCCGAGGTCGGTGAGAGCGAGCGCGCCCTGACCGTCTTTGGCCGCCGCCTTGACGACGTCGTCAAGGCGCACGATGCCGTCGGCAATCGAGAATTCGGAGTGGACGCGAAGATGTACGAAGCGGGGATCTGACATGGCCGACATTGTAACTCCACCCATCCGGAGTTTTCAGCGCCAAACCGCGTGTTAGCCGTCCGGCTTAAGACGCGCCCGCGCAAGTCCCGCGCATTGGCGCTTCCACGTTTTTTTGAGGATTTCCCTGGCCGCGTACGGACAAAATCCGCGCGAGTTCGCGCGCCATTTGCGCTATCGCAACCAATTGGCCATTCGGCCGAGTCGGGGAAAGTGCCGGGTTGAGGGATAATATGGGTTTCGCCCTATTCGACGTGGCCGCGGCACGGGGCATCAGAGGGTTTTCCATTCGCGCCCGCCAGGGCCGGAATTTACCCGCCCCAATTTATTTCCGACGCCGTCGCCACTATTACCGCTGGACACACATGAGTATCGTCAATCTCGCCGCGTATCATTTCGCGACCATCGAAGACACCGCCGCCTGGCGCCCGCACGTCACGGAGCGCTGCAACGCGCTCGGCTTGCGCGGCACCGTTCTGCTCGCGCCCGAAGGCATCAACCTGTTCGTCGCGGGCACGCGCGACAACACAGACGCGTTTATCGACTACATCCGTCACGACCCGCTTTTCGAGGGCAAGTTCGCGAATCTGCAATTCAAGGAAAGCGTGTCGGAAAAGCAGCCGTTTACGCGCATGCTCGTCAAGCTCAAGCGCGAAATCATCACCATGAAGAAGCCGGCCATTCGGCCGGAACTGGGCCGCGCGCCATTCGTCGACGCGCCCACGCTGAAAGCGTGGCTCGACCGCGGTCATGACGACGCGGGACGCCCGGTCGTCATGCTCGACACGCGCAATGCGTTCGAAGTGGACGTCGGCACGTTCGACAACGCGCTCGACTATCGCATCGCGAAATTCAGCGAGTTTCCGGAAGTGATCGAACAGAATCGCGCGGATCTCGAAGGCAAAACGGTCGTGTCGTTTTGCACCGGCGGCATTCGCTGCGAGAAGGCCGCGATCCATATGAAAGAAGTGGGCATCGAGAACGTGTATCAGCTCGAGGGCGGCATCCTCAAATATTTCGAGGAAGTGGGCGGCGCGCATTACCACGGTGATTGCTTCGTGTTCGACTATCGCACCGCGCTGAATCCGCAGCTCGAGCCGACCGCGACCGCGCAATGCTTCGGCTGCCGGGCGGTGGTCACGCCTGAGGCGCAAAAGTCGCCCATGTATGTCGCGGGCAAGACGTGTCCGGAATGCCATCCGGACAGCAAGGCGGCGCGCGCCGCCTGACAGCGGCAGCGCGGTTGATGCAAACAGGACGTCATGCCGGCCACACGCGTGATTTGGCTGCGGCGCGCGGCGCGCCGGTTTCATCCAGCGCGCTGAATTTGTAGCTGACCGCGCCGTGCGCCCCAGCGCAACAACGGAATCACAACCGCCAACGCATCGATTCATGAACTATCGCGGACGCTTCGCGCCGTCGCCTACCGGGCCGCTGCATTTCGGTTCGCTGGTGAGCGCCCTGGCAAGCTGGCTCGATGCCCGCGCGCATCGGGGCGCATGGCTCGTTCGCGTGGAAGATATCGACGGCCCGCGCACGGTGCGGGGCGCCGCGCACGACATCCTCGCGACGCTCGAACGCTTCGGCATGCGCGCCGACGAGCCGCCCGTCTGGCAAAGCACGCGCCTCGCGCGCTATCAGCAGGCGCTCGAACAATTGAAGGCGGCGGGTCTCGTCTACCCGTGCGGCTGCACGCGCAAGGAAATCGCCGATTCGCTGCTGCACGCGCACGCCCGCAATACCACGCTCGCCTATCCGGGCACTTGCCGCAGCGGACTGCACGGCAAGCCGGCGCGCGCGTGGCGCCTGCGCGTGCCGGACGGCGACGCGGCGGTCGTCACGTTTATGGATCGCTGGCAGGGCAAGCAAATGCAAAACCTCGCCACCGAGGTCGGGGATTTCGTGCTCAGACGGGCGGACGACCAATGGGCGTATCAACTCGCGGTCGTGGTGGACGACGCGGACGCGGGCATCACGCACATCGTGCGAGGCGCGGATCTGATGGATTCAACGGCGAGGCAGATTTATCTGCAGCAGTGTCTCGGCGTGCCGACGCCCGAGTATTTGCACGTGCCGGTGGTGACGAACGAGCACGGCGAGAAGCTCAGCAAACAGAACGGCGCGACCGCGCTCGACTGCGACAAGCCGCTTGACGCGCTGAACGCCGCGGCACGTCATCTGGGACTGGATCTGGAGGGCGGCGCGCGCGCCACACTGGAAGATTTTTATGCCGCGGCCACCGCGGCATGGTCAACGCGCATGAGCGTGAGCGGGTAAATCCGGCCGCTACACGCGAAGCCCAAACCCGCAAATTTACGACGACGACTTCCGCGGCATACCAAAGCCGCCCAGCAACGCCGCGAGCGGCTGCTTCGAAGACGACTTCTGCGGCGCGGAACCCGCCGCCTCGGCCTCTTCCACCTTGCGAATCGAAGCAGGCGACGGCTCATAAGGCTTCAGGAAGAAATCGTCCACAGGCTGCGCACGGTGATGATGCGGCCGGTCGAACGAACCCGACGACGCGCCCACGCGGCGGCGACCGCCCCGCTCCTCGCGGCCCTCACGGCTCTCGCTGCGTTCGCGCCGCGGCGCGCGGTCTTCGTGATGGTGACGCACGGGTGCATCCACGGTCAGACGCTGCACGTCCAGCGGACGCTTGATCAGCTTTTCGATATCGGCCAGTTGCTTGCGCTCGTTCGGGCTGCACAGCGAGAGCGCGTCGCCCGAAGCACCGGCACGGCCGGTACGCCCGATGCGGTGCACGTAGTCTTCCGCGTTGAAGGGCAGATCGAAGTTGATAACGGCCGGCAGTTCGGCGATGTCGAGACCACGGGCGGCCACGTCGGTTGCCACCAGCGCCTCGATCTCGCCGCGCTTGAACGCGTCCAGCGCCTGCATGCGCTCGTTCTGCGAGCGGTCGCCGTGAATCGCCGTCGCGACCACGCCGTCGCGCTCCAGACTGCGCGCGAGACGGCTCGCGCCGATCTTGCTGTTGCAGAACACGATCACCTGCTTCAGGCTGCGCTCACGAATCAGTTGAACGACGGCGCCTGTCTTGTCGCCCTCGGCGACTTCGTAGACGATCTGCGTGACATTGGTCGCCGTCGAGTTGCTGCGCGCGACTTCGATAGTTTGCGGATTGCGCAGATACGTGGCGGCCAGCTTCTTGATTTCGCCCGAGAACGTGGCCGAAAACAGCAGCGTCTGACGCTCTTTCGGCAGCAGGTTCAGAATGCGCTGCAAATCCGGCAGGAAGCCCATGTCGAGCATCCGGTCGGCTTCGTCAAGCACGAGAATCTGCACCTGGCCGAGGTTGGCGGTTTTTTGTTGCACGTGATCGAGCAGGCGGCCCGGCGTGGCGATCAGAATTTCCACGCCGCGGCGCAATTGCTCGGACTGCGGGTTCATGTCCACGCCGCCGAACACCACGGCGCTGCGCAGCGCGGTGTGTTTGGCATACGACTGCACATTCGCGGCGACCTGATCGGCCAGTTCGCGAGTCGGCGTGAGAATCAGCGCGCGGACCGGATGGCGGGCCGGCGAAGCGCTCGTGTTCGCCTGCGGCAACAGGCGCTGGATGATCGGCAGCGAGAAGCTCGCGGTCTTGCCGGTGCCGGTCTGCGCGGCGCCCATGACGTCGCGGCCTGCCAGCACGACAGGAATGGCCTGCGCCTGGATCGGCGTGGGCGTGGTGTAGCCCGATTCCTTGACTGCTTTCAGAATGTCGGGCGCGAGACCGAATTGATCAAAAGTCGCAGTGCTGGGCGTGACGGCTGTGTCGGACATGGTGGCTTTCGCTAAAAATGCGCTTGGCGCGTGCGCGCGGCAGCGGTCGGAACCGCAGAAGGCATCAGGATGAAGGCGGAGCCACGGCGTTCCGCACGGGACCCGTCGGTATTGCGGGAAAGAATGCGGCCGGCTCCGGCCGGCGGAAACACCCACCGGAAAGGGCGGTATTGTAGCACTTCAGCAAAAACACTCATGGCGCATGCGTGGGCTTTCTGCTTGCACGGTGAAAGCTCCGCCGACGCTCGCCGGACGCCGACAGCCGAGGCGCCGTGCGACACCCGGACAAACGCCCAAGCGGACGCCCGCACGAACGCCCTCGCGGCTCGCTGCGAGCGTAGTGAGCGCGTGCGACAGCCGCGTGACAAAGCGCGAGCGCATCCACGCGCCCGTTTGCGCAGACTAATCCGCCCACGCGCGCAAACCTGCGCCCCAAGCGTCACCACGTCTCGCGCATCACCATCAGACGGATTTCGGTCATGTCTTCGATCGCGTAGCGCACGCCCTCGCGGCCAAGCCCCGAGTCCTTCACGCCGCCATACGGCATGTTGTCGACGCGAAACGACGGCACGTCGTTGATCACCACGCCGCCCACTTCGAGTTCGTCCCAGGCGCGGTGCGCATGCGCTAGCGAATCGGTGAACACGCCGGCCTGCAACCCGAAGTCGCTGTCGTTGACGGTCGCGAGCGCGGCGTCGAAATCGTCGAAACGCTCCAGAATCGCAACCGGCCCAAACGCTTCCTTGCGATACAGGTCGCTGTCGCGCTTCACGTTTTCGACGAGCGTGGCCTCGAACATCGCGCCGTCCACCTTGCCGCCCGCGACGATTTTCGCGCCCGCCTGCACCGCGCTGTCCATCCAGCCAGCGAGGCGTCTGGATTCCGACTCGGAAATCATCGGCCCGACGAAGGTCTTTTCGTCTTTCGGATCGCCCATCACAAGCGACTTCGTTTTGGCGATCAGCTTCTCGCGCAGCGCGTCGTAGAGGCTCGTGTGCGCAAGAATCCGCTGCACGCCGATGCAGCTTTGCCCCGACTGATAGAACGCGCCGAACGCGAGCCGCTCGATCACGTAGTCGAGCTTGCCGGCCTGATCGCCGTCGACGATCGCCGCCGCATTGCCGCCGAGTTCGAGAATCACCTTCTTCTTGCCCGCCTTCTTCTTCAGTTCCCAGCCGACCGCGGGCGAGCCCGTGAACGAGAGCAGCTTGAAGCGCTCGTCGGTGGTGAAGAGGTCCGCGCCGTCGCGATGCGCAGGCAAAATGGAGAACGCGCCCTTCGGCAAGTCGGTTTCCGCGAGAATTTCGCCCATGATCAGCGCGCCGACCGGCGTGCGGCTCGCCGGTTTCAACACGAACGGCACGCCCGCCGCAATCGCGGGCGCGACCTTGTGCGCGGTCAGATTCAGCGGAAAGTTGAACGGCGAAATAAACGAGCACGGGCCGATCGGCACGCGCTTCACATACGCGTGATAGCCCTTTGCGCGCGGCGAAATCTGCAGATTGACGATCTCGCCGTCGATCCGCACGGCTTCCTCGGCGGCGACCTTGAACGTGTCGATGAGGCGCGTGACCTCGCCCTTCGAGTCGTTGATCGGCTTGCCCGCCTCGATGCACAGCGCGAGCGCCAGTTCGTCATAACGCTCGCGAAAGCGCTTCACGCAATGTTCGAGCACCGCCTGGCGCTTGAACGGCGGGAACGCGCGCAACGCGGGCATGGCGCCGACCGCGAAGCCGATGGCCTTGTCGATCGCGGCCGCGTCGGCCATGGCGACACGGGTCGCGACTTCGCCGCTGAATTTGTCGGTGACTTCGAGGTCCGTGTTGGCCGCGACCGCTTCGTTCGCGAGGTAGTACGGATAGGTTTTGTTCAACATGACGCGTTCTCCTTCCGATAGATGACAGCGGCAGCGCGCGCGCAACAGCCGCGCCGCTCACAGTTGCGCGGAGAGCCGCTTGATCTCGCGGTTCAGCACGCGCTCGTTATCCGAATAGTCGATGGGCAGGTCGATCACATGCACGCCCGGCGTCGCGAAACATTCGCGCAGGAGCGGCGCGAATTGCGCCGCCGCTTCGATCCGATACCCCTTCGCGCCGTAACTCTGCGCATAGGCGACGAAATCCGGATTGGCGAGCGTCATGCCGTAATCGGGGAAATTCATGTTCTCCTGCTTCCAGCGGATCATGCCAAAGGCGTCGTCGCGCAAGATCAGGATCACCAGATCGAGCTTCAGACGCACCGCCGTTTCCAGTTCCTGCGAATTCATCATGAAGCCGCCGTCGCCGCACACGGCCATGACCTGGCGGTCCGGGTGCACGATTTTTGTCGCGATCGCCGACGGCAAACCCGCGCCCATCGAAGCAAGCGCATTGTCGAGCAGCAGCGAATTCGGCTCGTGCGCGCGGTAGTAGCGCGCGAACCAGATCTTGTACATGCCGTTGTCCAGACACACGATGCCGTCCACCGGCGTGGTCTCGTAGACGTCGTTCACGAGCCGTACCGGATACATCGGAAAGCGGTCGTCATGCTGGCCTTTCACGAGATGCGCCTCGAAGTGCGCCTTGATTTCCTTGAAGCGCGTGAAGTCCCAATGCTCCTGGCGCGCCTTCAGACTCTCCTTCAGCTGCCAGACGGCGTTGGCGATGTCGCCGACCACTTCGATCTGCGGAAAATAGACCGTATCGACTTCCGCGCCGAGGAAGTTCACGTGAATCACCGTTTTCTCGCCAGCTTCGCCGCTGCGCATGAAAAACGGCGGCTTCTCGATCACGTCGTGCCCGACATTGATGATGCAGTCGGCGTGTTCGATGGCGCGGTGCACGAAGTCGCCGTCGGACAAGGTCGCGTTGCCGAGCCACATCGGATGCGATTCGTCGATCACGCCCTTGCCCATTTGCGTCGTGAAAAACGGAATGCCGATCTGGTCGACGAACTCGCGCAGCATCTTCGTCGTGGTCTTGCGATTGCCGCCCGCGCCGATCATGAGGAGCGGATGTTTCGCGTTCGTGATCGCCTCGACCGCGCGCGCCACCGCTTTTTCCTCCGCGACGGGGCGGCGGCTGTAGCTCTTCGGAATCGGCTTGCCGTCGCCTTCCTCATGCGCGACGTCTTCGGGCAGTTCGAGATGCGTGGCGCCGGGGCGCTCTTCTTCGGCTTGCCGCACGGCCTCGCGCACCGCCGCCGGAATATTGGCGATCGACACGATCTGGCGCGTGTATTTGGTGAGCGGCTCCATCATCCGCACGACATCGACGATCTGGAAATGCCCCTGCTTGCTCGACTTGATCGGCTTCTGCCCGGTGACCATCAGCATCGGCATGCCGCCTAGCTGCGCGTAGGCGGCGGCCGTCACGAAGTTGGTGGCGCCAGGGCCGAGCGTCGCGAGACACACGCCGCTGCGGCCCGTGAGACGCCCGTAAGTCGCGGCCATGAAGCCCGCCGCCTGTTCGTGGCGCGTGAGAATCAGGCGGATTTTCGAGCGGCGCAGCGATTCGAGAAGATCGAGATTTTCTTCGCCGGGAATGCCGAACACGTACTCGACACCCTCGGCTTCCAGCGATTTGACGAACAGGTCCGATGCTTTCATGGCGATCTCGCTTGATGGTACGGACGCAGGCGGCAAGCCTGGCCGTGGGTGAGCGGAAACGGACGATCGGAGACTAGGAAGACGGCAATCAGAAAAACAACAGCGGCATGACGGATGTCACGCCGGACAGCTTACTACTCGGGAGCGATCGATGTACGCCGACAGAGCATGCTGCGAAGCGGAAGCGGAAAATGTGCAGGAGATGGGCGGCGGCCCAGCTGGAAGCCGCCGCACGACGCTCAGCGATTGATGGTGACGCAGTCGGACAACAACGGCGGCGCATTGTCGCCGGCCATGGCGTCGTAGAGATCGGCGCGCGGCCCTTTGGTCCACCACGTGTAGCTGCCTGCCTGATATTTCGCGCCCGACGCCGCGATCGTGTTGACGAACAGCAGTTGCTTGCCCTTCACCGGCACGAGCGCAAAGCTCTGGCCGTTGGCGGTGTTCCAGTACGTGACGTGCAGGATCTTGCCGGTCGCGCACGTGTACTTATGCGTTTGACGGTTTCTGGTCTGAACGTCGTCGAGATGCAAGGGAGCGGCAAACGCGCTGCCGCATGCCGCCGCCAGAGTCATTGCAACCAGCCGTTTTTTCATTGGAGCCTCAGTTGTGGCGGATCAGGGGTCGATCACGTCGGCGCACGCGTCGGTCGGCGCGGCCGCCACGTGTCCGACCAGCGGCACGATCTTCAACCCGGCCGACGCGATGCGGCAGGGCGCGGCCGCGAGCCCGCATCCCGTCAGTCCGGCCGACAGCGCGAGCAGCACGCCGAGCGCGCCCAGGCGGGCGGCCGTGCGGCGCCGTGCCGGCCCACGCGACACGCCGTGACGCGACGCTTGCGACGATTCTTGCAACATAAGTACCTCGACTTCGATGAGCCCGTCTTCCATTTCACGCGCCGACTTCATACCGAGCTTATTTCGCCGACACCGGACGCACCGCCGCCGCGGCCTCTTTCGCGCGCGAGAGCGCCTCGCCGATGTTCTCGCCCGTGGCGAGCGCGACGCCCATGCGGCGCTTCGTGAAACTCTCCGGCTTGCCGAACAGGCGCAAGTCCGCATTCGGCACCGCCAGCGCGGCGGCGACGCCTTCGAACGCGATGCCCGCCTCGTCCAGCCCGCCGTAAATCACCGCCGACGCCCCCGCCGCACGCAGCGACGTATCGACCGGCAAACCGAGGATCGCGCGCGCATGCAGCTCGAACTCGGAAAAGCGTTGCGAGCACAGCGTGACGAGACCTGTGTCGTGCGGACGCGGGCTGACTTCCGAGAACCACACCTCGTCGCCGCGCACGAAAAGCTCCACGCCGAACAGGCCCCGGCCGCCGAGCGCGGCCGTGACCTTGTGCGCCACCTCGCGCGACCGTTCGAGCGCGAGCGGGCTCATGGGCTGCGGCTGCCACGATTCGACATAGTCTCCGGCCACCTGCACGTGACCGATCGGATCGCAGAAGTACGTCGCGACCTGGCCGCTCGCCGGATCGACCGCGCGCACCGTCAGTTGCGTGATTTCGTACTCGAAGTCGATAAAGCCTTCCACGATCACGCGGCCATGATTCACGCGGCCGCCGGCCATGGCATAGCGCCAGGCCGGTTCGACGTCGGCGTCGCTTCGCAGCACCGATTGCCCCTTGCCCGAGGACGACATCACCGGCTTCACCACGCACGGATAACCGACCTTGGCGATGCCCGCGCGCAGTTCGTCGAGCGAATCGGCGAAGGCATACGGCGAGGTGGGCAAACCGAGTTCCTCGGCGGCGAGACGGCGGATGCCTTCGCGATTCATGGTGAGCTGCGTGGCGCGCGCGGTCGGAATCACTTCGGCGAGACGGGCGCGTTCTATTTCGGCCAGCGCGTCGGTCGCGATCGCCTCGATCTCCGGCACGATCAGATGCGGACGCTCCTGTTCGACGAGTGCGCGCAACGCGGCGTGATCGGTCATGTCGATCACATGCGAGCGATGCGCGACCTGGTGGCCCGGCGCATTCGGATAACGGTCGACGGCGATCACCTCCACACCCAGCCGTTGCAGCGCGATGATCACTTCCTTGCCGAGTTCGCCGGCGCCGAGCAGCATGACGCGCGTGGCGGATTCAGAAAGGGGCGTGCCGATCCGTTGGCCGATCTGCATGGGGTCTCCAGATAAAAGTCGGATGAGGGTGGGATTGGGTAGAGCACGATGTTAACATGCGGGCCCTTCGCCGCACGCCGCCGCGCTCGCGCGCCGCGCGCTTAGTGCGTTACCCTTACGCCTTCGCCAGTTTGAAGAGGAACGACGCCTATGCACCCCAGCTTCTCCACGCGACGTCTCGCGCGCATCGCTCCCTACGCGCGCACGGCGCTGGCCGCATTGAGCGTCACCGCGCTGCTGTGCGCCTGCGCGATCCCGAAGCATCCTGATGCTGAAGCGGCCGCGCCCGATCCGTTCAACCCGGCCGCCACGCAATTGCTCGACGACACGAGCTGGACCCTCACCGCATGGAAGCAGGCGGACGGCACGGCGCGCACGGTTCCGTTCGCGAATCTCGGCGCGCCGATCACGCTCACGCTTTCCACGGCGACGGGCCAGCGCCACGCGAGCGGCTTTTCCGGCTGCAACCGCTACATGGGCTCGTACGCGCTGAAGGACGGCAAGCTCAGTTTCGACACGCTCGGCGGCACGCGCATGGCGTGCGCGACGGCGGGCGGAGCGATCGAGAGCGCGTATCTGAACGCGCTGACGCATATCGAGCGGACTGGCGTGCAGATGCGCGCGCCGCAGCAGATGCAGCTCGTGCTCGACAACGGCGACACGCTGGTGTTCGAGCGCAGCGCGAAATAGAAGGCGAGCTGAAGGCGAGCTGAAGCGTGGCGGCGCGTGGACGGTCCCGCGCGCGGAACGCCTGGCGAGCCTGGCGAGCTTCGTGACTGGCCGGTGGCCGCAGGCATACTTGCGGCCGCCTTCGAAGCCCAGGCTTCGCCGGTTTAAACTCGACGGATTGCGTTTTTCGCCCATCCGTCATTCGTTGATGTCTAGTATGCACACGGTAGTTTTCGGCTGGTTCGGCGGGTCGGCCGTCTGGTTCACTCCTCTCTTCTGGCGGCTCGTCAAGTCGATGTTGCCGGGCGGCGCCGGTCTGCGCGGTCCCGGCACGATCCGGCTATGGCTCGGCTTTGTCTGCGTGATGCTCGCGAGCTGCACGCTGGAGGCGTCGCTGATCGGCGTGACCGGCGTGAACGCGCTGGGTCATGCGCTGGCCGCGGGCTTCGGGCATCTCCTGGGGCATATCGGCACGCCGCTCGCGGCGCTCGCGCTTTTCGTCATCAGCTTGCCCTGGCTCATCGGCTTTCACTGGCGCGAGTTTCTCGCGTGGGCCGACGGCGCATTCGGCCTCGGCCTTGCCTCGCGCGGCCTCGCCAAACGCGACGACGAGGCGCGCCGCCACCGCTCTATCGACGATGGCGCGCCGTCGCACATCGCTCATTCCGTCAACACGATGGCGCCCAGAACCAAGGGACGCTATTCGCGGCCGACCGTCTGGCGTCCGCCTGTCAAATCACGCGCTGCAGCCGGAGCGGGGGCCGCTGGGGCAAGCGCGGCTGGGTCCGCCGCGACTAGAGACGCGGCCACGCGGGCCGCTGGAGAAAGCTGGCGAGCCGGGCGAGCTGCGTCGCGCAGTCCGCTTTCGCAGGCCGAGCCGGTGTTGCGCACGGGCAGCGCGGTTGCTGGGCGGCCCGCTATCACACCAGCGCGAACACAGATGCGCAGTCCGGCAACCGGCAAAGCAGCCTGGGCGCCCGCGGAGCCGGTCGCGCCGGCAGGATGGCTGCGCGAGACCGCGCCTCGAACGGGCGCTTCCGCTGCGGGCCCGGCTGACAGAAATGGCGCGAGCGAGGTCTCCGGTCGAGGCATCGCGTCGCCCGGCATGAACCGCCCGGCGCCTGAGCCGCGCACGGGCGGGTTGGCGGGGACTGGCGCGGGGACTGGCGCGGGGACTGGCGCGAAAATCGGCGCGGGAGCCGGCGCGGGGATTGGCGCGGGTGTGGGCGCCGCAGCGTCGGCGATCGGCGCGAAGGCGGCACCGGTGATGCTGGCTGCCGGTTCGAGCGTGCGCGCGCCGTTGGCGACGCCTCGCCGATCTCCGGGCGCATCCGGCGATGCGCGCTCGCCGGTGGCACGCCCGTCCGCGCCGTTGAATCGCGCGACGTCGGCGGGTCGGGCGTTTCCGGCTGCATTGCGCGGGAATCCGGCTAACGCGACGCCCGGCGCGCGCCGTCCGGTCTCGCCGGCGCCAAGCTATACCCGACCCATGGCGGCAGCGGAAAAAGTCACGCCGCCCGACAGCGTCCAGGAGACGCTGCGCAGCATCGCCGAAAATGCCGCGCGCTGGACCGACATCGCCGGTGTCAGTCTCGCGCGAAGCACGGGCGATCACGGCGCGAAGTTTGGCGGCGTGAATGTCGAGACGGCTGATACGCTCAGCACCGAGCCGCCGGTCGTTCAGGCAGCTTGGGGCGGAGCGCACGAACCGCTGGCGGGAATTGCGTCGGCAGCGGAAGCGGATGGCTCGTCGGCGCAAGAGCCGGTGGATGGACCTGCTACGGCAGCGGAGCCGGAGCCGGAGCCGGAGCCGGCGTCTGCGTCTGCGTCTGGGCCGTCATGGGTATCGACGTCGGCGTCAGCGTCGAAAGTGGAAATTCCGTCGACGGAACCGGTGGAGCAGATCGCTGCGTCGACAGCACAAGCGCCGGAATCGGAGCCGGCGTGCGGCGCTGGACCTGAGTGGTCATCGGCATCGGCATCGGCATCGGCGTCTGCGTCCGCGCCTGCGTCGGAGGAACCGGCGGCGGGATCGGCTACGCCAACGGCGCCTGTAACGCCCGCAACGACGGCAACACCTGCAGCACCAGCAGCACCAGCAGCACCTGCAGCACCTGCAGCACCTGCAGCACCAGCAGCAACGGCACACATCGCCGCGCAGTCCCTCGCTCGCACACCCTTCTCGATCTTCGCGAGCCGATTCGCTGAAACCGACGCGACGCCGCCTACATCGCCATGGGAAGAAGACTCGTCTTCTTCTGAGGAAAATTCGGACGCCAATGTCAGCGCGGCCACGCACGTCAGCCCGGACCACGGCAATCACGTCGCAGAACCCGTCACGCCGCGCACAGATCGTCCGCCATTCACCGCGCCGTCCGATGCTGGATCGATGCCGCACGTCGCGCCGCCCCAGCAGCCGGATTTCGCCGACACGGCCATGAACACGGCCACGGGCACAACCGCAAGCGAAGCGACGCCTCCGGCTACTGTCGAACCGGACGCCCGCCCTACCCTCGCGGACGCCGGCGAAATGCACGCGGCAGGCATGTCGCCCGCGCCGGAGCAAGGCAGCGCGCCGTTTGCGGCATCCAACGTCGTTCGTTTCCCCGGTCTGGCAGCGCAGACGCAGCAGACGCCGCAGATGCAATCGCACGCGTATGCGCACGAACCGCGCCCCGACGAGCAACACCAAAGCGACGCCCCCGCACCTACCCTCCGGACAGCGCTCGGAAGCCCCGCTGTCCCTTCCGCGCCGCCGCTCTCGTCGGCCGCGCAGTCGGCCGCGCAGTCAGCAGCTCAGTCGGCAGCTCAGCCGGGCGCGCAATCAGCCGCGCAACCACCCGCCGAGCCCGTCCAGCGCGCGCCACTACGCGGCCACAGCCCCGCGAACGGCTTCGAATTCCACGCGCCGGCCGCGTCGATGGTGGAATTGCCCACGCTCGATCTGCTGGCGCGCGCGGATACGGACGTCGAGCCCGTCTCAGAAGAAAAGCTCATCGAAACGGGCCTGCTGATCGAACAGCGTCTGCAGGAATTCAAGGTGCCGGTCACGGTGGTCGGCGCGTCGGCGGGTCCGGTCATCACGCGCTTCGAGGTGGAACCGGCGCTCGGCGTGCGCGGCAGTCAGATCGTCGGCCTGATGAAGGACCTGTCGCGCGGTCTCGGCCTCACGTCCATTCGCGTCGTCGAAACGATTCCCGGCAAGACCTGCATGGGTCTCGAATTGCCGAACGCGAGGCGCCAGACGATCCGCCTGTCCGAGATTCTTGAAGCGAGCGTCTATCAGAACTCGCATTCGCAACTGACGCTCGCGATGGGCAAGGACATCACCGGCCATCCGGTCGTGGCCGATCTCGCGAAGGCGCCGCACATGCTGGTCGCTGGCACGACCGGCTCGGGCAAGTCGGTCGCGATCAACGCAATGATCTGCTCGCTGCTCTATAAGGCGACGCCCGAGGAAGTGCGCCTCATCATGATCGATCCGAAGATGCTGGAACTGTCGGTCTACGAAGGCATTCCGCATCTGCTCGCGCCGGTTGTCACCGACATGAAGCTCGCCGCGAACGCGCTCAACTGGTGCGTGGGCGAAATGGAAAAGCGCTACCGGCTGATGTCCGCGGTCGGCGTGCGCAATCTCGCCGGCTTCAATCAGAAAATTCGCGACACCGAAGCCAAGGGCAAGAAGCTTGGCAATCCGTTTTCGCTGACGCCGGACGCGCCCGAGCCGCTCGCGCCGCTGCCGCTGATCGTGGTCGTGATCGACGAACTCGCCGACCTGATGATGGTCGCCGGCAAGAAGATCGAAGAGCTGATCGCGCGGCTCGCGCAGAAGGCGCGCGCGGCCGGCATCCACCTGATTCTGGCGACACAGCGGCCCTCGGTCGACGTGATCACCGGACTCATCAAGGCGAACATTCCGACGCGCGTCGCGTTCCAGGTGTCGTCGAAAATCGACTCGCGCACGATTCTCGATCAGATGGGCGCCGAGTCGCTGCTCGGCCAGGGCGACATGCTGTTCCTGCCGCCAGGCACCGGCTATCCGCAGCGGGTGCACGGCGCGTTCGTCGCCGACGAGGAAGTGCATGCGATCGTCGAATATCTGAAGCAGTTCGGCGAGCCGCAATACGAGGAAGGCATTCTCGACGGCCCGGCAACGGATGGCGGCGCGGCGCAGGATCTGTTCGGCGAATCGCCGGAGGCGGAAGCCGATCCGCTCTACGACGAAGCCGTCGCGTTCGTGGTGCGCACGCGGCGCGCGTCGATCTCGTCGGTGCAGCGGCAGTTGCGCATCGGCTATAACCGCGCGGCGCGCCTCGTCGAGCAGATGGAAACCGCCGGGCTCGTGTCGGCGATGGGCATCAACGGCAGCCGTGAAGTGCTCGCGCCCGGCCCGGCGGAATAGACGGCGCAAGGCCACGCACAGACAGCCACAGCCACCATCGCCTGGCCAAAAACGCTCCGTCAGAAAACACGGGCCGCTCGAAGCGGCCCGTTGTTTCATTTCAGCCCGCTCTCACACGCTCACGACGGCGACACGAGCTTGAAGTCGACCGGCGAGCCGATCTCGATCCGCTTCGGGTTCGCTTCGAGCAGGCCGCTCTGCCGGTCGCGCCTGAACACGTAGACGGTATCGCTGTTCTGATTGCCGACGATCAGCCAGTTGCCCGTCGGGTCGATCGCGAACTCGCGCGGCGACTTGCCGAGGCTCGACTGATGGCCGATCTTCTTCAGGCGCCCATTCGTGGGATCGACGGAGAAGATCACGATCTCGTTCGCGTCGCCGCGGTTGGTCGCGTACAGGAAGCGCCCGTCCGGCGACAGATGGATCGCCGCCGCGCCGACCGCGCCCTTGAAGCCCGGCTCGGTCAACGGAATGGTCTGCACCTGCCTGAGCTTGCCGTCGTCGTAATCGAACGTACTGACGGTCGCGGCGAGTTCGCTCGTCAGGTACGCGTGCTTGCCGTCGGCGCCGAACACCAGATGCCGCGGGCCGCTGCCCGCCTTCTCCTGGGTGTAGCGCCAATCGGTCGGGCCGAAGAGGCCGCGGCTGCCGTCGGGCGTGTAGCGGTACGAGTAGAGCTTGTCGGCGCCGAGATCCTGCGCGAATAGATAGTGTCCGTCCGGCGAAAACACGGTGGAATGCACATGGGAGTTGTCCTGACGCCCTTTCACAGGACCGCCGCCTTCATGATGCACGGTCAGCACAGACTCGCCGAGCTGGCCGTCCGCCTGCACCGGAAACACCGCGAAGCTGCCGCCGGGATCGGCGGCCACCGAGTAGTTCGCCGTCAGCAGATATTTGCCGTCGGGCGACAGGCTCAGGTAGCACGGATCGTTGCCGTCGGAGGAAACCTTGTTGAGAAAGCGCAACTGGCCGGTCGCGGCGTCGAAGCTGAACGCGCTGATGCCGCCGCGCTGCGTGGCAGGCCCGTTGTCGCCGGGCTGTTCGTTCACGGCGTAGACAAAACGGCGGTCGCGGCTCACCACCAGATACGACGGGTTCACCGTCTGCGCGACCGAGACGCGCGTCGCGTCGCCGGTTTTCGTATCGAAACGATAGACGTACAAGCCCTCGCTCCTGCCGCCGGTGTAGGTGCCGATCAGCATGTCATAGACGCCGTCGGCGGGGGCCGGGCCGGTTTCTTGCGCGAACGCGTGCGAAGCAACAATCGAGACCATGAGCGCGAAACCTTTTATGATCGAGCGGGCGGAGCAAAGAGACGTCGATGCTCGCGCGCGCCGTGAAGCGGAGTCAGCAGCAGAACGCGAAGAACGCAGATTGAGGCCTTGCGCGGCGCGCACGGCAACCGGGTAACGACGAAGCATATGACCTCCTGGGCATCGGTTATTGGCGTGAACCGGTTGTAAAGGTGTCGCTGGTCTGCCGCGCGGTGGTCGAGCGTTGTTCTTATCCAGTTCTTGTCGAGCAAGTATAGAAGTGTTGCGTCGGATCAGGCAGCGAAACGGCCGGGCGGCGATAGGTCAGACGGCGGTCCGTCGCGCGGCTTGCAATGCATCAGTGCCAATGGTTCCGTGTGGCGGGACGCCGCTCCATTTGCATCTCAGCAGTCTCACAACACTAGGGAGTCTTCATGAACGTCACACTCAGCCTGGGCCCGCTGGTTTCGTTGATCGCCGGCATTCTGATTCTCGTGATGCCGCGCCTGCTGAACTACATCGTCGCGCTCTATCTGATCATCATCGGGGTCATTGGGATTTTCGGCGTGGGATCGTCGCACTTCTGAAGACGGCAGCCGGGCGCAACACGGCCCGGCTTCGCCCGAACGGACCAAGCGCATGCAGCGCGATAGAGCACAACGGGACGCGTCCGCGGCGGTTCACCGCCCGGACGCCGGATGGACTCGCGAGACGCCCGGCGTTAGCCGTTCGAAAGCTGCTCCAGACGCCAACGCCCCTGCAACGACAAGGCGCCGACGGCATAATGGCCATCACCGTCCCGGTAGCGCCGGAAGCAGGCGCGCTCGATCAGAAAGCTCGCGGCAGTCTGCATGCCGTTGCGCGACAGACCGAGGCTGCCGTGGTCGAGAGGCAACATGGAATCGCCAGCGAGCTGGCTCGCGGCGGAGAGAATCGTGATGCAGTCGGATTTTGACGGATTCAGCATGGCTTTCGTCCTCGAACACGGCTTGTGCATACGCGATGAGCGGGCCAACTTCGCAAATCTGAAAGTTTTTCGGCCGCTGGGATTTCTGATTGTATGCAGGGATTTGACAATTACCAACCCGCGTTTTGTCGCATTGTGTGATGAACCAAACTGCGGCGCGCGAGTCCCGACAGAAGAACCAATAAGGCGCGGCACGCCTCGCCGCGCCTGCCACTGAAAGGCACTCGACCACTTCATGCCCGCACTCATCGAAGACTATGCGCTCATCGGCGACGGCCACACGGCCGCCCTCGTGTCCCGTGAAGGTTCCGTCGACTGGCTCTGCTGGCCGCGCTTCGACTCCGGGGCCTGCTTCGCCGCGCTGCTCGGCACGCCGGACAACGGCCGCTGGCTGATCTGCCCCGACACCGACACGCCCGCGACCATCACGCGCCGTTATCGCGGCGAAACGTTGATTCTCGAAACCGACTTCGAAACGCCCGAAGGCGCCGTCACGCTCGTCGACTTCATGCCACCGGGCAACGGCTGGTCGGAAATGGTACGAGTGGTGGTCGGCAAACGCGGCACCGTGCGGATGAAGATGGAACTGGTGCTGCGTTTCGACTACGGCTTTTCGGTGCCGTGGGTGGATCGTCTGAAAAACGCCAGCGGCATCCGGGCGATCGTCGGTCCGGATAACGCGGTGCTGCGCACGCCCGTCGAACTGCGAGGCGAGGATATGAAGACCGTCGCCGAATTCACCGTCAGCGAAGGCGAGCGCGTGCCGTTCTCGCTCGCGTATGCGGCCTCGCATTTGCGGCTGCCGCCCGCGCGCGATCCGCACACCGCCCTCGCGCGCACCGAGAATCACTGGCTCGAATGGTCGGCGCGCAGCACCATCGAAGGAAAATGGGCCGAGCCGATCCGCCGTTCCCTGATCACGCTCCGGGCGCTCGCCTACGAGCCGACCGGCGGAATCGTCGCCGCGCCCACCACTTCGCTGCCGGAACAGCTCGGCGGCACGCGCAACTGGGATTACCGCTACTGCTGGCTGCGCGACGCCACGATCACGCTGCTCGCGCTGATGCGCGGCGGTTACTACGACGAAGCGCGCGCCTGGCGCAGCTGGCTCGGCCGCGTGACGGCCGGCGCGCCCGACCAGTTGCAGATCATGTACGGCCTCGCCGGCGAGCGGCGCCTGCCCGAATCCGAAGTCGACTGGCTACCCGGCTATCACGGCGCGAAACCCGTGCGGGTCGGCAACAACGCGGTCGGTCAGCGCCAGCTCGACGTCTATGGCGAAGTGATGAACGCGCTGCATCTGGCGCGCGTGGGCGGCCTGCAGGCTGACGACACCGCATGGAACGTGCAACGCGCGCTGCTTAAACACCTCGACACGATCTGGCAGGAGCCCGACGAGGGCATCTGGGAAACGCGCGGCGGCCGTCGGCATTTCACCTTCTCGAAGGTGATGGCATGGGTGGCATTCGACCGCGCGCTGGCATCGGCGGAAATGTTCAAGCTGGAAGGCCCGCTCGACGAATGGCGCACCACCCGCGCGAAGATTCACGCCGAAGTCTGCGAGAAGGCGTGGAATCCCGAGCGCAATGCCTTCTCGCAGTCGTACGGCAGCGACCAGCTCGACGCGAGCCTGTTGCTGTTGCCGCTCGTCGGTTTCCTGCCGCCGAACGATCCGCGCGTGAAGAGCACCGTGGAGGCGATCGAGCGCGACCTGATGCACGACGGCCTCGTGATGCGCTACCGCACCACAGAATTCGACGACGGCCTGCCGCCGGGGGAAGGCACGTTTCTGGCTTGTTCGTTCTGGATGGTGGACAACCTGGCGTTGCAAGGGCGCCTCGACGAAGCGGTCGCGATGTACGAACGACTGCTCTCGTTGTGCAACGACGTGGGGCTGCTTGCGGAGGAATACGATCCGGCCGAAAAGCGGCTTGTCGGCAATTTCCCGCAGGCGTTTTCACACGTGGCGCTGGTGAATACGGGCCTGAACCTGATGAAGCACGAACAGGCGATGGCGCAGGCGACGGGTCAGCCGTCGCATAACGGCACGGGAAATGCTGAGCTGAAGGCTGCGGCAAGTCCGTATAGCGGCACCACAGCATCGCCAGTAGCATGATTCGATGACATTTTTACGGAAGGTTCCAGCCCGATTGCTGCATTGCACAAACACACTTGTTTCGATATGATCGAGCCGTCTGTCGGCCCACGACCCCTGTGCCCACAACCAATATGGCCTGCCGCAACGCCACACGCGTGTTTGCGAAGCCCCATGCGAACCGCTTAAAACGGAGCACCTATGCTCTACCAACTGCACGAATTCCAGCGGGCTATGCTGAGCCCGCTTACCGCCTGGGCCCAGGCCGCGTCGAAATCGTTCGCGAATCCCGCCAGCCCGCTGGCCTACGTGCCGGGCGCCACGCGCCTCTCCGCCGGTTACGAACTGCTCTACCGGCTTGGCAAGGATTACGAAAAGCCTGAGTTCAACCTTCACCAGATTGTTAAAGACGGTCACAACATTCCGATCATCGAGCAAACGATTATCGAGAAACCGTTTTGCCGTCTTTTGCGCTTCAAGCGTTTCGCGGACGACAGCGACGCCGTCACGCAACTGAAAGACGAGCCCGTGGTGCTGGTGTGCGCGCCGTTGTCGGGCCACCATGCCACGCTGCTGCGCGACACAGTTCGCACGTTGTTGCAAGACCACAAGGTCTATCTGACCGACTGGATCGACGCGCGGATGGTGCCGCTGGAGGAAGGCGAGTTTCGTCTCGACGACTACATCGCCTACATTCAGGAATTCATCCGCCACATTGGTGCGAAAAATCTGCACGTCATTTCGGTGTGCCAGCCGACGGTGCCGGTACTGGCCGCCATCTCGCTGCTGGCGAGCCGCGGCGAAGATACGCCGCGTACCATGACCATGATGGGCGGCCCGATCGACGCGCGTAAGAGCCCGACGTCGGTGAATTCGCTCGCCACGCAGCACTCGTACGAGTGGTTCGAAAACAACGTGATCTTCACGGTGCCGCCGAACTATCCGGGCGTGGGCCGCAAGGTTTACCCGGGCTTCTTGCAGCACACCGGTTTCGTCGCGATGAATCCGGAACGTCACGCGGCCTCGCATTGGGACTTCTACCAGAGCCTTCTGCGCGGCGACGAAGACGACGCCGAAGCGCATCGTCGCTTCTACGACGAGTACAACGCGGTGCTCGACATGGACGCCGATTACTACCTCGACACGATCCGCGTCGTGTTCCAGGAGTTCAGTCTCGCCGAGGGCACGTGGGACGTGGCCGGCGAACGCGTGCGGCCGCAAGACATCACGAAGACCGCCCTGCTCACCATTGAAGGCGAGCTGGACGATATTTCCGGCGACGGCCAGACCTACGCCGCGCACGAGTTGTGCACCAGCATTCCGGAGACGGACAAGCGCCACTTCACGGCCGAAAAGTGCGGGCACTACGGCATTTTCTCGGGCCGCCGCTGGCGCACGATTATTTATCCGCAGTTGCGCGACTTCATCCTCGAGCACAACAAGGCGCCGAACGTCGCGAAGGAAAAAGCCGAAGTCTGATCGGCGCTTCATGCAGAACGTGAAGCCAACGCGAACGGCCTCCATTCGGAGGCCGTTTTTTTGTCCACTGCTTTTACGCTATTCCGAAGCCTACTTTCGCAACAGATAAGCAAGCAGGAGTTCGGTGTTCATCTGAATCACCTCGCTGCGTTCGCTCGCGCTGCTGAAATCACGGCCGAGCGTGGCTTCGAGTGTGAAGCGATTCGACACGATGTAATACCCCATGCCCGACAGCGTGACGTAGAAGCGCAGCGGATCGACATTATTGCGGAACAGCCCCGCGCGCTGACCGCGTTCGAGAATGCCGCCGAGCGTGGCGACAATCGGCGAAATCATTTCGCGGATGCGCGTCGACTTCTGCATATAACGCGCCTCATGCAGATTTTCGTTATTGACGAGACGCAGCAACTCGGGATGATCGCGGTAGTAATCCCAAACGAAATGCGCGAGACGTGTGACAGCCTCGACCGGCGCGACACCGTTCAGCTCGAGCGTGCGTTCCGCTTCGTTGAGCGCGCTGAACGCGTGCTCCAGCACCGCCGTGAAAAGCTGCTCCTTGCTACCGAAGTAGTAGTAGAGCATGCGTTCGTTCGTCTCCGCGCGGCGGGCGATCTGATCGACGCGCGCGCCGAATAGCCCACCATTTGCAAACTCTTCGGCGGCCGCAAGCAGAATGCGGCGCCGGGTGCCTTCAGGATCTCTTTTGATTTTCGGCTGATTCATGGTGGCATTGTCTTCGTGAGCCGCGTTATCCGGATCGCGCCGCCGGCCTCTCCTCGGGCCTTGCCGACAGCGTTGAACGGGCGCGCCATTGTTGGGGAACACCCTTGTGCGGTCTTTCGAAAAAAGCGCTTTGATTATGGCACATGGGTTGCCAATGGCAATTGGGGAAATCGGCGATAATGTGCTATTTAGTTCAAGCTGTGCGGCCGCCCGCCGAGCCCCGCTTGGCCCCACATCGTGACCGTGACAGACATCAGAACACTTGCAGATCGCATCGAAGATCTGCTTCCCCAGACGCAATGCACCAAGTGCGGTTATCCGGCCTGCCGCCCGTATGCCGAGGCCGTCGCGCGCGGCGAAGCCGGCTACAACCAGTGCCCGCCGGGCGGCGCCGAAGGCGTCGCGCGCCTCGCCGCATTGCTCGGCCAGCCGGTGATTCCACTCAATTCCGCCAATGGCGTCGAACGGCCGCGCCCACTGGCGGTTATCGACGAAAACATCTGCATCGGCTGTACGTTGTGCATGCAGGCCTGTCCGGTGGACGCAATAGTTGGGGCACCGAAACACATGCACACAGTGATCGCCGAACTCTGCACGGGCTGCGATCTGTGCGTGCCGCCCTGCCCCGTCGATTGCATTTCGATGCCGCCCGTCACCGGCGAATCGACCGGCTGGGACGCATGGAGCCAGCGGCAGGCCGACGCCGCGCGCGAGCGCCACGAGCGGCGCGAGGCGCGTCTCGCCCGTGAGCGCGAAGCTGCGGAGGCGCGTGCTGCAGCGCGGCGAACGAGCAGCGCCGCCGCGGCTGCCGAAGCGGAGACGTCCACGGCAGCGCCCGTCTCCGCGAGCGTCGCGCCCACCGAGGCTTCCGAGGCAGCGTCGAAAAAACGCGCGATCATCCAGGCGGCGCTCGAACGCGCTCGCAAGAAGAAGGAAGAACTCGCTGCCAAAGGCCAGGGTCCGCTCAACACCGAGCACGTGAGCGCGGACGTGCAGGCCCAGATCGACGCAGCAGAATCGCGCCGCCGCCGTCTCGGACTTGCCGAAGACAGCGCCGATCCCGACACGCCGCCGTCACCGGCGGGCACCCGCAACCCGCGCTAACAGCATCCGCCCCGCTCAGCATGAATGCGAACAAACGCCGCGCCATCTACGAAACGTTTCAGAGCATCGACCCGCATCCCACGACCGAACTGGAGTACACCAGTCCGTTCGAACTTCTGATTGCCGTGCTGCTGTCGGCGCAGGCGACGGACGTGTCGGTCAACAAGGCTATGCGCAAGATGTTCCCGATCGCGAACACGCCGCAGACGGTGTTCGACCTGGGCGAGGAAGGCGTGGCGAACTACATCAGGACGATCGGCCTGTACCGCAACAAGGCCAAGAACGTGATAGCGACCTGCCGCATCCTGCTCGACCAGTACGGCGGCCAGGTGCCCGAAGATCGCGAGGCGCTGGAAAGCCTGCCCGGCGTGGGACGCAAAACCGCCAACGTGATCCTGAACACGGCGTTCGGCCATCCGACCATCGCCGTCGATACGCACATCTTTCGGGTTGCGAATCGAACCGGCCTCGCGCCCGGCAAGGATGCGCGCGCGGTCGAAACGGCGCTCGAAAAATTCACGCCCGCCGAGTTTAAGCAGGACGCACATCACTGGCTGATCCTGCATGGGCGCTATGTGTGCAAGGCGCGCCGGCCCGAGTGCTGGCATTGCGTAATCGAGCCGCTTTGCGAGTTTCGTCCGAAGACCCCGCCGCCCGATCTTTGAATCAATGCGTGGTCAGCGAACCGAGCCACCGGCGCGTAAAATAACAGGTTGCGCGCGGCGACTCGCGGCCGTTTCTTGACAGCCGCCCGATTGCAGCCGCCGCGCCAACGCTTCTTCCCTTGCACCATCCAACACACCGGTTCCACGATGTTCAATCCCAGCCGCGACGAAGTCCGTCAATTTTTCACCGAGACCTGGCGCAAGCAACGTCAGGGCGAGATCCTGACGCCGCTCGAAGCGATGGCCGCCGACTGGATCACCGAGCACCCCGAATACCAGGCTGAATTGACCGACGCGCAAGCCGCGCAGGCCCAGGACTATTCCCCGGAGCGCGGACAGACCAATCCGTTCCTTCATCTGTCGATGCATCTGGCCATCAGCGAGCAACTGTCGATCGATCAGCCGCCCGGCATTCGCGCCGCGCATGAGCGCCTCGCCGCGCGGCTCGGTTCGACACACGACGCGCAGCACGCGATCATGGATTGCCTCGGCGAAACCATCTGGGAAGCGCAGCGCACCGGCACGCCGCCGGACACCGACGCGTACTTGCAGCGAATCGAACGACGCGCAACACGGGACTAACGGCGCGAACCGAACGCGAGTTCAACGCCCCCAGCAAGCCCCAAAAGCACAACACCCCGCCGAAGCGGGGTGTTGTTCATTCAGGCCAGGCAGCGCGCTTACTTTTTCTGCACGAGATCGCCGTTCAGCGATTCGACATAAGCCGCGATGTCTTTCATGTCCGACTGCGACAGGCTTTGCACCTGCGCCTGCATGATCGCGTTGTTGCGACCGAGGTGCGGGTTGCCATTGCCCATCTGATATTGACGCAGCGCCCAGTAAACATAATCGGCGTGCTGACCGGCGAGCTTCGGATATTCCGGGCTCACCGGCTTGTTCAGGTTCGGGCCGTGACAGGCCGCGCAGTTGTGGCTTTCAGCCAGCACCTTGCCGTTGCCGGCGTCGGCCGCGTGCGCGGCGCTCGCTGCAACCAGACCGAATACTGCCGCCGACGCGCATGCAGCCTTGAACACCGTGTGGAGTGCCTGTTGGGGCTTATTCATGAATTCTCCTATCCCGCGAATTTAATAACCGAGTGACCGTATGGACAACCGCCGCCGGTCACTTGTCGGGATTGCTCTTCGATGAGGAATTTTGCGCTGCGTAGTAAGCAGCGATGTCGGCGATGTCCTGATCCGACAGCGACACGGTGATCGCGTGCATCGTTTCGAAATGGCGGTCGCCCTTCTTGTAGCCGTGCAGGGCGTTTTCGAGGTACGCCTGATTCTGGCCGCCGAGCATGGGCACGCGGTAGACCTCGGGGTAAGCCGTGCGATATTCGGGGATGCCGTGGCAGCCAATACACATCGCGACCTTGCCCTGGCCCGCTTTCGCGTTGCCGACGACATCCGCTGCCTGCGCACTGGCCGCGTAGCCCGCGAGCACCGACAGCGCTGCGATCACGACGTGTTTGCCGACGAATTTATTCATAGCATGTAACCTGGCTTGAGGGGAAACGAGCGCCCAAAAAGGCAACGGCCCGCGCCGTTATTCTTATAGGGAGCCACGCAGGCCAAAAAAATCGCGCTAATTGTACCGCGACGCCGCGCCGAACGTCCACCGCACGGGCGAGGCGCGCAAGGAGCCTGCCCGGGGCGCGGCGCTTTGCCGCATGGCGAGCGTCGTGACAGCGCGGCTGCAACCATACGCGAGGCGGTTTCAGGCCAACAGGGCTTCTGACTTATACTGGGTTTTTTCCCGCCAAAGAGCATCTCGCCATGCGTTTCGAAGGCTCATCGCAGTACGTCGCCACCGACGACCTCAAACTCGCGGTCAACGCCGCGATGACGCTCAAGCGCCCGCTGCTCATCAAGGGCGAGCCCGGCACCGGCAAAACCATGCTGGCCGAGGAAGTCGCCGCCGCGCTCGGCATGCCGCTGCTGCAATGGCACATCAAGTCGACCACCAAGGCTCAGCAAGGCCTGTACGAATACGACGCCGTGTCGCGCCTGCGCGATTCGCAACTCGGCGACGAGCGCGTGAAGGACATCCGCAACTACATCGTCAAGGGCGTGCTGTGGCAGGCGTTCGAGTCGGACCAGCAAACGGTGCTGCTGATCGACGAGATCGACAAGGCCGACATCGAATTTCCGAACGACCTGCTGCGCGAACTCGACCGCATGGAGTTCTACGTGTACGAGACGCACGAGCTGATCCGCGCGAAGCAGCGGCCGCTCGTCATCATCACGTCGAACAACGAGAAGGAACTGCCCGACGCGTTTTTGCGCCGCTGCTTTTTCCACTACATCAAGTTTCCCGATCCGGCCACGATGCAGCAGATCGTCGAGGTGCATTACCCCGGCATCCGGAAGGAACTGCTGGCCGCGGCCATGCAGAGCTTTTTCGAACTGCGCAATGTGGCCGGGTTGAAGAAGAAGCCGTCCACGTCGGAACTGCTCGACTGGCTCAAGCTGCTGCTCGCCGAAGACATTCCGCCGGAGGCGCTGCGCTCATCGGATCAGAAGCAGATCATTCCGCCGCTGCACGGCGCGCTGCTGAAAAACGAACAGGACGTGAGCCTTTTCGAGCGGCTGATTTTCATGAATCGAAATAACCGTTGAACTCATTATCGGGCGAGCGCGGGTGAGCGCCTCACACACCTCGCCCGCAGCCGACGCCGGGAACCCAGCATGCTGATCGACTTCTTCTACTCGCTGCGCGCCGCGAAGCTGCCCGTCTCGGTGAAGGAATATCTGACGCTGCTCGAAGCGCTCAAAGCGAACGTGATCGCGCCGTCGCTCGACGAGTTCTACTACCTCGCGCGCATGACGCTCGTGAAAGACGAGCAGTATTTCGACAAGTTCGACCAGGCGTTCGGCGCGTATTTCAACGGCGTCGCCAAGGTCTCGGAGCTTGCATTCGACGTCCCGCTCGACTGGCTGAAAAAGAAGCTGCAACGCGACCTGTCGCCGGAAGAAAAAGCGCAAATCGAAGCGCTGGGCGGCATCGACAAGCTCATGGAACGCCTGAAGCAACTGTTCGACGAGCAGAAAGAGCGCCACGAAGGCGGCAACAAGTGGATCGGCACGGGCGGCACGTCGCCGTTCGGCAATGGCGGCTACAACCCGGAAGGCGTGCGCATCGGCGGCGACTCGGCGGGCAATCGCACCGCCGTGAAGGTGTGGGAAGCGCGCGCCTATCGCGACTACGACGACCAGGTGGAAATCGGCACGCGCAACATCAAGGTGGCGTTGCGCCGCCTGCGCCGCTTCGCGCGCGAAGGCGCGGCCGAAGAACTCGATCTGCCCGACACGATCCGCAGCACCGCCGCAAACGCCGGCTGGCTCGACCTGAAGATGGTGCCGGAGCGGCACAACAAGGTGAAGGTGCTGATGCTGCTCGACGTGGGCGGCTCGATGGACGACCACATCAAGCGCACCGAAGAGCTGTTTTCCGCCGCGAAGGCCGAATTCAAGCACCTGGAGTTCTACTATTTCCACAACTGCGTCTACGACTTCCTGTGGAAAAACAACCGCCGCCGGCACACCGAGCGCATGCCGACGTGGGACGTGCTGCACAAATTCACGCCCGACTACAAGCTGATCTTCGTCGGCGACGCGACCATGAACCCGTACGAAGTGCTGCAGCCGGGCGGCTCCGTCGAATACAACAACGCGGAAGCGGGCGCCGTGTGGCTGCGCCGCCTCGCCGACCACTTTCCGCATCACGCGTGGCTCAATCCCGAGCCGGAGGGCTTGTGGGCGTACCGGCAGTCCGTTAGCGCGATCCGCGAAGTGCTCGGGCACCGCATGTATCCGCTCACGCTCGCCGGCCTGGAAGCCGCCATGCGCATGCTGAGCAAATAGCCGTCAATCGCCGCACCTGGCTAAATCGCGCCGCCCCCTCAACGATAAGAAAGTTTTTGCATGAGCCGTTCGTCTTCGCCTGATCTGTCTTCCGCCGGTCTTCCGCCCGCCCGCTTCAATCCGTTTGCCGACTCCTCGCTCGCCGCCGTCGTCGCGGGCTTCGTCGCGATGATGACGGGCTATACCAGCTCGCTCGTGCTGATGTTCCAGGCCGGCCAGGCCGCGCATCTCACGAACGCGCAGATTTCGTCGTGGATCTGGGCCTTGTCGGTCGGCATGGCGCTGTGCACGATCGGGCTCTCGCTGCGTTTTCGCGCGCCCATCGTGGTGGCGTGGTCGACGCCCGGCGCGGCGCTGCTGGTGTCGTCGTTGCCGCATGTGGCTTATGCGCAGGCGATCGGCGCGTTTATCGTCTGCGCGCTGCTGTTGACCGTGATCGGCCTGACAGGCTGGTTCGACACGCTGATGAAGAAAATCCCGGCCGGCATTGCGGCGGCGCTGCTGGCGGGCATCCTGTTCGAGATCGGCATCGAGATATTCCGCGCGGCGCAGTTCCAGACGGCGCTCGTCCTGACGATGTTCCTCACGTACCTCGTCGTCAAACGCGCCGCGCCGCGTTACGCGATTCCGTTGACGCTGATCGCCGGCACCCTCGCCGCAGGCGAACTCGGGCTGCTCGATTTCAGCCATTTTCGGGTGGCGATGGCGCACCCCGTGTTCACGATGCCGGCGTTCTCGCTCGCCGCCTGCATCAGCATCGGCGTTCCGCTTTTCGTGGTCGCGATGGCGTCGCAGAACGTGCCCGGCATGGCCGTGCTGCGCGCAGACGGCTACGCCACGCCCTCCGCGCCGCTGATTTCGACAACCGGTATCGCGTCGCTCCTGCTCGCGCCGTTCGGCTCCCACGGCGTGAATCTCGCCGCGATCACGGCCGCGATCTGCACCGGCCCGGAAGCGCACGAAAACCGCGACAAGCGCTACACGGCGGCGGTCTGGTGCGGCATCTTCTACCTGATCGCCGGCACGTTCGGCGCGACAATTGCGGCGCTGTTCGCGGCGTTTCCGCGCGAGCTGGTTGTCTCAGTCGCGGCGCTCGCGCTGTTCGGCTCGATCATGGGCGGTCTTGCCAACGCGATGCAGGACGTGAGGCAGCGCGAAGCGGCGCTCGTCACGTTCATGGTGACGGCGTCGGGGCTGACGCTGCTGTCCATCGGCTCGGCTTTCTGGGGGCTGGTGGCGGGCGTGCTGACGCAAGCCGTGCTGAACGTGCGGCGCGCATGACGCCGAAAAAATCTGTCTGAACGGATCGCCGGGCTCGACTGTCAATACGGCGTCAGGCGATCCGCCATAAAATAGAGGTATCCGGCAGCGTTTCCCGGCAATTTCCCGGCAACATCGGGCTGCGCTGCAGCGTGATTCGCGGCCGCCGGACCTGAAGCGGTCTTTCAATCCGGCGGCAACTCATTCTCCTGAACCATGGCGCATGCGCCCTGAAGGCACGAATATGACAACCGCACTCGATCAACTCAAGCAATACACCACCGTCGTGGCCGATACCGGCGACTTCCAGCAGCTCGCGCAATACAAGCCGCAGGACGCCACCACGAATCCGTCACTGATTCTCAAGGCCGTGCAGAAAGACGACTACCGGCCGCTGCTCGAAAAAACGGTGAAAGCTCATGCATCGAAGCCGCTGGGCGCGATCATCGACCAGTTGCTGATTGCGTTCGGCACCGAAATCCTGAAGATAATCCCGGGCCGCGTGTCGACCGAAGTGGATGCGCGCCTGTCGTTCGACGTGCAAGCCTCGATCGCCAAGGGCCGCGAGCTGATCGCGCTGTACAAGGAACACGGCATCGAGCGCGAACGCGTGCTGATCAAACTGGCTTCCACGTGGGAAGGCGTGCGCGCGGCGGAAGTGCTGCAAAAGGAAGGCATCAACTGCAACATGACGCTGCTGTTTTCGCTCGCGCAGGCTGCGGCCTGTGCCGAGGCGGGTGCGAAGCTGATCTCGCCGTTCGTCGGCCGTATTTACGACTGGTATAAGAAAAATGCCGGCAGCGCGTGGGATGAAGCGAAAGACGGCGGCGCAAACGATCCGGGCGTGCAATCCGTGCGCCGCATTTACGCGTATTACAAGAAGTTCGGCTACAAGACCGAGGTGATGGGCGCGAGCTTCCGCACTCCGGGTCAGATTCTGGAACTGGCCGGCTGCGATCTGCTGACCATCAGCCCGGATCTGCTGCAAAAGCTGCACGACAGCACCGACAAGGTCGAGCGCAAGCTTTCGCCGGACAGCTCGAAGGGCGCGGACATCGAGCGCGTGCCCGTCGACGAGGCGTCGTTCCGTTTCCTCCTCAACGACGAAGCTATGGCGACCGAAAAGCTGTCGGAAGGCATCCGCACGTTCGACGCGGACGCGATCAAGCTCGAAAAGCTGATCGACACGCTGCGTTAAGCGCCTCCGGCGGCTTGCCGCACAACGCACGCGGTACGAAGCGGCGGCCACGCTCCGGGCAACGACACGCGGCCCCGGACCTCACGGTTCGGGGCCGCGCGCCGTTTACGGCGGCGTCCGGCTTCCCACCCGAACGCTGCCCCAGCGTCTCTTCGTCACGACGTAAAGTCACAATCGCGCGAAATCCGTTGCCTAAAATGGTCTGCACGCCTGCTTCGAATTTGCCCGGTTTGGCTTCGGCAGCGAGGCGTCACGCTTCAACCTATTTCGGGAGACGATGATGGAAGTCCAACCTTACGTATTTTTCAACGGTCGTTGCGAAGAAGCGCTCGACTACTATCGCCAGCACCTCGGCGCGGAAGTGACCCTCATGATGCGCTTCAAGGACGCGCCGCCCGACCCGAACAACCCGCCGCGCGCCGGCCTCGAAAACAAGATCATGCACGCGAGCATCCAGCTCGGCTCGACTCAGTGGATGGCGTCCGACGGCAATTGCGATCAGGACGCGAAGCCCATGAGCGGCTTCAGCCTCTCGCTGACCGCGGACGACGCCGCATCGGGCCAGAAATACTTCAACGCGCTCGCCGACGGCGGACAGGTTGTGATGCCGTGGGGCGAGACCTTCTGGAGCAAAGGCTTCGGGATGGCGGTGGACCGCTTCGGTCTGATGTGGATGGTGACGATTCCGCATCAAGGCTAAGCGCGCGGCCGCCACTCCGGCGGCCAATGCAAACGCCGCAGGCGCTAGATCTTTTGCAAGACCCGCGAATGCCGCTCGATGTTCCAGTTCGGCTCGGTCTCCAGCAACGCCGCGCGCAAGCCGTCAACCTGTTCGGCGAGCCGCTGTCCCAGCCAATACGGTCCTTGCAAATCCGGCGGTAGCCTGAGCGCCGCGTCGCCGGAGGTTTGCGCGAGCGGCGCTGCGTCCGGAATGCCGAAGTGGGTCGCGCGCCCAAACCGCAGGCCGCGCGCCATCGCGAGCAGAATGGCTCGCACCGCGTGCACCTCGGCGCCACACTGCGCGGCGTAGGAGGAACGCGCCAGGGCGTCGACCTGCATCAGCGGACCGGTGGCCAGCAATTCGAGCGAACTCAATACCGAGCGATGCAGACGCTGAATCTCTTCGAGCTTCGTTTGCGGCACGTCGATTTCCTTCGCCACGGAAGGCATCAGCGAGCGCAACTGCACGAGGCGCCGGTTGATCTGAAGGAACCGTTTGACCTGCTCGTCCTCGGCGATCGTCTCGCCTTCCAGCAGGCGCGTATAAATCTGCGCGCATTCGCGCAGATTGGCCGCGAGCCCATAGCGCCACGAATACGTGGCGTGCAGCGGTAGCGCGAATGAAAATGCCAGCGCGATCACAATGCCGATCAGCACGTTCAGCGTGCGCCAGAGGCCGACGTCGATCAGATTGTCGCCGTGTCCCGCGACGATGCACATCGTGATGGCCGTCAGCAGCCCGATATAGCCGGACGAGCCGATCGCGAACCATGCGCAGATCGCCGCGACGATCGACATCAGCACGTAGGTGAGCGGCAGCGAGCCGATCAGGTTCTGCTGAACGATCAGCGCGAGCCCGAGCGTCGCCCCGAGCAGCGTGCCCGCCGCGCGGTCCGCGGCCTTCTTGCGGATATTGCCGTGATGCTGCAAACCGCCGATCACCACGAGCAGCGTCACCGACGACCAGATGCCGTGCGGAATGTTGATGCCCGTGGTGGCGAGAATCGAGAACAGCATCGCTAGCCCGACGCGCAGACTGTGCAGGACCTTCGCGTGCCGATAGCGGTAATACGGCGACGTGATCGCGCGAACCATGCGGCTCACCGCCGAGCGGCGCGCAATCACGGTATTGGAATCGGCAGAAGCCATGGCGGGCGCACGACACTTTTGGACAGGAGTCCCGCTATCGTGCCCTGGAGTGCGCCGGAAACACAAACGCCCGCGAACTTTCGTCCGCGGGCGCCGGGTTGCGCGGGCCTCACGGTCCGCCGTGCCAGTTTCCCAGGCTCAGCTTTCGACCACGTCCAGATAGTCTTCAGGACGCGTGCGGTCTTCGCCGCGCTGCATGCCGAACGCGCGCACCAGCAGACTCACCACGATCGACACCACCAGGTTCACGATCAGCGACCACACCGCCGCGTAGCCCGGAATCGCCATGCCGAACAGGTGGATCGTGAAGATCGAACCCGCGAGCTTCAGCGAAATCGCCATCCACGTGCCGGTCGCGATACCCGCGGCCCAGCCGAGCAGCAAGCCGCGATAGTCGAGCACACGCGTGTACAGACCGAGCACGATGGCGGGCAGCGTCTGGATGATCCAGATTCCGCCGAGCAGCTGCAACTGGATCGCATACGTGAGCGGCAGCCCCAGAATGAAGGCCACCGCGCCGACCTTGACGATCAGCGAGACCAGCTTCGCGACATTGGTCTCCTGCTCGTGCGACATGTTGCGGTTCACGAACTCCCGGTGGATGTTGCGCGTGTACAGGTTCGCTGCCGCGATCGACATGATCGCCGCCGGCACCAGCGCGCCGATGCCGATTGCCGCGAACGCGAGGCCGACGAACCACGACGGGAAGAAGTGCAGGAACAGCGCCGGCACCGCGAAGTTCGGGCCGAATGCCTTGAAGTACGGCGCGAATTCCGGCATGTCCTTCACGCCCGAGGCGAGCGCCATGAAGCCGAGCAGCGCGAGCAGGCCGAGCACCAGCGAGTAAGCCGGCAGCATTGCCATGTTGCGGCGGATCGTGTTGCCCGAGTTCGACGACAGCACCGCCGTGATCGAGTGCGGATACAGGAACAGCGCGAGCGCCGAACCCACCGCGAGCGTCGCGTACGCGCTATAGCCGTTCAGACTCGACACGTCCGGCGCCTTCAACAGCAGCTTGGCCGGCGGCACCGCGCTGAAGATGTGGCCGAAGCCGCCCAGTTGCGGCGGAATCACAATGACCGCGGCGAAGATCGTGATGTAGATCAGGACGTCCTTGACCACCGCGATCATGGCCGGCGCGCGCAGGCCCGACGTGTACGTGTACGCAGCCAGAATCGCGAACGCGATGATGAGCGGCAGATCGCCGACGAAGCCGTTCGTGTCGAAGCCAAGCGCGCCGATCACCACTTCGATGCCGACCAGTTGCAGCGCGATGTACGGCATGGTCGCCACGATGCCGGTCACGGCGACCGCGAGTGCGAGCATGCGGCTGCCGTAGCGCGCCGACACGAAGTCCGCCGACGTCACGTAGCCCTGGCGTTTCGCGATGCTCCACAGTTTCGGGAACACGACGAACGCGAACGGATAAATCAGGATCGTGTACGGCAGCGCGAAGAAACCCGTTGCGCCCGCACCGAATACCAGCGCCGGCACCGCGACGAAGGTGTAGGCGGTGTACAGGTCGCCGCCCAGCAGGAACCACGTGACGACGGTGCCGAAACGCCGGCCGCCGAGGCCCCACTCTTCAAGATGGGCGAGATCGCCGCGTCGCCAGTGAGCCGCAATGAAGCCGAGAATCGTGACGCCGATGAAAAACAGAACGAAGACGAAAGTTGCGATGGCGTTCATTATCGTGCGCCCCCTTGCGAGCGACCCGCCGAGCGCGCCTTGGTCTTGAAGTACACGAGCGCCGTGATGACCGCGCTGATCAGCACCCACAGGAGCTGATACCAGTAGAAGAACGGAAAGTCGAACAGCACCGGTTCGACCTTGTTGTACGACGGCACCCAGATCATGGCGATCCAGGGCAACAGCAGCAGCCAGAGCCAGTGCTTGCTGGCTTTGTTCGCGTCGGCGTCGTGAGCCATGACGTCTCCTCTTCCCTATTATTGAATTGTTGGCCCGTGTTCGACGGGTGGTGAACCCCCAAAGCGGAGCGCCGCCTTGCGGTAGCTGAGCCGCGGAGGATCGCCCCGCATAGGACACGAGTGCCCCGAAAGCCTCGAAAGAGTATAGGAGCCGCGAACGTGCGGTCAAGCAGGGCGGACCCGAGGCACGGCCATGCTGTCAGAGCCGGCGGGACGGTGTTTCAGCGAAGGCGGACGGGGTTCGAGCGGCGCGGCGAAGAGTGCTGCGCGACGCGGTTCTCGCGCTTGCGGACAAGCCGGGAGAATGGCGCGGTGCCGCTTCGATGCAGGGTGGATAGTGGCTTCGCGCGCCGTCGCGTGGATGCGACGGTGGCGTGGTGCTTGTTGCTTGTTGCTTGTTGCTTGTTGCTTGTTGCTTGTTGCTTGTTGCTTGTAGCGAGACCGGAGCGCGGCGGCCCGGTCTCTTCAGTTTCAGTGGCCAGGAAATCAGATGGTGAACGAGTCGCCCGTCTGTCCCGTCGATTCCTGCAGGCCCTTGATCCACTTGCGCGCCGGCAGGCCAAGCTCGGCCTCGATCAGTTTGGCACGCGCTTGCAGCGCCTTGAACGGCACGTCGAGCGCCGGGCCGGAGAACGCGATGGCGATGCGGTTGCCGTCGTGCACTTCGGGCAGCGCGATCACGCGGCCGTCGAATGCTTCATTCAGACGCTTCATGTTGCGCACGAAACTCGGATGATCGCCGAACAGATTCACCGTGACCACACCCGCGTCCGTCAGACACGCGCGCGCCGCACGGTAGAAGCCGACGCTGTCGAGCACGGGGCCGCGCGCGGTCGCGTCATAGATGTCGATTTGCAGCGCGCCGATCGTGCCGTGGTTCGCGCGGTCGTTCACGAAGTCCCACGCATCGGTTTCGTGCACCGTGAGGCGCGCGTCGTCGTGCGGCAAGTCGAACATCGTGCGCGCGGCGACGACCACCGCCGGGTTCACTTCGACCGCCTCGACCTTCGCGCGCTTCAGGAAGCGGTGCGCGAACTTGGTCAGCGCCGCGGCGCCGAGACCGAGTTGCACGATACGCTTCGGCGTTTCGATGAACAGCAGCCACGCCATCATTTGCTGCGCGTATTCGAGTTCGATGTGATCGGGCTTGCGCAGACGCATCGCGCCTTGCACCCATTCGGTGCCGAAGTGCAGGTAGCGCACGCCACCCTCTTCCGAGAACGTGACGGGCGCGAAACGCGGCTTGCGCGGGGTTTCGATTTGCGGCGCGTCGTGCAGATCGTCTTCGTGCGAGACGCGTTTTTTGCTGCGCACTGCCTGGTGTTTGCTCGCGCCGTCGGCGTCGCGGTTGCGGAATGCGCGCGCTTCAGCCGAAGCGCGCTTGATGAGTTTGGTCATGTCAGGATGTCGCGCCACATGCGCAATTTTTGATCGAACGAGAGCATAGCATTCGCCGGACTCGACGACGGCAGGACAAGCGTCGCGTAACCGGCCGCGCCGATCACCGGCGCGAAGCGCCCCGCCGTCTTGCCGTTGAAGCAGACCTTCTTCAGCAACGGCGCGTGTTCTCTTAAAGACGCGAAGTCGTTCGGCTGCGCATTGCGGATCGCCGAATCGAGACTGCCCTGACGATGGCACGCATCGAGCACGTCCCAGATGCCGATGCCGTGAGACAGCACGCGCGCAAGCCGCTCTTCGTAAGGCAGCTCGTGCAGCGCCCGCTCGCCGAGCACAGCGCCGAGCAGGCGCCAGAACTGGTTGCGCGGATGCGCGTAGTACTGCGTCGCGGCCAGCGACGCTTCGCCGGGAAAGCTGCCGAGAATCAGCGTATGGGTGCCGGCGGCGATAACGGGAGGAAAGCCGCGCAGCATCAGCGGTGCCGCTCGTCGACGGGACGCGTCGCGGGATGCGCGCGCGATGCCGTATGCTCGACCGGCCCGCGATGTTCGCGCGCGCGCGGGTGGACGGCGTGCGTGGCATCGTCGGCGTCCGCCGGCGGGCCGCCGTGCGCTTTCGACACAGACGCGAGATACGCCCACAGCGCCGGCAAAAAACATTCGGTGACCATCAGCGGCGCGCCATGCCGCTCGAACACCGAGCGGCGCGCTACAAGCGCATGCGGCGGCACTCCGCTGGGCCGCACTCCGCTGATCTCGCGCGCGGCCAGCCGGTATAGCGGATGCCGTCCGGTCACGCTGCGGCTCACCAGCGCGGAACGTGCCACGCTGCTGTCGCTATACAGCAATTCGGCGAGCGGCCGCGTGCGCAAGCGCCGCGTGGCCTGCCACACGCCGACACTCGCGGCGAGCGGCGCGACACTGTGCGCGGCCACAAACGGTACGCCGTCGACGGATAGCACGACCTCGCGCACCCACACCGGCGCACGCACATGAAGCCCGAGCGCGGCGTGTTCGTCGGCCCAGGGCAACGCCACGCCTTCGCGCGTGACGCGCACGGCGACCGCGCCGAGCGCGCGCAGATGCGCGGTCAACGAACCGCCGCGGGTCAACCAGTCTTTCTGCGCGGCGCTGAAGCGAGGCAACGGAGCGACGCGCCAGTGCGCGTCGGCGGCATTGAATCGGATGGACATGGGTTCGGATTATAACGGCGCGAATGTCGGACTATTTCTCAGCCCGCAGACGCCTTTTCCGCGAGCTTCGCGTGACCGCCTTAATCAGTGGCTAAACCTTCAAGAAGCCCTTCATTTCGGAAAGGTCCGATTCTCCGTCGGTCGCGACGCACGATAAAACCTCCGTGCTTTACGAACCGGCGATTCGTCCGTTGTCGATGGACGCGCCATCTGATCTGCAAACGAATGGGAGAACGAACATGAACAAGCTGATGCGCGCAAGCGCCTGTGCCATCGCGGTGCTGCTGGTAGCGGGCTGCGCGGCCCCGCTGAACCGCGACACCGAGACTTCGTTGAACAAGGCGGTGGGTATCGAGGTCGCCCCGGTCGCGGGCGGCGTCGCCGTCAAGCTACCCGAAAAAGCGCTGTTCGATTTCAATAAATCCGACGTGCGCACCGACGCGAGCGCGGTTGTCGATCGTTCCGCCGTGCTGCTCAAGCGCACCCAGAAGCCGATCATCGTCGAGGGATATACGGACAATATCGGCACGCTTGAATACAACCAGCAACTTTCCGAAGCACGCGCGACCGCCGTGGGTTACGCGCTCGTGGCACGCGGCGTGGCGACGGACCGCATTCGCACGAAGGGCAATGCCTACAACAATCCGGTGGCAAGCAACGACACGCCGGAAGGACGCGCGCTCAATCGCCGCACCGAGATCGTGGTGCGCGGCGAGACCATGGAAACGTTGATGGGCAAGAAGTAAGCGGCGGCCTCTTCAGACCGCCTGAGGCTCTGCTCAAAGTGACCGGGTGCGCAGCGCGCATCCGGCTCACCCGTCCACGTATTGCCGCAGCGCTTCTGCAACGTCAGCCAGCACGGCTTCCCACCGGTTCAGTTCGCGCTGCCTGAAGAGACGCATTGACGGATACCACGGACTGTCGGCGCGCGCGATCATCCAGCGCCAGTCGGTGAACGTGGGCACCAGCACCCACACAGGCGTACCGCATGCACCTGCCAGATGCGCGACCGCCGTGTCCACGGTAATCACGAGATCGAGCGATTGAATGATCGCAAGTGTATCGGAAAAGCTCTGAATCTCCGGTCCGAGAACATGCATGTCGATGCGCTCTGACCACGCTGCCGCTTCGCTCCCGGCATCGCCCTTCTGCAGCGAAAACCACCGCACGCCCGGCTGCTCGAAAAGCGGCTGCCATTGCTGAAGCGCAATGGACCGGTAACGGTCGAGCCCGTAAGCCGGATTGCCGGCCCATACGATGCCGACCCGAATGCCGCCGTGAATGCCGGCGCGCTTTCGGAACGGGCCGCGCGCACCCGCCGTGCCGAGCGCCTCCACGCGGTTGCGCCAACGCTGCACCCTGGCGGAATCTGCATTGAGATACGACGTGGCTAGCGGCAACATCGACATGTCGAGGTTCATTTGCGCCGGCATGCGAAGCATGCGACACCAGTAGTCGTAGGGATCGGGCGGCACGGTGGTCCACGCCGCGTGCACGCCCGCTGCCTGGCGCGCCACCTCGCCAAGCGGTTCCTCGACCCAGACGTCGACTTGCGCGCCCTGCCGATGCAGCCAATCGGCCATGCGCAAAAACTGGATCTGATCGCCGAGTCCCTGTTCTCCGATCAGCAGGAACCGGCGACCTTGCACGCTCTCGCCTTGCCACTCCGGAAAACTCGGGCGAACGAGATCGTGATTCTCAGGCAATGCGTCATGCCAGCGGTATTGCTTCCAGCCGCGCTCGAAATCGCCCGAACGAAGCTGCGCCGCGGCAAGGTTGAACTGCATGAGCGCGTGCCCGGGCATTAGCCTCGCGGCTTCTGCGGTGTGGGCGTGCATGTGCTCGAAGTCGCCGAGCATGTTGAACGCGAACGACGCGTTGTGATGTAGCCAGGCGTTATCCGGGTTATGCGGGTTGATGGCGATTCCCTGTTTCGCGACGCTGAGCGCGTCGGCGAAGCGCTGGGCGCCGTTCAGAGCAAACGCAAGTTGCTGGAGCGCGGCAGTGTCGGCAGCGCAGCGCGTGCGCAAAGACGGCAACAAGCTGCCGATCTCCTCCTCGCGCCGAGCTTTCGATAAAGCCGCGATCAGCATGAACGCGTCCGCCACATTGGTGGAGTCGAGCGACCAGGCGCGCAGCCAATAGTCCGCGGCGTCGCTGTCGTGCCCCAGCTCCGCGCTGATCTGCGCGAGCGCGCGAGCCGCATGATGCAGCGTCGGCTCGATGTGAAGCGCTTCTATATAGTGCTGCCGCGCTTCAGTGAGTCGGGCGGAAAGCTTTAGACAATCCGCCAGATTTCGATGCAGGCTGGCGCTGCCGCCGCTCAGGTTCAGCGCCCGATAGTAAAACGCCTCAGCCGCGATCCGTTCGCCGCGCAACGCGGCCAGCAGCCCGCGATGCTCCCAGATGTCTGCGCGACCGGGCGCGAGATTCAACGCGCGATCGAGCTGTTCACACGCCTGATCGACCTCTCCATTGCGAAAATAAGCGAGGCCGAGTTGATGCAGCGTGTTCGCATCGTTCGACGAAAGCTGGCCGGGCAACACATCCGTATCGCGCATGACGCCGCACTCAAGTCTTCGCCGCGGGGATCACGGCGCTCGCGTCAGCCCGCATCATGGCGTTCAGACGCGCCGTGACGCGCTCGACCACCGGCGCCCATTGCCCCGGCTGTGGTTGCCTGAAGAGTTCGAGCGAGTCGTACCAAGGCTGCGCCTCCTCATTGCCCCACGCCCAATGAGACACATGATCGAGCATCGCGAAAACCGGCCGCCCGAGTGCGCCGCCAAGATGCAGCGGCGCGCTGTCGATCGTGACGAGCGCATCGAGCGCGCCGAGATGGGCCGCGACGTCGTCAAAACCGGCGTGATAGTCAGCCGTCATGTCGTACACGCGATAGCCCTGTGCGTTCAGCACCGCGACATCGGCGGAGCGTCCTGGCGTGAGCGAATAAAACGCGACGCCCGCCAGCGACAGCAACGGCGCAAGCTCGGCACGGGCAATGGAGCGCTTCTCGTCGCGGCGATGCGTGGGACTTCCCGACCACACCAGGCCGACATGCAGCTTTGTGTGCGGCGCCTCTTTGCGCAAGCGTTCGTGCCAGACGGCCACTTTGTTTGCGTTGGCGTGAAGATACGCATTGCCTCGCACCTGCACCGGCTGCAGATGGAGCACAAGCGGCAGGCTCATCATGGGCAGGCTGTAATCCGGCCCGCCGAGCGGCCCGTCTTCGATCGAAACGCAGTCCGCGTAAAGGCGCGCCAGCAGCGGTTGCAGCGATTTGCGCACACAGAGCACGAGCCGGCCGCCTTCCTCGCGCACCCGCGCGGCGAGTTGCGGCACGTAGCGCGCCATGTGGATGTCGTCGCCGTTACCCAACTCGCTATGCACGGCAAGCGTCTTGCCGGCAAGCGGCTCGCCTTGCCAGCGGGGACACAGGCGAGCCATGACACAGACGATGTTGTTCGTGTCGCGGTCGTCGCGCGCAAGCCGTGCCTCGAAGCGCTTCCAGCCGCTCGACCAGGCGCCACGCCGCAAATCCAGATCGGCAAGATCTACTGCGGGCGTCACCGCGCTGGGATTGACCGCGAGCGCGGCACCCAGCATCGCAGCGCTTTCCTCGTAGCGCGCCTGCTCGCACAGATACAGTCCGATGGCGGCCAGCACGTCCGCGTTACCCGGCGACGCCGCGTTCGCGGCACGCATGGTCGCCTCGGCGGCCGCCGCGTCATTGCACTGCCATTGCGCATGACTGAGCTGCCAGGCCATTTCGGCGTCGGCGGGATTGCGCGCAAGCGCTTCGCGGCACACATGCTCCACGGCGGACCAGTCGCCAATCTCACGTAACGCCAACGCAAGTTGCAAGGGCAACGCCGGATCGACGGCCGGATCGAGCGCATACGCGCGCGTCAGCGCCGCGCGCCGTTCCTCTTGCGTGCCGGGACCGGTCTGCGCGCCGAGCGAAATGGCCAGCCACCATGGCGCGCGTGCGTCGTGCGGCACATGTTGCTGATACGCGCGCAGCATGTGAGCTGCCGCGGAATGCGCGCCGCACTCATTGATCAGCCACGCGGTCCATTCGAGCGTGGCGACGGGCGGCTGCGCGGCCGCCGCCATTTCACTGTGATGGCGCGCGTCTTCGCTGCGGCCGAGCGCGTCCGCGAACAGAGCAACGCGGGCATGGCGCGCGCCGTTGGCCTCCGCATGCGCGTGCGCCTGCGATGCGCTGTGATAGGCCTCTTCAAAGCGCCCAGCGCTCGCCAGCAGGTCAGCTTGCAACTGCGGCGTGACGCCCGCGGCGGCGAACTCGGCGGCACGCAGCATGGCGGCTTCAAAGCCCTCCTCTCGCAGCACGGACCACAGAAGGCGAACTAACTCGACGGGTGTTGCGCCAGTCACCAGGACGGCCGGATCGGCCAAAGCGAAATCAGACATGAAAATTGGAAAATTGCCGCAACGCGCTAGCGCTTCGCTCAAAAAATTTCGACGCCGACGGCTTATTCGGGAAACGGCTCAAAGAACCCGCCGAACCGGCTTGCTTCTTTAAGCTCAAGGTTTGAAGCGCGAGAACTAGGATAATGCCGTGCTTTTCGTCTCATAAACCAATCTCAATTTATGGTCGTTGATTAGTTTTAGTTAGTTACCCATAATTAATTTCTCTCGGCGCTCGAACCCTCGTACGCGCTGAGTCCATTGACAACTAGCGACAGGGAGTCACGATTGAATACTACAAACGTGAAGGAAACGTCTGACCGCATCGCACATCTGGCATCGGTCGTTTTGCATCGCCAGAGCGCCACGCATCTGGAGAAAGAACTCGCCGGCTCCGCACTCGCGCAGCATCACACTTCAAAACAAACCAGCGCGGCAACCGGCAGTGTCGCGGCGAAAGTGCTTGGCGATCACGCGTCAAGTTTTGAGGCCAAGGAACTGGCCGGCAGCGTGCTGGCGCAGGTGCGTCGTTTGCATGGGCAGACCTGCGAGCGTTGATGCGCGGCGTACTGCTTTCTTTCGCATGGGCATGACCTGACGCGAGACAAAAGAAGCAAAAAAAATGCGCTGCCGAAGCAGCGCATTTCCATTCACAGCATGGCAAGCGTCATGACGACGCTAGGCGGTCAAGCCTGATTCGCCCTCGCGAGCAACAACGCGTTGGTGCGCTTCACGAAGCTCGCCGGATCTTCCAGCGCGCCGCCTTCGGCCAGCAACGCCTGGTCGAACAACAGGTGGCACCAGTCGTCAAAACTGGTGCTGTCGGGGTGCAAGCCCTTCACCAGCGCGTGTTCCGGATTCACTTCGAGAATCGGATGGAACGACGGCGCCTGCTGACCCGCGGCCTTCAGCATGCGTTGCAGATAGCCGCTCATTTCACCGTCGTCGGCAACGAGGCACGACGGCGAATCGGTCAGGCGGAACGTGAGACGCACGTCCTTCGCCTTGTCCTTCAGCGCTTCCTTCATCTTCTCGACCAGCGGCTTGAACTCTTCGCCAACCTTGTCCTGCGCCTCTTTTTCCTCGTCGTTCAACGCGCCGAGATCGAGGTCGCCGCGCGCTACGCTTTGCAGCGGCTTGCCGTCGAATTCGTTCAGGAACGACAGCATCCACTCATCCACGCGATCGGTCAGCAGCAGCACTTCCACGCCCTTCTTGCGGAACACTTCGAGGTGCGGGCTGTGGGTCGCGGCCTGCCAGGTGTCGGCGGTCACATAGTAAATTCTGGATTGCTCGGGCTTCATGCGCGCGACGTAGTCGGCGAGCGACACCGTCTGTTCCGGCGTTTCCGTGTGCGAGGAAGCAAAGCGCACGAGCTTCGCGATCCGCTCGCGGTTGCCGAAGTCTTCGCCCATGCCTTCCTTCAGCACCTGGCCAAATTCCTTCCAGAAACCGGCGTACTTTTCGCGGTCGGCCTCGTTATCCGAGTTGGCCAGCTCTTCCAGCATCGACAGCGCGCGCTTCGTCACACCCTCGCGAATCGCCTTGACGTCGCGGCTTTCCTGCAGAATTTCGCGCGACACGTTAAGCGGCAGATCGCTCGAATCGACCACGCCCTTCACGAAACGCAGATACGTGGGCAGCAGTTGCTCGGCGTCGTCCATGATGAACACGCGCTTCACGTACAGCTTCAGCCCGCCGCGATGATCGCGGTTCCACAGGTCGAACGGCGCATGGGCCGGCACGTACAGCAGTTGCGTGTACTCGCTGCGGCCCTCGACGCGGTTATGCGTCCACGTGAGCGGGTCCTGATGATCGTGCGACAGGTGCTGATAGAACTGCTTGTACTGTTCTTCGGTGATGTCGTTCTTCGCGCGGGTCCACAGCGCGCTGGCCTGATTGACGGTCTCGTCTTCGTCTTTCGCGATCATCTCGCTCTTTTCCGCGTCCCACTCTTCCTTTTGCATCAGGATCGGCAACGCGACGTGATCCGAGTACCGCTGAATGATCGACTTCAGACGGTGCGACGACAGCAGCTCGTCTTCATCGGCGCGCAGATGCAGCGTGATGGAGGTGCCGCGCGCGGCGCGCTCGATCTGCTCGACGGCGAAGTCGCCCTCGCCCGCGCTTTGCCAGCGCACGCCTTCCGACGCCGGCACACCGGCGCGGCGCGTTTCCACCGTGATCTTGTCCGCGACGATAAAGCCCGAATAAAAGCCTACGCCGAACTGGCCGATCAATGCCGCGTCTTTCTGCTGATCGCCCGAGAGCTTGCCGAAGAATTCCTTCGTGCCCGAGCGCGCGATCGTGCCGAGGTTCGCGATCGCTTCGTCGCGGCTCATGCCGATGCCGTTGTCCTCGATCGTGACGGTGCGCGCGGCTTGGTCGTACGACACGCGAATGCGCAGATTCGGGTCGTTTTCGTACAACCCGCTGTTTTCAATGGCTTCGAAGCGCAGCTTGTCGGCCGCGTCGGACGCATTGGAAATCAGCTCGCGCAAAAAGATTTCCTTGTTGCTGTACAGCGAATGGATCATCAGGTGCAGAAGCTGTTTCACTTCTGCCTGAAAGCTCATGGTTTCTTGTGCCATGGTCGGACTTCCTCTCTGTTGCGAATCGGGGTCAATACCGGGGTTCAATACCGCGTTCAGAACCGGGGTTCGGGATTGTGCGTGTAAATGAGGTCGCGGCGGCGCGGTTTCAAGAGGCGCGGCGCGCAACGCCGTCGAGATAGCGGCACAAAAACGTGGCCAGTTCGGGATCGCCGCAATTGGCCACGTTAAAGCGCATCCACGTGGTGGACGACTGCTGCGGCGAAAAAAGGCTGCCGGGCGTCAGCAGAAAGCCGTCTTCGTGACCGGCCGCGGCCAGCGCGTCGGCGTCGACTCCGGTGTCGGCCCACACGAACATGCCGGCCGTGGGCGTCAGAAACAGCTTCATACCGGTCTTTTCCAGCATCCGCGCGGCCTTTTCGCGCACGCCGTCGAGCCGCGCGCGCAGCCGCTCGACATGCCGCCGGTAATGGCCTTCGGTCAGAATCTTGTACAACACGCGCTCGTTCAGCTCGGGGCTCGTCATGCCGACCAGCATTTTCTGATCGCTGACCGCCTTCGCGACCTCCAGCGCGCACGCGATAAAACCGACGCGCAGATTCGGCGCGAGCGTCTTCGAAAAGCTGCCGAGGTAGATTACGCGCCTGAGCTGATCCAAGCTCGCGAGCCGCGTGCCGGCATAGCCCGGCGGGCACAGGTCGCCGTAAATGTCGTCTTCCACGACGATGAAGTCGTACGCCTCGGCAAGCCGCAGAATGCGGAATGCCTGCGCGGGCGTGAGCGACGTGCCGGTCGGATTCTGCAGGACCGAGTTGATCACGAGCATCCTCGGCCGCCACGTTTGCACGAGGGATTCGAGTGCGTCGAGGTCGGGGCCGTCCGGCGTGTACGGCATGCCGACGAGCCGCGCGCCCTGCGACGCGAAGCGCCCGAACATCTGGAACCATGCCGGATCGCCGACGATCACCGCATCGCCCGGTTTCACGTAAATGCGGGAAATCAGGTCGATTGCCTGCGTGATGCCGGAGACCATCACGATCTGATCGGGCGACGCGCCGATCTCCAGTTCCTCCAGCCGCGTCTGCAGTTGCTGACGCAGCGGCAGAAAACCCAGCGGCGTGCCGATGCCGAGCAGCTGCGCGCCGCTTTGCCGGCCGAGCGTGCGCAACGCGTTGGTGATCAGTTCGCCGTCGAGCCAGCGCGCCGGCAGATAGCCGAGCCCCGGGCTGCGCTCCGGGCGCGCGCCGGTGTGCAGCATATTGCGCAGCAGCCAGACCACGTCGATGGTGGTCGGCGCGGGCGCCGACTGCGCGAGCGGACGGATTTCCGCGACCGCCGCGCCCGCCAGCCGCTCGCGCACGAAGAAACCCGAGCCGCGCCGCGATTCGAGATAACCCTGCGCGACCAGGCGCTCGTACGCCTCGACCACGGTGAAACGCGACACGCCTTTGTCGAGAGCGAGCTTGCGGATCGACGGCATGCGCATGCCGGGACGGAACACGCGTTCCTCGATGCGGCGGCGCGCCCACTGCACGAGCTGCTCGACCAGCGTCAGCGACGCGGTGTCGTGCGGGGCGGGAATCTGCGTAAGCGGGATGGACATGGACGGACTCCAACTGTACCGAACGGTATCGAGTCGATTGTACCGTTACTGTGCTGGTCGCCGCCGCTACATTTGAGACAGAAAAAGCGCGCCGGTCGCGGTGTGGGCGGCCCGGCGGCGCGAACCGCTTCGCGAGCGGTTATGCTTACGGCCCCGGCGCCCGCAATCTGGCACGTGGCGCCAGATCCGGCTTAGCGCAGCAACCGTTTCCCGATTCGCCATGACCGCACATCCGCTTCGTCTCGATCACCTCGTGATTTCCGCCCGCACGCTCGACGAGGGCACCCAGTACGTCGCCGACACGCTGGGCGTCGCGCCGGCCGGCGGCGGCGCGCATCCGCTGATGCGCACGCACAACCGGCTGCTGAACCTGTGGGGCGGCGCCTATCTGGAAGTGATCGCGCTCGACCCGCGCGCCGGGCCCGCCCACGCGTGCGCCGAAGCCGCGCCGCGCCCGCGCCCGCGCCTTTTCGCGCTCGACGACCCGGCCACGCACGCGCGGCTCGAAAACGGACCGTATCTGTCGCACTGGGTCGTGCGGGTCGAGCGGCCGACCCATCTGCCGACGTGGCAGGCACAGTATCCGCAGCGCATTGCGCCGATCGTGCCGATGACGCGCGGCGACTTCACATGGAGCCTGTCGGTGACGGAAAACGGCGCGTTCCCCGCCTGGGAAGGCGCCGGCGAAGGCGTGCTGCCCTCGCTGATCCAGTGGGACACGGCGCGGCATCCGTCGACGGTATTGCCGGACACGGGCATTGCGCTGAAAGCCTTGAAAGCCGCGCATCCGCGAGTGGATACGGTGGCAGCGCAATTGCAGTGGCTCGGCGCCGCGCATCTGATCGAATTGCAGTCGACGGACGGCCCCGCGGCGCTCGTCGCCGAGCTTGAAACACCCAACGGTCTACGGACCCTTAAATAAGCAGCGCGCGCGGGTCGCCGACTCGCGCGATAATCGAAGTTTTGACCGGTTCCAGAAACACCAGCAGAGGAGACCATGGACCAAAGCGACCTGAAAGCCCCCACGTGGCAATTGTCCGAACGCGCACGCAAGCTCACCAGCTCGGCGATCCGCGAGATCCTGAAGGTCACGGAACGGCCCGAAGTCATTTCGTTTGCGGGCGGCCTGCCTTCGCCCGCGACCTTCCCGGCCGAGCGCATGCGCGAAGCCGCCGACCGCATTCTGCGCGACACGCCCGCCGCGGCGCTCCAATACAGCGCGACCGAAGGTTATTTGCCGTTGCGTGAATGGGTCGCGCGGCGCTATTCGGTGAATGGCGTGCAGATTCGTCCCACGCAGGTTCTGATCACGACCGGCTCGCAGCAGGCGCTCGATCTGCTCGGCAAAGTGCTGGTCTGCCCGCAAAGCCCCGTGCTGGTCGAGACGCCGACCTACCTCGGCGCGCTGCAATCGTTCTCGATGTACGAGCCGCATTACATCCAGGTGCCGACCGACGAGCACGGCCTGATTCCCGAAGGACTCACGCCGGAGCTGACCGCCGGCGCGCGCCTGTTGTACGCGCAACCGAATTTCCAGAATCCGACGGGCCGCCGCCTGCCGATCGAGCGCCGCCGCGCGCTCGCCGAGTTCGCGAAAACCGCGCCGTTCCCCGTGATCGAAGACGACCCCTACGGCGCGCTCGATTACGCGGGCGAGCCGCTGCCCACCATGCTGTCGATGGCGCCCGATCACATCGTGCACCTCGGTTCGTTCTCGAAGGTACTGGCTCCGGGCCTGCGGGTCGGCTACATCATCGCGCCCGAGGAACTGATCTTCAAACTCGTGCAGGCCAAGCAGGCCACCGATCTTCACACGCCGAGCTTCACGCAGCGCATCGTGCATGAAGTGATCAAGGACGGCTTTCTGGACACGCACGTGCCGACCATCCGCGAGCTGTATCGCGACCAGTGCGAGGCCATGCTGGCCGCGCTCGGGCGCTACATGCCGGAAGGCGTGAAGTGGAATCGTCCGGAAGGCGGCATGTTCATCTGGGTGAATCTGCCCGCGCAGATCGACAGCATGAAGCTGCTCGAAGAAGCGGTCGCGCAGAATGTCGCCTTCGTGCCGGGCGGGCCGTTCTTCGCGAACGAGGCGCAGCACAACACGCTGCGTCTGTCGTTCGTCACGGTGCCGCCGGCCAAAATCGACGAAGGCGTGTCGCGTCTCGCAGCACTGATCCGCGCGAAGCTTTAAACGCAACCGGCGCGCTCGCCGCTACCCAACTCCACTACTGACCGAGGACACACCATGTCTCAAACGAATGTTTACGACAAGCTCAAGGAACTGGGCATCGAATTGCCGAGCGCCAGCGCGCCCGCGGCCGCGTATGTGATGAGCGCGCAAAGCGGCAATACGGTGTACCTGTCGGGCCACATCGCGAAGAAAGACGGCAAGGTGTGGGCAGGCAAGCTGGGCGCCAACCTCGGCACCGAGGAAGGCAAGGCCGCGGCGCGCTCCATCGCCGTCGACCTGCTCGCCACCCTGCACGCGCACGTGGGCGACCTGAACCGCGTCAAGCGCATCGTGAAGCTGATGAGCCTCGTCAACTCCACGCTCGAATTCACCGAACAGCATCTGGTCACGAACGGCGCGTCCGAGCTGATCGCCGACGTCTTCGGCGAGCGCGGCAAACATGCGCGCTCAGCGTTCGGCGTCGCGCAGATTCCGCTGGGCGCCTGCGTCGAAATCGAAATGATCGCGGAAGTCGAGTAACGCAAAACAAGCCATCACGACAGCAAGCCCGGCTCGTCCGGGCGGCCCGACGGAACGCGTCGCGAGGTGCCAGCCACCCGCGGCGCGTTTTGCATTTGTGGCGAGGTGGATCGTTCCGGCGGCAGCGGATAGAATCCGCCAACCCTCTCAACCGCAGGAATCGCCGGACCACGCCCGATGCCCGCCAACACAGTTCGTTTCAAACAGGTCGACGTGTTCACGTCGGTGCCGTTCAAAGGCAATCCGCTCGCCGTCGTATTCGACGCCGACGCGCTCAGCGCCGATCAGATGCAGGCGATCGCGCACTGGACCAATCTGTCAGAAACCACCTTCCTGTTGAAACCGACCGACCCGGCCGCCGACTATCGCGTGCGCATTTTCACGACTCACGGCGAATTGCCGTTTGCGGGTCATCCGACGCTCGGCACCGCGCACGCGCTGCTTGAAAGCGGCTATCAGCCGAAGCACGTGGGCAAGCTTGTGCAGCAGTGCGGCGTCGGGCTCGTCGAATTGCAATCCCTTCACGAAGACTCCGGCGATGCGCGCGGCGCGTGGGCTTTTGCCGCGCCGCCCGCGCGGTTCACGCCGCTGCCGCAACAGCACTACGCGGCACTGTCCAGTGCCTTGCGCAGCGACGCGATCGACTTTAGCGCCGAGCCGTGTGCCGTCGACAATGGCGCGCCGTGGCTCGTCGTGCGGGTCAATTCGGCGCGCGACTGTCTGTCGCTCGAACCCGACGCCCCGGCGCTCACGGAAATCGTGCAGGCGACCGGCACGCACGGCGTCGCCGTCTACGGTCCGCACGACGCCGGCGGCCCCGCCACCTTCGAAGTGCGCTGCCTGATGATGGGCGGCAAATTCGGCGTCGGCGAAGATCCCGTCACGGGCAGCGCCAATGCGGCGCTCGCGGGCCTGTTGAGCGCGCAGCAGCGGCGTCCCGCTGCCCGCTATACCGCGCGCCAGGGCACGGCCTTGGGGCGCGCCGGCCAGGTCGCCGTGCATTACGACGACGCGCGCGGCAAGACGTGGATCGGCGGAGCGTCGGTGACGGTTGTCGACGGCAGCTTCAGAATGCCTTAAGGCCCGCCATTTGCTTGCCCCGAAGCGGCGTTGACGAGAAAGCGGCAGCAAGGCCGTTGGAAGGCGGTCATGGTAAAAGCCCGACGCAGATTGTCAGCTAGAGCCATGCCTCGCCGCCCAATGCCGCTTCGTTAGCGGACGCCATGCATTTTGCATAACGAACAGCCCGTTCAAGATCACGCACGTTAAAGCCGTCATGCCGGAGCGCCGACGCCCGATGAAATGTTCGAAAACGATGACTGCCCGCGCACGATCCCACGCCTGCCATGCCGACTCGCAGGACAGCGCGCCGCCGCACATGCCGCCCGGCACGCGACAAAGCCGTGCCGATACGGCCGTCGCACGCGCCCGCGTATACCCGATGCCCGGACTCTTCCTTAATCCGGTGGCATTAAGTAATATCGAAACGTACCCAAAGTGCGAACGATCAGGCGCCAAGCCACGCCCTCTCTTCTTGCGCAGCAGTTCCGGCAACTTGGTCACCATGCATCCACTCATGAAAACAGCGCAGTCGACGCTCGCGCGTTCGCAACCGGCCCGCCGCTGGGTACGGGCCGCCTGATGAGCCTAACCCGCTTTTCCGATCAGCGCGAAGGCAGGAGCCGCCGCGACCCCGCCGCGTCAAGGCGGCGCGCGCTGCTCGCCATTCCGGCACTCGGCGTACTCGTTCTGATTCTGCTGTGGACTGTGATCTTCGCGCGTCTTTCGGTCGAAAGAGAAGCGACCTATCGCGAAGCCATGGCGTCTTCCGCGATTCTCTCCGCGGCGCTCGAACAGCACACGATCAAGGCGATTCACCAGGTCGATCAGATCACCCGGTTTGTTAAATATGAGTTCGAGAAAACGCCAGGGCATTTCGATCTTGCCAGCACGGTTGAAAAAGGCGTCGTGCAAAGCGAGACGCTCGTGCAGGTGTCGTTGATCGACGAGCACGGCACCTTGATCGCCAACACGGCCGAACTCAATCCGAAACGCATCGACCTGTCGGATCGCGAGCACTTCAAGGTTCACGAGCACGAAAACGACGACCAGTTGTATATCAGCAAGCCGGTGCTCGGCCGCGTGTCAGGTCACTGGACGCTGCAGATGACGCGGCGCCTGAACCATCCGGACGGCTCGTTCGCGGGCGTCGTGGTGGTCTCGGAAGACCCGAGCTATTTCACGAGCGACTTCTACAACAACGCGGCCATCGGCCGGGAAGGCGTGATCGCGGTCATCTCCGACAACGGCGCGGTGCTCGCGCGGCGCACCGGCAACACGGTCAACGCCGACGGCGCGTTTTCGGCAAGCGGCACCTATCCGACTTCCGAGCACGTGTCGGGCACCTATGTCGATTCGATCGACAGCGTCACGCGCATCGTGTCGTACCGGCATATCGACGGCTATCCGCTCGGCGTGCTGGTGGGTCTCTCGCAAGCCGAGGAATTCGCCGACTACAACCATACGCGCAATGTCTATCTGCTGATGGCGGGTTTCATCTCGCTCGCCATGCTGAGCTTCTTCGCGGTGGCGACGGGTCTGATCGGCAAGCTGCTCGGCCGCGAGCGTGAAATGACGCATCTGGTCGAATACGATCTGCTGACCGGACTGCGCAACCGTTACGCGACGCTGCGAACGCTGCGGCACGACGTGGCGCAGCAGGCGAACCTCGGCCGGCTCGCGATTCTCTTTATCGACCTCGACAACTTCAAGACGGTCAACGACACGCTCGGTCACAACGCGGGCGACATCGTGCTGCAAATGACGGCTTCGCGGCTGGCCACCGCAATCGCCGACGGCGGCGCGTTGAGCCGCATCGGCGGCGACGAGTTCGTGGTCGTCATCAAGGGCGACGACGTCGAGAAGCGCGCGGTGGCGCTCGCCGAAGCGGCCGCCGAGGCGTTCTCGAAACCGTTCGAGGTGCGCGGCAGTTCGTTCGTGCTGCACGCGAGCATCGGCATCGCGCTTTACTCGGTGGCCAACGAAAGCGAAATCGACCTGCTGAAAAAGGCCGACCTCGCGATGTACAGCGCGAAAGACGCGGGCAAGAACTGCTACCAGTTCTATTCGCCGCAACTGTCGCATCGCGCGGACCATCTGATGAAGTGGGAGCAGCAGTTGCGCGTGGCGCTCGCCGAAGGTCAACTCTTTCTCGCCTATCAGCCGAAGATCGATCTCACGCGCCGCTGCATCACCGGTTTCGAGGCGCTGGTGCGCTGGAACCATCCGCAGCACGGTCTGATTCCGGCCAACGAATTCATTCCGGTCGCGGAATCCACGGGGCTCATCGTACCGATCGGCGACTTCGTGATCGAGACCGCCTGCCGTCAACTGGCGCTGTGGCAGCAGCAGGGTTACGACACGCTGTCGCTCGCGGTGAACATTTCGGCCGTGCAGTTCTGGCGCGGCGACCTGTACGAAACGATTTCGCACGCCATCGAGGAAAGCGGCATTTCCGCACGGCGCCTCGAACTCGAAATCACCGAAACGGCGATGATGGAGTATCCCGAACTCGTCTCCGAAAAGATCTTTGCGCTCAAGCGCCTCGGCGTGCGGATCGCGCTGGACGATTTCGGCACCGGCTATTCGTCGTTGTCCTACCTGAACCGTTTTTCCGTCGATACGCTGAAGGTGGATCGCTCGTTCGTGCAGGCCATTCCGGGCGACCGCAGCGTCTGCGTGATGGTCACGGCGATCGTCAATCTGGCGCGCTCGCTCGGGCTGACCGTCGTGGTCGAAGGCACGGAAACCGAGGAGCAGATTGCGTGGCTCGCCGCGCTCGGCCATATCGAGGCGCAAGGCTTCCTGTTCTCGCGTCCGGTTCCGGTCGACGCGATTCCGGCACTGCTCGAACGCTTCGGCGTATGCGGGATGAAGGTCCGGCACGCCGCGCATGAAGCGGACAACACGAGCGCGAGCACCAGCACGAATGGCTGAGGGCTGCCGCCGCCGAGGTCTTCCGGTCATTGCCGCGGCTCAATGAAGCCGCTCAATGAAGCCGCTTAGTGACGCCGCTTAGTGAAGCCGCTCAAAACCGCAGCCCGCCAAAAGAGGCTACATTCTCGCTGTATCGCATACCGCGCGACGCGGCAGGCCGGTCGGCCGCGCGCGACACCACGATGATCCACAGGACGGGCGCCCCCTTGACCGGACGCCCGTGGCACCATGCAGACGATAACAAAGCACGATGCTGCAAGACGAGGAGAACGGGAGCCGCTCTGGACGCTGTTTCGGGTCGTGTTCGGCCTCTCGGCGTTGTCATGGGGCGGCCTCGCGTTAATGGCGCAGCTCGAAAATCACTACGTCGAACGTGAAGAAAGGCTTTCGCGCGTTGCGTTCTCGGATCTGATCGCGCTTGCGTGGATGGTGCCGGGGCCGGTCGGCTGCAATGTCGCCGTGCAGCTCGGGCACGCGCTGCGCGGACGCGCCGGCGCATGGGTGGCGGGCATTGCGAGTGTGCTGCCCTTCTTCATGCTGATGACGCTCTTCGCGATCTTCTATCGCACGCCGATCGTGCGCGCCGCCGCGTCGCCCGCGCTGCTCAATCACTTCAGCGTCGTGCTCGCCACGCTGATCGGCATCACCTGGTATAAGCAGACCCGCGCGCTCGTGCGCGGCAAGCTCGAATGGACCGCGGCGGCAATGGGTTGCATCGCGCTCTTCTTCGCGCACAGCCCCGCTGCCTATGTGCTGATGCTGAGCGCGGCCTTCGGCGCGGGATGGGCGATCAGCCCCGTGCGCAACACGCGCGTTGTCGTGTCGTTCGGGCGCGGCGACTGGCAGATACTCGCGATGTTGTGCCTATTCCTGCTGCTGTTCGCGCTGCCGCTGCCGCATCGCTACGATCTCGCGCTGCTGTGGCCGCGGCTCGCGGGCGCGGGCATGACGCTGTTCGGCGGCGGCTTCTCCGCGTTGCCGGTGCTCAAGACACTCTTCGTCACGCCGACGATAGGCGTATCGGACAACGACTTCACGCTGGCTTTTTCGTTGTCGCCGTTATCGCCCGGACCGCTTCTGAACGTGGTGCCGTTCTTCGGTTATCTGATCGACGGCTGGTCCGGCGCGCTGATCGCCACACTCGCGCTGTTCGTGCCGTCGGGCTGCCTCGTCGTGCTCGCGCAACGGCATCTGCATCAGTTGAAGATGAATCCGCGGTTCGAACACGGCATGCGCATTCTGCGCGCGGTCACGACCGCGTTTCTCGCGGTGGCCGTGCTGCGTGTGGCCGGACGTGTGCCGCTGCAGCCGGTTTATCTGATTACCGCGCTCTTTTCCGCGATGTGTTTCGCGAAGCTCAAAGTGCCGGTGTACGCGGTGTACGGCACAGTGGCGCTAGTGTGCGGACTGTGGCTTGCGTATGGCGCGTTGCCCTAGCCACGCGTGGCGATTCGCGCACGCACACCCGCGCACTCGTCGCGCGCACACAATCACGCGCGCGATCTTGAACTCAATCCGCGATCAGAACCCGCGCGAAAGCGCCGCGACGCCGACCGTCACCACGCCGAGCACGATATTGACCAGCACCAGACGCCGGATCGTGCCGACCGCCTGCGCGCCGTCGGGCCATTTCTGCGCTTGCACCGCGCGGCGAATGCGCGGAAAAACGGCAAAGCGGATATGCCCAAAGATCAGCATCATGACGATGCCGAGGCCGGCCATTGCATGCAGCGGCCAGGTGGCGTGACCGCCGCCGAATTGCATGAGCAGGAAGCCGCCGGTCAGCAGAATCACCAGCACCGAGGCGGCGACCCAATTGAAGAAGCGCCCGAACACCGATTCCCACAACGGCAAACGCAATTGCGGCGAAAGATCGGCCATGGCCGGACGCAAGCAGAAATGCGCGAAGACCATGCCGCCCACCCACACCGCGACCGCGAGCAGATGAAGAAAGAGCGCGACTTCGATAGCCTTGTTCATGTTGTATTCCTCTCTCGACGACACCACACCGCTAATGACGAACAATAAGAACAGCGGCTATTGAGCGCATTCGACCGCACACTATGCAGGCAGTTCCGAAACGCCCGTGGCTTTCCCGTCGTTTTTCTAGTTGTTATTGCAGCGTGCCTCGTGCCTCTGCCGGATACCATGCCTCGGTACTCTTGCTTGATCCGGCTTGATCCTGCTTTGATCCGGCAACGCCGCCCCCGAATTTTCCGCACTGTTGCTGCAACCGACCACGCACTACTGCGACTACTGCGCACGGCCTGCGCCTCGAATGCTAGCAGACGCGTGCCGTGCTTCAGCGTCAATCTTTGTCAGACGGCCAGCACCGGACGCATCCCTTCGAGCTTAAGCTTGCTTTCGGGCGCGCGGCCTTTGCGTGCCCGTTTGCCGACATGCGCGCCCAGCGCCGCGCCGCTCAGCTTCTCTTCGTCCAGACGGCCGCCGCGACGCGAGCCGATCAGCATGACACCCGCCGCGTTGATCGCGAGCGCCTGCACCAGCGTTTCCTTGTCGTCGAGCGCCATCAGCGTGACGCCGCGTCCGCCGCCCGAGAGCGTCTTCATTTCGTCGAGGCCGAAGACCAGCACGCGCCCGCCCGACGACAGGCACGCGACCTGCGCCGCATCCGGCAGCATGGGCATGGGCGCGAGCGGCGCGGCGCCGGCGTCGATCGTCATGAACGACTTGCCCGCCTTCACGCGGCTCACCATGTCGCCGACCTTCGCGATGAAGCCGAAGCCGTTGCTCGACGCGAGCAACAACGCCTGGTCCGCGGAAGCCGCGTAGTAATGCATCAGATGGCTGCCCGATTCCAGTTCGATCAGCGACGTGACCGGCACGCCGTCGCCACGGCCACCCGGCAACGACGCCACCGCGACCGAGTAGACGCGCCCATTGCTGCCCCACGCGACGAGCGTGTCCGGCGTGCGGCACTGGAACGCGGCGTAGAGACTGTCGCCGGCCTTGAACGTGAAGCCGGCCGCATCCAGACCGTGGCCCTTCAGCGCGCGCACCCAGCCCTTCTGCGACACGACCACCGTGACCGGTTCGTCAATCACGCGCGCTTCGTACGTCGCGCGCTTTTCCTGCTGGATCAGCGTGCGGCGCTCGTCGCCGTATTGCTTCGCATCGCCTTCGATTTCCTTGATGAGCAGGCGCTTCATCGCCGATTCGCTGCCAAGCAGCTCTTCGAGTTTGGCCTTTTCGTCGCGCAGTTCCGCGAGTTCCTTCTCGATCTTGATCTTTTCGAGCCGCGCCAACTGACGCAGCCGGATTTCCAGGATGTCTTCGGCCTGACGATCCGACAAGCCGAACGCAGCCATCAGCGCGACCTTCGGTTCGTCGGACTCGCGAATGATGCGGATGACTTCGTCGATATTCAAAAAGACGATCATCCGGCCTTCGAGGATATGAATCCGGTCGTCGACCTTCGACAAACGATGACGCGTGCGCCGCGTGACCGTGGCGAAGCGGAACGCGATCCACTCGTGCAGGATTTCGCTCACGCCCTTCTGACGCGGCCGGCCGTCGCCGCCCACCATCACCAGATTCAGCGACGCATTCGATTCGAGGCTCGTATGCGCGAGCAGCGTGGTGACGAACTCCGTCTGGTCGATGCGGCTCGACTTGGGTTCGAACACGAGACGCACCGGCGCGTCCTTGCCGGACTCGTCGCGCACGGCGTCGAGCAGCCCGAGCATGGTCTGCTTGCTCTGCATCTGTTCCGGCGTGAGCGCCTTCTTGCCGAGCTTGATCTTCGGGTTGGTTTGCTCCTCGATCTCTTCGAGCACCTTCTGCGCGGCCGTGTTCGGCGGCAATTCGGTGATGACCAGTTGCCACTGGCCGCGCGCGAGGTCTTCGATCTTCCAGCGCGCGCGCACCTTCAGGCTGCCTCGGCCGGTCTCGTACGCCGCCGAGATTTCCGCTTCGCTCGAAATGATCTGGCCGCCGCCCGGGAAGTCCGGCCCCGGAATGTGCTGCATCAACTCCGCGTGCGTGATCTTCGGATTGCGGATCATGGCGACCGTGGCGGCAGCCACTTCACGCAGATTGTGCGACGGGATTTCGGTGGCGAGGCCGACCGCGATGCCCGACGCGCCGTTCAGCAAGACGAACGGCAGACGCGCGGGCAGAAGGCGCGGCTCGTCGAATTCGCCGTCGTAGTTCTTCATGAAGTCAACCGTGCCCTGGTCGATCTCGTCGAGCAGCAGCTTTGCGATCGGCGTGAGGCGCGCTTCGGTGTACCGCATGGCCGCCGCGCCGTCGCCGTCGCGCGAGCCGAAGTTGCCCTGGCCGTCGATCAGCGGGTAGCGCATCGAAAAGTCTTGCGCGAGACGCACCAGCGCGTCGTACGCCGACTGGTCGCCGTGCGGGTGATATTTACCCAGCACGTCGCCGACCACGCGTGCCGACTTGACCGGCTTCGCGTTGTCGGACAGCCCCATGTCGTTCATCGCGAACAGGATGCGGCGCTGCACCGGCTTCTGGCCGTCGCACACATCCGGCAGCGCGCGGCCCTTCACCACGCTCACCGCATAGTCGAGATACGCGCGTTCCGCGTAATTGCCGAGCGTCAGAAAATCGCCTTCGGGCGGCGGCGGCTCGGTGAAAAGGTCGAGAGTGTTATCGTCGTCCATCTAGATTCCGTATCGTGTTTGGCGTGAAGTTCGGTGCTTTCGTCACGAAAGCGCGGGCATCGGCTTCGCTCAGATATCCGCTTCCACTTCGTTGCCCTTTTCTTCCAGCCAGCTGCGCCGCGAGGCTGCCTCGCCCTTGCCCATCAGCATGGTCATGCGCGCGACCGTGGCGTCGTAGTCGAGTTCGCCGAGCGCCACCGGCGTCAGACGCCGCGTGTCCGGGTTCATCGTGGTGTCCCATAACTGCTCGGCGCTCATTTCGCCCAGGCCTTTGAAGCGGCTGATCGACCATTGCGTTTCGCGCACGCCGTCCTTGCGCAGCTTGTCGAGGATGGCTTCGAGTTCGCCTTCGTCGAGCGCGTAAAGTTTCTGCGCCGGCTTTTTGCCGCGTGCGGGCGCATCGACGCGAAAGAGCGGCGGACGCGCGACGCACACATGCCCGCGCTCGATCAGTTGCGGGAAATGCTTGAAGAACAGCGTGAGCAGCAATACCTGAATGTGCGAGCCGTCCACGTCCGCGTCAGACAAAATGCAGATCTTGCCGTAGCGCAGATTCGACAGATCGACCTTGTCGTCCGGGCTATGCGGATCGACGCCGATCGCCACCGAAATGTCGTGCACCTCGTTATTGGCAAAGAGGCGATCGCGCTCGGTTTCCCACGTGTTCAGCACCTTGCCGCGCAGCGGCAGAATCGCCTGATATTCCTTGTCGCGGCCCATTTTCGCGGAGCCGCCGGCCGAATCGCCCTCCACGAGGAACAATTCGTTGCGTCCGATTTCCGTCGATTCGCAATCGGTCAGCTTGCCTGGCAGCACGGCCACGCCCGAGCTTTTGCGCTTCTCGACTTTTTGCCCGGCGCGCGTGCGCGCCTGTGCCTGCTTGATGACGAGGTCCGCGAGTTTCTTGCCGTGCTCGACGTGCTGATTGAGCCACAGTTCCAGCGCCGGCCGCGCGAACGACGACACCAGCTTGACCGCGTCGCGGCTATTCAGACGCTCCTTGATCTGCCCTTGAAACTGCGGATCGAGCACCTTCGCCGAGAGCACGAACGACACGCGCGCGAACACGTCTTCGGCGAGGAGCTTCACGCCCTTCGGCTGCAGATTGTGCAACTCGACAAAGCTCTTGACCGCCTGGTACAAGCCGTCGCGCAAGCCCGATTCGTGCGTGCCGCCCGCGGGCGTGGGAATCAGATTGACGTACGACTCGCGCGTGAGCGGACCTTCCTCGCTCCACGCGACGACCCACGCCGCGCCCTCGCCTTCGGCAAACGTCTCTTCGCTCGCGCGCGAGTTTTCGGCGTAACGCTGGCCTTCGAAGAGCGGGATCAGCAGGTCGCTGCCGTTCATGCCTTCGAGCAGATAGCCACGCAGACCGTCTTCGTATTTCCAGCTTTGCTGCTCGCCGGTTTTCTCGTTGACGAGCGTGACTTCGACGCCCGGCAGCAACACTGCTTTCGAGCGCAACAGACGTTGCAGTTCGCCGAGCGGCAGATTCGGCGAATCGAAATACCTGGGATCGGCCCATGCGGTCACGCGCGTGCCGGACTTCTTTTCGCCTTTCGCGGCGGCCCGCACTTCGAGCGGTTTGGCCACGTCGCCGTTGGCGAAACTCAGTGCGGCGATCTTGCCGTCGCGCCACACGGTGACGTCAAGCCGCGTGGACAGCGCGTTGGTGACCGACACGCCGACGCCGTGCAGGCCGCCCGAAAACGTGTAGGCGCCGCCGGCGGCTTTATCGAATTTGCCGCCCGCGTGCAGACGCGTGAACACGATTTCGACGACCGGCACGCCTTCTTCCGGATGCAAGCCGAACGGGATGCCGCGGCCGTCGTCTTCGACCGACACCGAATGGTCCGCGTGCAGCGTGACCGTGATCTGCCGGCCGTGGCCGCCGAGGGCCTCGTCCGACGCGTTGTCGATAACTTCCTGAATGATGTGCAGCGGATTCTCGGTGCGGGTGTACATGCCGGGCCGTTGCTTGACCGGCTCGAGACCCTTCAACACCTTGATCGACGCTTCGCTATACGCGGCGTTTGGCTTTTTCGTGGACATGGTTGACTCGGGTGCGTCGGTTCATCGTTGTCCACAGGTCCTGTTCATAAGTCCGTGGACAATGCGTTGAGTTTTCAAAAAAAGCGAAACGAAACAACGTGGTTAGGTGGGGTGCCCGCAAGGCGGGCAAGCTGTTTTGCCGCATGGCTCGCGCGCGGCCCACACGTGCTCATGGCGCAGTGCCTGTTCTTCGCGCTCGACGGCGTCACGCCGGCGAAGCCTGTTCGCGGGGTATTTTACTGATTTCGAACCTGGCGGCAATTCACGATGCGCGCGATGGGCCATCTGGACAAGGCGCGGACAAGGCACGGACAGCGTGCGCCCGGCGCGCGAGCGAATGCGCCGGCGCGACGCCACTGAACGCCACGAGACGAACCGCCGGCGCACGCCGCTTCATTTGCGACGTTGTTCCAGTTCGTCCCAGCGCTCGAGCGCGACCAGCAGTTCTTCGTCGATGGCGGCGTAGCGTCCGGAAAGACGCGTGCCTTCAGCCGGATCTCTGGCGAAGACCGAGCCGTCTTCCAGTTGCGCGCCAATGGCCTTCTGCTCGGCCTCGAGAGCGGCGATCCGCTCGGGCAAGGCGTCCAGTTCGCGCTGCTCCTTGAACGACAGTTTGGCGGCGCGCTGCGTGTTGCGGGCCGCCGAACCGTCCTTGGCCGACGCGGCTTCTTTCACCGCGTCCCGGCTGGCCTCTTTTTGCGCTTCCTGGGCCAGTTGCTGCGAGCGCTCGCTCTGAATCTGCCAGTCGGTGAAGCCGCCGACGTACTCGCGCCATTTGCCCGCGCCTTCCGACGCGATCACGGATGTCGCGACATTGTCCAGAAACGCGCGGTCGTGGCTCACGAGCAGCACGGTGCCGTCGTAGTCGGTGAGCAATTCCTCCAGCAGTTCCAGCGTGGGAATGTCGAGGTCGTTGGTGGGCTCGTCGAGCACCAGCACGTTGGCCGGCCGCGCGAACAGACGGGCGAGCAGCAGACGGTTGCGCTCGCCGCCGGACAGCGACTTGACCGGCGAACGGGCGCGCTCCGGCGCGAACAGGAAGTCGCCGAGATAGCTCATGACGTGCTTCTTCTGGCCGTTCACCTCGACCCACTCGCTGCCCGGACTGATGGTGTCGGCGAGACTCTTGTCGAGGTCGAGCTGCGCGCGCATCTGGTCGAAATACGCAACCTGCAGATTGGTGCCGACGCGCACCGTGCCTTCGTCCGGCTTCAACTCACCGAGGATCATCTTGAGCAGCGTGGTCTTGCCCGCGCCATTCGGACCGACGAAGCCGATCTTGTCGCCGCGCATGACGGTCGCCGTGAAGCGGTCGACCACCGTGCGCGAGCCGTAGCGCTTCGTGACGTCCGTCAGTTCGGCGACGATCTTGCCCGACTTCTCGCCCTGACCCACGTCGAGCTTGACGTTGCCCTGCACATTGCGGCGTTCCTCGCGCTGTTTGCGCATGTCCACGAGCCGCGCGATCCGGCCGACGCTGCGCGTGCGGCGCGCTTCGACGCCCTTGCGAATCCACACTTCTTCCTGCGCGAGCAGCTTGTCGGCCTTCTCGTTTTCCACCCGCTCGATTTCCAGTTGCTGTGCCTTGCGCGTCTGGTAAGCCGAGAAATTGCCGGGATACGACAGGAGACGCCCGCGATCCAGTTCGACAATGCGCGTGGCGACACGGTCGAGAAACGCCCGGTCGTGCGTGATGAAAAAGAGCGCCGCGCGCTGCGACACCAGCAGGTCTTCGAGCCAGCGGATGCCGTCGAAATCCAGGTGGTTGGTCGGCTCGTCGAGCAGCAGGATGTCGGGTTGCACGACCAGAGCGCGAGCCAGCGCGACGCGCTTTTGCATGCCGCCCGACAGCGAACCGACGCGCGCCTCGCCGTTCAGACCGATCTGCTGCAACGTGGTGGCCACGCGGGTGCTCCAGTTCCACGCGTCCGCCGCGTCCAGTGACGATTGCAGCGTGTTCATGCGCGCCATTAGCGCGTCGTGCTGCGCGCCGTCCGGTTCGTCCGCGAGCTGGTTGGCGACCGCGTCGTATTCCTCCAGCAGCGCGCGTGCGTGCGTGAGGCCGGCGGCGACGGCGTCGAACACCGTGTCGTCGGCATCGAACTCCGGCTCCTGCGGCACGTACACCGTGGTCAGATTTTGCTGGCGCGTGACGAGGCCGTCGTCGGGCTTCGCCAGATCGGCGACGATTTTCAGCAGCGACGACTTGCCCGCGCCGTTACGGCCGATCAGCCCGACGCGCTCGCCCGTTTCGAGAGAGAAATCCGCGTGATCGAGCAACGCGACGTGACCGAACGCCAGTTGCGCCCCGGTAATGGTGTAAAGCGACATGGAAAATTGGAGAAGGCAGCGATGAGTCGGAACTGCCCATTGTACCGGGCGCGCGTTGCGCTGCCTGTAAGCCCGAAGATATAGGACGCACAGCCGGGCGCCGGCGATGCGCGCCCGGCCGCCCTGCTCGCGCGCGGCGCGCTTACTTCACGTGCACCGTAATCGTTTTGCTGAGTTCGGGACCATACGAACGATGCGCGCCGTCGCCGAATTGCAGCGTCAGCGTGTGGTCGCCCGGCGGCAGCGTCACGTCCGTTTCGGTCTGGCCTTTGCCGAAGTGCAGGGACTTGTCGTTGGCGGGAATCACCTCGCCTTTCGGAAGCGGCTTGCCGTCGACCAGCAAATGATGATGCCCCGTGCCTTCCGTGGTCGTGCCGGCGGGCGCGACCTTCATGCCGTCGAGACCGAATACGACGTGAACAGGATTGCTGACGGTCGCGCCGTCTTTCGGTTGCACGAAAGAGACGCTCGCCGCTTGCGCCGCGCCCGATACCGCCAGACATCCAGCCAGTGCCGCGCCGGCCAACCATTTCGTTTTGACCATCGTTTTTCTCCGGGTTAGAAACGCGAACCACGCACGAAACGCAACGCCGTTGAGCATTCAAGCATACACGCTATGCGTGACAGAACTGGCGTGCCGGTCGCACGACGATCCCGGGCGCGGATCGGGAATTCCGGTAATATTGCGAGTCGCCGCGCGCCCAAAAAAGGGGCAGACTGCGCGGATCATTGCAATGAAGAGAGAAGAGTGCGTCGTGAGCGAAGTAACGGAAGTCACTGAATACAAAAGCTGGGTCTGCCTGATTTGCGGCTGGATCTATAACGAGGAAGAAGGCCTGCCGGAAGAAGGCATCGCGCCGGGCACGCGCTTCGCCGCCATTCCCGAAGAGTGGCGCTGCCCGCTGTGCGACGTCGGCAAAGCGGAATTCGCGGTGGTCGAGTTCTGACGCTTCGGCATTCAACGTGACGAGCCTTGGCGCGCGAGAGGAACCGCGCGGGGGTGTTTTGTGCGGCCCGGCAGGTCAAACCTGTTGGGCCGTTTGCGTTGTGAGGCCGGGTTCTCGCATCCTGCTCTGCTTCGGTTTCACCGCCTCTTCTTTTCCTTGAATCGGGCGATTGCCTTTATTGTAAAATCGCCAAAATTTATCCCACGCCGTGCCCGGAGTCCATTAAGGTCTAAAAATGTCTGGCAAATTCAATAACTTGCTTCCCGGTGTACCTAGCATCGAGAATCCTTTTTTCAAGCAGATCTTCTCCGACCCATCCATTGACGATGAAACGCGCAGGGTCGCCACCGATCTCAATCGGGACGGGTACGCGGTTATCAAGTTTCCAGACGAAGACTTTGACTCGATTGCCGCGGGCATTAAGGCGAGCCTGCACGATCAGTATGACTGGGATACCTGGCGCAACAAGTGGTACGACGCCAAGGTCGGGCTGAGAATTCTGGATGCGTGGCAAACAGACGAAAACGTCCGCCGGATCGCCACTAACGCAAAGGTGATCGAATTGCTCTCGAAGCTCTTCGGACGCCAGGCGTGGCCCTTCCAGACTTTGAACTTCCCGGTCGGCACGCAACAGCACGTGCACTCGGATTCGATTCACTTCAGCTCGGTCCCCGAACGTTTCATGTGCGGCGTGTGGACAGCCCTCGAGGATATTAGCGAGGACGCCGGCCCGCTTATGTACTATCCCGGCTCGCACAAATGGCCGGTGTACACCAATGAACATATTGGCTATTGCGCGACGGAACCCGTCTCGGACACCAACCGCATGGACTACGAGACGATGTGGGACGCGCTGATCGAGGTACACGACGCCAAGCCCGCCATCTTCACGCCGAAGAAAGGCGAAGCCGTCATCTGGCTGGCCAATCTGCTGCACGGCGGCCTCGAACACGTGAATAAACAGAAAACCCGCTGGTCGCAGGTCACTCATTATTATTTCGAAGGCTGTGCTTACTATCGCCCCTTCAGATCCGATCCGTTCTACGGCGCAATTTATTTTTCGAAGATGAACGACATGATCACGGGCGCGGCGGTCGAACATCAATACTCCGGGTTTGATATACCTAAAAGCTTTATCGAATCGTCGTATAACAACTGTAGCGCCCAGCGAGCGATTGTCCCGGCCGACTTCGATCCCCAGCAGTATCTGCTCGCCAATCCCGATGTATTTGAAGCCGGCGAAGATCCGGTTCTGCATTACCGTTTGCACGGCTGGCGCGAGGGGCGTCGGCTGAGGCCGGAATGACGCGCGGCCATCGTTGCGCCGAGCACGGATAGCGACATAAAAAAGCCAGCCTTCGCGCTGGCTTTTTTATTCCTCCCGCCTGACGCCGCATCGCGGCGCTTCCTCTGCCGCGCCGAGGTAGCATGACGTTTCGCGTCGAACGTTTTTGCTATACTCTTGCCCTCGCTCGCATGGCTCGCGCATGGCGCGATTTGTGAGCGGCTGCGCCGGAATCGCGGCGCGGCGATCAGAGATCAGGGGTCCGGTCCGCCCCGTTAAACCTATCCTCTCCCTGTAGTTCAATGGATAGAACAAGTGCCTCCTAAGCGCTAGATGCAGGTTCGATTCCTGCCAGGGGGACCAGCCAGTTTGCCGGCGTTCGCCGAACCTTCAAAAAACGATGCAATGCGATGCGAGGCTCCAAAGCCGTTCAACGCATCGCACGCGTGCGAAGCCACCGCGCACCGCCCGCCGCCCTTACCCCCGCTTCGGGCTATCGAGTCCCCGAATCACCGCCGGACGCGCAAGAAACGCCGCGAGCGCCCGTCTCACATTCGGAAAGTCCTGAATGCCGACAAGCTCGCCGGCTTCATAAAAGCCGACCAGATTTCTCACCCACGGAAACGTCGCGATGTCCACGATCGAATACTGGTCGCCGAGAATCCACTCGCGTCCTTCGAGCCGCTCTTCCAGCACGCCGAGCAGCCGTTTCGATTCGGCGACGTAGCGATCGCGCGGGCGCTTGTCCTCATACTCCTTGCCCGCGAATTTATGGAAAAAGCCCACCTGGCCGAACATCGGGCCGATGCCGCCCATCTGGAACATCACCCACTGAATCGCTTCGTAGCGGCCGGCCGCGTCCCGCGGCATCAACTGGCCGGTCTTCTCCGCGAGATAGATCAGAATCGCGCCGGATTCGAACAGCGGCAGCGGTTTGCCGTCAGGACCGTTCGGATCGACGATCGCCGGAATCTTGTTGTTCGGATTGAGCGACAGGAACTCGGGTGTCATCTGATCGTTCGTGTCGAAGCGCACCAGATGCGGCTCATACGGCAAGCCTGTTTCCTCGAGCATGATCGACACTTTCACGCCGTTCGGTGTGGGCAGCGAATAAAGCTGAATCCGGTCGGGATGCGCGGCAGGCCATTTGTTCGTGATCGGGAAAGCGGACAGTTCTGTCATGTGATGGTGTAGCCCTGTGCGGAATGGAGGTTAGGAATTAGCGGACAGCAACGGCGTCGGAAAGCGCGAGCCGCCGGTCGGACCGCCAAATATAAACCGAGTTTGCGCAGCGCGTGCGGCGCCGCGCGTCCGCACTCAGCCGAGGCTCACCATAAGTCTTTGGTCGCGCTGCCGGCGCGCACGTCATAGCCTTCGCGCCACAAGGCGGCGCCGACCGTCAACAGAAGCGCCCGATGCTCGCCGTCGAGCTGTTCCCACGTCGACGCCAACCAGGCCGCGAAATTCGCGCAGGCCTCGTCGAGATCGACGGGCGCTTTGCCCTCCAGATACTGACGTTCGAACATCGAAAGCACTTTTTCCGGTGTCATTGGCGCGGTCTCCTTGCTGGATGTCTCAGTCTAAAGGTGCCGGACCGCACGCGGCGGTTTCGGCGCGCCGAACGCGGGTTACTCCCAGGCAGCGCCCGCGTTTTTTTGCGATTGCGCTCCGCATTGGCAACGTCAATAGAAAAAGGCGCCGCAGCGCCTTTTTCCTTGCACCTATCAAGCCAGATTACGGCGTGTTGCGTTTAGCGTTGTCCTTCGCGTCTTCCTTGGCGTCGCCGTAGGCTTTCTGCGCTTTGCCCGCGCCCTGCTGGAGATCGCCCTTCAGTTCCTTGCCGGGGTTGTCGGTGGCCTTGCCCACGGCTTCGTTGACCTTCCCTTTCACCTGCTCGCCCACACCTTTTACCTGGTCCTTGTTCATGTTCGGCTCCGCTTATGTGGAATGCCGGCGCGACATTGCGCCGTAACAAGACCCAGCAACGGGCATGCCTGACATTTCAATTCGCTTACGCGACCTGCCGCACATCGTCGAAAATATTTTCGTGGGAAGCCTAAAGTTTCCTTCGAGCCTGCCGTAATAGCGGCCCATGGAGGCGCCATGGACCGCACATTCACCATTTTGTCGGCATCATCGAAAACGGCCTTGATCGACCGCGACATCACGCACATTGCGCGCGCGATGCGGTTGTCCCTGCAAGGCGATCTGGCCGGACCCATTCTGCCTCCGGCCTACTGGCGCGAGCGTCTGTACAAACTACTCGACACGGACAGCCTGACGCATCCGCAACTGTGCGCGGTGGACAGTCTGCTGTTGCAGCTCGACCAGTTCGAGGCGCAACCGCCGCTCGCGTGGGATGAACTCGCGCCCGCCACCGCCGCACTCTTGCCGCCGACGCACGAGGCGGGCGCGGAACATCGCGCGTAGGGCGAGGCAAGGCGCGTCGCGGATAGCGCGGCACAACGAAAACCAGAACGAAAGCGCGCAAAGCGGCAATCCGCGCGCGCTCGCGCCATCACCAGCGCCAAAAAAAGCCGCGGAGCTTCGCGGCTTGAACACGTCGCAACGCAGGGAGGTCGCGTCACGCTGCAAGCGTACGCGTGCAACCGTGACAGAGGCATTTCGCGGCGCGCGGAGCCTGCGCGGCATCATCGCGCCGCGTTCTCACCCGCATTTCGCCTGCATCGCTCCCCAAAATTCCTGGACAGGTGTGCGCCCAACGGTCAAAATGTCCGCCAAAATTCCCAGCGAAAAAAGCGACATGACACGCGACACGACACCAGCGCCCCGCCACGACCTGCTCATGCAAGCCTTGCAGGTCTATAGCCAAGGGGAAATCGCGGCACGCTGCGGAAAAAATGTCAGAACCATTCGCCGCTGGAAGACCGATCAAAGTTGTCCGCGGATTGCCGAAGCGGCCTTGCGCGAGATGTTGCAGTCCAACACCCGTCGAGCGTTCGCGGGAAGCCGCCCCGCTTTCCGTTTCATCGATCTCTTTGCCGGCATTGGCGGCATTCGCCGCGGCTTTGAAGCGCACGGCGGACAGTGCGTGTTCACGAGCGAATGGAACGAGTTTTCGAAGAAGACCTATCAGCAGAATCATCGGGACGCGGACGACACGCACCAGTTTGTCGGGGACATCGTTTCCTTCGCGGAAGATGACGTTCCGCCGCACGACGTGCTGCTCGCGGGCTTTCCCTGCCAGCCCTTCAGCATCGCGGGCGTGAGCAAGAAAAATTCGCTCGGCCGTCCGCATGGTTTCGAATGCACGACGCAAGGCACGCTCTTTTACGACGTCGCACGCATTATCGATGCACAGCGGCCGGTCGCGTTCCTGCTCGAGAACGTGAAGAATCTCGTGTCGCACGATCGGGGCAACACGTTCAAGACCATTCTCGACGTGCTGCGCGATGAACTCCAATACGACGTGCACTACAAGGTGATCGACGGTCAGCACTTCACGCCGCAGCATCGCGAGCGGATCGTGATTGTCGGGTTTCGCGAGCCGACCGGGTTTTCATTCGACGATCTGCGCCTGCCCGCAAAAGGGCCGCGCCTCGCATCGATTCTGCACAGGACCGACGGCACGGAGCCGATGCTGCCGCACGACGGCGAGCGTTTCTTCGACCACGTCCGCCGCAAGGTGCAGCCCAAATACACGCTCACGCCGAACCTGTGGGCATACTTGCAGGCCTATGCCGAGAAACATCGCGCGGCCGGCAACGGCTTCGGCTTCGGGCTCGTGACGCCGGAGAGCGTCACGCGCACGCTGTCGGCGCGCTATCACAAGGACGGCTCGGAGATCCTGCTTGCGCAAGGCGGCGGCGAGCGCCCGCGCCGTTTGACGCCGCGCGAATGCGCGCGTCTGATGGGTTTTCCCGACGACTTCGTGATTCCCGTCAGCGACACTCAGGCTTATCGCCAGTTCGGCAACAGCGTCGTGGCGCCGGTCATGCAGGAAGTGGCGCGGATCATGACGCCGCATATCGAGGCGCTGCTCGCGAAGGACCGCAAGCCTTCGGCAACGAAGCGAGCGGCGCTCGCGTGATCACCGGATAAACGACGTCCCGTCGGGAAACGGTTCGAGTTCAAACCACGTGGCGAGACTCTGTCCAAGGTCAGCGAAGGTCTCACGCACGCCGAGACTGCCGCTTGCCAGTCGCGCGCCGTGGATCAACATGGGCACATGTTCCCTGGTGTGATCCGAGCCCGGCCAGGTCGGATCGCAACCGTGATCCGCCGTGATGACGAGAAGATCGTCGCGCTTCATGAGCGAATCGAGTTCGGGTAGCCGCGCATCGAAGCGTTCGAGTTCTTCCGCGTAACCGGCCACATTGCGCCGATGCCCGTAAAGCTGATCGAAGTCGACAAAATTGGTCATCACGAGGCTGTGGTCGGGCGCTTCACGGACAGCGTCGAGCGTCGCCGCCCACAGGTCATCGAGCCCGTCGGCCTTGATCTTGCGTGTCACGCCGACGCCTGCGTAAATGTCCGATATCTTGCCGATCGCCACGACGTTTCCATTGGCTTTCGCCAGCTTCTCCAGAACGGTGGGCGCCGGAGGAGGCACGGCGAGGTCGCGCCGGTTGCCCGTTCTACGGAAATTGTCCGGCGTCGAACCGGTAAAGGGCCGCGCTATCACGCGGCAGATTCTGTAGCGATCGACCTCCTCGCGCGCGATCTCGCACAAACGGTACAGCCTCTCCAGGCCGAACGTCGTTTCGTGACAGGCAATCTGAAAAACCGAGTCGGCCGACGTGTAGAAAATCGGTTTGCCAGAAGCGATGTGTTCGCCCCCATGACCGGCGAGAATCGTCGTGCCCGAAGCGTGACAATTGCCGAGGTATCCGGGCAGCGCGGCGCGTTCGACCAGCCTGTCGAGAAGTTCCGGCGGGAACGAGCCGGCCGGCTCGGGAAAATAGCCCCAATCTTCGAGCACGGGCACGCCCGCCAGCTCCCAATGCCCCGAGGGCGTGTCCTTACCTGACGACGACTCGCGCGCCGCCGCGTAAGCGCCGATCAGCGCTGGCGCGGCAGCCATCCCGAGCGGCAACGCTCCGCTCGCGCTCTCGCATGCGAGCCCCAGCCCGAGCCTCTCCAGATGCGGTATGCGCAAGGGACCGCGGCGCCGCTCCGTATCGCAGGCTCCGGCCGCGCACGCAGCGGCGATATGTCCGAGCGTGTTGGCGCCCGCGTCGCCGAAGCGCTGCGCATCCGGTGTCGCGCCAATACCCAGCGAGTCGAGAACCAGTACGATCGCGCGCATTCCACACCTCCTTCAGGGGTTGCGATGGGGTCAGTAGCCGCCGGAGCGGGTCTCGCTCGCGCCATGTCCGAGCACGCCGAGCAGATTGGCGAGCAGGCCCGACGCGCCGAATCTGCACGTCGCGGGAACTGCATAGCTCGCGCCCATGTGCCATCGCACGAGATTGAGATAGGCGGCGGCGTCTTCCACGGTGCGCACGCCGCCCGCCGCCTTGAACCCGACGGTGCGGCCGGCCTCGCGGATCGTGGCGAGAATATCCACGGTGGCCGCGAGGGTCGCGTTCACCGGCACTTTGCCCGTCGAGGTCTTGATGAAATCGGCGCCCGCGTGAATCGCGATCTCGCTCGCGCGACGGATCAAGGAGCCATCCTTCAGCTCGCCTGTTTCGAGAATGACCTTCAGGCATTTGGAGCGGGCCGCCGCGCGGCATTGCTCGACGAGCTCGAAGCCGGCCACGGCGTCGCCCGCCATCAGCGCGCGGTACGGAAACACGACGTCGATCTCCTGCGCGCCGAGCGCGACCGCGTCGGCGGTCTCGCGTGCAGCAGCCTCGGGGTCGGCCGCGCCATCCGGAAAGTTGACCACTGTCGCGATCGGCAGATTCAGGCTGCGCGCTTCCATGGCTTCCCGCGCGAGCCCGATGAAGCGCGGATAGATGCACAAGGCGGCCGGCGTGCCGACCGGGGTATCCGCCGATCTCACGAGCGCTTCGATGGTCTCGTCCGTATCGCTGTCGTTCAGCGAAGTCAGGTCGATCAGATGAAGCGCCGTCAGCGCGGCTTCAGCGGTCTCGTTACGCGTAGGTTTGTGTTTCATAGGTGACGCAAGCTCAGGTCATTGACAAAAAGATGCCGGCGATCGTCGCGCTCATCAGGTTCGACAGCGTGCCCGCAGCGAGCGCACGCAAGCCGAAACGGGCGACGTCGCCACGAAGCTCCGGAACGACGGCGCCGAAACCGCCCGTCAGCATCGCAATCGACGAGAAGTTCGCGAAGCCGCACAACGCAAACGAGAGGATCGCGATGGTGGTCGGATCGAGCACCTGCAGCCCGGCTGCGGCGACCTTGTGCGCGTCCTGGAGATAAGGCGCGAGATTTCCGTATGCGATGAACTCATTGAGAATCAGCTTTTCGCCGATGAAATTCCCGGCGACCGCCGCGTCTTGCCACGGCACGCCGATCGCCCACGCGAGCGGTGCGAATGCCGTGCCGAGCATCGACTGCAGCGTCAGGTGTTCGAAGCCGAACCAGCCGGCCACCACACCGACGAGCATGTTGGCGAGCGCGATCAACCCGATGAAAGCGACCAGCATCGCGCCGATACTGACGGCGATCTTCAGGCCGACCGCCGCACCGGAAGCCGCCGCCTCGATCACATTCGCCGCGGGTTTGTCGTCGAAGGTGAATTTCTTCATGTCGAATTCCTGAGCCTGCGACGAAGGGCAGATCAGCTTGCCGAACACCAGCCCGCCGGGAATCGCCATGAAAGAGGCTGCAAGCAGATACTGGAGATTCACGCCGAGCCCCGCATAGCCGGCCACGGCCGCACCGGACACCGACGCCATGCCGCTCGACATGACCGCGAAGAGCTCGGTCTTGCTGAGCTGCCGGATGAAAGGCCTCGTGAACGCGGGCAACTCGGTGTGACCGATGAAGACGGTTGCGCTCGCCGCGCATCCCTCGATGCGGCTCACGCCGAGGCACTTCGAAAACACCGTGCCCACGCCTCGGATCAGCCACGTCATGATGCCGAAGTAGTACAGCACCGCGATCAGCGACGTGACGAAGATGATCATGGGCAAGACGCGCAAGCCGAACGCAAAACCTTGCGCGCCGAACAGCACGAACATCTTGTCGCCAACCAGGCCGCCGAACAGAAACATCAGACCTTGCTGGCCCATTTCCAGCACCGCGTTGGCGCCTCGCGCAACCGCAGCGAGCAACATGCGCCCCGCGGGCACGAACAGCACGAGCGCGCCGATCCCGACCTGCGCCGCAAGCGCCGCCAACACGGTGCGCGGTTTGATCTCGCGCCGGTTCATCGACAGACAGTAACCGACCAGCAACAACAGGAGCATGCCCAAGAGGCCACGCACGATATTCATGGCAATTCCTAATGAGAAAATTCAGAAGCGATATCCGACGCTGGCGTAGTAGCCCCAACCGGTCGAACGATTCTGGAACGGTCCATCTCCGAAGTTGAGTTCGCCGCCCGCCCACTGCCCGCCGTTGTGGAAATAGCGCGCCGCCGTCCAGAAGCGCCAGTGCTGGTAGGAATAGATCAACACGTTGGTCGCGACGAATGCGTTGTCGGTGCGCGCATTGCCGCCGGTCTGTTCCGCGAGGCGCGAGCCGAAGTCGTAGTTGAAATAGCCGACATACGTGAGGAATCCGCCACCGAACGTGCCGATCGGATACACGTACTTCATCTGCGCGCGATAGCCGTCCCATGAATTGGCGTTGGGCGCGCCATAGTTCTCCCACTGCCTGCGCACATACAGATTCGCCGAGAGAAGCCCTGGGCCCGGTGCCTCGATGTCCGTGCCGATCCCCATGTAGAGGGTGTTCGAGCGGCTCGCCGTGTTGTGCCCCTGGTCGTAAATCCAGTCGAAGGCGAGATACCACGCCTTGAACGGGCCGAAGCCGAGCCGCCGGCCCAGTACATCGTCGATGGAAATGCGCGGTTCCTGCTCGGTGAAAAGCGGAGAGCCCTTGTTGGTGAGGCCCGTGTCATGACTGCTGCCGACGCCGAAGGTGCGCGGGATGTCGACGTACCCATACAGATCGAACGGCCCTTTTCTGCCGTAGAACTCGTACTCCGCATATAGATCGCTGGTCTTATATGGGCCGAAGCGGATGTCCGCCGACCCGACGACGCCAATGGACTGATTGAACCAGTCGGACAGATACGGCGATCTGTGCGCCGGCTTGCCTGGCAGGTCCGCTGCGGGATCCGCGGCATCGGCCTGCGCGGCCGACATGCACGTCGCGCCGAATATGAACGTGAGGCCGATTTTCATCGCAAGGCAATGGCGGCGGCGACCGGTGCCGCGAGGCCTCGTCCGCCTGTCCGTGTGATTCGATTTCATGGTGTCTCCTCCCCTGTAGTCGCCGCTGTTGCGCGGCGTCTGCTGTCTTCCGTGCCGTTATTCATTTCGACCGCCCGCGCCGGGCGCGCCACGCGGTCTGGTGTTGAACGAACGTTAAACGAGCGTTGAACGAATGGTAACAGTAGATGTTAGTTTTGCAACATTCTCGCAAACGAGCCAAATTCCGGCTCGACGCACAGATCGCTGTCAGTGAAGGGGTAGCAGGAATAAACAGCTGAATCTCAGCATAGCCGCATGAAAAAATCTGTCTTATATTTCACATTTCATGATACGTTTCTATCAAAGCGCGGCGACGCAGGGCCGAGGGTGCCCGGCGCAGGGCCGACTTCGAAAGCTCACGGCAGCAGCCGGTTAGTAAAACTAAGGAATCGCGTTATGTTTTTGCCTCAGGAAATCATCCGCAAGGTTCGTGATCGCATTGCTCTTCGCGACGAAGAGGTGCAGGAATTCGCGCAAGGCATTCGTGCCGGTAAAGTGGCCGACAGTCAGGTCGCCGCTTTCGCCATGGCGGTCTATTTCAACGGTTTGTCCGTCGATGAATGCGTTGCGCTGACCAAGGCGTTTCGCGACTCGGGCGACGTGCTCGACTGGAGCGCGGCGAATCTCGACGGCCCTACCGCCGACAAGCATTCCACGGGCGGCATCGGCGATCTAACGTCCCTGCTCCTCGGGCCGATGGTGGCCGCCTGCGGCGCCTACGTCCCGATGATCTCCGGACGCGGACTCGGCCACACGGGCGGCACGCTCGACAAGCTCGAGTCGATTCCCGGCTACAACATTTCTCAGGAGCCGCAGGCGTTGCGCCGCGTCGTCAAGAACGCCGGCGTCGCGATCGTCGGCCAGACGGCAAAACTGACGCCGGTCGAAAAGAAGTTCTATGAGATCCGCGACATCACCGCGACAGTGGAGTCCATCCCGCTCATCACGGCGGCCATTGTGTCGAAGAAGCTCGCGGCCGGCGCGAGCGGCTTTGTCATGGATGTGAAGGTCGGTTCGGGCGCGTTCATGCCCACTTACGAGGACTCCGTCGCGCTCGCCAAAAGCATTGCCCACATCGGCAACGGTGCGGGCCTGCAAACCACCACCGTGTTGACGGATATGAGCCAGCCTCTCGTCTCGTGCGCCGGGAATGCGCTCGAAATCGCGTGGGCGATCGATTATCTGACCGGCAAGCATCGCCCCGACCGGCTGCACGAAGTGGTCATGACGCTCGCAAGCCAGCTATTGATGCTCGTCAAGCTTGCCGACACTGAGAATGCCGCGCACGCGATGCTCACGAAGGCGCTCGATTCCGGCGAGGCCGCGGTCCGCTTCGCGCGGATGGTTAGCGAACTCGGCGGCCCAGTGGATCTTCTTGAGCGGCCCCACGAGTATCTGGCGCGCGCGGCCATCGTGGCGCCCATTCCTGCTCCGTCCGAAGGCTTCGTGTCGAGCATCGACGCGCGCGCGCTCGGCATCGCGATCATCGGCCTGGGTGGCGGCCGCTTGCAGGCCGATGACAAGATCGACTATTCCGTGGGTCTTTCCGGCCTGGCTGAAATTGGCCAGCCAGTCGGCAACCACCAGCCGCTTGGACTGGTGCACGCGCGCAACGAAGCACACGCGCAGCGCGCCATCCATGCCGTTCAACAGGCTTATCGACTGTCGGACGCTATGGGCATAGTACCGCCGGCGATTTACCGGATCATTGCCTAGCCGCGCGCCGGCAGTCGTATGTCGGCGAATGCCTATGCCGCACCGGCCGCTTTTGTCGAGGACAGACGGATGGCATCCAGATGCGACCGGAGAATCTCAATGAAGTGCCGCGCGAGCAGCGACGGCGCGGTGTGCGCCGGCATCGCCATGCGGACCGGCACGTCGATCGCCGGTTCGAGCGGCTTCACCAGCAACTGCCCGGCAAAGGTACTCGCCACATACGGATTGACGATGCCGACGCCATTGCCCGCGCTCACCAGCGCGCAGATCGTGATGGACGACGTGGTCTGGATCGCAAAGTCCGCGGACATGTCGTGCGCGTCGAGCACGGCCTTGATCGCGATGGTCAGGTCGTCCATCTCGCCGAGCGAGAGCAGACATTCGTCGCGAAGAGACTGCACCCGGACCGCGGATTCATTCTCCAGCCGATGGCCGAACGGCAACACGCACACCGCCGGCAAGGTCTTGACGATCTCGGTCTCGAAGTCGAGTTCGTCGAGCTTGCCGGTGGTCAGTATCAGGTCGAAGAGATCCTGGCGCAGCAGATCGGTCAACTGCGGTGTGCCGCCCGTCTGCACGTTCAGATACGTCTGCGGGAAACGGCTGCGGAATTCCCGGATGACCTCGGGCAACAAGCCGATGCCGAGCGTGGGCGTGCAGCCGATGCGCAATGCACCCGTGCCCGACTTGCGCAGGATCGAAACCACCGACTCGATATTTTCCAGCCCGTTGAAATGCTGCTGCACGGTCTTGTATAGCAGCTTGCCTTCGCTCGTCGGCCGCAGCCGCCCATGGTGCATCTCGAAGAGCGTCAGCCCGGAAGAGCTTTGCAACTCCGCGAGCCGCCGGCTAATGGATGGCTGTGTCGTGTTCAGCGCGGCTGCCGCGCCAGTCGTCGTGCCCATTTGCATGACGGCGCGAAATGCCTGGATCTGCTGGAAATTGAGTGGCCGGGTCATGGCGGAAAGTCCGATCGGGATAAGCCAGAGAAGCACAACGACGAGAACGGCTATGACGGCGCGAGTATATCAATCATGAATAGCGATGCGACAAAAATGAATTATCCCGCATGGACTTCCGGCGCTTATGCTTTCCTCAACGTTTTCGCCGACGTGCCCTTCGACGGCACTTTTTCCAATCCGACCTTTGTCCGCTCATGACTGTTTCGTCCAGTTGCACCGCTGACTTCCCGCGCAATGCGCAATCCGTCAACCGGCCGTGCCCTGTCCGGCGCCTCGGCACCGGCGAGCGGCATCATTTCTTCGGGTATTACAACAAGAGCGCCTGGGACTGCACCGGACGCTACGTGCTCGGCAACCAGGTGGCGATGATGGATGCGCCTCTGACACCGGAACTTCAGGCAGAGGTCGGCTACTTCGATAATCAGGATGGCGAATCTTTTCGCACTCTCGATACGACCACCGCATGGAACTGGCAAATGGGATGTCAGTTGCAATGGCTCGACGGCGAACCCGGCCGCAAGGTGATCTACAACACGCGCACGAACGATCTGTCCGCGCGCTATCCGGGTTTCGGCGCCGTCATTCTCGACATCGACAGTGGAGAAAAGACAGCGCTTGGCATGCCGGTTTATGTCACCGCGCCCAATAGCCGCTACGCGCTTTGCGTGGATTACCGGCGTCTTTACGTGACGCACGAGACCATCGGCTATAGCGAACACGGCGGTCCGTTCGCGCTGCCGCTGGCACCGTCCGACGACGGCATACATCGACTCGATCTCGTCACCGGCCAGGCGAGCCTGCTTCTCAGCTACGACGATCTGCGCCGCTTCCATTACACGGCGTCGATGAAGCGCGCGATTCACTGGGTGAGCCACATCGAGATCAATCCCGTCTCTTCGCGCGTGCTGTTCCTGCATCGCTGGACAGAGCGCACGGCCGACGAAACGTGTTTCCTGCACCGGCTCATCACGATGAACCCGGATGGCTCGGACCTGCGCCTGCTCGAATGTTCGGATCATCCCCTGCCGCAATTGGCCGACGATTTCGATCCGTCCGCGGTCGGCACGTTCGACTATGAAAAGTCCGAGTACCAGATCTCGCACCCGTTATGGCAAGACGATTCGCACATTGTGGTGTGGGGCCCGCACGCCGGCAGCATTCACTATCACCTGTATGAAGACAGCGATCGCGGCCGCGTGGAAGCGATCGGCCCCGACGTGCTCACCGAAAATGGACATATGAGCTTTTCGCCGGTCTCGACGCGCTGGATGTTGTCCGACACGTATCCGGACTCGCGCACCAACACACGCATTCTGTTTCTCTACGACATGCAGGAAGGCGTGCGTTACGACATAGGCGAATTCTATACACCGTCCGACCTGAAGAAAGAGAACCGCTGCGATCTGCATCCACGCTGGCGGCGCGATGGCCTCGCCGTCTGCATCGATTCCATACACGAGGGCGCGCGGCAGATGTATGTGATCGACGTTTCGCCCATCACCGGCGCGCACTGAACGTTGGCGCGCATACAAGACTGATCTTCCGGAGACAACCATGAAACGACACCATGGCTTGCGCGGCGCGATTGCCGCTGCCACGTTGCTGGCCTTCAGCGCGCTGAGCGACGCGGGCGCGGCCGAGCCCACACTCACCGGCACGCTTCTCAAAGTACACGACGAACGCGTGATCACCATCGGCTATCGCGACGCGTCGGTGCCGTTCTCCTATTACGATGCGGACCAGAAGCCGATCGGCTATTCAATCGACGTCGCGAATCTCATCGTCGAGCGCATCAGGACGAACCTCAAGCTTCCTGATCTGAAGGTGCGCATGATTCCGATCACTTCGCAGAACCGCATTTCGCTGCTGCAAAACGGCACGATCGACTTCGAATGCACGAGCACGACGAATAACGCCGAGCGCGCGCAGCAAGTGTCGTTCTCCAACAGCTTCTTTGTGATCGGCACCCGGCTGCTCGTCAACAAAAAATCGGGCATCAAGGATTTCGCGGATCTGAAGGGCAAGACCCTGGTGGTCGGCGCCGGCACGACCTCGGAGAAAATCCTGCGCAAGATGAACGTCGAGAATTCGATGGGCATGGACATCATCAGCGCGAAGGATCACACGGAATCGTTCCTCATGCTCTCCACGGGCCGCGCGAAAGCCATGATGATGGACGACGCGCTGCTCGCCGGGGAACGCGCGAAGGCACGCAATGCCGACGACTATGAAATAGTCGGCACGCCGCAAACCTTCGAGGCTTACGGCTGCATGCTGCGCAAGAACGATGCGCCGATGAAAGCCGTCATGGACGCAGCCATCGCCGACGCCCAGAAATCGGGGCTCGCGGCAACCCTGTACCGGCACTGGTTCCAGCAGCCGATCCCACCGAAACGCGTGAACCTCGATTTGCCGCTGTCGCCGCGTATGCAGACGCTCTTCGCGAATCCCGGCGATAAGCCGCTCTCCTAATCACATTGGACCAGCGTGCCCGCATGCGCAAAAAAACGCGGCGGCACGCGCAGGCTAGAGGTATTCCATGGATTACACGTGGCATTGGGGCGTGCTGCTGCAGCCCGTTGCAACCGGCGAGCCGCATACGTATATCGGCTGGCTCGTGTCCGGACTCGGCAACACGGTTGAACTAACGCTACTGGCTTTCGCGCTCGCGCTTGCAATCGGCACCGTTTTCGGCGTGATGCGCACATTGCCGAACCGCGCAGCGAGTACCGCAGGCGCGGTCTATGTGTCGATTTTTCGCGGCGTCCCGCTGATCGTGCAGTTCTTCATCTGGTTCTTCGTCGTGCCCGAACTGTTGCCCACGCCGATGGGCGACTGGCTCAAGAGTCTGCCTTCGCATCCGCAGTTTCTGATTGCATCGGTGCTCTCGCTCGGCGTCTACACGGGCTCGCGAATCTGCGAGCAGGTACGCGCGGGCATCATGGCGCGGCCGGCCGGACAGATCAACGCGGCGTTCGCACTCGGGCTCACGCGTGCGCAGGCCTATCGTCATGTACTGCTTCCCGTCACGTTTCGCACGATCCTCGGGCCATTGACTTCGGAGTTCCTTATCATCTCCAAGAACTCGGCCGTGGCTTCCACCATCGGCCTGCTCGAACTGTCGGGCCAGGCGCGGCAACTCGTCGATTACACGGCTCAGCCGTATGAATCCTTTGTCTGCGTGACGCTGGCCTATATGGCGCTGAACTTCGTGATTCTGCGCGGCATGGGCTGGATTCGCCGGCGCACCGCGCTGCCCGGCATGATGGGAGCCTGAGCATGTTCGAATTCGACTGGCAAGCACTGATCGACTCACGAGATGTTCTGCTCTCGGGCATGCGAATCACGTTTGAGATCACCGTTGTGGCCATTCTGTGCGGTCTCGCGTGGGGCACGGTTCTCGCGGTACTGAGTTTGTCTTCGTATTGCGCACTGCGTGTTTTTACGCATGCCTACGTATCGCTGTTCCGCTCCATTCCGCTCGTCATGCTGCTGTTGTGGTTCTTTCTGATCGTGCCGCAGCTACTCAAGACACTCTTCAATCTTCCTTCGACGGTCGACTTGCGGCTCGCCTCGGCGCTCACGGCGTACTCGCTGCTCGAAGCCGCGTTCTTCTGCGAGATCATTCGCGCGGGCATCGCGAGCCTGCCGCGCGGACAGCTTCACGCGGGACACGCGCTCGGCATGACATCAGCCCAGACGCTGCGCTATGTGATCCTGCCACAGGCATTTCGCGCGATGGTGCCACTCGCTCTCACGCAGTGCATCGTCATCTTTCAGGACACGTCGCTCGTGTACGTCATTGCACTGGGCGACTTCTTTCGGCGCGTCACTGCAATCGGCGAACGCGACGGCACCATCGTGCCCATGCTGCTCGTTGCGGGCGCGGCTTACTGGGCGGTCACCACCACGCTGATCGCGGTCACTAATTGCGTTCGGATGAGGTTAGCAAAATGATTGAACTGAAAGACGTTTCGAAGTGGTACGGGCAGTTTCGCGTGCTGGACAGCTGTTCGATCGGCGTGCGAAAAGCCGAAGTCGTGGTCATCTGCGGACCGTCCGGTTCCGGCAAATCGACCTTGATCAAGACGGTCAACGGGCTTGAGCCGATCCAGCAAGGCGAGATCGCCATCGACGGCGTCTCGCTCAATGGCCGCGGCACCAATCTCTCGAAGTTGCGCGCGAAGGTCGGCATGGTCTTTCAGCACTTCGAACTGTTTCCGCACCTGTCGATCACCCATAACCTCGCGCTCGCGCAGATCAAGGTGCTGGGTCGAAGCCGCGACGAAGCCGCGGCGCGAGGACTCACGCTACTCGATCGCGTCGGCCTTCGCGCGCACGCCGACAAATTCCCTGGCCAGCTATCCGGAGGTCAGCAGCAGCGCGTGGCGATAGCGCGCGCTCTCTCCATGGACCCCATCGCGATGCTCTTCGACGAGCCGACCTCCGCGCTCGATCCGGAGATGATCAACGAAGTGCTCGAAGTGATGGTCGAACTGGCGCAAGAAGGCATGACGATGATGTGTGTCACTCACGAGATGGGCTTCGCGAAAAAAGTCGCGCACCGGGTCGTGTTCATGGATCGCGGACGCATTGTCGAAGATGCGCGCAAGGAAGATTTCTTCGGCGCGCCGAGCAGCGAGCGTGCAAGAGAATTCCTCGCCAAGATTCTGCATTGAACATTGTGCGTAGCTCGAAGCACGCCAGATGACATTCAGCGCAAGTCATGACACGCAACTGCGGATGTTCGTCGCAGTTGCGAAATCGCGTTCGCTGCGGGCGGCGGCGGACAGCGTCGGCATCACGCAGCCTGCCCTGAGCAAACACATTCAGTCGCTCGAACTGAAGCTGGGCCATCCGCTCTTCAGGCGGCATGGACGCGGCATGCAGCTCACGCCCGACGGCGAAGCGCTCTTTCGCACGATCGAACCGCTCTTCGATGCACTCGATGAATCCGTCTCGCATGCGTGCGTGAATGGTCCGGGTTGGGGGCTTTCGCTGCGCATCGCCACGGTGCAGACACTGGTCGGCCATTTCGTGCCGACGCTCAGCAAGGAACTGCTGCGACTCTATCCGCAAGTTCGCCTGTCGTTGCAATGCGAGAGTTCGAGTCAGGTGGTGGAAACAGTTTTGCGCGGCATAGCCGATCTCGGGCTGACCTATTCCACGGATGTCAATGCCGCCGAACTGGAATGCGTCGATCTTTACAGCGAACACCTCGCGCTTTATCACCACACAAGAAGCGATGTGAACCGCGCGGCGATATCGCGCTTATCCGATCTGAAACTGATCCTGCCGCCCCGTCACTTCGGCGTGCGTCGTTATGTAGAACGCGTGCTGGGCTCTCAGATACAGCCGTTTATCGAATGCAATTCGCTCGAACTGTCGTTGCGAATGTCCGCTATTAGTGGCGCGATTGCGATATTGCCCGAACATGTGCCGCGGGATCTGATAGAAAGCTGTGAACTGAAGCGCGTAATTCTGGCGGACATCCCGCCACGTAGGCTGGTCGCATTCTGGCGTGCTCAGAACAGCAAGTCGGTCGTACTGGATGCGGCCATTGAAGTCGCTCGGCGCACACCCGCGGAACAATAACGACAGGTTAATTCAGAGTTATTTCTGGGACCATGGCGCCGCCATCGGGCGATCCTCATAATTGCATCGTATTTACGCGTGGTCGATATTCCGGTTCATGCCCTCGCCAGCGGCAGACAAACTGGAAGACCTTATTCAAAAGACGCGTCAATCGAAACAAGGCTATTTCCAGCAGAAACGCATATCTTCACACGGTGAGGACACGATGAAGAATCATCAACTTCGCGCGCTCGTCGCCATTGCGGACGCCGGGAGTGTCCGCGGAGCAGCCCGGGTCCTGGGCTTGTCGCCATCGGCGATCACACAGGCGCTCAAAGATCTCGAAGACTCCCTGAATATTTCCCTGATGCAGCGTACCTCGTCTGGCGCGACGTTGACGGATTCCGGCAATACGCTTCTCACGCATGCCAGACTTATCGTGTCCCAGGTGGAACGCGCTCATGGCGCGCTGAACGAAATGCGCGGACAGCCCGGCGGCAAGCTGTCGGTGGCCATTACGCCGTGGATCGCCCTGTGTTTTTTGCCGGAAATATTCGTTCAGTTTCGCAAGAGAATGCCGAATGTGCAGCTTGAGATGTTCGAGGGCACCCTGTCCATTGCGAATCCGCGCTTGCGTGATGGCAGCGTCGAAATATTCATTGGCCAGGAAGCCCCCGATGCCGCCACCACGGAGTTCAATTTCCGCCCGCTTTTTTCTTCCGGCGTGACCGTGGTCGCCCGGCAGGGACATCCGCTCGCGCAATCCCGCTCGCTCGCGGATCTGATGGACGCGGACTGGCTCGTTTCTCTAGATTCCGACATGGAATGCCGGTTCTCCAAGAAAATGTTCTATCGCAATGGCCTGACCGAACCACGTAATGTTCATTTCACTCACTCTTTGATGATGGCCGCGTCGGTACTGCAAAGAACCGATGCAGTCAGTATCTTTCCGTGGCCATTGGCAGAGCTTTGCGTGTCGCGCTACAAGTTCTGCGCCTTTCCTCTAAGAGAAGAACTTGCCGAGACCTCGGCGGGTATCGTCTCACGCAGCGGACATCCTTTGAGCGCGGCGGCGAATTGCCTCATCGACATACTTCTGGAGACGATCCGCAACAGCGACCAGGCGGGAACGGCGGAAGCGAAGCGCGTTCTGCAATCAACGGAATTGCTCTTCTAGTTGCACGCACAACATGTCGCGCCGGCGGCATGTGCGCGCCGGCGTGGTGTCAGCGAATCGGTCAGCGAATCGGTTCGCCGTCGCGAGTAATCAGCACTGCTGTTTCGGCGCGGTACTTCGCGTGCACGCTGTCGCCCACTGCAACATTATCGAGCGGGACGTCCGGTGCAATTTGCAACAGCACGCTGCGCTCGGGCCCGCGCAAGACGATCTGATGCCTCTTGCGGTCGAGGCTCTGTACGGTTGCCACAATATCGACGTTGCGAAGCGTGACGGACAGACCGTGATTGACCGGCGTGGTGGCTTCGTTTTCGATGCGCGAGCGGATGCCCTTCGCCTGCACCTTTTCCGCCGACAACAGCAGCGCCCCTTTGTATTCGACGTGAACTTCGTCGCCTACCTTGAGCTTTCGCACGTCGGCCACTTCGGGGTCCACCGCGATAATCACTGTCTCTCCACGCGATCCTTGAACCGTCACGCGGCTCGTTTGCGTATCGACATTGACGATGCGGCTCGTGAGTCGCGCGATAACTTCTCCGCCTGGCGCACTCGCGGATGAAGGCGCGCGCGCCTTTGCAGCATGAACGAATGGCGGATGACCCAGCAATATTGCTCCGGCAAAAGCGAGTTTCAGCAAATTCGACGATCGCAGCGTAAGTGCACGCATATGACTCTCTCTTCGTGTGTGATTGAAGTTGATTGATGTGGACGACAGCACTTCATGAAACTTGCGGGCCTATGTCAGGCGCAAACGTATCGCGAGCCATTGGCGCTTGTGAAGCAATGCGCTTGTGAACGCGTTAATCGCCGGCGAACAGTCGCGCGGAATGCACGGGATCGGTGCATGACGTCGGCAGCCGCGCTGTGATTTCACGATGCCTCGCGTTCGGTTTTGCTTTACGTGTATGGCATTGCTGGTCTTCCCGGACGGCGTGACGTGGATTAACTTTTATCCACGTTGCAGCGAGTAACGAACCCCGGAGCCGCCACTTGTAAGGTCTCAGTGGTGGACTTTGCGGCCGCTTGACGCGGCCGCCTTTTTTTTCTCAACAGGAAGGTCCATGAAGAAAATCGTTTCCACTCTGGTGCTCTGCATGGGTGCCGCGGCATCCGCATGTTGGGCGCAGACGGAGGCCGACAAAACCTCGACGGCGAGCAATGACCAGATCGTGCAGATGCATCAGCGGATTTCCGCGGCGAATCACACTTACGACGCAAAGGTCGCTGCTGCGAAGCGGGTCTATCAGCGACAAAAGGCAGCCGCGGCGAAAGAGCGCGACGCCTCGGTCGCGGCCGCGCGCGACGGTGTTCCCTCGGCTGAAACGCAATAACGATCACGTAGGCGCGGCCGGACCACTCCTTTCCGGCCCGTGATGTGAAGACGAATCCGCACTGAAAACCACAGCAAGCAAAGAGGCGTCGAACATGAAAACGGATCACACATCGCAGGCGAAGTCGCACAATGAAAACGCAAACGCCGTCGGGCGCGCAGTCGTGGCTTCGAATAAAACAACCTCGGACAAGCGCAAGAGGCTGACCGCGTCGAACATCGGCACTTTCATGACACCCGGCGTGCGATACACATGCGTCGCGCTCGCGAACCGGCTGAACAGCAACAAGCGGCAAGTTCGCGCCTCATTGACCCTGCTCGTGGACACCGGCGTGATTCGTTACGTGCAGGAGTCGCGCACCGGCATCTACTGGATTCCCACACAGGAAGAGAAAAGCGAACTCGGGCGCACACGGCGCGACCGCGGCAAGCCGCTTAGCCACACGCTCGAAGGTTACGACTCGGAATTGCGCAAAATCCAGACTCTTTGCATGCTCGTACGTCGATCCTGACCCGAGGCCCGGTCTTTTTCCGGTCAGCGCGCCAGACAGACTTTTGCGTAAACTCGCTTATGTCGAAGTGGCGCGCATCGTGCTCCCGCGTATGCAATCGCTGCTTGCCGCGTTGCCATACCGAGGAGCCATCGCATGATTCGCAACACGTCCCATCGCCGCGCGCTCAAGCCGGGCGCGCGACGCAACCCGCGCTAGACATGGTCGATATCGTCGACAGCGCCACGCGCAGCCGGATGATGTCCGGCATCCGGGGACGCAACACGAAGCCGGAAGTGTTGATCCGCAGCCTGCTGCATCGGCGGGGATTCCGCTTTCGTCTCGATGCGCGCGATCTGCCGGGACGTCCCGATATCGTGCTGCCCCGCTACCGCGCCGTCGTGTTCGTGCACGGCTGTTTCTGGCATGGCCACGACTGTCATCTGTTCAAGTGGCCGCAGACGCGCCCCGAATTCTGGCGCGAGAAGATAGGCCGCAATCGCAGCAATGATGAGAAGGTCCGCGCCGCGTTGCTCGCCAGCGGCTGGCGCGTCGGCATCGTGTGGGAATGCGCTTTGCGGGGCGCGAATCGCGATATCGAAGGTGTGCTCGCGCGGCTCGTCGAATGGTTGCAAAGCGAGGCGCCGGGTTTCGAGGAGCGCGCGTGAAAGCTGTGCGAAGCCTGGCGCGCCGCGAGCGAACCGCAAGCTCGCGGTGATACACTCGACTGGCTGATCCGAAGCGCGCCGGCGCGTCGTGCATCACGCCGGCGCAGCGCCGCAACCGCACGCTTCGCGCCCTCGAAAACCCACCAAGAAGGGAGGCACACTATGGCTGATTTCCGTCTCTGGTCCGACGATTTCCCCACCAACGGCTTCATGCCGAAAGCCCACGAATACGACGACAAAGCCTTCGGCGTCGATGGCGAAAACATCTCGCCCGTGCTGCAGTGGGAAGGTGCGCCGGCCGACACACAAAGCTTCGCGCTGACCGTGCACGATCCCGACGCCCCGACCGGCAGCGGCTTCTGGCACTGGGTGGTGGTGAACATTCCCGCCGACGCGCGTTCGCTGCCGCGCAACGCGGGCAAGCCGGACGGCTCGCTGCTGCCGCAAGGCGCGCTGCAGGTGCGCAACGATTACGGCACGGTCGGCTTCGGCGGCGCGGCGCCGCCGCGCGGCGACAAGACGCATCGCTACATCTTTCGCCTGCATGCGCTGCGCGTGCCGCATCTGCCGATCAATGCGGAAACCACCAATGCGGTCGCGCGTTTCATGACGCATATGAACGAGATCGACTCGACCACGCATACCGGCCTGTACGAACTCAAGTAACGCCGAACCCGCGATACCGCGTCGCGTCGCACCCGGTCTGCGGCGCGAACGCCGGCATCGGCGCGGCTCGCGCAGACCTTTGTCGAACGGCGGTCGCCACCGGCGGCTCGCTCGCCGCGCGGCCAGCGAGCCGTCGAAAGCACAATCGAATAATCGATGCACGCACAACCATCGCGCAATGGCGGCGCCTCACTGAGCGAAGCGGCCGAAGCCGCCGGCACGCCCAGTCCCCGCAGCGCGCCCAACCCCGAACTCGGGCTGCCGACGCCGCAACGCTATTGGGCGATGCTCGTCATCGCGCTCGCCCTCACGCTAGCGGTGCTCGACAGCGCGATTGCCAACGTAGCGCTGCCGACCATCGCGCGAAATCTTCATGCGAGCGCGGCCGGCTCGATCTGGGTCATCAACGCCTATCAGCTCGCCATTACCATTTCGCTGCTGCCGCTCGCATCGCTTGGCGATCGCATCGGCTACCGGCGCATCTATCTCGCCGGGCTGATCCTGTTCACGCTGGCATCGTTCGGTTGCGCGCTGTCCAACTCGCTGCCGACGCTCGCCCTTGCGCGTGTGGCGCAGGGTTTCGGCGCGGCGGGCGTGATGAGCGTGAACACGGCGCTGGTTCGCATGATCTATCCGCCCACGCAACTGGGACGCGGCGTCGCCATCAACGCGATGGTCGTCGCGGTGTCGTCGGCGGTCGGACCCACGGTCGCCTCGGGCGTGCTCGCCGTCGCTTCGTGGCCGTGGCTCTTCGCGATCAATGTGCCGATCGGCATCGCGGCGATTGTCGGCGCCATCAAGGCGTTGCCCATGAACCGCGGCCACGATTCGCCGTACGACCTGTTGAGCGCGGTGATGAACGCGTTCGTGTTCGGCCTGCTGATTTTCGCAGTCGACGGACTCGGCCAGGGCGAACATCTCCCCTATATCGCCGCCGAAGTGTTCGGCGCGGTGGTGATCGGCTACTTCTTCGTGCGCCGTCAGTTGAGCCGCCCTGCGCCGCTGCTGCCGGTGGACTTGTTGAGCATTCCGATCTTCGCGCTGTCGATCGGAACCTCGGTCTGTTCGTTCTGCGCGCAGATGCTCGCCTTCGTGTCATTGCCCTTCATGTTGCAGGACACGCTCGGTTTGAGCCAGGTCGAAACCGGCCTGCTGATGACGCCGTGGCCGGCGATCATCATCATTGCCGCGCCGGTTGCCGGCGTGCTGGCGGACAAGGTGTCGTCGGGCTGGCTCGGCGGCATCGGCCTCGCCGCGATGACCGCCGGCCTGCTGCTGCTCGCCACGCTCGGCGCGCATCCCGACGCGGTGCAGATCGCGTGGCGCATGGCGTTGTGCGGCGCGGGCTTCGGCATCTTTCAGTCGCCGAACAATCGCACGATGCTGTCCTCGGCGCCGCGCGAGCGTAGCGGCGGCGCGAGCGGCATGCTGGGCACCGCGCGTCTGAGCGGGCAGACGCTCGGCGCGGCGCTCGTCGCATTGATCTTCGGGATCGCACCGCAGAACGGACCGGTCATTGCGCTCTATGTGGCCGCCGGATTTTCCGCGCTGGCCGCAGTGGTCAGCATGATGCGCGTGACGCAGCGGGCAAACGCGCGGCCGGCCTGAGACCCGCGCAGGGCCGCAGCGACAACGCATATAAAAAAGCGCGGATCGCATCGTGCGATCCGCGCCCTTCCTACTTCTTCACTGCAATCGATACGAGTCAGACGTGACGAGCGCGCGCAGCCTCGGCAAAACCGCGCGGCCGTAGATCCCGCCTACGACGATGCCGTCACGTCAGCGAGCTTTACCGCTTTGGCCGTCACGGAAGAAGCCGTCGCGACGTTGCGCAGGTCGCCGAGGAAGGTATCGCGCCACACGGACAGGTTGTTCTCGCGCATCGGCGCCATCATGTCGGCGTGACGCGCCTGGCGCTCGGCGAGCGGCATGGACAGCGCGCGTTCGAGCGCCTCGGCCATCTGCGAAAGGTCGAACGGATTGACAACCAGCGCGCCCGGCAGTTGCTCGGCCGCGCCGGCGAATTGCGACAGCACCAGCACGCCCGGATCGGCGGGGTCCTGCGACGCGACATATTCCTTCGCCACCAGATTCATGCCGTCACGCAGCGGCGTCACATAACCCACCTGCGATTGACGGAACAGCGCCATCAGCAGATTGCGCTCGTATTTGCGGTTCAGATACTGGATTGGCGTCCAGTCGAGCTGGGCGAAGCGGCCGTTGATGCGCCCGGCCTCGCCTTCGAGCGTCTGACGAATCCGCTGATAGGTCTGCACGTCGGCGCGCGTCGGCGGCGCGATCTGCACGAGCGACACACGTCCGTGCCATCCGGGCGCGTTCAGCAGCAGGCGCTCGAACGCCTGGAAGCGCTCCACCAGACCTTTCGAATAGTCCAGCCGATCCACGCTCATGATCAGCTTGCGGCCGCGCATGCCGTCGCGCAGGCTGCGCACCGGCTTGCGGTCGGTGAACTGCTCGGCGGCCTTCGCGATCGCGTCCGGATAGATGCCGATCGGATACGCGGCCACTTTGAGGAAGCGGTTATACGCGTGCACCATGCCGTCTTCGCTCGACGTGCCGTGATGACCGCGTTCGATGAAATCGACGAACGACTGGCGATCCGCTTCCGTCTGGAAACCGATCACGTCGTAGCTGCACATTGCCTTCACCAGTTCCTCGTGCGGCGGAATGGTTCGCAGCACTTCGGGCACCGGAAACGGAATGTGCAGGAAGAAGCCGATCGGATTTTTCACGCCCAGCTCGCGCAGGCAGCGCGCAAACGGCAGCAGATGATAGTCGTGCACCCAGATGATGTCGTCGGGCCGCAGCAGCTCCTTGAGCTGCCTGGCAAGCGTCGCATTGACGCGCTGATAGCCCGCGTATTCCTGCCGGTCGTAGCGCGACAGGTCATTGCGATAGTGGAACGTGGGCCACAAGGTCGCGTTCGAAAAGCCGCGGTAATACTGGTCGTAGTCGCGCTTGGTGAGGCCGACGGTCGCGTAGGTCACGTTGCCCTGCTTCTCGATCAGCGGCGCGGACGGCTCGCTCACGGTCTCGCCGCTCCAGCCGAACCACACCCCGCCGGTTTCCTTCAACGCGTCCAGCACGCCGATCGCCAGGCCACCCGCTGCGGGCCGGCCTTCCTGGGTCGGCGCAACACGATTCGATACCACGATCAGTCTGCTCATTGGCGCTCCACCTAAGTTCAGTTGTTTCGTTGCATACGGACAAGTGCCAGAAAGGTGCATGCAAGTCGCGTGCCGTTTTCGGCGGAGGCTGAAAATAAAAATGTATGCAAATGTGACGAGCGAGCAAAAACCCGCCGTGCGAAGGCGCAGCGAAGAAGTTCATGCTGTTTCATATGATCAACCGGCGAACGTTTTGCTCGCCGGCTGAAGGGCCGCCTCATGCGTCCTGTTCGGAGCCCAGGTCGCGCTGATACTCGATGCCTTCGGAACGCGCGCCGCCCTGGTTGTATTCCCCGTCAGGCGGCGCATCGGGCGCGACGCGATTCTGCGCGGACGGATCGTGATGTTCGGGAGCGGCCGGCGTGGCGGCCGCATCCGGCGAAAGTGGCGGCGGGCTGTTCTTGTTTGCGGCGGGCCGGGAATCGCGCTTCGCGTGGCGCGCCGAACGCCGCAGTGCTGGGTGTCTCATGATCGATCCCTCCGAGCCAAAGCCGCGCCGCCGTGCATATGCCGCGTCGACACGAAACCAAAGCGGCGACGGTAAATTGCCGGTAAAAGGTGCGCCGGATTTGTAACATGTACACAAATTTGCTTCGCCCGCCTAGGGCGCGGCACCCCGCCGATGTCAGAGGCGCAGAGAGATTGGCGGGCGCTGACTGGCCTGCGGCGTCTGAGTCGGCTGCGGCGGCGGATCGCCGATCGGCGGCTCGACGGGTTCGACCGGTTGAGGACTCGGATCGGGCACCGTATCCGGCTCGCCGGGCGTGGGCGGCTCGATCGGCTCGGGGCGATGAGCGTGCTTCGGAAGGGGCGACGCGGGAGCGGCAGCGTATTCCGGCATGTCAGTGATCCTCGTTATGCGTTCAGTCGGAACACAGCAAGGCCTGTGCCGTTATTGGCGCGCTTCCGGTCGGAGCGGAGCGGCAAAGTGCGGCGGCCACACCGCGCACGACAGCAAAGCGCAGCGCCGCTGCCAAGCACAGCGGCGTGGCACAACACGCGGTAGCCAAGCGCAGCGGCGCCGCCCTCAGGCGTCCGCGCCGCCCAGCGCGCGCGATTCGTCGGCGGGGTCGCCGTCTTCGCGCGCGTCGTTGCCGTATTCCACGAGGCGGTTGTACAGCGTTTTCAGACTGATGCCGAGAATCTCGGCGGCGCGCGTCTTCACGCCGCCGCATTGTTCGAGCGTCGCCAGAATCAGCTGACGATCCGCCTCGGCGAGCGACGTGCCGAACGCAATCGTGATCGCGGTGCCGGCCGCCGGCTTCGACAGCGTGATCTGCAGCGGCACCGTCGCCGTGCTGTCCGAATCCGTGCCCGACATGATGTGCGCGCGCTGCACGTAGTTCTTCAGTTCACGCACGTTGCCCGGCCACGGGTACGACAGCAGCATTTCCTTCACGGCGGCGGGGAAATGTTTTTTCGTGCCGTGGCGCTCGTTGAGTTCGTCGAGAAACGCCTGGGCGAGCAGTTCGACGTCCTTGCCGCGCTCGCGCAGCGGCGGCAGGCTGATCGGAAACACGTTCAGCCGATGGTAAAGGTCGAGCCGCAGCTTGCCTTCCAGCACGGCCTGCTCCGGATCGCGGTTGGTCGCCGCGATCAGGCGCACGTCGGTTTCGATTTCCTTCGTCGTGCCGACGCGCATGAACATGCCGGTTTCCAGCACGCGCAGCAGCTTGACCTGCAACTCGATCGGCATTTCGGTAATTTCGTCGAGGAACAGCGTGCCGCCGTTCGCGCGCTCGAAATAGCCCTTGTGCTGACGGTCCGCGCCGGTGAACGAACCGCGCTCGTGGCCGAACATTTCGGACTCGATCAGATTCGGCGAAATCGCGCCGCAGTTCACCGCGAGAAACGCGTGCTTGCGACGCAAACTGAGTTCGTGCAGCGTCTGGGCGGCGACTTCCTTGCCGGTGCCCGATTCGCCGACCAGCATCACCGAGGCCGCCGTCGGCGCGACGCGGCCGATCTGGTCGTAGACCTCCTGCATGGCCGGCGAATTGCCGAGCATCAGACCGAAGCGGCCCATGCGGCGCAGTTCGCCCCGCAAGGTGCCGATTTCGGCCTTCAGGTCGCCGGCGCGCGGCAGGCGCGACAGAATCGCCTTCACGCGCTGCATGTTGATCGGCTTCACCAGATAGTCGGTGGCGCCCATTTTGAGCGCGTTGACCGCCGACTCGACCGTGGCATGGCCGGTAATCACGATCACTTCCACGCCGGAGCGCGGATCGAGATCTTCGAACAGTTCGACCCCGCTGCCGTCCGGCAGCTTCAGGTCGGTGAACACAACGTCCGGCATCTGCCGGACCAGCTGGATACGCGCTTCGCGCAAATCGCCCGCGGTGGCGGTGGTCAGGCCGTCTTCCCCGATGATGGCGGAAAGCGCCTCGCGGGTACCTGCGTCGTCATCGACAATCAGTACATGTGGCATCGCGTTTCGAAAGCCTGCAAGCGTGGGAGGAGCAGCATGCGGCGGCGCATGCTGAAAAAAGCGGCGACGACCTCGCGCCAGCGGCCGGCATGTGCGTCTCAATGTGAGCGCACGCCAACTTCCGCAAGGCACGCGACCGTCGATTCCGGTCAATATTGCAACAATCCACGCAAAAACCGCGACGTGGCCGGCACTATTGTTGTGTATTTACCTATTATAAGGCTTTACTGAGACAATTTAACAGTCCTGGCGGAACGCTGCACGCCCGGCAGCCTGGTTCGCGGCGCTCCGCCGACGAGCCGGCTTGGCTGCTTTACCTGCTGTGCGGGAACGGCCACGCATCGGGATGCGCAGAACCGTTGGCGCGCTGCGCACCCGCACCGGCGCTCGCCGCCGACGCCGCGCCCGGTTGCGTGGCGGCCGTCGAAGACGCCGCCGGCGCCACCGCGCCGCCCTCGTCTTCCCAGCGATTCAACTCGCGCCCAGTCGTCAATTGAGTGGCGCGGTTGCGCTGCACGTAGCGCACCGCGAGAAAACCGCCGAGCGCCATGAGCGCACCGAAGATGCCAATGTTGGGTCGAGCCATCGTGAACTCCTTGTGGTCGTGAAAACGGAAAGTCGAACAGGCCGCGCGATCAACGCACCGGCAACATGCAAGCAACGCGCGTTCGACGCGCGGCCAACCCGCGATCAACGCGCGGTCAGCACGCCGAGCACGAAGCCGACGCCCGCCGCAATAGCGACCGAGCTCCACGGGTTGTGCCGCACATAGCGCTCGGTGTTGAGCGTCGCTGATCGATAGCGCCGCTGCGCGCTTTCCTGCGCATCGCCGAGCGCCGATTGCAGCGTCTCCACGTGCGTGCCCAATTTCTGGCGCAGGGCGCCGACGCCCTCGCCCGGTACGTTTGCGGCGAGCCGCAGCATTTCTTCCGAATCCCTCAACAGCACCCGCAAATCCTCGACGATCTTCTGGCCGCCGAGTGCAAGCTGTTGCGTCGTGTCAGTCATCATTAGCTCCTCGTCTGGGTTCAGCGCACGCGCGGGCGGCGGCATTCGCAGCCGAAGCGCGCGTGTCGGGTAGGAGGCGCAAGCCACATGCCCGGTAAGTTTTCGTCGTTTGCCGCTTGGCTTCGCGCTTTGCGCTCGCGCTTTCGACCGGTTTTCCGCGCGAGCTGATCTGGCGCTGTCACATAGATTGCAGGAAGCGCCGTCGAAGTGGTTAAATTGTCTTTTGTGAGATAGAACTTCACGACCTGTCTCGTTCCCAGGCCTCACGCGCCGCACCAACGAACCCCATTTGCACAGGACTTCCCCGTTTATGGCGTCAATCGATCTGGACTCGCCCACTGTGTCAGCCGGCGGCAGCACTTCCGCTCAGGCGAAGCAGCGCGTCGCGGACGGCATCGCGGGACTGAAATCGTACGGGCTGCTGTACGGTTCGTCGCCGGTGATGCTCGATCTGTACGAGCAGATCGAGCGCGTCGCGAATACCGATGCGACCGCGCTGATCATCGGCGAATCGGGCACCGGCAAGGAGCTGATCGCCCGCACGATCCACGACCAGAGCAGCCGCAAGGAGGCGCCTTTTGTCGCCGTGAATTGCGGCGCGATCCCCGACGAACTCATCGAGGCCGAACTCTTCGGTCATGAAAAAGGCAGCTTCACCGGCGCGGTTCAAGGGCGCATCGGTTATTTCGAGCACGCGAACGGCGGCACGCTGTTCCTCGACGAAGTCACCGAAATGGCGCCCGTGCGTCAGGTGAAACTGCTGCGCGCGCTCGAAACCGGCGCGTTTTACCGCGTCGGCGGCAACGAACTGATCAGCGGCAATGTCCGCGTGATCGCCGCGACCAATCGCGACCCCGCGGTCGCGGTGAAGGAAAACGGCTTGCGCGAAGACCTGATGTACCGGCTCGCGGTGTTTCCGTTGCGCGCGCCGCCGCTGCGCGAGCGCGAGAACGATCGCGAACTGCTCGCGCAGCACTTCCTCGCGCAACTCAACCAGCAGGAAGGCACGCACAAGAGTTTCAGCAAACGGTCCCTCGAAACGCTGCGCACCTGGTCGTGGCCGGGCAACGTGCGCGAGCTGAAGAACGCGGTGTACCGCGCGTTTATCCTCGCGGAAAAAACGGTGGAGTTGCCGCATCCGCATCTCGCGTCGAAGGTGAAGCGGCCCGTGACGCAAGGCGACGCGATGAGCGTGTGGATCGGCACGCCGCTCGCGGACGCGCAAAAGCAGATCATTCTCGGCACGCTGAAATACTGCGGCGGCGACAAACGGCGCGCGGCCAAAGCGCTCGGGGTGAGCCTGAAAACGCTCTACAACCGCTTGAGCGCGTACGGCGACGAAGGCGCGGAAGAAGATACCGAATCATAAGTTCGCGCCCGCAGAAATTTCCTGCCGATTCCTCTCCAATCGTTTCGTACCACCAGGCAAAACCGGTCTTCCGTCCAACAGAAACCGGTTTGATGCGCATCATCTTTTGCAATTTCTTGCACTTTCCCACTGCCAATTACAAAACGCATCCTGCAAAATGCAGCAGCCTATTTTGTAACGATAGGAACACGTGCCGCTCGTTCGCCGGCTGCATTGCGCACGCGAGCGGCAGCACTTGCAAGAGCAGAGACAGGGAATGCAAAAGAAAACAGTGTGGGCCGGCTGGCTGAAACAAACTGCCGCGTATGGACGTCCGCATGCAACGGCGCTCGCTGCATTGACCGTGGCGGTGTCGTCCGCGCTGAGCGGCTGCAGCTCGCTCTACACGGAAGGCGCCACTGCCGGCGCGGGTATCGCCGGCGCGGCGGTCGCGGCCAAGGTCACGAGCAATGCCGCCGTCGCCACCGGCATCGGTCTCGGCGCGGTAGCCGCGGCGCGAGCCGGCGTGCAGTACTCCGAGCGCGTGGTCCACACGAACACGCAGGACGGCATCGCGAAAATTGCCGGGCCGCTCGAAGTCGGCGCGGTCGCGCCGTGGAGCGTGACGCACTCCGTCCCGATCGAAGACGACGAACACGGCCGCGTCACCGTGAGCCGCACAATCAGCACCGGCGCGCTCGACTGCAAGGAAATCGTGTTCTCCGTCGACCACATCGCCACGCAGAACGTGCCCGCGAGCAGCGCCTTTTACGTCGCGTCCATCTGCCGTGACGGCGACAACTGGAAATGGGCTTCGGCTGAACCCGCCACCGAACGCTGGGGTGCCCTGCAATGACCGCGCGTGCGCTACCCGCCGGCAAGCCGCTTCATCGCGCGAGTTTGAGTGCGCTCGCCGGCGCGCTGTGCATCAGCGCGACTCTGCTGACGAGCGGCTGCGCCTCGGTCGGCGCGGCGAGCGGCGCGGCTGCCGGCGTCGCGTCCGGCCTCGTCACGTCCAACCCCGCGGTCGGCATCGGCGTCGGCATCGCCGTGCAGGCTGCAACAGACGAAGCCGTTGCCCGCTACATGCGCAGCATGCACAGCGACCAGCAAAATCTGATCGCGGCATTGGCCGGCGCGATGCCGGTCGGCGAAACGCGGCCCTGGTCCATCAAACATACGCTGCCCATTGAGAATGGCCGCGGCGTGGTGCGCGTGACCCGCGCGTTCGGCTCGGCGCTTGCGCTGTGCAAGGAGTTCGTGTTCTCAGTGCAAGAAGGCGACGGCCAGAACGCGCACGAAACCTGGTACACCGCGAGCGCGTGTCAGCAGGACAAAGGCTGGAAGTGGGCGTCGGCGGAACCGGCGGTGGAACGCTGGGGCAACCTGCAATAAACGTCGCGAAAATCGCCGTGAAAACCACGCGGCGCAAAACAGAAACGGCAGGGTCTCCCCTGCCGTTTTTTATTGCATGGTGTGCGGCAACGCCGGCGCGCTCAGGCTTCCACGTCTTCCAGGCTGAAGATTTCGGTCTGGTCGTTGTAGGAGAAAATCTCGCCGTAACGTCCCCAGTTGATGACCGCGTCGAGCGTTTCTTCCGCGGCGCTGTCGGACAGAAAGTCCTCCAGTTCCTGCTCGAAGCGAACGCGCGGCGCGCGGTGTCCCGGCCGCTCGTTCAGCACCTTCTTGATTCGCGCGGCGAGCGGCACGTGCCGCAGCAGATGCTCGGCGAACATCATCTTGCGTTCCTGGGTGCCGAACTCGGCGAACACGCGCGCGGGCGGCGTCAGGAAAATGTCGCCTTCGCGCACGTCGGCAAAACCGAGGTGCTGAAGCACTTCCGCCACCGGGAACAGATCGTCCACTTCCAGATGCAGCGAGCGCGCGATTTCCGGCATGTCCGCGCGGCCGTGGTACGGCGCGGCGGCCAGCGTTTCGATGAGACCGGCCATCAGGTTGGTCGACACATGCGGCAGCCAGCTATGCAGCTCGAGCCCCTTCTTGGTCTTCTCGTCGGTCTGACGCGCGGTCATCTTCGCGTAAATTTCGTCGACGAGACGCCGGAACGCCGGGTCCAGACGATTGCGCGGATGCTTGAACGGCACCTTGATTTCGGCGATCACGCGGCCCGGATTCGACGACAGCACGAGAATCCGGTCGCACATGAACACGGCTTCCTCGATGTTGTGCGTGACGATCAGCACCGCCTTGATCGGCATGCGGCCTTGCGTCCACAGATCGAGCAGGTCGGTACGCAGCGTTTCGGCGGTCAGCACGTCGAGCGCGGAGAACGGCTCGTCCATGAGCAGGAGCGTCGGATCGACCACCAGCGCGCGCGCAAAGCCGACGCGCTGGCGCATGCCGCCCGACAGCTCGCGCGGATACGCGTTTTCAAAACCGTCCAGACCGATCAGGTCGATCGCGGCGAGCGCGCGCGTGCGCCGCTCGGTTGCGCCGACACCTTGCGCTTCGAGGCCGGCTTCCACGTTTTGCAACACGGTGAGCCACGGGAACAGCGCGAACGTCTGGAACACCATCGCGACGCCCTTCGCGGGGCCGTCGAGCGGCTTGCCCATGTAGGTGACTTCGCCGTCGGTCGGCTCGATCAGACCGGCGATGATGCGCAGCAATGTCGACTTGCCCGAGCCCGAGCGGCCGAGCAGACCGACGATCTCGCCTTCGCGAAGCGAGAGATTGGCGTCGTCGAGGACAAGCAGTTCGCCCTGCGTCTTGTTGAAACCGCGGCACACGTCCTTGACGCGCAGGATCTCTTCGCCGAGGCGCGGCGGCTTCGGCGGCGTCTGGATCGGCGCGGCGGTCATAGCAGCTTTAGGATTTTGCATCGCGTTAAGCCTTCAATTCTCAGGAAAACGCCGGGCCGCCTCAAGTCTTCGTGCCCCAAGGAAGCGCGTGGCGTGAGGCGACAGGGCTCTAGCGCTTAGTCCAGCCGAAGCTTGGCTTCGGCGTAGGCGTACATCGGACGCCACAGCAGGCGGTTGAACAGCGTCACAAACAGGGACATCACGGCGATGCCCACAATGATCTTGGGATAGTCGCCCGCGGCAGTGGACTGGGCGATGTACGCGCCCAGCCCGTGCGCGGCGACCTTCGTGTCGCCCCACTGCACGAACTCGGCGACGATGCTCGCGTTCCACGCGCCGCCTGACGCGGTGATCGCGCCCGTCACGTAGTAGGGGAAAATGCCCGGCAGCATCGCCTGACGCCACCATTGCCAGCCACGGATGTGGAAATTCTTGGCCGCCTCGCGATAGTCGTTCGGATACGACGTCGCGCCGGCAATCACGTTGAACAGGATATACCACTGGGTGCCGAGCACGATCAGCGGCGACAGCCAGACGTCCGGGTTCAGGTGAAAGCGCACGATCACGATCACGAACACCGGGAACAGCAGATTGGCCGGGAACGCGGCCAGAAACTGCGCGAGCGGCTGGATCTTTTCGGAGAGCGCCGGGCGCAAGCCGATCAGCACGCCGACCGGCACCCAGATCACCGATGCGATCGCGATCAGCAGCACCACGCGCAGCAGCGTGATCAGGCCGAGCACGAACACGTGGCCGACTTCGTCGAGCGACACGCCCGTGCGCACATAGACGAACACGCGGTACACCACGTAGACGGTGCCGATCAGCACCAGCGCGGCCCACACGATGTCGCCGAGGCGCGAGCTTTTCTGCATCTGCGGAATCTGGAAGCGCGGCCCCTGCAACACCGGCATGCGCAACGGCACCCGCGCGGCCTTCGCGAACATCCAGCCAAGCGGCACCAGCAGGCGGTGAATCAGGCGCGTGCGACGGATCAGGTCGAGCAGCCACGATTCCGGCGCGTCGCCGGAACTCGTGTTTTCCATGCGGAACTTGTCGGCCCACGCGACAAGCGGACGGAACAGCAACTGGTCGTACGCGAGAATCACGACGGTCATGGCCAGAATGACCCAGCCGATCGCGTGCAGGTTCTTATCGGAGATCGCCTGGGCCAGATACGCGCCGATGCCCGGCAGCGTGATCGTGTTGTTGCCGACGGTGATCGCCTCCGAAGCCACCACGAAGAACCAGCCGCCCGACATCGACATCATCATGTTCCAGATGAGACCAGGCATCGAAAACGGCACTTCGAGCTTCCAGAAACGCTGCCACGAAGTGAGGTGGAAGCCGCGCGACACCTCGTCGAGGTCGCGCGGCACCGTGCGCAGCGACTGATAGAAGCTGAACGTCATGTTCCACGCCTGGCTCGTGAAGATGGCGAAGATCGCCGCAAGCTCGGCGCCGAGCACGCGGCCCGGAAACATTGCCAGGAAGAACGTGACCGTGAACGAGATGTAGCCGAGCACCGGCACCGACTGCAGAATGTCCAGAATCGGCACCAGCACGAGGCCGGCCCGCCGGCTCTTGGCGGCCAGCGTGCCGTAGACCAGCGTGAAAATCAGCGACGCGACCATCGCCGCGAGCATGCGCAAGGTCGTGCGCATCGCGTACTCGGGCAGATTCGCCGGATCAAGCGAGATGGCCTGGGTCTTCAACGTGGACATCGGCGCGAGCGTCTCGTGAAAGCCGATCGCCGCCATCGCGATGACGCAGATGATCAGCGGGAACGCGACAAAGTCCCAGCGGTTGGGCAGCACGCGCCATGCCGAAGCATTGGCGGTTCGCTTCAGGTCAAAGCTGAAATCCATCAGACCCACTCCTCATTCATACAGGCGAAGAAACGAGCGAACGAGGCCGCGACTTCTGCGCGGCGGTCTGACGATCGGTCCGGAAAGCGGAAATCAGGCATGGCAAAACGCGTGTGCGCGGTAAATCGTTAGCGTTGGAGACACGTGAACCGGCGACGGAAGTGTCACGGACAAGCTGCCCCGGAACCTCAACCATCAAGCCAGAATCCTGTCGCCGCAGGCGCCGCCCGTAGGCTGGCGAGCTTTCCTATGTTTTGGACGGCACGACACTACACCATCCTATGTTTCAGGCACAACCTCTGACGGCAATTCACGACAACTTGCAGCACTCGCCTGACAACAACGTGGCATTGACCTGACAGAGACCTTCCGGTGAACGTCATGTCGTGCCGCGCGGGTATCAAGAATCCGGCGACGCTGCCGTTAAAAACCTGATGGGTGCATCGCACCTCGTGTTGCATGCCGTGTTCAGTGCCGTAATAACGGTGGCGTCACGGCCCGCGACGGTTAGAATCCTTAAGGATGCGCCGCTCGAGTGGATTTATCCCGGGCCACTGACGCGGCGCATGACACGGGGCCAAACACGGGGCATAACGCTGGCCGAGACGCGGAGCGAACGAGCGCCGCGGCGCGGCCACGAACAAGCTAGTTGCATGACTCAGCCAGACGGATCAGAGGGTCGATGAACAGGACAACCTTGCGCCAGGCAACCGGCCCGATCGGCTTCATGCTGATCGTGCTGGCTTGCTGGTTCGTGGCCGGCATGGTCGCGGACCGGATGGTACAGCAAGAACTCGACGCGGCCTTGCACGCGCAGCGGCAGATGTCCGCGTCGATCGCCGACAACATGGCGGAGGTGATCGCCAGCGACCTCGCAATGTCTCGGGCCATCCCCGCAACCATGGCCGAACTGGACGTGGTCCAGAGCGCGCTGGTGCAATCCCGGAATTATGCCGCGAACGGCGAATCGACGGAACCCGCCTTGCGCGCCGCGCTGCTAAAAGACCCGCGGATGGCCGCGGTGACCACCTTCCTGCAACGCGCACAGGGCTTCTCCGGGCTGGACAAGGTGTGGCTCGTCAATGCGAACGGCGTCTGCGTGGCCTCGAGCGACGTCATCAACGGTGCGCGGAAGCAGCGCGACTCCTTCGTCGGCGTGGACATGCGCGTGCGCGCGTATCTGACGAACACGCTGCTCGGCGCGTTCTCGGAAGCCTATGGCGTGGGCCGCAGGAGCGGCGAACCCGGCATTTATATCGCGGCGCCGGTCTACTCGGACGGCCAGCTTGCGGGCGCGGTCGTCGCCAAAGTGGGCATTGCGCGGTTGCGCCACTGGGTCGCGCATGCCGGCACCTTCGTGGCCGACGGGAACGGCGTCATCATCATGGCGCACGACAGCAAGCTGGAAGGCCGCGCGCTGCCGAACGCGGGAATCGCGCGGATGAGCGTGGCAGAGCGCAAGCTGACCTATTTCCGCGCGACGTTCCCGACCATCCAGATTGACGTCGACGCCCAGGTGCGCGAGCAGGCGCCGTGGGTGCCCGCAGCCGTCGCGGGTCAGCTCTTCGGCATGGCCGGCGGCGCCGGGCCGTCGGTGTACCAGACGCGCGGCGGCCTGAACTCGGGACTGTCGGCGCATCTCGTCGATCCGCTCTCCGCGTGGCCCGAGTTGCTGCGCAACCATAAGCGCGATCACATGCTGGTGTTTCTGACGCTGGCCGGCACCGTCGCGCTCGCGTGGGTGATCACCGTGTCTTATGTGCGGGAACGGCGTCACCATCGGGCCACGCGCGATCTCGCCGAACAACTGCAATCGGCCAATACGCTGCTGTCGGCGGAGGCGCGCCACGACGTGCTGACGGGCGCCCTGTCGCGCCGCTATTTCCTCGATCTGCTGCGTCACGAAATCGACCGCGCGCACTTGGGCAACCAGCCGCTTTGCATGGCGATTGCCGACCTCGATCATTTCAAGCAGATCAACGACCGCTTCGGCCACGCCACCGGCGACCGCGCGCTCGAACATTTCGTGGAGACGTGCCGCGCCGAACTGCGCGGCGGCGATGCGATCGGCCGTCTGGGCGGCGAGGAATTCGGGCTGCTGCTGCCCGCCACCGATCTGGCCGGCGGCCGCGAAGTCGTCGAGCGATTACGCCTGCGCCTGAAGGCGATACCGTCGCCGAAACTGCCCGCCTCCGTCACGCTGAGCGTCAGCATCGGCATTACGGAACTCTCGCTGGACGACCTGCCCGAGCGCATCATGAGCCGCGCCGACACCGCCCTCTATGCGGCCAAGAGCGGCGGCCGCGATCGCACCGAAGCGCTGCCGCCCGACGACACCGCGCCGCCCGCGCGCGCCGTCGCGAATGTCTGGTGACGGCGCGCGCGCTACCTCACGCAACGCAGGCCGGCGCGTCGGGTTTCCCGCAAGCAAGCAGGTATGATCGACATTGCTGTCGAGTTGTCGCTAGCGCTTTCACGGGAGATTCGCATGAAGGGAAATCTGCTTATTGTTTGTCGCGATCAGGATGCTGACGCATTCGACCATCTGCTGGCTGAATACGGCGCGTTCCAGACGCGCCTGTCGTCCACCGCGTGGTATCTGAAGCTGGATGTCGCGCCCGAGGTGATTCAGGAAGAGATACTCGCGCGTCTTGGCAAATACACGACGCACTATATTTTCGAGGCCGAGACCGTGACGTGGAATACCGTGGATAGCGAAGCGGCGAATGCGCTGAACACGCTGTTTTCCGACTAGACCGATGCGTTCCACCGCGCGTTTTGGTCGGCTCATTCTTTGGCCCCGGTGTTGGCCCCGGTGTTGGCCCCGGCGTGCATCGAGGCGCCGAACCGGCCGACAAAGCGAATAGGTAGATCAAGCATATCGAGCAGGCGCGGCCCAACCCGCGCTCAGCCGATCACCAGACGCTTTCCGACGCCGCTCTGATTTGGGGCATCGAGGAGAGCGAAAAGCTCATCGAAACCCGCAAGCCACGGCCGCCGTGGTTGCCGATTTCCCATTCTCCGCCCGCGCGCCGCACCAACCGCTCGACGATGGCGAGCCCGAGGCCGCTATGCCCATTGCCACCGCGCGCCGGATCGAGCCGCACGAACGGCCGGCTGGCGTTGACGAGATCCTGGGCGGCGATGCCCTTGCCACTGTCGCTCACAGACAGCGTGAAGCCTTCCACGGTGCGCGCGGTCGCGACGACGATGGGCGGCGCGCCGTACGCGTGCGCGTTGTCGAGCAGATTCGACAGAACCCGGTCGAGGGTGGCGGCAGGCAGCCGGAATGCCGGGCCCGCGCGCAGGTCGGTTTGCACGGCGGGCGCGCCCGAGGCCACCGCGCGATAGCTGCGCACGACGCGCTCGCATTGCGCGTCGACTTCGACGGCTTCGCTGCGATCCGCGCCGTCGTGCGCGAACACCAGAAACTGTTCGACGATGTGCGTCATGGAATCGACGTCGCGCACGACGCCGTCGCGCATCTTCACTTCTTCCATCATTTCGGCGCGCAGCCGCAAACGCGCGAGCGGCGTTTTCAGATCGTGCGCAACGCCCGCGAGCATCACCGCGCGGTCGTTTTCCGTGCGCGCGACTTCCTGCACCATCTGATTGAAACCGTGTGTGAGTTGCCTCAGCTCACGCGGTCCGCGCTCCGGCACCGGCGGCACCGGCAAGCCGCGGCCGAACCGCGCGACCGCCTGGGCGAGCGAGCGCAACGGCCGCTGCAGCGCCCACGCGGCAAACAGCGCGGCCATGACCGCGAACGTAAAAATGGTGGCGAGCCACATGAGCGTGCGGTCGAGCGAGTGCGGCGGCCGCAGCGGCTGCACCGGCACGACGATCCAGCTGGGGTCCGCCGGGCCGCGCACCCACAGCATGGGCGGCCGGCCCGGCACGCCGACGCGTACCTGCGTGCCGGCCGGCATGCGATCGCGCACGTCTTCGATAAACCGTTGAAGCGGCGGCGGCAACTTCGGCGCTTCCTGCGGCACCTCGGGGCTCGCCGGATCGATGAGTTTCACGCGCGACGGCAACGGCTGATCCGGATTGCGCACCACGTGCTGACGCACCGCGTCGACGAGGAACGTGGCTTCTTCTACCGCGTAACGCGTTTGCAGCTGGCTGCGCTCGAGCCGCATGAGCGCATACCACGCGAAATGCGACAGCAGCAATACCGCGACGACCAGCAGCGCGAGCCGCCCGAAGAGCGAATCAATGGGCCGGCGCATGCTGCTCGCCGTCCGGCACGAACACGTAGCCGCGCCCGCGCACGGTCTGAATGAAGCGCGGCGTGGACGGGTCCGTTTCGAGAATGCGCCGCAGACGCCACACCTGAACGTCGATGCCGCGGTCGGTGCCGTCGTATTCCGGACCGTGCAGCAACTCCAGCAGACGCTCGCGTGTCAGCGTGCGCATCGGGTGATTGACGAAGATCTTGAGTAGCGCAAATTCGCTGCCCGACAGCGTGAGCGGCTTGTCTTCGAGGTGCAGCGTGCGCGCCTGGAAATCGAGCGTGAAGCGGCCGAAGTTGAACGGCTCGCGCTGCTCGGGTGCGGCTGCCGAAGGCAGCGTGCGGCGGCGCCGCAAGACCGCCTGGACTCGCGCCAGCAACTCGCGCGGATTGAACGGCTTGCCGAGATAGTCGTCTGCGCCGAGTTCGAGCCCGACGATCCGGTCGACGTCGTCCGCGCGCGCGGTCAGCATGATGACCGGAATGTCGTCGCCCGACGCGCGCAGCTTGCGCAATGCAGTGAGCCCGTCCACGCCCGGCATCATCAGGTCGAGCACGATCAGATCGGGGCGCTCGCGTTCGAGCCTGCGCTCGAGCGAACCCGCGTCGTGCAGCACCGAAACTTCGATGCCCTGGCGGGCCAGATAGTCGCGCAGAAGATCGCGCAATTCGACGTCGTCGTCGACGACAAGTATTTGAGTAGCCATGGAATGAAGTTTAACGCGGGGCAGGAACGGTTTTGAATTTCAGAGCGGCCTCAAGGGTTACCGGGTGTTACGGTGAAAGCTCCGCGTAATGGCCCGTAACGACGGCGCGAAGGCGCGTAACACAGCGCCGGATGCAGTTCTCTACGCTGTGCCTTACCGAATGCAGGCCGTCAAGCTGAGCGGTCGTATCGTCGGCTATTCCATTACAAGGAGCCTTACATGTCCACCAGAAAAATCTCGCGCGCTCTCGCCGTTGCCGCCACCGCCCTCGCCATCGGCGCGGGCGCAACCTATGCCGCCCAACCCGCTCACGAGGCCCACGGCGGCCCCGGCGGATGGCACGGCCACTTCATGAAAGAGCTGACGCAACTGCACGACCAGTTGAAGCTGAACGCCGATCAGGAAAAGCAGTGGCAAGCCGCGCTCGACACCATGAAGCAAAGCCATGAGGCGATGCGCGCGAATCACGAACAGATGAAAGACCAGTTCAAGGCCGCGCAGCAACAGCCGATCCTGGATCTGAACGCCATGGCCTCGGCGCATCAGCAGATCGAACAGAAAGACGCGCAGTTGCGCCAGCAGACCACCGACGCCTGGCTCAAGTTCTATAACGGCCTGAACGATCAGCAGAAGACCACCGTCAGCACCGCGCTCAAGCAGCGCTTCGCGAAGATGGAGTCGCGTCACGAGAAGATGCGCGAGCGCTGGCAGCATCATCAGGGCGCAGCCTCGGCGCCGGCAGCGACTCAGTAAGCGACGCATCTTGAACAACGGCGGTCCGAGCGGCCGCCGTCCTGACGCCGAAGCAGATGCAAAAGCAAAAACGCCACGGAGATTTCTCCGTGGCGTTTTTTCCTTGCGCGCTCGCTATTGCCTCGGCCATTCAAAGCGGTGAGATCGTTGCATCTTCAACCAACGGCTGGCGGGCCACGCGCTAAAAGTGCAGCTTAGCCATCCAGACGGCCGAGGTCGAACAGCAGCACTTCAGCCTGATCGCCCTGTGTCAGCGTGACGGTATCCTCGTCGCTCAGCTTGATTGCGTCGCCCGCGCGAAGCGCCTCGCCGTTCACCGTCAGCGCGCCGCGCGCCACGTGCACATAGGCGAGCCGGCCCTTGGGCAACGCGAGGGTCGCTTCTTCCGTGCCGTCGATCAGCGATGCGTAGATAGACGCGTCCGCGTGAATCGTCACCGAGCCGTCGCGGCCGTCGGGCGACGCAACCACGCGCAGCCGGCCGCGCTTGTCGGCGGCGTCGAAGCGCTTTTCCTCGTAGCCCGGCTGGTCGCCGGCGCGTCGCGGAATCACCCAGATTTGCAGCAGATGCGCCTCTTCGTTCTCGGATGCGTTGAACTCGCTGTGCATCACGCCCGTGCCGGCGCTCATGCGCTGCACGTCACCCGGTCGGATGGTCGAGCCGTTGCCCATGCTGTCGCGATGCGCGAGCGCGCCTTCCAGCACATACGTGACGATTTCCATGTCGCGGTGCCCGTGCGTGCCGAAGCCCTGGCCGCCCGCGATACGGTCTTCGTTGATCACGCGCAGCGGCCCGAAATGGACATGCGCCGGGTCGCGATAGTCCGCAAACGAGAAGCTGTGATACGAGTCGAGCCAGCCGTGGTTGGCATGGCCGCGTTCGTCGGAGCGGCGAAGTTCGATCATGAGGTACTCCCGGTAAGTGGCGATGTTCAGAATGTATGGGCTCGGCGCGCGCTGGACAATCGGGTGGAAACGCACCGGATCGTTTCGCAAATCCGCTTAATCGAACAGGCGGCGGGCGGCTCCCACGCGAAAAGGGAGCAATCGGGCGAATCGGCCGCACCCGTCGCGCATACGCAACGCCCACGCGCCGGCACCGCCGCCGCGGGCATCGCGCACTGGCGCCCTGGCCCTGTTCGGGTAAAATACCGCGCTTTTCAGCGCACAGGTGGTCAAAGGCGCGCCGTATCGGCGCAGCAATTTTGACCGCCTAGAATAGCGGCGGCCGGCCATAAGCCGGCGCTCGTCGAGATCGGACACCACGACGATCCGTTTGACCCAGGAGAAACATGAAGAAGCTCGCACTGTGCGTAGCGCTCGCCGTCATGGCCACCGGCGCCATGGCAAAAGAATGGAAAACCGTCCGCATCGGGGTGGACGCCAGCTACCCGCCGTTCGAATCGAAGGCGGCCAGCGGCCAGATCGTCGGGTTCGACGTCGATCTGACGAAGGCGCTCTGCGCGAGAATGAACGTCAAGTGCGTGTGGATCGAGCAGGATTTCGACGGCATCATCCCGGCACTGAAGGGCAAGAAATTCGACGCGATCGTCTCGTCGCTGACCGTCACGGACAAGCGCCGCGAGCAGATCGGCTTCTCCGACAAGCTGTTCGACGCCCCGGCGCGCATGATCGCCAAAGCGGGCTCGCCGCTTTTGCCTACCGCTGAATCGTTGAAGGGCAAGCGCGTCGGCGTCGAGCAGGGCACGACCCAAGAAGCCTATGCCAAGGCCTATTGGGAGCCGAAGGGCGTGACCGTGGTGCCCTATCAGAATCAGGATCAGGTCTATGCGGACCTCACCTCCGGCCGCCTCGACTCGGCGCTGCAGGACGAGATCCAGGCCGACGCCGGTTTTCTGAAGACGCCGCGCGGCAAAGGCTTCGCGTGGGCCGGTCCGGAAGTGAAAGACCCGAAGACCATTGGCGAAGGCACGGCCATCGGTCTGCGCAAGGACGACGCCGATCTCAAAGTCATGTTCGATCGGGCGCTCGCGCAGATTCATCAGGACGGCACGTTCGCGAAGCTCGAGAAGCAGTACTTCGACTTCGAGATTTATCCGGGGCACTAGGCAAGACACCGGGCAGCGCGCCGGGCGCAGCGTGCCCGGACACGCTGTCACTGACATCCGGCTTGCCTCGTCAAAAGCAGCATCCGCGAAACTCGGGGCTCGCCCGCATGGGCTTCCCCCGGGCTTCGTAATACAGTCGGTCTAGTTTCAAAGAGAGTCGAAAAGCGCGCTGCAAGGCTGGCAACGGTCATGCAGTCATGATTTGCACAGCGGTGCGCTGTGCGCGGCGGATCACGGCGAGCCACGCTCGCGGCGATCCACCGCGCAGAGCCGGCCGCGTCTTTCGCGGTGCGTCGAGAAACGCATCGTCAAGGACCCCATATGTTCCTTCAAGGCTACGGCCCGCTGCTTCTCAGCGGCACCTGGCAAACCGTCAAGCTGGCGGTGTTGTCGCTGGTGCTCGCTTTCTTGCTGGGCCTTCTCGGCGCGGCGGCGAAACTGTCGAAGAACCGCCTCTCATACGGCGCGGGCACGGTCTACACCACGCTCGTGCGCGGCGTGCCCGATCTCGTGCTGATGCTGCTGCTCTTCTACAGCATCCAGATCTGGCTGAACAACCTGACCGATATGCTCGGCTGGGACCAGATCGACATCGACCCGTTCGTGGCCGGTGTCGCGGTGCTCGGCTTCATTTACGGCGCGTACTTCACCGAGACTTTCCGCGGCGCGTTTCTCGCGGTGCCGCGCGGCCAGCTCGAAGCCGGCGCGGCCTACGGCATGACGAACTGGCAGGTGTTCACGCGCATCATGTTTCCGCAAATGATGCGCTTTGCGCTGCCGGGCATCGGCAATAACTGGCAGGTGATGGTCAAGGCCACGGCGCTGGTGTCGATCATCGGTCTCGCGGATGTCGTCAAGGCGTCGCAGGACGCGGGCAAAGGCACGCTGCGGTTCTTCTTCTTCACGCTGTTCGCGGGCGCCATCTATCTCGTCATCACCACTGTGTCCAACTTCGTGCTGATGTACCTCGAAAAGCGTTACTCGACCGGCGTGCGAAAGGCGGATCTATGATCGAGATCATTCAGGAATACTGGCGCAACTATCTTTTTACCGACGGCTACCGCTTCACGGGCCTCGCGATCACGCTGTGGCTGCTGGTGGTGTCGATCGGACTCGGCTTTTGCCTGTCGATTCCGCTCGCGGTGGCGCGCGTGTCGAAGAAGAAATGGCTCGCCGGTCTCGTGTGGCTCTATACGTACATCTTCCGCGGCACGCCGCTGTATGTGCAGTTGCTGCTGTGCTATACGGGCCTGTACAGCCTCGAGATCGTGCGCAATCACGAGCTGACCAATGCGTTTTTCCGCGACGGCATGCACTGCACGCTGCTCGCCTTCACGCTGAACACCTGTGCATACACCACCGAAATTTTCGCCGGCGCGATCAAGGCCACGCCGTATGGCGAGATCGAAGCGGCGCGCGCGTACGGCATGTCGTCGTTCACGCTGTACCGGCGCGTGATTCTGCCGTCGGCGCTGCGCCGCGCGCTGCCCTACTACAGCAACGAAGTGATCCTGATGCTGCACGCCACGACCGTCGCTTTCACCGCGACCGTGCCGGACATTCTCAAGATCGCGCGCGACGTGAACTCGGCGACGTATCAATCGTTCAATGCGTTCGGCATCGCCGCACTGCTCTATTTGTGCATTTCTTTCGCGCTCGTGTGGCTGTTCCGCCGCGCCGAGCGCCGCTGGCTCGCTTACCTGCGGCCGCAAGGCAAATAAACCGGGGCACCGCGCCCGAGCATGCAAGCAAGCTCAAGGATTCTGATGAACACCAGGAAGCAAAAGCTCTTCGTCGATGAGCTTCACAAACAGTACGGCGATAACGAAGTCCTGAAGGGCGTGTCGCTGAAAGCCAATGCCGGCGACGTGATCAGCGTGATCGGCTCGTCCGGTTCGGGCAAGAGCACGATGCTCCGCTGCATCAACTTCCTCGAACAGCCGAACGCCGGGCGCATCTTCGTGGATGGCGAAGAAGTCCGCACGCAGGTCGCCAAGAACGGCGCGCTGCGCGTGTCCGACCCGAAGCAGTTGCAGCGCGTGCGCACCAAGCTCTCGATGGTGTTCCAGCACTTCAACCTGTGGTCGCACATGAACGTGCTCGAGAACATCGTCGAGGCGCCGATCAATGTGCTCGGCCTGAAGCGCAAGGAAGCGGAAGACCGCGCGCGCGAATATCTGGAAAAGGTCGGCCTCGCGCCGCGCCTCGAAAAGCAATATCCGTCGCATTTGTCGGGCGGCCAGCAGCAACGTGTCGCGATCGCGCGTGCGCTCGCCATGCATCCGGACGTGATGCTGTTCGATGAACCGACTTCCGCGCTCGATCCCGAACTGGTCGGCGAAGTGTTGAAAGTCATGCAGACGCTCGCCGAGGAAGGCCGCACGATGATCGTCGTCACGCATGAAATGGCGTTCGCGCGCAACGTATCGAACCACGTGATGTTTCTGCACCAGGGCCGCGTCGAAGAAGAAGGCCATCCCGACGAGGTGTTCAAAAACACGCGCAGCGAGCGCCTGAAGCAATTCCTTTCCGGCAGTCTCAAATAGCGAACATGTCGCACAACCTGGTATTTGAGATTTAAGCCAGGTTGTTAATCGCGGCTGTAGTCAATGTAGTTTTACAAGGCGCTTACGAGCGCCTTTTTTGTTTCGGTCACCTGCCTATTCTTACCTTTTCGGCAGCGAAAACCTCGTCGCCTGTCCTGTCGCCGAGCCTTTTCGCCCTACCCTGCCGTTTTGTAAGCGTCAATAGTGGCAATCCTTGATCTCCTTCTCACCAATCCGTGATTCCCTTATCACGTAAGGGTTTTCATCCTTTTTTACACCATTTCAAGGAGGCCTCTCACACCTCCGTATTGCAATTTGGCGACACAGCTCAACGCCGGTACTAATTTCTTCTCCCACTCAAGTCTATTTTTGATAAATTAGTAACCAAAGTAGCAAAACAAAGTTCATTAAAAGTAGTTTGACTTCAAAGCACAGAGGAGAACCGGTCGGCGTGGGATCGGCGTGACGACGAGACAGTCCCAAGACTGCACGTCAGGACAGGAGACCTAATCCGCCCGCTAATCTCCCTGGTACCGATTTCTGTTCGGCACGGCTTGCGTCCGAACACCATTCGCAGTACTGGGTTTCACTTTTTGACAGGGTATGGAGGAGAAGATGAAGAAAGCTTTGCTCGCCGCTGCGCTGATGTCGGCCGGCGTTGTTGCGCATGCTCAAAGCAGCGTGACACTGTATGGCCGTCTGGATGCGGGTCTCGAATACATCAGCGGTCTGCCGAACGCCAACTATACCGGTTCAACCTCGCGCTGGCGCGCGGAAAGCGGTGACTGGGGCACGAGCCTGTGGGGTATGAAGGGCGTCGAAGACATCGGCGGCGGCAACAAGGTTCTGTTCCAGTTGGAAGGCTCGTTCAATACGATGAACGGCACGGGTCCTGGCAACGGCGGCCTCTTCAATCGTTGGGCAACGGTCGGTCTGTCGAACAGCGCGTACGGTACGCTGACCATGGGCCGCATGCTCTTCATCTCGAACGGCGTGTGGGACTTCGACCCGTTCGGTCAGTCGAACTGGTCGTCGGCATCGCTGGTGCGTGGCCGCAACTGGCCGCAATCGAGCAACAACATCGCTTATCAGTCGCCCAAGTTCGCCGGCTTTGACGTGTACGGCCAGTACGCGCTGTCGAACGCGACGAACTGGAACGGTAACGGCACGACGCCGCAAGGCCGCGAAGCGGGTCTGCAGCTCACGTACACCTCGTCGCTGTTCCAGGTGCGCGGTCTCTACGACGAAATCCGCAACAGCGCAAACGGCAACTTCACGAACCCGTTCACCGCATCGCGTGAATACACGGCGGCAGTCAATGTGTTCCTCGGCCAGTTCAAGGTTCAGGGCGCGTACCAGGCAGTTCGCACGTCGTCGGCGGCTAGCGCGGCAGGCACCTCGCCGACCTCGCTCGATCACGAATGGGGTGGTGTGACGTGGCAAGCCACGCCGGCTGCCGCATTGATCGCTGCGGTGTACCACGTCAACGCGAACAAGGGCGGCGGCAACGCAACGATCTACACGGTTGGCGGTTCGTACAACCTGTCCAAGCGCACGCTGCTCGACATCCAGATCGCAACCGTGCGCAACAGCAAGACGGCCAACTTCGGCCTCGATGCCAATAACGCAGGCAATGGCGGCAATATCACCGCTTCGGACGGTACGGTCTCGTACAACGAGAACCCGCTGCCGGGCCACAGCCAGACCGGCGTGTACGCAGGTATTCAGCACACGTTCTAATCGAACGGTGCACCCCGAAGGGACTTCCCTTCGGGGTGAGTTCGAAGTTCTTCAAGAGAATCTTTTTCACGCTGCTGCGAGAGGCGCGTATCGGTGCGATGTCCGAAAGGGTATCGCACCGTTTTTTATTGTGACTGGCGCACTGCTTCGGTGCGCGAGCGGCTTCAGACTGCCGCTTCGTTTTCCTCGCCGGTGCGAATGCGAATGACGCGCTCCACGTCAGCCACGAAAATCTTGCCGTCGCCAATCTTCCCCGTGCGCGCCGCGCCGATGATCGCGTCGATCACCTGATCGCACTGCGCGTCCGCCACCACGACTTCGATCTTCACCTTCGGCAGGAAGTCGACCACATACTCCGCACCACGATAAAGCTCGGTATGGCCTTTCTGCCGGCCGAAGCCCTTGACTTCAGTAACGGTCAGGCCCGTGAGGCCGACTTCTGCGAGCGCCTCGCGCACTTCGTCGAGTTTGAACGGTTTGATGACTGCGGTGATGCGCTTCATGGCGAACCTCGTCTCGTGATCGGAAGAGTGAAAGGAAAATGGATGATTTTTATTCTACGCTGCGCCGGATGCATTGCGGCACTCCGGCGCCTGCTGCGATTTGCGCTACGCGCGTGCTTCGATAATGGCGAGTCGAACGGCGCCGCTTACTCCACCGGCTCGGTGTAGCGCGAGGTGATCGGATAGCGCCAGTCGCGGCCGAACGCGCGATGCGTGACGCGAATGCCGATCGGCGCCTGGCGGCGTTTGTACTCGTTGATCTTGATGAGCCGCGTGACGCGCTTCACGTCTTCGGCCGCATAGCCCGCGGCGATGATTTCCGCGAGCGAGCGGTCCTCTTCCATGTACATGCGCATGATCGCGTCGAGCACGTCGTACGGCGGCAAGCTGTCCTGGTCGGTCTGGTTCTCGCGCAATTCCGCCGACGGCGCGCGCGTGAGAATCCGCTCGGGAATCACGTCCTGCCTGCTGAATGCCGTGGACTGATTGCGGTAATGACACAGCCGGTAAACAAGCGTCTTGGCGATGTCCTTGATCACCGCGAAGCCGCCGGCCATGTCGCCGTACAGCGTGCAGTACCCCACGGCCATCTCGCTCTTGTTGCCGGTGGTCAGCACGATCGAACCAAACTTGTTGGAGAGCGCCATCAACAATGTGCCGCGAATGCGGGCCTGGATGTTCTCCTCGGTGGCGTCTTCCGCGCGGCCCGCAAACTCCAGCGCGAGCGAGCCGCGGAACGCGTCGAACATCGGCGCAATCGCGATCTCGTCGTAACGCACGCCGACGCGGCGCGCCATGTCGGCGGCGTCGGTCGTCGAAATATCCGCCGTGTAGCGCGACGGCATCATGACCGCGCGCACGCGGTCCGCGCCGAGCGCGTCGCACGCCACCGCCAGCACCAGCGCCGAATCCACGCCGCCGGACAGGCCGATCAGCGCGCCCGGAAAGCCGTTCTTGTTCACGTAGTCGCGCACGCCCATCACGAGCGCGGCATAAACCTGCCCTTCGAGCGAAAGTTCCGGCGCGACGCCGCGCTTTGCCTGTTCGGCCGACGGCACGCCGTTTTCGAATTCGACGATCGCGGTCGCTTCCTCGAATTGCGGCATCTTCGCGATCAGCTCGCCCTTTCCATCGAGCACGAACGAGCCGCCGTCGAACACCAGCTCGTCTTGCGCGCCGACCATGTTCACGTAGACCATGGGCAGCCCGGTTTCGCGAATCCGCGCGCGCAGAATGTCAAAGCGCACCGCTTCCTTGTTCAGATGGAACGGCGAACCGTTCGGTATCAGCAGCACTTGCGCGCCCGCCGCCTTCGCCATTTGCGCCGCCGACGCATGCCACGCGTCTTCGCAGATCACCACGCCGTACTTCACGCCATCGAGTTCGAAGACGAACGGCTGCGGGTCGGACGCGAAGTAGCGCTTTTCGTCGAACACCTCGGTATTGGGCAGATCCTGCTTGCGATACGCGCCGGCCACCTTGCCGTCGACCAGCAGCGAAGCCGCATTGAACGTGTCGATGGGCGGCACGCCGCGCTCGATCGGCGCGTTTGCATTACCATGACCGTTCGCTGCGTCCCGCTGCGGATGGCCGACGATCACATGCAAGCCGGCAAACGCCTTGAGTTGCGCCGCGAGGTCCGCCAACGCCGCGGCGCTCGCGGTGTAGAACGCGGGACGCAGCAGCAGATCTTCGGGCGGATAGCCGGACAGCGCGAGTTCGGGCGCGATCAGCAGCTTCGCGCCGGCGCTGTGCGCGTCACGCGCGGCAGCAACGATCTTCGCGACGTTGCCGGCGAAATCGCCGACGGTGACATTGATTTGAGCAAGAGCGATTCGTGTCTTCATGGCAGGATCGACAGGCAAGCAATGGACTTGCGAGTCACGCGGCTTGTTATTGGCTCGACAAAACGGGCAGTTTGGATAAACGAACGACGCAGTGCCGATTGCTGTAAAACACGCACCGCGCCGCTCATTGAGAACAGTCACAGATTGAATCAGGAACGCTTTGATTATCGCACGGGCATTCTGGCGTCGCCCTCGGAGGTGGACGCGGCCGAATGGAACGCCCTTCTCGCTCAGCAGCCGCAGCCCACGCCATTTTTGCGGCACGAGTTCCTGAGCGCGCTGCATGCGACCCGCTGCGCGGTCGCCGATACCGGCTGGGCGCCGCAATTTGTCACGCTGACCGATCCGCGCACGGACAAGCTCGCGGCGGCCGCGCCGGTTTATCTGAAAGGCCACTCGTACGGCGAATATGCCTTCTTATGTCGGGCCCGGACCCCGACTGACTGACCGACCATTCGTAAACCCTTATTTAATAAAGCTTCTTCGTTTCCTACGCTGCATCTTGCAGGTAGGGCACAGAACGACGAGGCAAGTCCGCGACCATCGCCCTCCTACGCCCGCCACACCTCAATTCAAGGAGAGGCCGCGCCGTGGAAGCTGTCGAACAGACCACACATGTCTGGTCCAAACGAACGCTGAAGCTGTTATGCGTCCGGAGGAATGTCGATGGCGAGACAGCAGTAGTCAAAACCTTAGATTTGGTGAGCACCGGTTACCGACAAGGTGGGCTACTTGAAGCAATGATTGACAGTGCAGAGTGCCCGATAATGGACACCCGGGCTGAGGCACTGATACGTATATTTAAGAGCGCCGCCGGTACACCAGAGGTAAAACGAATCTTTAACACCTCGGTCGCCGAACTGTACCCACATGACATTTCAGCGCTCATCTCTCATCTCGACGATGTTGTAGCCGGCTACGGCGGCACTTCTCAAGCGCACTATATTTTCTGCATGCGGCACTTCCTCGTGCAGTGTCGTACGCCACTCGCGGACGGCGAGCTTATAGAACGGGTCAAACTCACAAGCAGACACAAAAACCGTCACAGAACGAAGACCCCGGAACATAATGTCTACGCCAACGACATTTTCGACGAGAATTTCCTAGCAAAAGAAATAAGTTCGATTGATTTCGAAGACTTGGCCGAGCGCGATGAGAAAGCAAAAGAAATTTTATATAAATCAGCAGCCGAAACACGAGCCGTTTGCGAACAAATAATCACACGACACGACGCCCTGGTCGAGCATCTCCATCGACTCAGCAACACGAAATTATCCGAGTCCATCTCCAAGGGCATTCGAAACTCGGTTGAAGGAGGACGCCAGCTCTACAGAAATTATTTGGGAAAAAATTCTCCGGAGGATTTGCTGCACCTCTACACACATGCCATCGACAAAGCCGAAGCTCACAAAGGAACTCGAGTATGGATATATTTCCCCGAAAAACTCTCTCAGTTTTTGTCCCTGCAGAACTGCCTCCCGCTTGAAACCTTCCCAATGCTGCTTTCCAGGCATTACCTACCTAGGACAGTCGTAATCGCTTGCATCATCCTACTCCTAGATAACATCGGATGGAATTGGCCAACCTTAATGACAGTTAGCCCAGAAAACATAATAAAGGGCGACTCGGGATACATAATTCAGGGCATCAAACACAAGACTGGCCAAATTCAAAAAACCAAATTAACTGATTTACCAGAAGCCGATGATACCGATTTTGATGACGTTGAACTGGATGAAGAAATCCCAGAACTACCATCGAAGAAGATTACAGACCGGTTGTGCATACACGCCCTCGACCTCTTGATGCAACACCGAGACAACATCGACAAGCACTTCAAACCCAAGTCGAAGTCTATTTTTGTATCGATGAGATTCAATCGACGCGACTCGGGAACCTTCAAGTTTTCTATCGGCAATCTCCCCGGAAATTTAAAAATACTTTGCCAGTTAACTGGACTTGAAGAATTCACATTTCAAGATTTGCGGCGTCGCGCTGCGCACATCCGGTATTTAGCAACTGGCAGAGACATTATTCAGACACAGCTCTTCTTGGGGCATGCCGCTTCAGACGTAACTACAGTCTACCTAAATAGCACAATCATCCGTATGCTCGGCGAAGCTAACTTGCTGAAGTACGTGACATTGCTCTCCGACTGCGTGCTTTATGCAACGGGCCGTAAAAACAAGCTAGATGAGAAACAACTGGCAAGAGTGGAGAAAAATAATCTCCTCCTTTTCCCACCAAGTACCCTTGAGGACAAGGGAGTCGATTGTATTGCAGACCGATGGGTAGATTCCTTCGGCAAGATGCCCTTCCGCATCGGAAAGCCAGAGATAGCACACATCGCATTGCAATATCGACTTTACACCAAAAACCTGACGACCCTCATGCACGCGGGACACGAGCGATTTGTCTCGATACACCTACCTCGCATTGTGTTCTGCTGCGCCCTATATCAAACCGTTGCCGCCGGCCCCTTCTCTCAAGAACTTAAGCGATTCGAGGAAGAATATGCAAAATACAGCTAAGCACGCCGCAACCAATCTGACGACAAAACTGCTATCCGAAGGAAAAAGCTGGCGGATTCTCAGCGACTTCAATAATTCAACTATAGATATTGACATATCTGAAAGCATCAAGGTTAGGGGCTCCCGAATTCGCGAATTTGATACAGACTCAGTTCTAATAAACACATGCGGCGGAAAGGGCCTTAACCCGGGCAACGACAGAGAGGCTATTGAGCCGGGCACCGACAGAGAGGGCCTCGGGCCGGGCATCTACAAATTATCGCAATATGACCATTTGCGCGCCCCGATGTTAAATGCACTGAACTCCGCTCTAAGAAGTAGCGACAGAGCGCCCGCACAAGCTTTCTCCAACAGCATAAGACTCACAACGCGAATCTACTCCTATATTTTTCGACAAGGATTCACCCACCTGGCAGAACTCAAGCGCGAGGACATCAACCAGCTATCTGCGGAAGTATCCGAACTTGGGTGGTGGGACTTGTTACAGTATCAGAAGGCACTTCTTCAGGAGGCGAAAAATATCCTGAAAGATTCCGAACGTCTTTTTCATATTGCCACCAAACGCGACGGAAGATGGGTGTTCAGTCCCGAGGCGCTATCTTTCAAAATAGGCTTACCAATTAACGGGAACGATATTCCAAATTGGTTTCGAACGGCCACCGTCACAAAGGAAATCCCGCCCCTCGAATCCTTCGACAGGCCTGAAAAAGCTGGCCCTTCCAGAGGAGAGCATCAGTCGACGCTAACGGCCATTAACAGGCTTGCATCGCTGGGGGAAGGATTCGACCGCATTCGCTTCAACCCGTTTCGACGCTTTGGCGGAGAACTAAGCGCTGGTGACAAGCGTCGCGCGAATACATTGAAGAGCCACCTTTCCGCCTCCTCCGGCCATCAAGCTGAGGTTGCCGAAGCCGCCCCCCAAAACTCTTCACAACAGCGGCCCGCTGCCACTACCCAACAGAACGACGAGCTCTCTCCACTGGAAGCTCTGGGATTGGAAGTTGATGCGTTAACGGTGGAAGAGAATTTACAACAGAACGCGGAAGCACCTAGTCAACATGCAACGCCGAACATGCCCCTTAGCGTCGCAGTCGCTGGCTTCAAAGAAGCGTTGCGCTGGCAATATGATTACAAGGCTGCAATCCTTGAGGTACTCGGAATTCTACGCGATTCTTTGGAGACAGAAATTACTAACGGGAGAGTTCTCCCTAGGCCTTTTACCGAAAAAGTAGTCAACCAAGTTAACGGCATTCTGGCTGCGGCTGGCGTTCCCATTCAGGTTAATCGAGCGAGCAGGTTTGGCGACGACCCCGACAACGACAACACTGCCGCCGCACTAATCAATACCACACTGTTCGCTCTGTTCTTCAACATTGCGACGAATCTCGGCCGTCGGCCAGCAGAAATTCATGGAGGGGGGAATTCCAAGAAATCCTACGGACTCTATCGAGGTTGCTGCGTTAGGGTCTCGGACAAGATTCCATTTTATCGAATTGAAACGTACATCCAAAAATCCATTGGGGATTACGCCACTTCTTGGTGCAATCAGTTGGTTGCTGATGCAGTAAGCTTTCTCGAAGAAATTTTTCAGATTGCTCGACCGCTGTTCACATCTCAATTGCCTGCCGAAGCCAATTTAGAGGTCGCTCGTACAGAAAAGCTCTTTGGTTTTCCTCACTTCACTGAGCGGGGGTTCAAGTCAGAGCGCCCCATTTTCGATGCTCGACAAGCCTCGAACATTTTCTTTCGGCTGGCCGGCATCGACCCCAAAATGTTTTTTGGGCGGCAGATGCCTTTCAGGCGCACGTTCATGACGCTCTATGTACACCGATACGACTGTCCTGAACTGCTAGCGTTGCAGCAGTATATGCGCGATTTCTCCATCGAAAGTCTGCTCGCTTACTATCGAGACAAAGCGAATTGCCTTCCCGAGGACAGCATCCAGGCACACTTTGACAAGTTTGAAAGGGAAGCCCTCAACATCGCAAGCATGCTGCAAGAGGCACGGAAGAATTATCTAATCGAAATTCTCACCGACCTTCTCTCCGGCCAACGCCGCTTCGGAGGAGCGTTCCCTCGGGTGGTACACGCGCTCCTGAAGCGATTGTCTCTGCCGGAGAACTTCAAGGACGCGCCCCTCTCCGAGAAAGCTGAGTGGGTTGCAGACGAGCTTGAGCAACGCGGGTATCGAATGGTCGAAGGCAACACTCCCTGCATGGCTGGAAGCGCCGGCAAGACCAAGGAGAACTCCAACTGCTTTGACGGCGAGCACCTGAGGGTCGACCAGGCTTCCCCGAGTATGTGCTCTGGGTGTGTCCACGCCATTCCGACCGAGAACAACCTTTCCATCTACGAAGAAGAAATGGAATCCGCCATGAAGACTGCGAACGACAAGCGCCTGCCGCTTGCGCTACGCAAAGAGGCGCAAGCACTGATTGAGACGCTCAAGCAAGTGATTGCGTCCGAGAAGGAGCTGGCCGAAGGCACTCGTGTCCGGTTCCAGAATTTCGCCAACACCTGGAACACGATTCGAGAGGAGCTCAAGACATGACCGAGCGTAAGGAAACCAAGTCACCACTTGCGTTGCAGGCCCGTGAAGCCATCGAAGCGAAGCTCGCCGTCCTGAGGCTATGGATTGAGACCGGCATTCCGTGGGTCAGAAATGATGAGGGCCGTTGCGTCTGCGACGAAAAGGATGAGCTCCAACTAGACTACTTCCCGAAAGATATGCAGGGTCTTTCGCAATGGATGCACGAATCTCAATGCCGCTACACCCTTCAAAAGTACCCCGCCATCCTAACTTTTCGGTCTTTTAGTCGTGGCACGTTAGACGCGCCGCACAACAGTACGTTGAAGGACGACATACGCTCGCTGTTTGATGCACTCGAGCAAGCTGCGTCCGCTCAGCTGCGCAAGACTAAGTCGAAACAGGACCTCGCGGACGCACAAGCAGACGGAGACCAGAAGCAGAGCTACATCGACGCGCTGGAACGAGAGATTGTGAAATACCGGGAACAAGCACGGGTTGCCAACGAAGAGCTGAAAGAAACGCGAGCCCTGCAAGTCCGTCAAAAAAGGCACTACGAGGACGAGCTTCAGAAATTAAGCGGTCGAGTCACGGAGGCTCTACCTCGGCGTAAAACCGTGGTGTCGCTTGGAAAACGAGCGAAGTCGGACACCCCGCCCGGCCGAGACGGAGAGGAAGAATGAGCACCAAGGCATCGTCTCTCGAGAAGAAATTTGAGAACGCGGCCCGGCTCAGGACCTGGATGTCTAAGACCAGTCTTGCTCAGGTTCCGGTCAACCAGTTCGGGAAAGCGGCACGAACACCTATCTGCAAAACACTCAAGATTCCGCCGTCCACCGTCCAAACCAATGGTGAACTCGCCGCGCTGTTCAAGGTCCTCGACGCCAACCTCGAAGAATGGCGCAAACAGCCAAACAGGAAGCGCCTCCCGAAGGTCTCTCTGACGGAGGAACTGCAGGACGAATGCCGCGCACTTAGAAGTGCTCTAGCCGAGCAAGGTACAGCCATGAAGCTCCTGCAGTACCTCGAAGACAACGGCCTTGTGCTCCGTGCAGAGCCCATTTCGAGACCTTGAACAGCGATGACCCACGCCCCACTGCGTCGTTTAAGAGGGACTGTCGCACGAGTCCTGTCGTATGGCATCGGAGGCGGTGCGATTTTCGTGCTGACGGTCCCCCCGGCAAAGCGCGTCCGCGTTGTTGCGAAGTTCAACGTCATGCTTCGTGCACCGGTGGTCGGTGAGACTTGGGAGGTCTCTGGTACGTTCGAACACCATTCACTCTATGGAGCGCAACTGAAGGCCCAAAGTGGAGTGTGTCGCCAACCAAGCGGCATAGAGCTGGTATCGCTCCTGGGGAAGCACCCCTCATTCGCCACAATCGGAGTGCGTGCCGCCAAGAAGCTTTGGAAGAAGTTTGGCGCAAGACTCCCTGGTATTTTTGACCATGAAGACGTGCGAAGCCTGGACTCCGCTGGCCTCAGCGCGCCCGCAGCAATCGCGGGCATTACCGCGTGGCACCGCTATCTCGATGACCTCAGAATAGTTCGTGCACTCGAGCCACTCGCCCTTTCTGGGCACGAACGCTCAACGCTCCCAGACGTCATTGCGGTGTTTCGCGGCTTGAGATTGACGACCCCGTATGACTTCCACCCAGCGATTCATTGGTCAACTATCGACAGCTCCGTCAAGAATTCAAGGCCGCCCCATGAGCCGAGTCGACTGGTATCTGCATCGGACGCCGTCTTTGTCCTGGGCAGACAAGCGATATTGCGCGCCATCCCACTCAAGGAATACGAGCGCCGGCTTGCAATCAATCTCCGAGACCCTGACCTCGTCCAGACCGCGCGAGACTCCTCGGTCGCTGCTGGAAGACTGTTGAACCTGACCTACAGGCGGGAGCGCTTTGTCGCTTCGGATGCGCTCACGAAGGTTACGCATGCTTTCTTATCCCGTATGTTCGCATCCAAGGGGGTGACGCAGGTGCACGGTGACGCGTTCACTACCGTGGATACTCCCCGTCAGACGGCAGCATCAGTCTGCTTGATTGACTGCGGAGCTCACACTGATGCCGCTGCTCGCGCCTGGCTGCAGGAAGTGCTTGCCGATGCACTCCACGTCGGCTTCTCCGATGAAGAGCCCCACCCAGCTCGCCACCAAAGCTTGCAGCAGATGCTCGCGGGCCCAGCACAAGTCCGCGAGGCAGGGAACACGGTAGTGGTTCACAGCGCTCATGCGCTCGACATCCTGACGCTCAACAAGCTTATCCACAGGCTCCCGGTCGACACTTCCCTGATACTTGCCGGCACGCTCAATGTAGTCACCCGACCCAATAGGCCGGCGCCGTATCACGCTCTATGGTACTCAGGGCTATTCCAACGAATAACGTTGCGTTCAACTGGGTCACCTGAAGCGAGCGAACTACCGATTTCATCAATCCACAGAGATGGGCTGGAAATTCGGAAGGTCCAGGTGTCTGGAATGAAGGACACGCTGAGTGAAGCTCTGGCGCTCTACCGCGAGAATGCGTGTGACGGAACGACAGTCCTTATCTCAGCAAACGGAGGAATCTGTCACTTGTTGAACGTCAAGCTGTCGTCGGAAAGGGTCGACGAACTTGAGTATGACAAGCTTCCGGTGAATTCCACGGCACTTGGTCGTAGCGGACGAGCATATGACAAATGCCCGGTCACGTGGAAGCAAGCAGACATCGCAAAGTGCCGCTGGCCAGGCGAGAGCATGACCCTGCATGACGTGGAGCAAACGCCATACATTCGCGTCACGAACTCGATTCCCGAGTTCGTAGTGGCTCAAGTCACGCGCGCAAACGGCGACGTCGCTCCTCTAACGGCGTCAGACGCGTTTGAGCTCACTCTCGCGTACGCACTCGAGCTGCCCACAGCTGCCCTCGGTACGTGGCAAACCGTGATTGTGGTTTGCATCGACAGCTCCAACTGCAATGCAGAGCTGATTCGCGCTGCATCTGGCCTTGCGTCGCGTACGGTAGTTCTCGTCGGTGATGTCGATGCTAGTTTGAAGCGCGAAGGACGAGACGCGTGGTATGGCGCCGACCCTCTTCTGCAACACCTTCTCCAGAAGGCTCCGGAGACGTCATCATGAAGGCTTCTGTTCATAAGGCACAGCGGGTCTACTTCCTCTGGGTTGAGGATGAAGACAATCGCCGACATCCTGTTTTTCGAGGCAGCACCTACTCGCTTCTCGAATTGCCCACTGACTATTGCGGGGCAGTCCTACGCATGGCAGCCTCAGAGCACGTATCGAAACCAGGTGTTCGTACGCGCAAGGACCATGTCACCACTGCAGTTCGCGAGTTGTACACCTATCTATCGGAAAAGCATCTTTCGATTGATGAGATGAACGACAAACATATTTTGGCATTCAGAGATTGGTGCTGGGAGCGAACGAAGAAGCGACCTCAGTATCGGGGGGACGAGCGAGTCGCAAAAGAGACGACAAATATTCGTCTGAAGTGCGTCTATGAATTCCTTGCATGGGCACAAGGCCAAGGTCGCATTCCGTCCGGAACCATAGGGCCAGTTCGTTGTGGAGTCACGTCGACGCTGCCGTTGGTGGGACTGTCTGGTCCGAAATCCGATGACAGTGAACTCAAGAAATACCCGCACATCTACAAACGGACGGGCCGAGCTAGTCGCCTTGGAAGAGCCCAGTATCGAGCAACTGATGACGATATTTCAGCGCTGGAAGATTATCTTGAAAGCGCCGGCAACCCGGCCGACCAACGCCAAGTTATGCTTATCATCCGTCTAATCGCGGACACGGCTTGGCGAATCGGAAGTGTGGCAAGCCTCCAAGTTCACCAGTTCTCGAGAGACGCATTGGCAAAGGCTGAAAAGAGGCATGCCAAGGCATACGATGTAGCCCCACCCGACCAGAAGTTCGGCTACAGCAATGAGTTCTCGTTGTCGTGGCCAATCGCCTATGACATTGCAAACTACATCGAAATCGACCGAGAGGAAATAATCAAGCGAACAGGTGTCAGTCGAAACCGACTAGAGGGCCGCATTTTCTTGAATCCTGTTTCGGGGCGCCCGTTCGACGACCACGCACTATCGGCCCGAATCGCAGAGCGCTTCAAAGAGGTCGGCGCGGGGAAAGGCTCGGGGGCCTATGGCGTTCGAAGGAAGGCTGCCACACGCATCGCCCGGGAGGAGATTGAATTTCGACAAAAGCGAGGATTGTCGATGCAGCAGGAAGACGTCATCGATGCTATCGCTCGCCGCCTCGGTCATACCTCCAAGACCGCGTATCAGGCCTATGTCGAGGCAAATGCGATGATGTCCGGATACTCGGTCGCGGCTGAGCAGCGGGACCAGATTGAGGCCGTTCGCAATGAAAACGCGGCCCTTCGTGCGAAGTTGGCCGAGCTCGAGCGCAAGAAGCCGCCGCCGAAGCGCTGAGGAATGCCTTCGCGGCACCCTCTAAAGCGCCCAGCCCCTAGAGACGCGCCTTCAAGTTTTTATTTTGAACGGCGTATGGGCCTCGAGCTCGCCGATATGCTCATCCATGGCGGCCGTCTCCTGGTCGAGAAACTCGCTGATAGCGTGCGCAAATCGATGGTCGGCAATCCAGTGCGCAGACCATGTCGGTGTCGGCATCAATCCACGCGACATCTTGTGCACACCTTGGGCGCCGCCCTCGAAACTCTTCAGCCCGTTGGCGATGCCGTACTCGATGCCCTGCATGTAGCAGGTCTCAAAATGAAGGCCGGATACGAATTCTTTGGTGCCCCAGTAGCGGCCATACATCGTGTCGCCTTCAACGACATTCAGAGCCACCGCCACCCTCTTCCCGTCTGCCTCAGCAATGACAAGCATTAGCGCATCAGGCATCGTACGATGAACCAATCCGAAGAACTTGCGATTCAGATACGGCGGGTTCCAGTGCTCCCGATAGGTGTTTTCGTAGCACTCGTAGAAGAAGTCGAGGTCGTCCTGACCAATCTCCTGTCCCCGTAGCCAACGAAAGGTAACACCAGCGTCGTGGACCCTTCGGCGGTCCTGTTTCACCTTCTTGCGTTTGTCGTGTGACATCTTCGACAGAAATTCGTCGAAGGTCTGGTACCCAAAATTTTCCCAATGAAACTGGACGCCTTCTCGCAGCATGAAGCCAGCGTCAGTCAGGGCCTCAAGGTCATCTTCGTGCGAGAACAGGACGTGGATTGAAGACACATCGAGCTGCTTCGCAAACTCGATTGCTCCCCGTGCTAGCAGCACCCTATCGGCATGCGTCGTTGCCAGCAGCCGCGGACCTGTGACGGGCGTGAACGGGACTGCAGACAGAAGCTTGGGGTAATACTGGATGCCATGCCGGGCGAAGGCATCCGCCCAGACGTGGTCGAAGACGTATTCGCCGCGGCTATGTGATTTCAGGTACAGCGGCATAGCGCCTGCCAACTTGCCTCCCCGCCGCATCAGCAGATAGGTCGGCTGCCACCCTGTCGACTTGGATGCGCATTTCGTAATGTGCATTGCTGACAGGTATTCGTGCGCCACAAAGGGATTGCCTGCAGCGAGCGCGTTCCACTCCTCCGCAGGCACATCTGAAAGCGAATCGACAACGAGAATCTCGACCTTGCTGCTCACCTATCCCCCGACGGTTTTCCGAGCGCGGCGTAGAACCGCAAAGCCGCATTGTCGCGCATACTGGGAAAGTCGTCCGACGCTGCGGCTGCCCCCCGAAAAAAGGGCGCGAAAACTTAAAGCCGCGCGCGGATATGCGTTCAATGGCGGTCGAGGAGCCCTAAGGGAATAACATGTGCAGCGGTCCGTCTCCGCGCTGTCGTTCGCTTAATCCCGCTGTCACAAGGCCGTAGCTTCGCAGAATCCAACGCGACTGGCCCCCAGGCTCCCCGCCCACCGCACTTCGGCCGTGCAATGCCAATCGATTGTTGACCAGCAGAACATCACCCGGCGCAACCTGGACCGCCGACGTGCTGTCCCGGCAGGCATTGACGAACGCTTCGATTGCGGCGGCACCAGGCCCTTCTTCGTCGTCGACACCAGCGCTGCTGTGGCTGAAACGAACCCACGTCTGTCCGTTGACTTCGAAAAGAAACTCGCCGCCATCAACAATGTGTTCCTCGCCAAGGATTTTCAACATCCCCTCACGAAATGTTGCCTGCGAACGGATGATGAATTGTGGCTTTTTGAGTTCGAGGATGTCCTCCGGGCGCAGCTTGGCCAGGACATCTGCGAGGGGCATTACGGTTGTATGGACGCCGTCGGGATTTCGCAGACCGGCTAGGCACACGAAGTCTGGGGAAGGGGCAAGTTCGTTCCGAAGCGCATCATGCGTTCCGCGGACCGGAAAACTCACCGCGTCCGTGTGGCCTTTCATGCTTTTGCGCGACTTGTCCGCGTACACACCTTCGCCCGGCATTACTGCCAGGTTAACGAACAGTTCGCCTCGGTTTTCTGACCCATAGGATACGGCTTCGAGGCCGACCGCGGCCACCGCTGCAATCGACGACACCCGGGCAAGCAGCGTGCCTTCTGCCGGCGGAATCGGATAGAAGCTCGACGGTGTGTCCGGCATTTGGCCGGTCGTGAAGACCGCTGGAAGGTGGATATATGCCCCCTCCCACGCCAGCTTCTCGACCTCGACTAGGGTGTGGCCAACCTGCGCCAACTCTTCCCCTACGGCGGGTCTCAGCTCAGCGCCAAGCGCTGCGGGGCTGTGGAGTCGCTCACAAGCTTCGTCGAAAGATTTCCCTGCCCGCCACGAATATACGGCGCTACGGACAGCTTTCGCAAATTCTGAGGAAATCAGCACGGCCCCCACTGTTTGATATATTGTTGATACACGCCTATACTAAATGCATCCGCGGAGGGTGTCTAGCATGCGAACCGACATTTTGCCCCCAAATAGTGCTCACTGCGCTGTGCAATATGTGAATGAATGGGGTCAGCTCATAGGAGCAATTACACGCAAGGTCGAATTCACGACCGACGGCGAGTTACCTGTGGTTTGCGCGGTCACCTTACCTAACGGGGAGAAACTGCGGGTCGGAGCCGAGGACGCTGATGCTGCTGCAATCGCACTGATGAGAACACTGAACGAGCGGCTGATAGAGGCGCGCGTCGGAGCACAGTGGGAAACGAATTATCAAAAGCTGCTCGGTCGAACCGAAATAACAAAACAGTCAACGGAGGCGGTGATGCAAATCGAAGCCGATAAATCAGCAGAAGCTCCTATTCGCACGAAAGAACGGCAAGACACGATTGGTGTCAGCAGCAAAACTTCGCTGCATAACTCGGTAGTTGCACTCGCCGAACTTCGTGGAGACAGCTTGGCTTCGGTTGCTCGAGAACTTGTCACTGAGGGTTTCGAGGAATTTGAGGCACGAAGCCTATCGGAAAATCCGAGAAAACTCTTGGGAAGCTACGAGTTAAAGCTTGGTACGCTCGTTGGTGAGGAAACCACGCAGTGGATGGTGCGACTGAATCGACACCTGTCGATTAGGCTGAAGCTCACGGCTAAAGAATACGGAAAGTCTGCATCGCAACTGGTCGCCATGTGTATGACCGAGGCGCTCGCAAAACACGAGGTGTCAAAGTCAGAAGCAGCGAGTGCGGCCGAGGTCGCCATCGCACGCGCTGCAGTGATGGGTGTCAAAGGGGCCGCCTTGCGCCAGCTGGCCGAAGATGTTGGGCTGGGCAAGCATCGGGTGCTTCTGAGCCGAGTTCTTTCTGGGAAGACAAAAGGCCCAAGAGCGTTGCTGCATGCATTGTCATCAAAATTGGAAGTCTCAGTTGCCGCCATCTCTCAGGTAGTTAGCGAGTCTTTCCAATCAGCAACCGTTCCAGCGTTCAAAGCCGGTGAGGCTAAACCTGTTGTCGCGCTAACGCCGCAGTCTTGGGACGATGCCGTGCTTTCTCTAGGTTTGTCAACAGAAGAGACGGCTAAACTGTTATCGATTCAGGACTGAATGTCTCTATGAACCCGTTTGACCGAGCCCGAACTGAAGCCAAAGCACTCCGCCAGCGACTTCTTAAGCATTGCAAGACCACTCAGCCGACCAGCTTGCAGCTTCTATCGGGCGTCGAGACCGAGCTGAACCTTGCTATCGACTGTGTTCCTCCCGGTTATGCAGCATTAGGTGGAGGAGCGGCGGTCCTCGAACGTGACGAAGATTCTATCTATGTCCGGAATGACGTTGAGGACTCGGAATACGGCTACCTAGTCGCCCATGAACTGGGGCATTGGTCTTTGGATGCTGAGAAGCCAAAGGTCACAATTGCGCATCTGGCCTCCTTGACTGCATCGACCGGCACCCCGGCCGCGGTCAAGGTAGAAGCATATGGTGCCAGGGGACGACAGGAACTGCAGGCGAACGTATTCGCCCGTGAGTTGCTGCTCCCTCGAGAGCTTGCAATTTTGCTTTGGAACGCCGGGGACGGCGCCCAAGACATCTCTAAAGCCTTGGTGCTGCCCCTTGAACTTGTCCGGCTTCAATTGCTGGATGCTCTGCTGCTGCCTGCGTCCGCGCCTGCGCTGCCGAAACCTTTGCCCGCTCCCAGTGAAGACCAAAAGCTCGCTGCCGAGGCGAAAGAGCGATTCGTTAACGTAGTGGCCGGACCAGGCACAGGGAAGACGACAACCCTTGTTCATCGAGTCAAACACCTTATAGAGCAACGAGGCGTAGACCCGAGCAAAATTCTTGTCCTTACTTTTACAAACAAGGCCGCCTTTGAATTGGTAGAACGCCTACGTAATGCTGGCATCCACCGGGCGTCTGATATTTGGGCGGGAACGTTTCATGCCTTCGGCCTGGAGTTTCTCCGTCGGTATCACCAACATTTCGGTCTCGACCCGGACGTGTTGGTCGCGGACAAACTCCATCAGATGTCGCTGCTGATTCGCAGCCTGCCTTCGATAGACTTGAAGTATTACCTTCGCGTCGAAGACCCATATGACTGGCTGCAAACTGTAGTCAAATGTATCCAGCGACTGAAAGAGGAATTAGTTGACCCCAGCGAGTATCAATCTCGAATCTCAGCGCTCAATGCGGAGTCGGACGAACTCAGGAAGCAGCGCGAAGACATTGCGTCACTGTATGCGACGCACGAAGTCGCGTTGCGGGATGCGAAGATGGTGGACTTCGTCGACCTGGTTGCTAAACCTGCTTTGCGCATGCGCGATGACAGAGCGAGCGTCGCAGAACTTGCCAACCACTTCGAACATATACTTGTAGACGAATACCAAGATGTCACCGAGGCGATGGTAATGATGGTGCGCCAACTCGCTGCACAAGCGAAATCACTCTGGGTTGTGGGAGATGTGCGGCAGGCAATTCACCATTGGCGAGGAGCCTCTGTAAAAAGCTTGATGAAGTTTGAAAACGCATTCCAGATTTCTGGCGACGGTTCCGACGTAAAAAAGTACTCGCTTGACTCAAACCGGCGAAGCTCCGAGGAAGTCCTTGAGCTATTCTCGGTCGCCGGACGCGTTCACGTCCTCGAAAAACGGCTGCCGCTCGACTCAATGTCGGCGGTCAGCGGCAAAAGTTCCGTACTACCCGAGTTAGTATCTTGCGAAACGCGCTCTGACATACACCTAGCAATTGCAGAAGAGGTAATCAGCCGGAAAGCGGAAGGGGTCGACTATCGACAACAAGCGGTACTTTGCAGACGCGGGGCCGACGTCGAATTCCTAGCTGACAAGCTTCGCGACGCTGGTATCCCGACGCTCTTCATTGGCGAACTTACACAGCGCCCCGAGATAAAGCGGCTGATTTGTCTAATGCAACTTCTCTGTGAGCGAGCCCCGCGAGCCTTAGTTGGCTTGGCCGACTTACCAAAGTTTGCAATGCCCATGCAAGACATCGTTCTCCTCCTTGAGTGTGCGGAGGAAGACATTGCATGGCAGCGAGGGCGTTGGCTAGGAAGTTCGCCTGCAGACATATCAGAGCAAGGCCGAGAGGCAAGCATCCAACTACAAGCACTCCTTTCCGGATTCAGCCGCCATACCAACCCGTGGAGCTTCATCTGCATCTTACTGCTGGAACGAAGATTCGGACTGCCTGATGCAAAAGATACATCACTCGAGGCGCAGACTGTTCGCATGGCACTTTGGCAATTTGCATATGCTGTGCGTAATGGCGATGGCGACGTTCGACAAGCGCGACTCTCTCGCTATTTGCTTCGACAGCAACTTCGCCAGCGAATTGGCGAGACACATGGTGACCGAGAGCTTCCGCCAGAAGCTTCTGAAATGGACGCTGTACGCTTATTGACCGTGCACGGGAGTAAAGGGCTTGAGTTTCAAGCCGTTCATATGGGGTATGTTGACGCCGACGCGTATGGGCCCGACGAACCCACATGGGGCGAATCCGAGCCAATTCTCGCCCTCGTGCCCCCTTCCGTGCTGGGCAGCAGTGACGACGAGTATAAGTTCGAGACCGCTGTAGAACGCAATAACCTACTTTACGTTGCACTGTCCCGTGCAAAGTTACATCTTCAAATCTACGAGAACATCGAATTCGGGTTCAAAAATCGCCCGATTCAGCTTAAATCGCCTGAAGCAACGGTCAAAAAGCGCACCTTTGTTAACGGTAAGGCCGAGGTGATGCATGCAAACTCGGCCATTGTTCAGGCGAGTGTCGTCGCCCAAGTTCAATTTGAAGAATTTGAGTCGTATTCGCGCTGTCCGCTTCAGCACCACTATCGGTATCGCTTGGGCCTATCACGGGAGCAGGAGAGTGACATCTCGGTACGAGCCCGCTGGGCGGTTATGGAGACGTTACGAGCAGTAGCGAAAGACCACGTCCATCCGAAAGCTGCGTTCGCAAGTGCGTGGGGGCACTATCAACTCCCCGATGAAAGCGCAGACCCCCACCTTACTCGCGATGCCAAAGTTGTCTGTCGCAGGGGTTTGACTGTCATTGGCAAGAATCCGGGGACATTTAACGAGTCTCTCATCTCCCGGCTTAACGGCTTGGACGTCGAACTGCCCTGGATGATTGACAGCGACAAAGGCGGTCCGGCACGACTGCATCTCATTAGATTTTCGGCAAGCGGCTCGGGTACGACCTCATCTCTGTTACGACCCATGCTTCTCGAAATCGAGGGGCGTCGCCCTCGGCCGCTTATCCTGCATACGCTTCTGGTTGAGAAACATATAGATGTAAAGTTGAGCCAAGCTCCCGAAAAAACCACCGCGTTCAAAGCTGCCCCGCGGATGCTGAGCGGCGACCGAACGCCTGTTCCCGGAAGGCACTGCGGTCGTTGCGCTTATTTAAGTGTTTGTCCGGTTGTACCGTCTTAACGAATAGCGAGGTAGCGGCCGGTTTCTTCTATTACGCACAAGAAAGTTGACTTGCGACGGGTCTCATTCGCCGGAAGCCGACTTGCCGCGATAGGGTCTCAGGACGTCAGCTAAGCCTCGCAATTATTCTCGTTCTCGGCACCTGTAGCGGGTAGACCAGCATTTCAACTCGACGATGCGTCTCCGAGTTTCTAACGACCACTTGTGCAGCGTGCATCCACTATTCTTCGCCGCCGTCGGCACCATACAAAATGCGGATGGCACCGTCATCCCCAATGTCAACCGCGCTCGAAATTTTAAGATGAACATCGACAAGGAAAGCGCTGTCGCTTCGCGGCGAGCATGAAACGTCGACGAATTGATGTTCACCAAACTCTTGGAAAAGCACCTTCGCGAACGTCTCCTTTGACAAAATCATTGATTGCCCTGCAACCAGGTTAGCGCTATACACCTCTATTTCGTTGAAGTTGCAGACGTACCCTGCACCTCTATCTTCTGCACGCCAAACTCGGAGGTCGCCCGGCTTCTCATAACCCAAACCGAAATCCGCGTGCTGCCACTGCCAGACCCAGTCAGGTCGGGTCGGGTTCTCGAGAATCAAAATCGGCACAGAATCGCCCTTCTGAATGCGCTCAGATTCCAACATCAGTAGCGCCCAGTAGGACTCCCGGTCGGCGACTGCCACTTCGCGGATATTGCACTTCCTTATCACATCGCCGAGAACGAGGGCACCCACATGGTTTTTCATTGTTTCGGACCAGAACTCTGCCTCGTTGACGGCGCGCTGGTCCATTTCAACGAGTGTCAGTTCACCTTTCCGAATCTGCTGCATATTGAGGGTAAAGTCATTTAGCGCCTGGTTGGCATACTCTATCCTCTGAAAAAGCTGCAACGGAAACGCTCCCGACTGCCGGTCAAACGCTGTTAGCGAGGCAAATCTCGCCAGCTCGGCGAGCCTGTCCGGCTCAACCGGTGCGTCCTGGAGCACCTGACCCCTCCTTGATTCCAAGGTCGACTGTATGGACTCGATACTCTCTTTGAGGTTTTCCAGGGCGGTAGCGGCGTCATGCGTTTTTTGAGTCCGACGCAGCATCGCTGTAGTCATTTCCGTCGACACATTAGCTGGGTCCCCCATGGCGGCGAGCCATGCTGCCAATCTTCCCCGAACTATCTCAATGCTGTCGTATTGGCACCCCATCCAGATGTCCAGTTGCCGTTGCAGTGAAGCTTCCATGCCCCATCTTGCTGGCGACAGGACCGCCATGATAATGAGTTGCTCTTGCTGTAGCGACTCAACGTCATCCGCTCCGAACGATGAATAACTCCGGGATGTAACCATCCGCGGCTGCTGCATATCCTTCACCCGCTGCACGAACTGGCTCAAGCGAGCCACATAACCGCCGCGGTAATGCCCACTGGCACTGAATTGTCTGATTTTCGCTGTTAGATACTCCGCAGCTCCTAGCCGACTTAGCGAATGGGACAACGTACCGCCGCCTCGATATTGCCGACCGGTCAAAAGCCCCGCCGCGACGTCCATAGCCAACGAGCCCTCCACGTCGCGTCCCAATTGACACGCCCAAGACAGCGCTAGCTCAATGGTAATCAACCGGACGTCCGTCCAGAAATTGCGAAGTGCAGCGAGCAGCACGCCTCGCTGCAAACCGACAACACTATCACCCAGTCTCCGACCGTCCTCCTTAGAAAGGCCTAACGAATGGGCAACGTCTGGCCAATGCACGCCGAGGTCGTCCAGACATATGAAATCTATCTTGTCATAGAGAGCCAGCGCAGGATGTTCGTAATCAAGATTTCCCCACCACTTGTTCAGCGAATCCGCAAACCATTCGGAGGCGGTCTGGTCCCCTCGCTTTATCGCAGCCAGCAGCAACTTTGCCGTGCCTTGAATGTGCGCTGCACTGATACGAGCTATAGACACTACTTCAGTCCAGTGAAATGCCGCGGTGGGCTCTGGAATTTCAACGATGCGCGCCCTCGCGTTCTCCCATCCGCCGACGAAGGTTAAAACGACTTCCTCGTAGACTCCAGACAACGGTGGACTGAGCATCGCTGCAATATGCGGTCCATGCTGAGCGCCTTGTTCTTCTATTTTCTTGGTCCACCAGTCGCCCAATTGATACATCAACAGTGTCTGCAAGTCGAAGACGCTCTCGCGTATGTCGGCGGGTGAGCGACTTAATGCGTCTCCGCTCAAGTGCTGTCCAATATGGCACATACGACGAATCGGACTACTATCGGCAACCATTGTCTCTATTGCAGCAAGAAACACCGACCGGTATGCGTTGTTCCAACTTTCGTGCATCGGCCGCCCGAAGAACTCGCTGATGTCGGGCAGAATCGCCCAGCTTCCCACGGAGCCGTCTTCAGTCTCAACGAGACACGCGCCCAAAAGGAGCTCGTGCAGTCCAACGAGAGCGTTATAAGCTCGTTCGAATGTCTTGACGTCCGTTTTCTCTGCGGCAGTGCGAGCGTCAAGTTCGAATTCTTCGATGACCGACTTGACGCGAATCTCGTATCGTTCCCTCTTCACACTGCGAAACACATACGCCCACCGGAGCATAAAACGCTGCGAGCGCGAAAGACTTGGACCGTCCTCAACCTGAGCCACATCAAGTGACTCCCGATATTCTGTACCAGGCATCAGCGGGACCGTCAAAAAAGGCCACTGTACGCGTGAGCGGCGAGGGCCATCGGTCGGGCGAGTCCACTTCCGAGCTGCACGCTCCCATCCGTCAATCGCAAAGCATAGCGGCCAGAGTCGAACATCCACAAGACGAGAAGGGGCATGCAATGTTATCGTCCCTTGCTCTGTGCCTTTTCCGAACCCAAACCGTGCCAGCAAAACTTTGGGGCCGTCCTCTTTTTTGTTGTCCAGGTAACTCGACGCTCTAACCCATCCTTTGGAATGCGCTTGAGCTAACACCTGGTATGAATACAGTCGCCTTATCTCGCGTGGAAGGGCGACGCTGGTCACGTACTTGGTTACGATGGCCGATTGCACATCCGGTCGCAGGTATTCGACGGTCCGATAAAGGAAATGCGTTGTCAGAACCGCATTTAGCACAAACCAGACGGCATCCAAGATTCCCCACTTCAACAGGACGCACGCGCCAAAGTACGGCATGACGACATACTGGCAGGCCATGACCACAACAAGCATCAGCGACGACAAACCAGCAGCCAGCGCGCCTGAATTCAGCATGTAAAGATGCATGAAACAGTCGGCGGCTGGACGCCGCTGCAGGAACACCGCTACAAAAGCGATAACGATTGGGTATGCGAGCGCAGCGAGCGTAGCCTGGACAGACCATAGCGTCGAAAAGTAACTCAACTGCTCGGACGCCTGCCATGTGGTCCAACCGTGTGGAAGCCAAGTAACCGGCAATAAAGAGAGGGGCACCAAGCACAACCCGAACAGGATGGGTAACAGCAAGCATAGCCATACGGGATGTTCGCCAGCAAGCATCAACTGTCGCGACCAGAACGACATCGAGAACTCTTTCTGAACTCGATTGAACACCCTCCAGTCCGCGACGTCTTTCCGGACAACGCTATTGATAGACCATGGAACGCTAGAGATGTGCCTGATGGCGTCAAAACAGGCGGACATTGGGTCACTTAACTTGCGGCACCATTGATTGCATGCGCCCTCAGCATTCCGATACATGCCGGATGCTGTGCGCCATACCCTCTTCAACATCGTTGACATCTTATTCTCTCGATTATTCTTGTTAGTCGTATCTTCGCCCTGCTTCAATCTAAATAGCGGTCTTCTCAGCAGGTTCGACCATGACAGCCGCGGAAAATTATGGGCGAGGCTCCCCTTAGCATCCTGTATCGCCCAGATGACTGCCAGCGAGCATCTCGCAATGATTCGGCATTCTCAGACAATGCATTGTGTCCGGGGTAAGGACCTGCGTACCTTTGCGCATTCGACTAAAACGAAGAATCGATGCTCTCAATCGCCCAGCGCCAATGCCGGGATGTCACTCAAAAATGCGCGCATCTTCGATAGCCTCAGGCTCCATCATGAGTGCATTGACGCCCACGCTTGGCTTCCGTCCGTCCATCGCTCGCCAATGCGTGACGCCACCGCACACGCGGCATCGATGAAAAGTCAGCGGACGCCCATTGCACATACCAATGTAACCCTCGGTCTCGCCGTTGTCGACGGCGAACAGTACATCCTGTTCGCCGTATTCTGCCCATAGTGCGCCGTATCGCCGGCATGTGGGGCAATCGCATCGTTCGAGTTCCGAAGGTGCGACCTCGACAGAAAGGTGAACTGCACCACAAGCGCAGGAAGCACCAATGGGGACAATGACAATTTCCTCAGGGTTATCGGACAACCAAGCAAAAAGATTTTTTCGACACTGCAGCTCTAGGCACGGGTCATTCTTATCCTTTTCAACCAAACGACTTACAATTTCGCGGGCTGCTTCGATAGGCATTTCCTTAAGAAACGCACTAATTTCTTCGAGGCCCCATTTCCAGTCTGGGCTCTGATAGGTGCATTGAAGCTCAAATATCATGGAATCCGACATCACCTTCGCGTCTGATAAATAAGTCACGGTGCCGCCTCCAATATCTCAAAGAGTTCGCGCGGCTATGCCGCGAGCTTGTGCTCGTAGTATGGCCGGTCCTTGTCATCGAGGATGGCGTACATCGCGTCCAGGTTTGATGCCTCCGGATTGAGCCACGCTTCGATGTTCTCAGGCTTGATGGGGATGATGCACCGGTCATGGCCGGCCGCTTCAATCTCTGGCGGCGGCTCATCCGTGATAGCCGCGAACGACAAGAGGTCCGGCTCGCCGGGTTTAGTCCATCTCGACCACAGGCAGGCGACGTGCATCAGTTGCCGGTTACTCGGGCGAAACTCAAGGACAACGTTCTCATCCTTGTGATGCGTCTCCAGTAACGTGCCTTCCATCTTCGCCTTCTTGACGTTCTCGTAGAAGACCTCGACGAGCATCACGCCATGTGTGTGTCCAAAGCACGGCTTCCAGAAGCCCTCGAGTGAATTTTTGCGAGCGTTGTAGGTTCCCGGATATTTCACATCAAAACTGGCAGGCGTGCCGGCAACCCTGCACTGGTATCGCATCGGCTTGACCACGTATTCGCCGTTTTCCATCACAAGCACCGGCGCGTACCAGCCCGGGAAGATGCGCGAATCGCGCGGCTCCGATTCAATCCGGTTGATGTCTTCGATGCGACGTAGAGCAGCGTCGACTTTGTCGGTGGCAATGCGCCGGCTTTCGGTCGCAGCCTTCGTTACCTTCGATTCCAGTTTGCGCTCAGCGTCAGTCAGACGGGTTCGCTGCTTGAAGAGCTCCTGCTCGAGTTTCGTCTTCTGCTGGGCGCGCGTCCTGTCGATGAACTGCCAAATCTCACGCTCGCCATCGTTCTGCGGGTCGCGGAACGCATCATCGAGCGCCTTTGGCGTCTTCGCGCTGCTCCCTTCGGCCTGAAGCAAGTAAAGACGCGCAAACTCGGCGATGTCCATGTGCGCGCCGAACATCCGTACATAACGACGGTAGTCCGCCTGGATTTGAGCCGAGTAGCACATGCGTCATCTCCGTTGACTGCACCGAATTTCGGTCCCGATGCATGACCCGTCGCATCCCCGGCAGAAGTACCGGTCCCGCACACTGTCGTCGACTGGCCAGCAGTTCAGCGCATCGGCAGCCTTCGTGCCCACCGTCCGACCATTCTCACTCGCGAAGAACGTCGGTTCGCCTGCTTTTCCGCGCGCGACAGCTTCATCAATGGTCGCATCCCCGAACGCGTCGCGCAATTCGGCCGCGAACGCCGCAATCTCCGGCATCGGGTGCTTGCGCACAGGCATGTCCATTGGCGTCTCCCGTCGTGACCAAAAAGGGGCACTTCACAAACGTAATTTTTAAGATACGATACTGTACATCCATACAGTATTTCTTGCCATGGCCACCCTGCCTCAACACGTCGAGTCGATACACCCAGCGCTGTGGCGCGGGGCGCAGCTCGCGCGTGCCCATGGCCGGACGGTCGACACCGGCTACGCCGCCCTGACTGCCGAACTGCCCGGCGGCGGCTGGCCGTTGGGCGCACTGGTGGAACTACTGGTCCAGCAGCCCGGAATTGGCGAAATGCGGCTCCTGAAGCCGGCGCTCGCCGAACTGAGCGCGCGACCGGTTGTGCTGCTGCAGCCTCCGCATGTCCCCAATTCGCTGGCGTTCTCCTATCTCGGCCTGCCGGTGGACCGACTCATGAGATTGCGGGCACCGAAGACGGCTGACGCGCTCTGGTGCGCGGAGCGTGTGCTTCAGGCGAAGAGCTGCGGCGCCCTCATCCTGTGGCAGCAGCACATCCGCACCGAGGCGCTGCGGCGATTACACCTGGCGGCGCAGGCATCCGAAACACTCCTTGTGCTCATGCGGCCGCTGGCCAGCGCGCAGGATGCCTCACCCGCCACGTTGCGGTTGGCCGTCCGACCGGCTAACGGCGGCCTCGTCGTCGATGTCGTCAAGCGACGAGGCCCAACGCGAACGGAAACACTGTCCATCACCCTGCAACCCTCACCGATTACCCTCAGCCCCTATGGCCGTGTTCGTCGCCATCTACCTGCCCCGGCTTTCGCTGGAGGTGTTCCGTCCGAGGTGGTCACCTCGGACTGAGCACGGGTGCGTCGTGCTTGAGCGCGACAAGGTCGTGGTGATGGATTCGATGGCGCGGGAAGCTGGCGTGCTGCCAGGAATGAAACGGGGCGGCGTCACCACGTTATCGCCCGACGCCCTGATGTACGACCGCAGCGTCGAGCGTGAACGGGAAATGCAACGCGAGGTCGCATTTGGTCTGCTGAAGTTCTCGCCGCAGGTCGCAGTCTGTGACGAGGAAACCATCGTCATGGACGTGACGGCGAGCCTGCGTCTCTTCGGCGGCATACGGCGTGTCTGCGCACTGATGCGTGAGGTCGTGAAAGCAGTCGGCGTGACCATTCGCATGAGCGTGGCGCCGACTGGTCAGGGTGCCTGGCTGCTTGCAAAGCGCGGTCGGTGTCGCGTGCTCAAGATGCCGTCGCTCGAGCGAAACCTCAATGCGCTGCCGTTCACGGTCGTGCAGGAGCTCCGCGCGTTCGCTGACTGGTTTCAGGGCCTGGGCTGCCGGGTGCTCGGTGACATCCGCCGCCTGCCGCGCGCCGGGCTGAAGAAGCGGTGCGGCGTGGATTTGCTCGATGCACTCGACCGCGCCTATGGCCTGTCACCCGAGCTGTTTCAATGGCTCGAAGTGCCGCCCACCTTCAGCGCGCGAACCGAACTGCCCGACCGCGTCGAGCACGCCGACGCCATCCTGTTTTCCGCGCGACGGCTCATCGTGCAGATGTGCGGCTGGTTGAGCGCGCAGCAGCTCGCGCTGACCCACGCTACCGTGTCGCTCGAACATGAGCGTGGCCGCGAAGCCGTCGAACCCACCTTCCTCGACATCGCCCTCGCCGAGCCGACGTGGCACGAGGAGCATCTTGTCCGTCTGCTGAAGGAACGTCTGGGGCGCACGGAACTGTCGGCTGCTGTGCTCGCGGTTCGCCTGACGGCATCCAGCGTGCAGCCCGCCGAGCCGCCAAGCGATTCACTGTTTCCCGACCCGGGTGGGTCGGCAGAAGACCACAATCGCCTCATCGAGTTGCTCGTTGCGCGACTCGGTGCCGAGAACGTGGAGCGCGCAGCACCCACGTCCGACCACAGACCGGAGATGGCGAACCGCTGGGTATCCATGCAGAGCGACGCGAAGTCGCAGACGCCTCCGCCTGAACTGCCACGACCGACCTGGCTGCTCGATGAACCCATCAAGCTCATGATGAAGAACCATCGCCCGTTCTACGGCTCGCCGCTCAGGCTCGTCTCGATGGGTGAACGCATTGAGGCGGGATGGCATGACAGTGAAGCCGTCACGCGCGATTACTACGTCGCCGAGGCGGCCGACAAGAGCTGCTACTGGATTTATCGCGAACGCCCGGGCGTGAAGACGGAAGAAGTCCGCTGGTTTCTTCATGGCCTGTTCGGCTAAGACGGTACTGTCATGGACTTTCCTTCGTCGATGCTGCCAGACTATGCGGAGCTTTTTGCATTCAGCAACTTCTCGTTTCTGCGCGGCGCGTCACACGGCGAAGAGCTGGTGCTACGCGCCTCCCAGCTAGGGTATTCAGGCCTCGCAATAACGGACGAGTGTTCGCTCGCCGGCGTTGTGCGCGCCCATGTCGAGGCGAAGAAACAGAAGCTTCCACTCGCCATCGGCTCGTACTTCCAGCTCGTGCATGCCGACAGGACCCCGGCGTTCGGTCTCATCCTGCTGGCGCAGAACCGGGAGGGCTATGGCAACCTGTCCGAGCTCATCACGCTGGGACGCATGCGCGCGTCGAAGGGCGAGTATCTGCTGACGCCGCACGACATCTCGAAGCCAGAGAAAGGCTACACACACCTGAGAGGCATGCCGGACTGCCTCGCTATCCTGGTGCCGGACTTCCCCGCGAAAGAAGACGTGCTCGCGTCGCAGCTCGAATGGATGAACGATGTCTTTGCCGACCGCGCATGGGTCGGGCTCGTCATGCACCAGCGCGCGATGGACGACATTCATCGCGGCATCGTCCAGCATGTGGCCGACAAGTATCGCTTGCCCGTAGTGGCGACGGGCAATGTCCTCATGCACGTCCGGTCGAGGAAGCCGCTGCAGGACACGATGACGGCAATCCGGCTGCGCAAGACGGTGGCTGAATGCGGATACGACCTCGCACCGAATGCCGAAGGGCACCTCCGCTCGCGATTGCGGCTGGGCAACCTGTATCCGACGCACGTACTGTCCGAGACGCTCAACATTCTGGAGCGATGCCACTTCTCGCTCGACGAGCTCCGTTACGAATATCCGGACGAGCTTGTGCCAGAGGGATTCACGCACGAAGCGTATCTGCGGCAGGAAACCTACATCGGTGCGCACCGGCGCTATCCCAACGGCATTCCGCTCAGCGTGCAGGAGCAGATTGAATACGAACTGCAGCTCATCCGTGAGATGGAATACGAAGCCTACTTCCTCACGGTCTACGACATAGTGCGCTTTGCGCGCAGCCAGCACATCCTGTGTCAGGGCCGTGGGTCGGCGGCAAACAGCGCGGTCTGCTATTGCCTCGGGGTGACGGAGGTCGACCCGTCGCGCGGCAGCATGCTGTTCGGGCGCTTCATCAGCAAGGAACGCGGCGAGCCGCCCGACATTGATGTGGACTTCGAGCACCAGCGTCGCGAAGAGGTCATCCAGTACATCTACCGGAAGTACGGGCGCGACCGCGCGGCCATCGCCGCCGCGGTGTCCACCTACCGGCCACGCGGCGCGCTGCGCGAAAGCGGCAAGGCACTCGGCATCGACCCGCAGATTGTGGACAAGGTCGCGAAGTCACATCAGTGGTTCGACCACTCGGCCGACCTGCTCCAGCGCTTCGCGGAATCCGGGCTCGACCCGGAGAATCCGCTCATTGGTCTGTGGGCGAAGCTGGCCGCGCAGATTCTCAATTTCCCGCGTCACCTGTCGCAGCACTCTGGCGGCTTTGTTATCAGCCGGGGCAAGCTCACACGGCTCGTGCCCGTCGAGAATGCGGCCATGGCTGACCGGTCGGCGATTCAATGGGACAAGGACGACCTGGAGGCGCTTGGCCTTCTGAAAATTGACGTTCTCGCGCTCGGGATGCTGTCGGCGATTCGGCGCACGCTCGACATCGTGTCGGAGCAGCGCGGCGAGCGCTTCGAGATGCAGGACATTCCTGCCGAAGACGAAGCCACGTACGAAATGATTTCGCGCGCAGACACGGTGGGCGTATTCCAGATTGAATCTCGCGCCCAAATGAGCATGCTGCCGCGCATGAAGCCGCGCGAGTTCTACGACCTCGTCATTGAGGTCGCCATCGTGCGGCCAGGTCCCATTCAGGGTGGTGCCGTGCATCCATACCTGCGCCGGCGCCAGGGGCTGGAACCTGTCACGTATCCTAGCGACGCGTTGAGAGTTGCACTCGGGCGCACGCTGGGCGTGCCCATCTTCCAGGAACAGGTGATGCAGGTCGCCATCCTGGCTGCCGGCTTTACGCCGGGCGAAGCGGACCAGCTGCGTCGCGCGATGGCCGCCTGGAAACGCAAGGGTGGCCTCGACAAATACTACGACCGCATCGTCAACGGGATGACGGAGCGCGGTTACACGAAGGACTTCGCCGAATCCATCTTCCAGCAGATTCATGGCTTCGGTGAATACGGCTTTCCCGAGAGTCACGCAGCGTCGTTCGCGTTGCTCGTCTACGCGAGCAGCTGGCTAAAGTGCCATGAGCCGGAGGCGTTTCTTGCCGCGATGCTGAACAGCATGCCGCTCGGCTTTTACTCTGCGTCGCAGCTCATTCAGGATGCTCAGCGTCACGGCGTGAAGGTGCTGCCGGCCGACGTCACCATCAGCAACTGGGATTCGGTCCTGGAGAATTATCAATCGGCGTCGAGGCCGGCAGTTCGTCTGGGCCTGTCTCTGCTGAAGGGTATGAAGGACGGTGCCGCGGAGCGTATCGAAGCAGCGAGAGCCGTGAGGCAGTTCGCGAGTGTCAGCGACCTCGCGAGACGTGCGCAGCTCGACCGGAAAGACCTTCAAGTTCTTGCGGCCGCGAACTCACTATCGCTACTGGCAGGCAACCGGCGCGAAGCGCTCTGGGCGTCTGTTGCAGCGGTGCCCGACCGGGACATTCTCGCCGACGCGCGTGTGGACGACGAAACGCCTGTGCTCGGCGCCCCGTCGGAAGGCGAAGACATCGTCGCCGACTACAACTCGATGAGCCTCACGCTAGGCCGGCACCCGCTATCGCTGCTGCGGCCGGTGCTGCTCGAACAGCGCCTCGTGCCTGCCGCGACGCTCATGACTTATCGCAACGGCAGGCTCGCGCGCGGTTGCGGACTGGTCACGGTACGTCAGCGCCCGGGGACCGCAAAAGGGGTGATGTTCGTGACCATTGAGGACGAGACGGGCAACGTGAACGTCATCATCTGGCCGTCGCTGCAGGAGAAGTTCCGGCAGGAAGCGCTGGGCGCCTCGCTGCTTGCGGTGTACGGAACGTGGCAATGCGAGGGCGAGGTCCGCCATCTGGTTGCCCAGCGACTTGTTGATATGTCGCACCTGCTCGGTGGGCTTACGGCGGTTAGTCGCAACTTCTGCTGAATACATGCGGTGGTCCACGACCAGAATCCGCCGATGCCGCCGCGGGAGCCATCATCGCGCATCCGACTCGAACGGCAGTCCCGCAAAGTGCCTGCTACGAGCTATGCGAACCATCGGTGGATTCTCGTTGCATCTGGAACATCCCAGAATCGGCGAGTTTCTCTCCGATATATGAGCTCAATCTAATCGCCGCGTCGACATCAGGAGGAACGTCGTCGCCTTTGACCCTGTAACTGTCAAGCTTCCAAGACTGATTGGGCGTTGTTGTTGTGAACTGCTCAATCGCGTGCCTCTTATCTCGCTGGCGAAATGGATTGCTAAAACTCACGGTAAAAGCCTTCCCTAAATCCCAGTGGTTAGCGAGCTGGTCTTTTTCGCGATACTTATAGTGACGATGATAGAGGTTCGTCAACAGAACAACGTCCACTCTCTCGTATTCCTTCATTGGATGATAGGAGTCTCTTGTGAAAAGACCCTGCCAACCGTATAAATAGCCGAACCACTTCTGCATATCGCTGGGGCCATCGCCGCACACTGCAAGCACGTTCAGCGTATCGTCGTGTGTCGAATCGGCGAACTTTCCGTGGGCGGAAATAAGAAAGTCCTTGAGCTTATTATCCATATGAGGCTGCAAGAGCACTGGCCGCCCCGCCGGGTCATTCGACAACGCTTTTTTAAGGTCTTCATGCACTTTCATGAGCTCGGGGTGACGCCCGAAGACTCCAAGCTGAATCCCCGCCGTTTGGTCTAACTCGTTTTTTTTCGAGTAGTCGGCGCACTTCACCTCGACATTGAATCGAAATCCACGCGACTCGAAAGCGCAGTCAACATCCTTTGGAGCCGTTATGACGGGTTCGTACTTAAACGTCGAAGGAAATTTACCCGCAAAGTACCCGCAAATCGAAAGCTCACAAGCTGCCTGCAGGTATTGCACCTCATTCAGTACAGGCTTTTGAAGCTGAAGCTTTCGGTCCAAATCTGCCAGTTGCTTGGGCGTGAGGAACGGCTTCAATTTCTCATGGATGGCGAGCATGCCAACTGTGTAAGGGTTGGAAACGCCTGGTCCTGATGTCAAGTAGGGATTGAGGATGTGGTCCTGCTGCATGCGAAATGAAACACCGAATGTGAGGCGGTCATTTTACGAGCTATTAGCAACAATTGGGGGCGGCATGCTTACTTACTGCCCGCTCAAGCCTTGCTTCCTGCCGCACATCTGCGGCAGGATTTGACGGGTCGCCACCGGACACCTCGAATGCAGTGCAAATGTACGGCATGGCCCGGTTGGGCCGGTTCGCGGCGGGACGCAAGAATGAGAGCTCCAACCGCGTGCTATCTCCCCGGCGATGTGCCCAAATCTCTTGTGTGAACGCCGTGCCTATGGTTTGGTGGCATGTGCCGTCAGCACTGCGACCAGGCGCTCCAAAATGGGATGAAATCCCTTGAAATTTATGCCGGCCTGGCCTTTCTTTACGATATATTCTGCGAAGTAGTGTTTGCCATATTGCGTCGCGGGGTCGAAACCATCTTTTCCGCTGAAAACTTTGGTGCCAAGTTTCGTCTGCAACAAAGCAGGCTCAAAAAAATCTTCGATAGTCGTCGACTTTCCGCCCAAGCGGGGAATCGCTACCACGTAGAAATTATCGACGATGTGATAAAACATCTCACTGCCGTCGATGGGATTCTTGCTTTTAGTCGCCTCCTTAACGGAGGAAAATATTGCCTTCGTCCCGTCATCGTTATCAATCAACAGGATTACCGGATTTCGCTTCGATGCGCTAACGAACCCTTTAAACTCGCTTCCATATGTCCCTATAAAACTTCGGAAATCGCCGGTCCCGCCCCCAAGGTGCAAAATCCTGTCTGCCACCTTCGTGTAGTTGAAGAAATTGAGCAGGAGCTTTTTCCCTGACGCTGTTTTTGAAACCAACTGCGGATAGGAATCTCCGAGTTGTCGCAACGCGCATTTGATGTAGACATTGTCCGTCTTGCCTTCGCAGATAACGAAGGGTAGCTCTGGATTAAAGAATTGCGTGTATTGCAAGTATCGACGATAAGTGCGAGAAGCTCCGTCCATATCCTTCAGCTCTACCCGAGGGATGCGTTGCTCTCGCTTATCCTTCTTTTCCATCGCCAGCTTTTTCTGCGGAAAAACACGCACACTGTCGATGAAACTCAGCATCCCGCGGAGTTGCTCTTTTGTTCCAGCTACCTCTTTAGATTCCCAAGCACCCGTATCGCTCCGATACAACTTCTTCACCTGAAATTTTTCCGTCTTGACGAATGAATTCACCATCGCCCGAACGTTTCTAACATACTCGTTCGGGACATTCAGCCTTCTATTAACGATTACGCCGGTCACATCCTGCCGGAATCTGTGAAATTGCATTCTCGTTTTACTATGATTCAACTCAAAACGAGAGTCTTTCACAACTTTCAACAGCGCTTTCCCCGGAACCCATTCATTTGAGTCGCCGACTCGCGAGGCAATTGACGTCGGAAACTCTTTTCGGTTTGTCGAAAATGTTAGGTCGTCCGCATATCGCGAGTAATAACAATCGTGGCGCGCTGCCAGCTGCGCCATCCGTACATCAAGAATATGAGCAATAAGATTCGAAATTGCGGGTGAACAGGGACTGCCTTGGGGCAAAACCTTGTTGTGACATGCAATCTGAGCCAATATCCGCGCGATGACCGGATTCAGCTTGAAGTATTGATTTTTCGCAAAAAAACCCGTAATTCGACCGAAGTGGACCGTTCCAAAGAAATCACTCAGGTCAACGTTAAATACATATCTTTTCCCACGGTGCACTGTGGCGTTTGTCAGGATTGAATGGTTCTTGCGAAAACCATGTGAAAATCTATTCCGCTTCCCCCGCTCGACTTCAATTTCCTCGGCACAGTCGCCCAGCAATGCAGAAACGCGGGCCTGGAGAAGTTTCAACTCTTTGACCGGTGCACTAATAATTCGAGTTCCGCCGCTTCGTTTAGCAATCGGAAAATCTACATACTTAGATGCGTCGCTTATCCCGTACACAACATACGCAAGGCCTTTTGGCTCATACCCCAACAACCTTGCAAGTCCGTGAAGCGATGTCTGAGAGCGCAGTTGCGCGATATGAGTCGGCTTTGTCATTCGGCATAAGAGATGAGTGTCTGCGGACACTCTTTGGCAACGTATCATCCGCGAAACGGTCGCTACGAAATGCGAGGGCAGCGCCTCTGCGCATTACTTCCATTTATCGCGAAGCGCGATAATAAATCTGTCCGCAGACACCGAAACATATCATGTTCGCGTCCCAAGCGAAAGTCAGCGTCGAATAGTGCCCAAGATAAACGAGAATCAAAGCTCGTCGACGCGTTGTACAAAGCGCATTACCCCATTTCGTTGCACAACGGCACGACCGTACGGTGCGATGGCGAGGAGTGGCCGCTCGATTTCGCCCAGGAGCTGAAGACGATTTGAAGTCAGCCGGAATCGACACTGGTCGCCTCAGGCAGTAGGGACATGTCTGGACGCTAGTGAAATCGTTCATACTTCGAGGCGCGATGGCGTGTCAGCGGTCGTAAGACGCAAACCGGCAAATATCGCGGATACTTGCCGAGCATCCCCTGGTAGCAAACAACCCGCAGGTGAAGAAATATGAAGGCAGTGTTTTGGGGAATCGTCGTGCTGGTCGCGACATCTGAAGCTCATGCTGCCGGCTACCGAGAGGTGTGGAATCCTCCCGAGGCTCGAGGCGGGGTTCGGCACATCCAGTCTTCTCACAAACCCGTCAGGCACCGGCGAGCCAGCCTGAATCTCGCCCGGACGAAAGCGCATCATATCGCTGAAGCTCGCTTGACCATGCCACCGGCGCGAGCCGCCAGGACGACGAGCGCAACCAGTCATCCGCAGTTTGACGACATCCCGAGGCAGATAACGCCTGAGGGCAACGTCCTTCGCGTCGACGGCGGCCACGTCCGCGCCGAGGTTCAACGCTGATGCAAAGCGAGACCTACCGGGGCTTCTCCGTCTGGGGCCATGCCATCAAAGAACAGCAGGAAATCCTTGAGCACGAGCGATACGCTGCGAGCGGCACGGTCACCAGAGACGGAAAGTTCGTTCAGGCATCTGGGATTCTGGCGGTCCTTGATTCTGAAGCCGATGCCGAAAACATGGGGCTTGAGTGGGCTCGTGCCTAGGTCGACAGCCACGGATAACGCTCGCGTAGAAGCGAGCTGAAATCAGGCGTTTTACCCAATAAGGCGTCTTACCCAATACGCATCGACCAAATCAGGCAATACACTTTGCGGGCAATGGCGAGCCCTCGCGAATTGCGCCATTGCATTTGACGGCGCGACTCGAAGGATTCGCGCCGGCACTTGGATAAACTGCAATGCGCCACGCACTCGCGGCACGGTGGTCAAGAGCCACCGGAGGTCATCATGCTCGACCTACCTTACTTATAAAACCAGAAACGCGATGCCTGCGATTATGGTTGGTATTAGCGCGGCCCCGAGCAGTTTCGTCGGACTCACCGCGCCTCCTGAAAACCGGTTCCCAAGTATCGCGAGGCCGGCCGGATTCGGAGCATTTGCAATCACCGTCAACCCTCCGCCCGTCACCGCTCCTGCCACGAGCAGGTACTTTGCGCTGTCTGATAAGCCGGGTATGAACGACCCGAGATACGTGATGGCAGCGTTGTCCATGACCGCCGTCAGACCTGTTGCGCCGAAATACAGTGTCATCGCATCCATGGAACGCACAATCGGCTGAAGCCACCATTGCTGTAGTCCGCCGAGCACAACCAAGCCACCAAGGAAGAACGCGACCAGGAGGCTCTCGCGCAGCATGAGAGGCGACTGGTGGCGCTCGTAAGCGTGCGTGTAGCCCAAGAAAAAGAGGAATGCTCCGATGAACACGACAGCGTGATGCGAATTGATGATAACCATCGCGAGAAATGCGAGATGAACTAGCGTGACGCCAATCGGAACGTGTTGGGACGATGGGGTTGTACCGCTCTCGCTCCCTCGCGTTGTCGGCAAGCTTCTGGCAATCAGGGCGACGAAACCCGTGGCATTGAAAACAACCGCAAGCGCTGCTTTCCATCCGAAGGTCGCTGCCATAAATCCGGTGCTCCAGCCCCAGGCACTCGCGACCATCAACACCGGCGGTGCTGCGTACGCCGTCATCACCCCACCGATGGACACATTCACGAAGAGCAGCGCCAGGCCGAAATACTTCACCCGCTCGGAACTTCGCGCGGAGAACAGCGTGTCGCGCAGCAATAGCGCAGCGAGTGTCATCGCCGCAGGCTCAGTGATGATGGAGCCCAGGAGGGGAACGGCGGACAGGGAGAACCAGATTACGGCAACCTCGGTGCGAACAGGCAGAAACCGCGCGAGCCGCATCACAATGGTCGTTACCAGTTCGAGAATGGGTCGACTCGCGGCGACCACCATAATGACAAAGACGAACAGCGCCTCCGTGAACTCACGATGCTCCAGGTACTCGATGGTCGCGTGTGACCCGACGAGCGCCCACATCACGAGACACAGAATCAGCGCCCAGAATCCGAAGACGACCTCCACCTCCGCGAGAAAGTGGAAGACGCCGGCATGCCGCGGGAAGCGGTGCGACAGCTTCTCAATGCGTGCTACGGCGAACGTATGAATGAGCGCAAGGGCAAAGATAACGGCGGCAGAAACTTCAACAGAACGAGGCATTGAATAAGGGGCTGGAGACGCTTTCGTGTTGACGACGCCATCATAATATTACAAGTACCATACGCATCAATCGGTCCGGCGGCGAGGACATTGCATCCGCGGCGCCTGCTCAGGCTAAGGTGAATCGCTCGACGAGGGGAACTGATTGATGCCGCAATCGTCCGGACAATCCGACATTACCATGCGCTACGCCACCTATTCCCAGCGCGCTCGGGCCTTGTTCATTGATTCGATTTGGTGGACCGTCATCGTGCTTTTCGTGCCTCTCGGACCTTCAGCTCAAGACCTGCTGCTGGCGCCTGACGCCTTTGCTTCGACTCTTGTGTTTTGGCTGCTGGTTGGCCAGTGCGTCCCGATTCTCGTGACTGGCATTCTTTGGGCCGTATGGGGCACATCTCCCGGTAAGCGCGCCTTGCGATTGCAAATCGTGGATGCAGATACGGGGCAGCCAATGACGGTCAGGCGAGCTCTCTTGCGCACAGCGGGCTACATGCTCAACTTCGCTACATGCGGAGCGGGATTTCTATGGGTTCCGTTCAATCCGCGTAGACAAGCGCTGCATGACCGGATGGCAAATACTGTTGTCATCGCTGGTTTGGCACCTGTTCAAATTCCGTAGAGATTTCCTGCATCACCTCCTCGCCGCGACTCCACCTGAATTATTTTGCGGCCAAATCTGCCTGGCTCGCGGCTAGTTTTTCCGAGCGCGTCCCATGCGAAATCACCCCCCCTGTCGCGCGGTATACATACTGCTGCCCGTTCCGCGGTGCAGCCGCGCGACTGGTCGGACATCAACGGCAGCGGTCGCGGGATAGCCGGTGCTGTGGGAAGCCCTTGAGATACCGGACGGGGTGGCGAAGTTACACGACGGGTCGCAGCCGGCGTCCCGGCCGGCTGCTTACTTCTCGAACATACGTTTCAGGTCTTCGAGTCGAAGAGTCTGGTGGACGACGACAAAGCTAAGCTTCGCACTCAACGGCATTGGCTCTTCGAGTTCGTGCGCGTATAGCCGTCCATTCACAGTCACCTCGCCACTCTCTTGGGGGTAGAGCACAACGGCATCCGACGACGTAATCGTATCGCCGGCCAAGAGTTTTTCGAATGTAAAGCGGCTTTTGAGGCGCCCCAGCTTCGCGTCCGATACCAGCACGTCGGGTTGCTGATGCTTGGAGTAAATGGACGGAATATTGAATCCATGCTTCGGCTTAGCCGCCATGTCTCGCTCTTCGCGCAACTCGAGTTGCTCGCCACGCTCATCATCGAAGGCCAATTCGATTTTGCAATGCGTGAGCGCAAAACTGGAATTATTGTGAACCTGAATGCTTATCATGCACGCACCTGCCCTGTCTTTGACGAATCGAGCTGCGTCCCGCCAAAAACTCCGATTGATTGAACCCGGATTGTAGATGTCCATCGGGAACTGGGTAGAGCGGTCCACGGTGTAGTCGGGCAGAGCATCAATGTTTCCGAACCCGACAACCTTGACGGCCTGTTCACGGGACCGAACGTCTTCGCCCGTCGGGTTACGCAGCGACAGCTCGACCTTCGGGACCGGGCGACGCTCTATTTCACTCGCGCCCATACGGGCAATTTCGTCAGGCTTCGCAACCGCTGTCGAGCTACCACGGCGCAAGTAGACGACGTCTGCGTCGATATTTCCAAAACGCTTCTGCAGATAAAATGGGCGCTTCTGCTTCGGCACAGCTATGACGCCGACGAACAGGTCGTCGAACTTGCAGACCTGGTAGGCAAATTCAATCTTCGGGTGCACCTTCGAGTTCACCATCTGCTGGAAATGCGCGTCGTCATGAAAGTCGGCGATACCGACGACCGTAGGCAAGTCACCTTTGCTCTCTGCGACGCCAAGCAGGATGTATCCAGTCGATTCGCGCCATGCGTTGGCCATGGCCAACACGTCCTTCACCAGTTCACTTTTCTCCGCGTCCGAGCCGGAGAGCTTGTACTGCTCGCGTTTGAAGTCGAGGTCGACGCTTTCCGCGCGGTACAGAAGTGTTCGAATTAATTCTTGGTCCATCATTTGTCTTTGGCAGAGTTAATGTGTCGATTATGCTGCATGCCCACCCATCAAGCACCTCTGCTTTCATCGAAAGTTCAGGACAAGAGAGGGCTGACTAAGAGCGAATCGACGATTAGCCGTTCCGCTTCGCTTTCGACCGTCGCCCATTCTTCACGGAGAAGCCGAACAAACGTAGCGACGACCTCATTGTCGAGGTGAAAGTCGCCGATGTTCGATATTCCCAGCTGGGACAAATCAGATTCGGAAGCCTCCGCGGTCGAAATCCGAACGTATAGGTTGTAGGCCACTACCTCGGCGTCATCATCCATGTCGCCGCAATCTCTTCCGCCAGCAGTCCCGTCATGCCGCAGAGCACGTTCTAGTTGTCTGGTAACGGTTCGACTTGGAATCCGCTCGCGGACCATGCCACGTGCATCGCCTGCGGGCAAACGCGCATTCGAAACTGTCCACGCCACGCTGTTTCGTCGGGTGCGCGCCTCCTATTTCGCCAACTCACGGCATCGCCGGTGCCGCCGAAACGCTCGCAAATAGCCTTGTGACCTGCCTCGTGATAGGCCGCAGCGCGGAACTCCCGTGCGGCAATTTGTTCTTCGCTGTAACAGTCCATTCGACCGTTCATCTGAAGTTGCTGACCAGATGTATAGCTCGGCAGTCAGGCAATGACGGGCGGTATTCGAATGGGACCTGGCGTGGCGGGCATATTGTGCTTTTCGGCGGTGCCACGGTCTCATTAAAGATGTGACCGACAGCAGTCTGGTAGCCGGCCGTACATTTGCCACTTGTCGCGAACGGTGTAGACTACGTCTCAGCCACTCTGAGAGTGGGCCCGCGCTGGGCAAGTTGGTCCGACTTCAACTGCGTTTCCCAATTTCATGGTGCCTTCGACCGTCGGCATGGGCTTAACCGGACTCCCGCTGACATCTCGAGGTTTCCATGTCCATCAAGCCCCTCATTGAAGACGTCCGTCTCCGCGCCGAGAAAGCAGGTGCGACGCTGTCTATGTCCCGCGCGCGCGACGTCATTGCGCACCTTCTGTTTGGTCGCAGCTACAGTGCCTCCATCGCTGCCGAGCGCGACGGCTGGTTGCTTAACCCAGAGCTGACTGTTTCCCGCACCGACCGGCTCCGAACAGAGTATGGCCGTCAGGTCGGTCTCATCGCCGACGTCGCCACGGCGGTGTTGAGTGAAAAACCGAAAAACACGAATAGCTCTTGGTCTCGAGGTCCTTCATGGACGCCGAATCTGAACGTTGTCGCCGTGCACAAATTGATGAGAAGTGCTGCCGAAGTTGGATACGAAATCTCGTTTTCCGAGATTTCTGAGAAGACCTTTGATAACAAAAAGCTGCTATGGCTCTTTCGCCGCAAGGATGAGTGGTACGCGGAAGTGCTTTTGTTTCACACAGAGATAGACGCGAGATATTTCGACATTTCGAACAGTTGCTTTGTGCATTACAAGAGCGCCAAGGACGGAAAATGCTTGCCTACCTCGCAAGTTTGCTCCTTACAAGACGAGCATCCACGATGCATAACCGTAGGGCCGGCAAGCAAGGTGAAGAGTAAGAGTGAACAACGGCGGGCCTTTGTGAAAATCATTACACGTGCAGGGCAATTCAGGCATACCGAAATAGTCGACGCGTCATGGACATACCCTGATACGGCGACCGCGTTCCAGCATACTGTCTCCAACAGACTAATCCGGCACTACCTGCCTTTGAAAGCGCAGGACCAAGAAGCGCAGTCTTAGGCATTCGTCATCTTCGGCTCATCGGTGCACGTCGATGTGCCATTCGCGAATACGCTGCTGAGCTTCCGGAGCGCCAATACCTCGCTCGCGGTCCAGCAGAACGAGGTGCGGCTCAAGGGGCAGCAGTTCTGAGCTCAGTTAATTGGCGCCATGGACGGAATCGTCGATGGCAAGCCAATCGGAGAGCCTATGGGCGAGCTTGAGTTGCATCGCTATCGCCAAGCAACAACTGCTGCGTGCGCTTCATGACCCACACTACCTCCGCCTGCGAGAAGTCCCACGTACCCGAATCGACCTTCAATCTCACGCCCTTCTCGGCACGGGTCAACGCCACGTCTGGCGGCAGCCCGGAACTCGCAATCTTTCGCGATGCGTACGCCGATAGCTGACTACCAAGGTCTTCGCACGCGTCATAGCGTGCCCACAATTCCTCCTCCGTTGGGCCGCTTTGATAGCTCCCGTCGACTTCGCGAACGAGAACTTTGCGTTGAACCCCGGTGACAGCGCCAGGGTCAGGCTCTCTCGGAAAATCAGCGGGCACTTGTCGGTCCGTCATCTCTCGCTTCGACGCTCATCTTCTCGCAGCTCACCGCCAACCTTTCTAAATTTTTTGCAGGTAAATCTCCCTCGCTCGAAGCCAGATTTCCGAGCGCGTCCTCCGAATACGAAATCATCACCTCTATTGCGCGGTATAGATAGCGCTGCCGCGTTTCGCGGTGCAGCCGCGCGACTGGTCGGACATCAACGGCAGCGGTCGCGGGACAGCCGGTACTGTGGGATAGCCTTGAGATACCGGACAGGGTGGCGAAGTTAGCGCCCTGAGGCGAACGGCTGACGGGCGACGCTGGCTCCGAGGGGCATCTCAAGATGCTTCGGAATGTGTCTGAAGGCCCCGTTCAGGATAAGGCGGGGCTCAACTTCACCAAGGGGCATTCACAAAAACAAAGGATGTTTGCTAGAGGGAAATGCTTAAAGAAGGAAGGTGAAACAAAGGGCCTACGGGGTTGCAGCGCTGACGCTGCGGGACGATGCTTGCAGCTCGGCCGGCGGCGGTCGTGCCGGATGGCGAAGAGCGACGCTGGGTCCTTCGGGTAGAGACGCACCCAGCTTTCACCGTATCTGGCGACAGCACGGGTCTGGTATCGAGTACCACGAGACCATCCGACGCCTGATATTCAAGGCTTGAACCCGGAGCTAACGTCGTTGGACAACCGGATGAGCTCGTCAATCACCACGCGGACTCGTGGCTGGACATATTTTGTTCTCGGCCAGATGACATGAACCGGCATCTCCCCACCAGACCATTCCTTGAGGATTTCAATCAGGTCCCCGTTGCGAAGGTGCGCACCCACAAGCCAAGTTGGAAGCTGAGCCACGCCGCAACCCGCTACCGCAGCATTTAGCATCGCCTCACCGTCTCCCCACTCATGCCGCGCTCTCACCGGCGTGAGTTCAAATTCGCCAGCGTTATTCCGAAGCAGCCACGCGGGCCGGCGACTTCGCTGTAACCCCGCAATGCAGTCGTGATTCAGAATCAGGTCTGCCTTGTCTTTAGGCTTCCCGTGTTCTTTAAAGTATTGAGGCGTGGCGCAAATCACCAGACGCTGTTCCCCAAGTCGTCGCGCGGCAATGTCAGCGTCATCCTTCAATTGGCCGATTCGAACGGCAACATCGACGCCTTCGGCGATAAGGTCGACCAGCCGTTCGCTGAAATTCGCCGAAATGTCCAGCCGAGGATAGCGGCGAGAAAGTTCGAGCAGCGACGGAAGCACGTGACGCCGGCCAAAGGTGGCCGGCAACTCAATTCTGACCCGGCCCACCGGTTCCTGGTGTCCTGTGGCCAAAAAGCTCTCCGTCTCGTCCAAATCTTCAAGCACGCGCAGACAGCTGGCGAGGTAAGCCTCTCCTTCGTTCGTTAGGGTGAGACGCCGAGTGGTTCGGTGGACCAGCTTGGCCCCAATACGTCCCTCTAACCTCGTGACGGCTTTGCCGACCGCACTGCTGGTCAACCCAAGCCGAGCGCCGGCCGCCGTGAAGCTTCCCTCCTGGGCTGACAGGACGAACTCGTTGAGTCCATCGAATCTATCTTTCGACATGATTTGAGAATCGAGGGATTAAGTAAATGGAATTCTAGGCGGTTAATGCCTTTCTCGGACGAAATTAAAATGGAGCCAACATGGGAGAACCCGTATGAACGCCAACGTTGAACAGGGCTTCAGCCGCGCTCAGCTATCTGAACAGCCCGCTTATGCGCGGCTCTTTTTGCGAGAGAAGCTGACCGTCGGCCTAATTCTGCCGCTTGAAACCCACCCGAACAGGCCGGCGCCGACGATGCGAGACCACGTTGCGATGGCTCAGAAAGCCGATAGTCTCGGCTTTGCTGCCCTCTGGATGCGCGACGTCCCCTTCTATGACCCAGACTACGGCGATGTCGGTCAGGTTTTCGACCCCATTCCGTACATCGCCTATCTCGCTGCCTTTACTCGGAAAATAGCGCTCGGAACGGCAGGAATCGTCTTGCCGATGCGTGAGCCGTTGATTCTTGCCAAGCAGATAGCTTCGCTTGACCAACTATCGGGCGGGCGCATGGTCTTGGGCCTCTCATCTGGCGACCGCCCGGCCGAGTACCCTCTCTTCGGCATCGACTTTGAGACAAGAGGCGAGCGCTTCCGTGATGCTTTCGATGTCTTCACCAGAGTGCTACACGGCGACTTTCCCCGGTTCTCTTCGCCCAGATTCGGAAGCTCGAGTGGAACGCACGACCTTGTACCGAAGCCGCCATTCGGTGGGACGCCGACCGTTGCAATCGGGCGAGCACAACAAAGCTTGGCCTGGATTGCTGAAAACATGGACGGGTTCATTGGCTCCTCCCCGGTGCCCGAACAGCTGCCATCGTTCGCGAAACAATGGCACGCTCAGGTTGAACAGACCTGCGGTCCCGAAGAATTCAAGCCTCTTGGTATTGGTGGATTTCTCGACTTGGTAGAGGACCAGAATGAGCCGCTTATCCGCACGCGCGGCGGATTTCGAACCGGGAGCAAAGGCCTTGCGAACTTTCTGCACGACGCTCAGACGACCGGCGTGAATCACATCGCGCTGAATCCCAAGGTTAGTCGACGCCCATACGCTGACCTGATGGAAGAGCTCGCTTCCGAAGTCCTCCCGCACTTTCCTTCACACTGACGATGTGCACCTGGCTCCCTGACGTGGTCATGCAAATCCATCTATGAAAACCATTTTCGAACCATTCAATCTCTCTGGCACCGCACTAAAGAATCGCATCGTCATGGCTCCGCTCACGCGAGCACGCGCGTCGCGCGAAGTTGCTGATGAACGCATTGCTCTCTATTACACGCAGCGTGCCACCGCTGGGCTGATTGTCAGCGAAGGCACTTCGATTTCGCGAGAAGGAACAGGGTATCTCTTCAACCCAGGCATCTACACGTCGGAGCAAATCGACGGTTGGCGTCTGACAACTGATTCCGTTCACGCCGTCGGCGGAAAGATTTTCGCGCAACTCTGGCACGTCGGCCGCGTTTCCCATCATTCAATCCAGGAAGGCGGGAAGGCCCCCGTCAGCGCCAGTTCCAAACAGGCAGTGAACGCGAAGGCCTTCGCCTACGACGATAGCGGGAAGCCCAACCCCGTAGACACGCCCACGCCTCGCCAGCTCGAAACGCAGGAAGTTCGGCGTATCGTCGAGGATTTTGCTCAGGCTGCCGAGAATGCTATGAAGGCAGGGTTTGACGGGGTCGAAATTCATGGCGCGAACGGCTATCTGTTCGAGCAGTTTATGAACCCGCTCGTCAATGACCGGAGCGATTGCTACTCAGCCGACAACATTGGGAATCGGTTGCGCTTCACTCTCGAAGTCATCGATGCCGTTGCTGGACGTATCGGTGTTGAGCGGGTCGGCATTCGAATTTCGCCTTACGGCAAGCTATTCGACATGCCCTTCTATCCGACCATTGATGCGACATACAGTGAGCTCTGCCGCGAAATCGGGAAGCGAAAGCTCGCGTATGTTCACGTCATGAATCAGTCGGGATACTCGCGCCTGGACAACGCTCTCGAACCGGAAGCCGAGTCTGGATTCATGGCCCTACTGCGTCTCCTGAAAGGCTATCTGCCGCATACTGCGCTCATTCTTGCAGGAGGTATGTCGAGAGAACTTGCGGAGGAAATGATTGACGGTGACGTCATCGACCTCGTTGCATTCGGCGCTGCATTCATCAGCAACCCCGACCTCGTTGCCCGCCTTCAGAATGATTGGCCACTGAGCCCCGCAAATCCGGCGACCTTCTATGGTGGCGGCGCAGAGGGTTACGTGGACTACGCTCCCTACGCTGCATCTTGAGGGCAATCGTGGCGCCAGGTGCTAGGGTTATCGACCTCGGCGGATTTCAAGACTCCATCTTCCAGACGAAATCGACCTCGCGGACAGCGAGTGACAATTCACTCAAAATAGACCTTCGTCAGTGTGTCGGTGTCGAGTCTCCGCATGTTTAGCCTTACTGCCGCTTACCCGTATCGAAGCAGGCGCGCTGGGTGATGAGATGTCAGCGTGGTTGCGGGAGGAGTCTCGATTCCCATTTCTCTCTTTCAAATCGTCCGAAGGTCAACCCATGTCTAACTTCGTTGTCGAAAAGCTGTTTCGACCGCCCTACGTCCAAACTCGACCAGGTGGAAGCGAGCCGCTGACAGTTCTCTTTTCGTTGCTTTCTCGTGCGGATACGACGCCAATCGACGTACGTCGAGTGGGTGATGGTTACACGCTCGACAAGTCTGGCCATCCATTACGAGACCCGGCGACAAATTCTTCCGCCATTGGTTTCGAGAGTAACGCCAACGTCAGCTTCGAGCACTGGGGCGAGTATTGGCGAAAGGTGCACGGCGTTCGTTTTACCCATATCGAAGAGGACGACGACCGCAGCTTAGAGCGACTGCTGCGTTATGAACAATTGCATCGATTCGCTCCTGGGCCAACAAGCTTTAACGCGCCCCCATACCGCGCTCCAGTCGACGAAAGCGGAATGCTCTGGCCGACAATTCTCGGACACATTGAACCGTATCAACGGCCGCGCTGGGACGGCGTCGCGTATCTCAACTTTGAGAGCATCGATGACATCGCTGCTGTGTTCGCTAACGAGCGAGTGCGCACCAAAATTCTGCCCGAAGACTTGACCATGTTTCGTGACATCGCACCGGTACTTGCTCGGCAGCACATCATTATTCCCAGCGAATCGGGAAATGAAGCAGTCGCATTGGTCAAGCTACATGTGCGTCGAAAAGACGAGGCGCGCGAATCATTCCAGCGGTGGTGGCTCGAGGACCATGGCCCCTATGTCAGCGGTCACTGCCAAGGCAGTCAGTTGGTCAAACGTTATGCCCAGCTTCACAACATCGGTGGCCGAGAACCCGGCCAGCCTTTTTTTCACCCTGACGCAGCGACGCTTGATGGAATAAGTCTCATGAGCTTTTCAAGCCTCGCAGACCTCGAAGATTTTCTGGTGAGCCCGATGAACTCAAGTATTGTCGAGCACGAGTACCTTAAGACTGAGCAAGCAGCGTCAGAATATTGGACGACCATCAGCATGATGATTGTCAACCGCATCCGCCCCGAGGTTCGCACCGCCTAACGAATTCCGCTGCGGCGTTGTAGCGACCGGCCGCACTCACCTGTCCGAATATGCGCCGCGTTATCGATTTGTTCGCCGAGCCATCACCACTGAAAGCACTAGGAGTCGACGGCATTGGGGCAACCTGTTCATTCGGAAATTTCCCACTCTCGCGAAACGCCCCGTCCCTTAGGACGGTGCGAACTATGTACCGCATCGAATCCCGCTCAGTCGTCGTCTGCCTCCTGGCACACGGGACCTTCCTTCTTCGCCGAATCAGAGTCCCAGTATGGGAGACTCGTGTTGCCTTCAGACTTGAAGCAGCCTGCTTTGAGCAAAGGCAAGTTCAAGGACGACGGGAGGCTTGCGCCAACATACAGTGAGACGGTACTTCCCGTCAGAGAGACCGCCTGAGGATGCGTCGGAAAGCATGCGTCGGTGCCGAGTACGGGAGAGCATTGCGAGTTTGCCGGAGGCGGCGACCCGATGCCGTTCGACTGCTGCGTCGGAGTCTGAGTGCTGACGATGAGTCGGACCTTGCTTCCCTCCGGAATTGACGCAAACCTCGGCGAAATCACGAAGTCGTAACGACGAATGCTGCCTGCGGGTACGTAGTGGTCAGCGAAGTATTCGCCATAGGGCTTTACCGGCACGCCGTTCTTGTCGAGCCATGAGCGATTCGGGTCGTTCTTCGAGAGGCTGCCGAGGACAGTACCACTGGAAAGCGGAGTGACACTCCCATCCGGACCCACTAGTTGTACCGTCGCGATGAGTTCCAGATTCGGCGTGGTCGACGAGGCGTAGAATGACGCGCTCATCGGGCCGGCCAGCGTCGCTCCCTTTTTCAGGACCGGCCCATCAAATTGCGCCGTGCTCCCGGCGCCTGGCTGCGCCCAAAGTAAATCAACTTCCGCCGATTGATTCGAAGGCTTCTTTGAAAGCGCTCCCTTGGGCGTAAGGAAGTATTGCTTGTACACGGGCGCAACCGGGTAAGCCGACGTGCTAATCCAGTTGTTGGAAATTAGCTCGTGGACGTGAACTGGTTGCTTAGTGTCCGCCATCCCTGTCTTCTTACCTTTGAGCCAGGTATCGAACCATTCCAGCGTGATGTTGTTTGTAATGTTCTGCCCAGTCGTCTGCTCCTCAAATTGGCAGTGACCGCCCTGGCTGATAATCACCTGGTAGCGGCCTGTGACTTCCTGGTTCGGACGCATGGGACCGTATACGTATTGGCCGCTTCTCGCGTTCTGCAAATATGCGTACATGGACATAGAGCTCTCAGCGTAAATGTCCTGGTGCGTGCTCCAAATAAGAGTCGGAATGTCGAGGTCTGCGAGTTGCCGGGCGAACGTGCCGGGAGAGCGCAGCTTCCAGAAGTCTCTGTAATAAGCCCTGGGGCCACCCGCGTTAATTTCGTCGACCATTGCCTGGCCGTATGCGGTCGCGCCATGATTATTACCAACCGCCGCACCGAAACCTAGTGGGAACTGGCCCGTTTGCGTAGGGATGCCGCCTGCGAAATACGTCTCACGGTAAAACTCGGCTCCTGCACAAAACGGTGCTAGAGCCTTGATAGGTGAATTTTTTCCGGCTGCCAGCGCCGTCGTATATTGGTTCAGTCCTGACCATGAACCGCCCTGCAGAGCAATCTTGCCGTTTGAGTTCTGCAGCTTCGTCGCGGCCCATCGGACTATCTCCGCACCATCCGTCCCGTCGTTGCCGAAGAACGAAAATTCGCCGCCTGAGTTTCGAGTCCCTCTGACCGATGCTGTCACATAGATGTAGCCTCGCTGAACGAAGTAATCACCAGCCGTGGACGGATTCCCAAGGTATGGCGTTTGAGTGAGAATGACAGGGAACGGACCCTTCGCCCGAGCACCGGTATGCAAGTCGGTGGGATAGGACACATCGACCATAAGCACCGTTCCATCGCTCATGGTGACCGGGACGCTTTTGTCTAGTGCGGTCCCGTAAGTCGGATTACCCGGGCTCCATACTCCACCCGGAAAAGGTGTAGACGCAAGCGCGGGAACTGCCGCACCGGATAACAGAATTGCCGCGGCTGCAAGCAGCGCTGCACGACTTGAACGCTTCATAACGACCTCCATCGGTGTCTCGCCAATCGTTAGATAAACTTACTCTTCATTCCTAACTTTATTTACAAGACGTAATCCACTTACGCCAGCACCACAACCGCGGGCCCCGCCGTCGCAGGGACGCGGCACCACTCAATTCCAGGGACGTCAGATGATTCGGTGCTCCTCGACCAGGAACGCGGTGATGCCGGCGAGGAATGTTTTTGCATGTTCCATCGTCTTCACGCCGACCTCTGATTCGAACGCCTTTTGCAGCGACTCAGTGCTTTCGAACCAGAACTCAACGACCCCATCAATGGGTAGGTCGTCGTAACTGCAAGGCGTGCCTTTCTGAAGCTCTCGCTGCACTACCGCGCTCTGCCGATAGCCTTTGACGCCGGGCATCGTGCGAACGAAATCCGCATGTACTTTCCACTCGTTCAGAAAGTCCTGCTCCGAAAGCTCGGGGCGACGGCGGATGAGAGAAATCCGCTTCTTGAGCTTTGCACGAGACGCGTCTTCCGGCACTTCTACTACCGTCGTCTGCCTGACGGTCAGGATATGAAGGCGGCCGAGGAAATGGTTCTCGTCTTCGATGATTCTTTGCGGCATCTCCCCCTCTCCGAACGGCTTGTTCGGGTCCGAAATCCACAGTTGCGAGAAACCGTCGAACTCCCACGGCTCCCGCTCGAAGTCGATTCCGCGCTGAACACGGTCGACAATGTGGTTCTGCCAATACTGACTAAGTCTAGGTGCGTTTTTTACCAACGGGCCGTGATGGCCGAGCCAATGCTTGTAAAACTCATCCTTCGACCATTCGGGCTTCTTTGAAATAAGCCCCATGCGTACCGTGCTCATCAATCCTCCAATGTCGTGACTTAGGTCGAAAGCTCGGCGCGGTCAATGCGCGCCTAAATATGCCGCCTTGACTTTTGGGTCGTTCAGCAAGTCGCGCCCAGACCCCTCCAGCGTGATGTTGCCAACCTCAAGCACATATGCCCTGTCAGCGACCCCCAAGGCCTGCTTCGCCATCTGCTCGACCAGCAGAATGGTGAGGCCATCCTCGCGCAGACTACGGATGGCATCGAAAATGTCGCGGATGACCAGCGGAGCCAGGCCCAACGAAGGCTCATCGAGAAGAAGCATGCGCGGCTGACTCATCAATGCGCGCGAAATGGCGAGCATTTGCTGCTCGCCCCCTGAAAGCGTTCCCGAGAGCTGGTTCTGACGTTCGCGAAGACGTGGAAACCGGTCAAACTCCCGCTCCATCGCTACCTCAGTCGCGGACATCGGCTGCTTGCGGGAATAGGCTCCGAGAAGGAGGTTCTCACGCACGGTCTGGTCGGGAAACACGCCGCGCCCTTCGGGCGACAGGGCAATACCGAGGCCGAGGCGCATGTGTGCAGGCAACTGGGTGCAGTCGCGACCGCCAACCGTGATGCGGCCGGAGGAGACCGCCTGCAGCCCCGCGATGCTCTTTAGAAGGCTGCTTTTCCCGGCACCGTTCGCGCCGATGATGGTGACGACTTCGCCTTCCCTCACCTCGAGGCTCACACCCTTCACGGCCTGAATAGCGCCGTAAGAGACCTTTACTGAATCGACTTTGAGCATCGTTGCTCCTCTCTCATGCGGCTTCAGCTTCGTCGACGCCGAGATATGCTTCGACGACGCGCGGGTTGGTCTGGACGTCTGCAGGCTTGCCTTCGGCAATCTTGATGCCGTAGTCAAGCACGATGACGTGGTCGGAAATCGACATGACGAGGTCCATGTGGTGCTCGACCATCAGGATGCTCACGCCATATTTGCTGATACGAAGGAGCAGCTGTCCGAGCTCCGCCGTTTCCTGTGGGTTCAAACCCGCTGCCGGCTCATCCAGCAGTAACAGCTGCGGTTCGGTGGCCAGTGCACGGGCGAGCTCGGCCCGGCGTTGCAGGCCATACGGCAGACTCCCTGCGGGACGGCTCCCGAGGTGACCGAGGTCAACCAGCTTAAGCAGCTCGCGCGCACGTTGCCTCGTGATTTCCTCCTCTTGACGCGCCTTCGAGGTCGCGAACAAGGAAGCAAACAAGCCGTTCTTCATCCGGCTGTGCCGACCAAGCATTACATTGTCGAGAACCGACAAATCGGCGAAGAGTCTCAGGTTCTGGAAGGTACGGCCCATACCGAGGCAACAGATGGAATGAACCGCGCTTCCACCTATCTCCTTCCCGTTGAAGCGAATCGACCCGCTGTCCGGACGGACGATGCCCGTTACCATGTTAATCATCGTGCTCTTTCCGGCACCATTCGGGCCGATGAGCGCGTGGATATGACCGCGCTTCAAGGCGAACGAAATGTCTTGAGCCGGTTTCACGCCACCATAGGCTTTCGAGAGCTTGGTAACCGTCAGCAACTCTCCACCGTTCGAACGGCCGCCGCGCAAGAGCGTCGTGACCTGCCCGCCCGGGGCAGCGTATTCTTCCTTCGTATCTTGACTCTTGCGTCCGACCAGCTTCGATAGCGTTCCGACTACTCCGCCAGGCATCACATACAACGCGAACAAGAGCAGCAGCCCATACAGCGTGTGCTGAACTGAAGGCCAACGTGCGAGAAGTGCATCAAGCAGGGTCAGGACGATTGCGCCAACGACGGGCCCTAGCTTCGTTCCCGCTCCACCAAAAAGGACAAGCAGCAGGATGAAGATAGAGAGCTGAAACGAGATGAAATCGGAATTGATGTACTGGTTCTGCTGAGCGACCATTGCGCCAGCAAGTCCACACGTCACCGCTGCAATCACGAACGCAATAACTTTGCCTCGATAGACACGAACGCCCACCGACGACGATGCAATTTCGTCAGCCTGAAGCGAAAGGAAGGCACGGCCAAACCTTCCATTCAGCAGGTTGCGAAGCAACAGGTGAGTGACCGCGCAGAAAACGAGCCCGACGCACACCCATTGACCGAGCGACATCGGCTGCCCACCCATTTCCGGGCTACGAATCCCGTAGATGCCTTGGGCTCCGCCAAACACATCTGTCCAGTCGCTGACCAGCCGTTCCACAACGATACCGAACGCGAGTGTGACCATGGCCAGGTACGGCCCTTTGACACGAAGCGACGGCAGCGCGATGAGCACCCCGCAGACGCCCGAGATGGCCGTTGCGATGGCCATGGCTGCCCACGGATTGATTTCCGTCTGCGATGTGAGAAGTGCGACTGCGTAAGCTCCCGCTCCGAACAGTCCCGCCTGACCGAGCGACTTCTGCCCTGCGAAGCCGACAAGGACGTTCATGCCGGCGGCGCACAGGTAGTAGACGCACATCATGAACGCGATGTGCAGGTAATAGTCATTTCCGATAGACAGCGCGGCGGCGCCAAGCACGACCGCGATGGCGCACACGCCTGCTATGTGGCGGTACTTTTTCATACTTTCTCCACGAGGCGGCTGCCAAAGAGGCCCGTCGGCTTGAAAGCCAGAACGAGAATCACCAGAGCGAACACCGCAATCTCGCGCCACTGCGCTTGCCACAAATTGACCGTTGACTCGAACACTCCGAGAGCGAAGCCACCGATAACGCAGCCGCGGGGATTGCTAAGGCCGCCGACCATCGCCCCAGAGAAGCCCTTCAGCCCAATAGCCAGCCCCATGAAGAGAGACGCCTGCGTGATGGGTGCAATGAGAAAGCCAGACAGCCCAGCCAACGCCGAACTCACCACGAAGGCGCCAATCATCACTGCATTCGTGTTGATGCCCATCAGGCTCGCGACGTTACCGTTGGCGGCGACAGCGCGCATCATCTTTCCAACCATCGTCTTTCGCATGACGATGTCAAAGGCAATCATCACGAGGACGGCCACTGCCAGGAGAAGCAGCTCTTGCGGGCGCACGCCGATTCCGAAAAGTTGAATCACGGAGTCACCAACAGGGGACGGCACCACAACCGGTTTGGGGCCCCAGATGGCCAGCCCGATGCTATCCAGGACCACACCGAACCCGAGAGTGCTCATGACCCACGCCATTCCGGGCTGTTTTGCGAAAGGACGCACGCCGACGGCATACAACAACCAACCGAGCGCGCCCATCACGACCAGTGCGGCAACCAGCGCCAACAATTGCGCGCTCACGCCAGGCACTACCCCGCCGAAAGTTGTCGAGGTGATTGGCTTGCCCAAGAGGAGCAGCATCGCGCTCATTCCAATGAATGCGCCGCTCGATACGAATTCGCCGTGCGAGAAGTTGAGCGTTTTCGTCGTGGTGAACGTGATGCTGAAGCCCAGCGCCACAAGCGCATATGCGCCGCCGACCGCCAGCCCACTGATTACCGCCTGAAAGATAGCTTCCATGATGACTGTTCTCCGCTGTGACGGCACCTGCGGTGCCGCCATCATCAATGGGACCGTTACTGCTTGTAGTCCGCCGGGGTCAGGGACGCAACGAGCGCATCGCTGTACGGCACGAGTCGACCATCTTTCCAGTGCACCCAAACGAAGTCCTTTGCTACCAGTGCTTCGTGATTTGTCTTGCTGAAAGGCTTGTTGTAGGTTTTAAGTAGACCTTGCACCGGTGCATTGAGGTTCTCGAGCGCAACACGGATTGCCGCGCCATCGGTACTGTTCGTCTGCTTGATTGCCTGAACCAGAATCATCACGGAGTCGTAGCCGTGCAGCGCAAACGAGAACGAACTCGGCGCCTTCAGCTGAGACCCGACGCGGGTGAACAACTTGTCCTGCGCCGGGGTCCGATTTTCACTGACGGTACGCAGAAAGAGCGGCTTCTCTGCCAACGTCTTTCCGGCTGCATCATAGAAAGTAATGTTGTCCGCCGCCCAGGAACTGAGCGTACGCGGGTAGTAGTTGATTTTCTCCATGCTCCGCATAACCTGAGCGATAGGCGTACCCTGCGCCCAGATGATGACCGTGTCGACACCCGCCTCCTTGAGTTTGTTCAACTGTGAAGTCATGTCGGTGTCGCTGACGCCAAATTGTTCGATGGCAGCGGGAGTGATTCCCTGCATCTCGGCGATGGACTTCATGTCTTTGAGAGCACCTTGACCGTAGCCTGTCGTCTCTGTCATGAAGCCAACCTTCTTCGCACTGCCCGTCTTCTTCACATACGCCATCAGCGCCGCGACTTGCTCACGGTCGACCATCGAGACACGGAACATGTAGTTATCCGCACCGGGGCTCATCGGCTTGGTGATGTCAGTCCCCGACGAGACATTGTCAATCACCGGCATCTTCTTCTGATTGACGATGTGCTTCCATGCCATTGCGTTTCCAGAGTTCGTCGGACCGAAGACGGCAACAACCTTTTCGTTGTCGATGAGGTCCGTCATGTTCTGGATGGACTTGGGCGGCTGTGATACATCGTCGCGCACGACGAGCGTCAGTTTTTTGCCGAGCAGTCCACCCGCCGCATTTACATCAGCTATTGCAGCTTGCATGCCAAGGACAGCGGCTTGTCCGCTCTGTGCCGAGGGCGATGCAGAAAGGTCGCCGTTGAAGCCAATCTTTATTTCCTGCGCCGACGCGGCGGGGACCGCCGCAGCAAAACTGAGCGAGGCTACGATTCCTGCGATGACGCGAATTGCTTTCATGATGTCTCCAACCTGTTGCTTCAGCATTCGATGGGCGTATTCATCCCATCGTCGTTTCAATCAATCAGAACTTGCTCACGATACCCAGACTGACCGCGACCAAGGAGCGGCTCGCCCCCGGGGTTGTCTGGAAGCTGTCACCGATGGCCGGTGTGGCATTAATAATTGCGCCAGTCCCCGGGTTACCCAGCGTCTGGCCCGACGCACGCTGGTATCCTTCAAGCGCGTATAAACCTGTACGCTTCGAAAGCGCGTAATACTGGGAGAGAACGACCTGGTGATACTTGGCTGCGTCCGAGATGTTGTTCGCCTTGGAGGCCCACGTGTAGCTGTAGCCAAGCGCCAAATCGAACGCAACGGCCGGCTTCCAATGAAGCACACTGCCTACCGTGTTCCAGACGGCCGTGTCGGTGAACTTGGAATTCACGCCCGGGACGTACTGCACGTTCGAATATGCAAACGAGATGTCCCAGTTCTGGCTGAAGACATAGCCGCCGTCGACAGCGAAGCGCTGTTGAGCCTGGGCTTGGCTGTAGCCATTTGTGATGGCCGACACGCCCTGCTGACCGGATGAGTTCACAGAAGATTCAGCGCCGTACGGGCCACCGCCAGGGGTTGAGTTATTGATGCGCCAGAAGCCCGCGGCAAGACCAAAATTTCCGCCCTTGTATTGAAGTCCCCCGCTCCACGTCGAGCCCTGGTTCAAGCTCCCAGGTACGCCGGCAGGAGCAAATTGGCCACTCGCCGTAATGCCGTAAAACGTCGGCGTCGTATAGGAAATCGCATTGTTCGAGCGATAGTAGGTATCCATGCCGTCGAGGTCACCGGGATGCGAACCGTACCCGGTCACATAGAACGCGGGAACCCACGGTGAAAGCATCACGTAATAAGCGCTATATTGACGGCCCACTGACAAGGCCCCATAGGCGGGGTTCGACAACTCGATACGCGCCTGCCTGCCAAACATCGCATTCGTGAACTGCTGTCCGCCATTTGCGAGATTGAATCCCGACTCCAGGACGAACAACGTCTGATAACCGTTACCGAGGTCCTCTGTGCCACGAAGCCCCCAACGGTCCCCGTTCCACACACCCGACTGCATGCGAACGTTGGACTTTCCCGGCGTCGTCGAGCCGAGAGTTGTTTGACTGTTTTGATAGGTGATAGACGTGTCGACAATGCCGTACAGAATCACGCTCGACTGAGCAAATGCAGGAAGAACAGCCAAACCAAGACTCGCACCTACTGCACATCGAACAACTCTCTTCTTCGCCATTAAAAGTCTCCTTAATAATTTTTTAGTCCGAGTCGTCAGCGGCGGCGTCTGATTGCCATCACTTGTCGCGGCCCGTCGTGGGCAACAGGGCCAATTCGGCTTTCTATATGTAGGACAACGAATCGGTGTAGCGATTTACTCTCACTGGATTCGAGAGGAATGCACCGTGTTACGCGCGGCGCGCATGATTGACCTATTTGCGGCGCTCGTTGTCTTGAGGGAGGGCTGCCTCCCCCGATAGCCCAGATACTACGCCACAAAATTAAACATGCGCCACTGCTTTTGCATAGGTGCAAATCCCTATCGGGCTGCTTCACATTCATCTCAAAAACCATCGGACGGCGAGAACCCACACACCATGCGGTTTCCAGCCGGAGCCATACGCTAAGTCGCAAGCAACGCATCAGCGCTATCGCAATATCGATGGCATGCGGTGTCTGGATGTGGGTAATTACACCTATGCAATTACATATGTTTACGTGAAACACTCACGCAGCGGCGTTGCTAACCGTAAATCTGTCAGACATCAAGGAGAAATCATGTCGTTCCCTCAATACGTCGCGCCACGTTTGCTCGAAGACCGCGTGGCTTTCGTAACCGGCGCAGGACAAGGCAATGGCCGTGCACTCGCGCTCGGCCTTGCCCAGGCCGGCGCCAAGGTTGTCGTTAGCGACATTGCTTTCGAACACGTCGGGGAAACCGCCGCGCTCATTGAGAAGGAAGGCGGGAAAGCGTGGCCGTTCGAGCTGGATGTCACCAACGCAGACGCTTGCTACACCCTTGCCGAAAAGGTCTCCAACGACATCGGCTGTGTCGACCTGCTTGTGAATAATGCGGGCATCATTATTCGTGAGAACTCGACAAGCCCGAATGCAGCCAAGGTCTGGAAGAAAGTGATGGACGTGAACGTTCAAGGGACGTTCAATGTCACGCACGCGTTTCTTGAGGCTATCAAGACGACCAAAGGCGTGATTATCAACGTTGCATCTATCGCCGCTTATGCTGGACAAGGCGCTAGCCTCGGCTATTCCCCGTCCAAAGGTGCAATCAAGATGTTCACGCAGTCTCTAGCGGCCGAACTCGCGCCTCACGGGGTACGCGTAAATGCATTGGCGCCCGGCGTCATTGAAACCCCTATGACGGCTGCAACACGCGAGAATCCGGCGCGTCTCGAGGCGTTTATGTCACGCATCCCTATGGGTCGGGTTGGCCAAACGGAGGACCTCGTCGGCCCGACAATATTCCTGGCCTCTGGAATGTCGCGCTACGTGACGGGGGTAACCCTCGCGGTAGATGGCGGATTTCTAGCTATCTAAGGTCTGTCTTGCAAAAGCCCGCCCAGCGGGCTTTTTTTGGCACAACAGCGTCTACGCCGGAGCAGTCAGAAGCGAGTCCTACGCTGTTCTCGCGGCGAAATCCGTTTGCAGATAGCACGTGCCGACGCCAGCACCAGAAGCTGCACATTTTCGAGAACCTCCCTCCAATCATCCTTTCCACCAGCTTGCTGGGCAGGCATGGACCAACCGGGTCTTCGATTCCCAAGGCGTTACGAGGACAGCTTTTCAGAGAGCTGAAGCAGTCCCCTCGCAACGGCTCCGGTATCAGAAGTATCCAGCGTGCTTGACGGGCCGAAAATGGTAACTGAAAGCACCATCTGCCCGCGGTCGAAAACAGGCGCGCTCAGGCTGTCGACGCCAGGGATTGGCACACCGAGCGTTCGTGACAGATGTGTGCGCCGCACATCTCCTGCGAAGTTCTCAATTACATCGACAAAGCATCCCGCCGAGAGCGCCTCAGCCTTCGCAACTTCACGAGCAAGCATCGGTTCTATCGTCTGCCTCGGAAGGAACGCGGCGAACAGTCGTCCTGTGCTGCTGTGGGCGATGGACATTACCGACCCCACATGCAAGCCGACATGCAGGTACATTTCGGGGCCGTGGTATCGAATGACGGTGGGGCCATGGTCTGTCCATATCGCTACAAACGCACCGTGATTATCGTCTTTAAGCAGTTCAATGGCCAACTCCACCGTCTTATGCAATGGGTGGAGCTGCGCTAAAGCTCGCAAGCCAAGCTTCAATGCAAGTGGCCCAGGCTCGAAGCTTTGGGTCGTTGAATCACGTCTAACCAGTCCTGTGCGAACCAGGCTGACCATGTATGTGAAGACCTGGTTCAAAGGTAAGGCGGTTGCAGCGCTCAGCCCCAGCATCGAAACAGGTTTTCCGGCGTCGGCCAGATGCTGCAAAAGCGTCCCTCCAACCTCCATCGCATGGATTCCGCGCTGCTCCCTGGTTCTTCTCGGAGCAAGTTGCTCGACGCATTCGGCAGTCTCCATATCTCCCCCTCGTTTGCGAGCATCGTCCCGGACCGGGTGATGCCGACCGGTCGGCACGTCGCTTTCTCGACAAGGTCCGACATGCGAAAAAACCGCGGCCGCTGGGCAACAGCAACCGCGGAAATGCACGCCCATCGGAATTCCTACGCTTCGTTAATGGGACACCACTGCAAATTTGGTGGCCTGAGCGTCCATCACAGTGTCTTCCTTCAGAACCTCTGTGGCAGATGCGATTGCTTTGCCTGCGATGTAGCCGAAAGTCAACGCCGGTCCCAGCGTAATGCCGGCGCCGGGGTAGTTGCCGCCCATGATGCTGCATGCGTCGTTACCAACCGCGAAGAGCCCGTGGATTGGCGAGCCGTCGGAGTTGAGCACGCGGCATGAAGAATCAGTCTTCAGGCCAGCGAATGTGCCGATGTCACCGATGCGAATTTTGAGAGCATAGAAAGGGCCTTTCTCGATAGGCGCGACACACGGGTTCGGCGAATGAAGAGCGTCACCCTGATAACGGTTATATGCTGTGCTTCCCTTCCCGAAGAGTGAGTCGCGACCTAGTCGCGCCTCGGCGTTATAGCCTCGCACCGTCTCTTTGAAGTTGAGCGCATTGACGCCAATCTTCTCGGCCAGCTCGTCTACGGTTGATGCTTTCGTCAGGTAGCCGACACGCAGATAGCGGCCAATGGGCATCGGGAACGGAGCAACACTACCCAGGCCGTATGTTCGGAGAGTCTTGTGGTCGCAGATGAGATGTGCGGAAATCTCCTCTCCCGCAGGCGTCGACCTCACCAGCGCTTGCACGAAGTCATGGTACGAGTTGCCTTCATTCGTGAACCGACGGCCGTCGCGCAGCACGGAGATGACGCCCGGCTTCGCGCGGTCGATAAAGTGCGGCATGATGCCAGTTGTTCCGTCCTTTCTAGTCAGCGTCGAAACCGGCACCCAAGCAGCCGCGTTCGGCAGCGTTGTCGTCACTTGACCGCCGACTGCTTCAGCCATGCGCAATCCGTCGCCCGTGTTACCGGTCGGAGAAGGCGAGAAATGCTCGGCGCCTGTCGGAGCGTGGGCGAAGAGTTGCTTGCGACGTTCGATGTCGTATGGAAAACCGCCGCTTGCCAGGATAACAGCACGGTTCGCGTTCACGCGTACTTTGGAACCGGCCCGGTCAAGGACCGCTCCGGTGATTCTGCCGTTGTCGTTGGTGAGGCTGAGCGCCTTGGTGTGCAGCCAAAGAGGAACGTTCAGGTCGAAGAGCGACTTCGCGAGACGACCGGCAAGCGCGTTGCCGTTCGTCAGCGTCATGCCGCGACCATGCTTCAAAACGTCTGCAAAGTGGCGCGACAGACGCTTGGTGACGTACCAGGCTGACTTGATTGACTTCGTCACCCGCATGAAGTGCACAATTTCCTTGCCCGAACCAAGCATCATTCCGAATACGGTGAGTTCGGGCAGAGCCGGAGCGAGGTCCTTAATTGCAGCGCCGAGCTCGCGGCCGTCGAACGGACGTGTGACCATGGAACGGCCACCTTGCGTACCGCCGGGCGCCTCGGCGTGATAGTCGGGAAACACGAGAGGCATGTCGAATCGCACAGCTGTCTTCGCCGTGAAGAAGTCCACAGCTTCCGGCCCATTCTTGATGAAGGCGTCGACGCGCTCGCCATCAAAGCTCGACCCCGCCTCGTGCTGGAGATACGTACGCGCGGCATCTTCTGCCTCGTAAATTCCTTGCACCTTTGCAAGCGCAGTATTCGGAATCCAGAGCCAACCGCCCGAACGAGCTGTTGAGCCGCCGAACTTCGGCTCTTTCTCGATAACGAGGACATTGAGCCCCTCAGAGGCGGCCGTGATTGCCGCGGACATTCCCGAGCATCCCGAACCAATAACAAGCACGTCACAGCTGTATTCGCTTTCCTGCTTCATCACGCATCTCCGATAGCGAGGACGCGTCACCTCAGGTGCGTCCTCATAATCCATTCCCGTCTTCTGGGCCATGGTTAAATCATACGCCGTAATTACATATACGCGTATATCTTTGCGTACGTACAATCCCTATGCCGGATTCCATCGTCTCGGATGTAAATTGAGGACTCCATGGGAAAGGCTTGTGCCCTTCTGCTTGGATGCGGTTGGCGGCCTTGTGTGCAGGCGCGGCGCTCGCCACCTTTGTCATCGAATTTCCGGCTACGCGGCGGTCTGTCGCCGGTACCGTTTGCTTCACCTACTCTGGAGACGACATGATTAAACGTATGACTTTGCTGGCGCGCAAAGAAGGCACTTCGGTAAGCGACTTTCGTGCGTACTGGTCTGGCTGCCATGCTCAACTCGCTTTGTGCATGGATGGCATTGCGAAATACACGCAAAACAGGGTCGATAAAACTCTCTGGAAGTCCGGAGGTGGTTCGGGATGTTTTGATGTCGATGGCATCGTCGAGCTCTGCTTCGAAAGCGATGAGCTCATGTCGGAAGCGCAACCTTCCGCGGTCGGGAGTCGATACATTCCTGAAGATGAGCCAAACTTCCTGCGTGGATGGACGCTCTGCGTAGTCGACCACGAGGATGGAGCCAAAGAGCACACAGGCGTGAAGGTCATCCTCGTCGCTGCCCTGAAGGCAGGTGTCTCACGAATCGAGTTCGAGAAGGTGATGGTCGAATCCGACGAGAAACAACCGACGCCTGCGACAACATCGCTCAATTGGACGACCAGAAGCGCGAAGCGTGAACGCCTATGGGCAGAGCCGGTTGTGCCCACCGTGCTTGCCGCGCTGTGGTTCAAGAATCTTGCGGAAGTGCATGACGCGTTTCGAGTTGAGAGCAGCCTTGTGCAAAGGATTGACGGCTTAGCCGACCGTGCGGCTGCGTACCTCATCAACCCGCTCGTGGTCAGGTAATCCATTTCAGACCGGTAGCCGGTTTGGTGGGCGCGTCGCCCCCTCTTTCTACGGAAACCATAGCGCACTGCGATTCGGAAATTGCTACGAAACCGCACCGTCAGCCCGTACCAAAAAACAAAACGGGCGCTGAAGCTCCGAGCGCCCGGTGCATCTCATTTTCGGCTCTCAGCTCACGCTTTATGCAGATTCCTCGCCCGTTCGGACCGTAACGCAAAAAACATCGCTGTGCAGGCAAGAAGCAGCATGAATGCAATGAAATAGAACGCGTTGTTCATGCTTCCAGTGTAGGTCTTGATAAGACCGATTAGATACGGGGTGATGGTTCCGCTGGTGACCCCGATAGTGCTGACCAGCGCGATGCTCGCAGGAGCGCTGGAACCGCGAAAGAAGCTAGCGGGCACAGACCAGAAGATGGGATGAGCCGCGTAAATAAATACGGCCGCGGCAGTCAACAGCGCCATGGATAGTGCGAAGCCCAGGCCATGCGAAGTCAGCAGCGCCAGCGCTGCAGCGGCGCCAGCGCCACAGACGATGAAATGCCATTTGCGTTCGTTGCGTCGGTCGGAACGACGAGCAATCAAAATAACGCCCACAGCGCCGATTGCATTCGGGATTGCCGAGTACAGACTAATCTGAACGATGTCGGTAATTCCGAATTCGCGAATCATCGTCGGCATCCAGAACAGCAACAGGAGGATGCCCGAGGTCAGGCAGAAGTACACAAACGCGAACACATAGACGTACGGGTTACCTACCGCCGCAAGCAGGGAATGGCTATGCTCAGCGGGCTTCCCGTCGTTCGCCAGCACGTCTTCCAGTCGTCGCTTCTCACCTGCGCTAAGCCACGGTGCAGCGGACGGCCTGTCCTTCAAGAAGAAGAATGCGATGACACCGAGCAGGATTGCCGGAGCACCCTCGATGGCCAGCATCCACTGCCAGCCGTGGACTCCATGGACTCCATTCATGCCGCGCATAATCCAGCCAGAGACCAGACCGCCAAGCACACCGGCCACGGCGACACCAGCATAAAAGACGGATAGCGCTCCTGCGCGACGGCGTGCCGGGAACCAGTACGTCAGATATAAAACGATGCCTGGGAAGAAGCCGGCCTCGAATACACCGAGAAGAAAGCGTAAGACGTAAAACTGCGTGCTGTTCGATACCGCGACCATCGCCACCGAACACGCGCCCCACAAAACCATGATTCGCGCGAAGGTCTTCCTCGCTCCAAACTTATGCAAGAGTAGGTTGCTGGGCACTTCGAAGAGGACGTACCCGACAAAAAAGAACACTGCGCCCAAACTGTACGCGGCGTCGGTAAAGGAAAGGTCGTGCTTCATCTGCAACTGGGCGAACCCGATGTTGTTCCGGTCCAGGATTGCAATTACGTAACAGAAGAAGAGAAACGGAATGATTCGCAGCGTCACCTTGCGAAACAGACTGTCATCCGAGGTGCCGACAGATGGGGGATTTGTCGGTGCAGGGACCGTGCCGACTGAACTTCGCGTTGTCATCAGTAACTCCAGTGCAGTTATTTTCAGTTGTGGTCCGCCGTCAATCGAAGTACCTACGCCACCTCACTGACCGCCAACCCACTCAGAAGGCAACCGCACCATGGCAGGTCTACGCTTCTTGATTACATATTAACGCGTCACTTCGCACATGTATAATTCTCGTTTGTACCTATCTGAGTCTGTCTGGACCGCAAATGGCGTTGAAATGCTGGTAAACACCAGGCATGTCCGCGACTGGTTCGTTGAATAAGTCCAAGAACTATCGGAATTCGGGATATGCGTCGCCACTTGCTGCGACCAGCAAGTTCGAACTGGCCGGCTTGCCCCGAATTCGCTTTGCCTGGCGTCCCGCAGCGCCACCAAACATGTTTTGTTGTACGCGTATTTGATTGCATATATATAATAAACCACAGGTACGCTGCTACGGACAGCGATTGCATCGTTAGGGAGACCAGTTTGTCCGCGAGAATTCTGTGGCTTCTGAGCGCCTGCTGCTTTGCCAGCATGGCGTCAATGCGGGTCTGCGATTCGCTGCTACCGTCGTTGCAGGCAGAGTTTGGTGTGAAGATGGGGCGCGCCGCCCTGGCAATTTCCGGGTTCGCCCTCGCATACGGCCTTACCCAACTCGTCTTCGGGCCCTTGGGAGACAGGTTCGGAAAAGTTCGCGTAATCGCTCTGACCACGCTGGCCTGCACGGTAGGAAACCTCGGCGCAGCATTGTCAGTTCATATGGGCCAATTGGTCGCGGCCCGTGTGTTGTCCGGCGCTGCGGCCGCGGGAATAGTGCCTTTAACTATGGCGTGGATTGGCGACACAGTGCCTTATGAACGGCGTCAGGAAATCCTTGCACGGCTGCTCGGTGCGACGGTTTTCGGAATGATTGCCGGTCAGTGGCTAGGGGCATTGCTCGCCGACGCGGCTGCCTGGCGAATCTCGTTTGCCTCGCTGGCCCTGATTTATCTGGTTGCGGGGCTCTTCGTCTTGCGAGAAGTCAATTCGTCGGACATGACGGGCAAGTCGACGCCCGGCCGTTTCGCGTACCGTGCGCTTGAGGTGTTGGCAATTCCTTGGGCTCGAACAGTGCTCCTCGTCACCTTCATCGAAGGCTCGCTCGCGTTCAGCGCGCTATCGTTCATCCCGACCTATCTGCACGGGACATTAGAACTTCCGATGTCGAGGGCGGGCGCGATTGTGGCACTTTATGGAGTAGGCGGTCTAACGTACAGCCGATGCGCGCGCCTCCTGGTCCGTCGCTTGGGAGAGGCCAATCTGGCGAGGCTTGGCGGGGCCTGTCTCGCAGTGTCATACGGCGGACTCGCGCTTCTCAACACCTGGTGGCTCGCGGTGCCCGCGTGCTTCATGGCTGGATTTGGCTTCTACGCGTTGCACAACACGCTGCAGACCCATGCCACGCAGATGGCGCCGAGCGTGCGCGGAACCGCCGTGTCACTCTTTTCGTGTTTTCTTTTCTTTGGGCAATCACTGGGGGTCGCTTGCGCCGCATGGTTCATCGACAGATTTTCAGCGCCGCCCGTTTTTATAGGCTGTGCCATCGGCCTTATTCTGGTCGCGGTCGTGTTTTCGTCGCTGGTTTCTCGCCAAACCGCACAGTTGGCGAGGACCTAACAGAATGCCCGCGGAGCAAATGCCCGTGGCGGCCGCCAGCTGGCAAAGAAAGCGCACGGCGAATCAGATGGAACCTGCGTGCCTAGACGGCCGGTACAGTCGGCGCGCAATTCTGTTCGGTCAACAGCTTGGTGGTCGCGAGAAGACTGGTAACCAGCGGGCCTTTCCAGGAAACGTCGAAGTTCGCGGCAACGCCGAAGAGCGTCAAAACAAGAACAATCTCTCCGCTGTTGTCAAAAACCGGTGCGCTAATGCTGTTAATACCCGGAATCGGCATGCCCTCTCCTCGCGCGACTCCCCGCTTTCGAATATCCGCCAGAATGGCGTCAAACTGCGTGACGGACAGGCGCTCGCCATCAGGCGTTTGCGACCCAAAGTCCGCCCCAACCAGTTGGTCGAGCGTGGAACTCTGCTTGTATGCCGCAAACACGCGGCCTGTCGTCGAATGCGTGAGCGACATCACTGTGCCGACGTGAACACCTGCATGCAGCGAGGCGGCCGGCTCAATGCTTTGCAGAACGGTTGGACCACGGTCTCCCCACGCGGCGAGAAGCACACTTTGCTCGACGCGCGTCGCAAGGTCGGTGGAAGGCTGCATTGCATTACGGACTGCGGGCACCATGCGAAGCGCATGCAACCCCATGCGGAGAGACAAAGGCCCTGGCTCGAAACGCGAGGTGACGGGGTCCCGTTTGACGAGGCCGGTACGAAGCAGGCTCACCATATAGGTGAACACCTGATTCGTGGGAATGCCGCTGCGCGCGCTGAGCTCCGCAAGTGTCACTGGTTCGCCAGCGTCCGCGAGATACTGAAGGAAGCGGCCACCCACTTCCATGCTCTGAATGCCGCGTTGCTCCTTCCGGGCGCTTGAATCGAGGCTTTCCGGATTTTCTTTTGCCCGCTGCTTCGTTACCATGCAATCCTCTGTGCACGAACACATTATGTTTCGCCGATTTTACCGGCTTCCTGGTCACCGTAAGGCACTTGGATTCTGAATCCGACAAGATACGCAAATGGACACCGAAAGCACCGAAAAAGCCCAGCGGGGAATCCAATCAGTTGAAGTGGGCAGCGAAATTCTGCTGGCACTCACGCAATCTGACTCGCCCATGCCGCTCAAAGAGATTTCGCGGGTCACCGGGATGTCTCCCGCCAAGCTTTTTCCGTATCTGGTGAGCCTCATCAAGCTTCAACTGGTACAGCGAATGGAGCCGTCAGGTGATTATGCCCCAGGTCCCCTCGCGCTGCGGCTTGGCCTGTATGGGCTGCAACGATTGAATCCTCTGCGCGAAGCCGAGGCGGACGTAGTGGCGCTAGCATCGAAAACCGGACAAAGCGTTTTTTTGACGACTTGGGGGCCAAACGGACCGGTCGTCGTCAGGCAGGAAGACCCTTCATATCCGCTGCATCTCACTTTGCGAGTCGGCACGGTCATGTCGCTCGTCAACACGGCAACGGGACGACTTTTCGGCGCGTATATGCCAGAGTCCTTGGTGCAGAAGGCTCTCGCAGACGAGAGCATACGGCTCAGCGGTGCAACCGCACTGAAGACAACGGAAAAGCAGGACCTGTTCAAGGAGTATCGGAAGATTCGCGAGGAAGGCATGACGCGAACTTCGGGCCATCCTTTGCCGGGCGTCAATGCTATCGCGGCGCCTGTATTCCTGTTCACCGGGTCCATAGCGCTGGCCATCACGCTGGTTGGGCCCGCGGGTACGTTCGATACAAGTTGGGATGGGGAACTTGCGCTGACCCTGCGCCAGACCACACTGGACCTTTCCTACCGACTAGGCTACTCGGCCATCCCGGGCGACGAGGCCTAGTTCATCGCGATGCGACAGCAACGCCCGAGAAATGCGAAGACAATTCGCGGCTGCCTCGGGCGTCGCCTGTCAGCGACTTGAGACCTTCCCAACGCACGCCGGCGGCGCTCCCGCAAGCCCCCTTCAAATCCCTGCATCGCTTTGATGTCAATTGCGCAGGCGAGCCCGAAAAACCAGGGCTCACTTGTGCGACCACCTCTCTCAAACCCTTCGAAACATAGAAGCCCTGACGTCGAGCACATATCAGTGCGGCACGTCGGCCCACTCGGCCGCCAAGAACAATCAACACGCGTGTCGACCTCACGGTAGTTCGCCGCAACGCCCTCCGAGAAGTGCCGAAGACATCCACGGACGCAAGTGTGCCGTCCGACAGTCGCACGAAATGAATCCATGCTTGCGTCTTGGCGTCGCGACGGTTCATCCCCGCTTTCCGCCGCTCGTCTACAGCCAGCGCCCCCATATACCAACATGCTTCGGATGTCTGTGATTGCAGAGGGCAAGCAGGACTGGTAGCCCAGGTTTTGTGGACAGTTTAAGGCGTACGGGAAATTATCTATATGCGATTTCATTCGCTTATGTATAATTCTCTCAATGCCGGGGTTGCTGGCCAAAACCCACCCTGTCCCCTTCAATCAATTTTGTAGAGGTCTTCTGCCATGGCGACAGAAAAGAAGTTTGCTTCCCACGCGGACGTTGAAGAAAAGAAAGTCACGTTCGAACAGCTTTCCGAACATGCGTACGCATATACCGCCGAAGGCGACCCCAATACCGGCATCATCATCGGGGACGACGCCGTGCTCGTAGCGGACACTCAGGCGACGCCGGTGATGGCTCAGGACGTGATTCGCCGCATTCGCGACGTCACGGACAAACCTATCAAGTACGTCCTGCTGACCCACTATCACGCGGTCCGCGTACTTGGAGCATCGGCGTATAACGCTGAGCAAATCATCGCCAGTCAGGACACCTACGACCTGATTGTCGAGCGCGGCGAGCAGGACATGAAGAGCGAAATTGAGCGCTTCCCGCGCCTCTTTAATGCGGTTGAATCGGTGCCCGGCCTGACGTGGCCCACGCTTACCTTCCAGAAAAAGATGACGCTCTGGATGGGCAAGCTCGAAGTGCAAATTCTGCAGCTTGGTCGCGGACACACGAAGGGCGATACCGTAGTCTGGTTGCCGCAGGAAAAGACGCTTCTTTCCGGTGACCTGGTCGAGTACGGCGCAACGCCATATGCCGGCGACGCGTATTTCCAGGATTGGCCAGCCACCCTTGACGCAATCGCTGCGCTGAAGCCTGAAAAGCTTGTCCCCGGCCGTGGCGCTGCTCTCAAGACGCCGCAGGAAGTTGCCGACGGTCTGGCTGGAACCCGCGCTTTCGTCAGCGAGCTCTACAGCAAGGTCAAGTCTGGTGCCAGCGAAGGCAAAGACCTGAACGCCATTTACAAAGAAACTTACGCCACGCTGAAGCCGAAGTTCGGCGACTGGGTCATCTTCGACCACTGCATGCCGTTCGACGTCACACGGGCACACGACGAAGCAACGCAGTACCCGGACCCGCGTATCTGGACTGCTCAGCGCGACAAGGAAATGTGGGAGACCCTCGAGGGTTGATTAGCCCCACGCGCCAGCCTGCGAGCATCAGAAGCACGCAGGCTGCAACGACAAGTCCAATCTGGAGATATTAAAGTGCAACAGCCGACGCGAGACACATCAAGCCGCCGTGAACCTGTTCAGGGCGGCACGTTCTGCAACACTGCATTGGAACGCGCAGCGTCCGCGTCTGCGTTCTCTGCTCATCCGGATGGCTATCAGTCGGGGTTTGCCAGTGAGTTCGCCACCGAGGCGCTCCCTGGCGCGCTTCCCGTTGGCCGGAATTCACCGCAGCGTGCTCCCTACGGCCTGTACGCAGAACAACTCTCAGGCACGGCCTTCACTGCCCCTCGCTCCCACAACCGACGTTCATGGCTGTATCGCGTGCGACCGGCAGCGGTTCACATGCCATTCACGCCGCTGGAGAGCAGCAGACTGGTCAGCGACTTTTCGCGTGTACCACCGACTCCTCCCAATCAGTTGCGCTGGGACCCGCTTCCGATGCCAGAAGCGCCGACAGATTTGATTGACGGTCTGGTCACGATGGCGGGTAACGGGTCGGCGGATGCGATGTCGGGATGTGCTATCCACATGTACGCAACGAACCGCTCCATGATGGACCGATTCTTCTACAGCGCTGACGGAGAACTGCTGATTGTTCCGCAAGAAGGTCGCCTCAGCATTGCGACAGAACTCGGCCTTCTCGACATCGAACCTCAAGAAATTGCCGTGATTCCGCGTGGCGTACGGTTTCGCGTCGAGCTACCGGATGGCAAAGCGCGCGGATACATCTGCGAAAACTTTGGGGCGCTGCTACGCCTACCTGACCTCGGACCTATCGGCTCGAACGGTCTTGCCAATCCGCGCGACTTCCTGACACCTCAAGCGGCGTATGAAGTTCGTGAAGGCAATTTTGAACTCGTGGCAAAACTTAACGGCCATTTCTGGCGTGCAGATATAGGCCACTCCCCCTTGGATGTGGTCGCCTGGCATGGCAACTACGCGCCGTACAAATACGACCTTCGACGTTTCAACACCATTGGCTCGATAAGCTTCGACCATCCGGACCCGTCAATCTTTCTGGTGCTGCACTCACCGAGTGATACGCCCGGCGTTGACACTATCGATTTCGTCATCTTCCCGCCTCGGTGGCTTGCTGCTGAAGACACCTTCCGCCCGCCCTGGTTCCATCGGAATTTCGCTAGCGAGTTCATGGGGCTGATTCATGGCGAGTACGATGCCAAAGCCGAAGGCTTTGTGCCAGGTGGCGCCAGCCTCCATAACTGTATGTCGGGTCATGGTCCCGACGCTGGCACGTTTGAAAAGGCATCGGTGTCTGACACGACGCAGCCAACGAAGGTCGATTCGACCATGGCTTTCATGTTTGAGACGCGCAATCTCATCAAGCCGACTCAGTTCGCTCTGGAAACCTCGCAGATGCAGGCACAGTATTTTGAATGCTGGCAGGGCCTTGGAAACAACTTTAACCCGGACGTTAAGTGATGCCTGCCAACACAGAAGATACCCTGATGCTGCGTCGAACAATTAGCTCAGACCTCAAAAGCTGGGTCGAGTCGGCGAATTTCGCCAGCACAGACTTCCCCATTCAGAACCTGCCCTTCGGAGTGTTCTCGGATGGCAAGTCAAGCGCAGGCCGAGTCGGCGTTGCAATTGGAGACCTGATTCTCGACCTGTCGGTCATCGAGGCCGCAGGACTGATTGCCGTGCCATACGTTGTCACCGATGACGCCGGTCAGCCCAAGAGCGTTTTTCGTCAGGCGCGCCTCAATGATTTCGTCGCCTTAGGAAAGGCAGTTTGGACCAGCACCCGAATTCAGCTATCCGCACTATTGTCCCAAGACACATCGACACTGCGGGATAATCCTGAATTGCGCGAGCGGGCTTTCGTGCGCCAGCGCGACGCGACTATGCATCTCCCTTTCGACATACCTGGTTACACCGATTTCTACTCATCCCGCGAACATGCGACGAATGTCGGCGCGATGTTCCGCGACCCGAAAAACGCGTTGATGCCGAATTGGCTCGAGATTCCTATCGGGTATAACGGGCGAGCGTCTTCTGTGGTCGTCAGTGGTACGCCCATTCGTCGACCGAACGGCCAACGCAAGGAGCCGAACGCTGAACGTCCCACTTTTGGACCTTGTCGTAAGCTCGACATTGAACTGGAAACGGGCTTTTTCGTGGGCGTGGGCAACGGGCTCGGCTCAACTATCAGTGCAACCGACGCCGACGGTCATATCTTCGGTATGGTCCTTCTCAACGACTGGAGCGCGCGCGACATCCAGCAGTGGGAGTACCAACCGCTTGGACCGTTCAATTCGAAAGGATTCGCGACAACCATTTCTCCGTGGGTGGTCACCATGGAAGCACTCGAACCGTTCCGCGTTGACCAACCCCCGCAAGAGCCGAAGCCTCTGTCTTACCTCCGCGGAGCTACGCGCGCTGGAGTCGACCTCCATCTTGAGGTCCAGCTGAAGCCGAAGTCCGCTACGTCGCCAACGACTATCGCCAAGACCAATTTCAAGTATATGTATTGGTCGATGGCGCAGCAGCTGGTGCACCACACTTCCGCAGGCTGCAACACTCGTGTCGGTGACCTGCTTGGTTCTGGGACTATCAGCGGGCCAAAATCTGAATCGACCGATGACAAAATCGGGACATTCGGAAGTTTGCTCGAGCTGACTTGGAACGGGCAATCACCGCTTAAGCTAGATAACGGTGAAACACGTGGCTTCATCGAGGATGGCGACGAACTGACTCTGGTTGGCTGGTGCCAAGGCGACGGCTATCGGGTCGGGTTCGGTTCATGTGTCGGCGCCATTTTGCCCGCGCTTGAGGTCCCAAGCTCGGAGGATAGCGAATGAAGCTGTATAGCTACTTTCGCAGCTCGGCATCTTATCGAGTTCGTATTGCGCTTGCTTTAAAGGAGCTACAGTTTCAGTATGAAGCTGTCCATCTTTTGAAAGATGGCGGTCAACAGCTCGCGCCGAAATACCGCCTGGTGAACCCCGACGGTATCGTCCCTGCTCTTGAGGACGGACCCGAAGTTCTAACGCAGTCTCTGGCAATAATTGAATATCTTGAAGAAGTACATCCCGAACCTCCGCTCCTTCCCAGGACCCCTGCGGACCGTGCTTATGTACGCTCGGTTGCCCTACAGGTCGCATGCGAAATCCACCCGCTCGATAACCTGCGCGTCCTTAAATACCTGAAGAATAACTTCGGTATATCGGACGAGCAGAAGTCACAGTGGTACAGGCATTGGATTGACGTCGGCTTCGGTTCTTTGGAGGCTCGCCTCACGGCAGAAAAGCGCGTTGGAGACTTCGCGTTCGGCGACACGCCGACAGTCGCCGACATTTGTTTGGTTCCACAAATTTGGAATGCACGTCGATTCGACATACCCTTGGATTCCTATCCGACGCTGAATCGCCTGGCCAACAATGCGATGGCTTTAAACGCGTTCAAACATGCGGAACCCTCAAACCAACCGGATGCGGAAGGTTGAACTGGTGTCGCAACGTTTTTTGCGGGTGCCGGGTCAACCCATAGCCCACCAATCAGGCAAAATTCGGTTGTGGGCGTGTGGGCCGCGGTCTTCCCAGACGCAGACCACACGTACTAGATGATTCAACAACAAAAAGCAGACAAGAGCGCGTGGTTAAGTTTCAGCAAGTCCTAACTAATAGATAGCGCCGGAGCTGCGCGCTCCATGGTGCAGTTTGGAGACATCATGAGCGCAGGATTTCAACATCCGTTTCCCGCGGCGACGAGCAACGTCGCGCGCGGCAAAATCGTCAGTGCACAAGAGGCCGTCAGGCTAATTCGTCCCGGCAATACGGTCGCAACCGGTGGGTTTGTTGGCATAGGCTTCGCAGAAGAAGTTGCGGTCGCGCTGGAGCAGCTGTTTCTTGACTCAGGCCAGAACGGCAAGGATGTGGCTCGAGACCTAACGCTCGTTTATGCGGGTGGTCAGGGCGATGGCGCCGGGAGAGGTCTGAATCACCTAGCTCAGGAAGGACTTGTTCGGCGAGTAATCGGTGGCCATTGGGGGCTTGTGCCGAAGCTTCAACGCCTGGCTGTCGAAGGCCACATCGAAGCCTACAACCTCCCGCAAGGCGTAATTTCACAGCTGTTTCGAGACATCGCGGCGCATCGTCCTGGCCACCTGTCGACAGTCGGACTCGGTACGTTCGTGGACCCTCGAAACGGCGGCGGCAAGCTCAACGACAAAACGACGGAAGATTTGGTGAGCCTCACATCTGTCAACGGGGCTGAATGTCTTCTGTACAAGACATTCCCCATCGATGTCGCTATCGTGCGCGGCACCACGGCCGACGCAAACGGGAACGTAACGATGGAGAAGGAAGCGCTCACCCTCGAGTCGCTTTCAATCGCTATGGCCGCACGTAACTCCGGTGGCATCGTGATAGTTCAGGTAGAGCGAATTGCAGTGTCTGGCACGCTGAATCCTCGACAGGTCAAGATACCCGGCATTCTGGTCGATTGTGTTGTGGTCGCGAAGCCCGAAAATCACTGGCAGACCTTTGCCGAACCGTACAGTGCAGGCTTCGCAAGCGAGCTTCGCGTTTCGGCTGGCTCGATTGCCCCGATGTCGTTGACGGAGCGGAAAGTCATAGCGCGACGAGCCTCGTTCGAGCTGATGGCTAACAGCGTGGTGAATCTTGGAATTGGGATGCCGGAAGGCATAGCGAGCGTCGCCAACGAGGAGAAGGTGTGCGACCTCTTCACGATGACGACGGAGCCTGGCGTCATCGGCGGGATACCTGCGGGTGGACTGAATTTTGGCGCCGCGACCAATACTGACGCCATCATTGACCAGCCGTACCAGTTCGACTTTTATGACGGCGGCGGCCTGGACATTGCATTCCTCGGACTGGCTCAGGTTGACCGCGAAGGCAACATTAATGTGAGCAAGTTCGGCCCGAGGCTGGCAGGTGCGGGCGGCTTCATCAATATTTCTCAGAGCGCGAAGAAGGTGGTCTTTCTCGGCACGTTTAACGCCGGCAACCTCGATGTGAGTATTAAAGACGGTCGGTTGACAATTCTTCGGGACAGCGTCTGTCGGAAATTCGTGGACGAGGTGGAACATCGCACGTTCGGCAGTCGCTACGCGAATGAGCGCCACCAGCCTGTTCTGTACATTACGGAACGCTGTGTCTTTTCTCTGAGTCCGGGCGGCCTTGAACTCGTGGAAATTGCGCCAGGAGTCGACTTGCAGACGGACATCATTTCACAGATGGGCTTCGCACCCATCATGAAGTCGCCGCCGCGCCTCATGGACGCCCGTATTTTCGAAAGCAAGCCGATGGGACTGCGAAGCGTGCTTCTGCGATTGCGACTTCGTGAGCGCTTCAGCTACGACGCGGATAAAAAAATGTTCTTCATCAACTTCGAAGGGCACAAGGTCGCGACTGAAGAGGACGTGGAGGCTATTCGCTCCGAGGTTGAATTGGCTCTGTCCGGACTCGAGGTACGTCCCCACGCTATCGTGAACTATGACAACTTTTCGATAGCTCCGGAGGTCATCGACGCCTATTCGGATATGGTGACCGGGCTCGTCTCCCGCTTTTACTCGGATGTGACCCGATACACCACGAGCAGCTTTCTCCGGATGAAACTAGGTGACGCGCTGCAACGTCGCAATGTCGCAACCTATATCTACGAAACTCCCGAAGAGGTAACGGCGTACATGTCGCGTTAATTGCTGCCAGCCGTTTCTTCGGGTGTCTGGACCGCCAGGCTTATGCGCTAAGACTTTGCACACGCAGGATGCTATTCCCCGTTTCGTTTTGGGAGTCTCGGTCCGAAGACCGGGACTCCTTCCCCTGCTACTCGACCTGGAGCTTCATTGTCGAGCTCACTCGCAGACTTTCTCGCGCCAGTGTTAAGGTCTCCAGGCACGAGCGAATACTACGCTTCGCTGACCGCGGTTTTGACAGTCTTTGTAGCCGACTTCGTGGCAGTTGCATACGCCGCGCTAGCAGACTGGTTAGCCGCGCCCAGACCCGACTTCCAGACGGCCAGAAACGCGTCGCTGCCCGGCAATGCATTTTTCGACATGTTGTCGAACCACGCCTTCGCGTCAAATGAAGGTTGCTTGAGGACCGCTTTGCCCACCGCGGTGAATTCAGCCTGGATGCTCGACACAATTTCCTTCACGTGTGTCCAATAGGCCTGAGTCTTCTGAAAACCGGCGCGTAGCTGGTCTTCCTCAACTGCAAACGCTGCTTGCGGCGCATTGCTAGTGAGCGACTTGGCAGCGAAACCTTGCGCCTCGGCAAGCGTCGTCCTGACCGTCTGCGCATTAAGTTCAACGAGCTTTTCGAATCCTTGAAAAACCTTGCTCGCCAGACCGAAGGCTGTGTCGACGCTTGCCTTGGATGCAACAATCGTTTGTTCGGGGATGAGGTTGGTCATATTCGACTCCAAAAAAGGCAGGGCCGGATGTCGCCCCGTTCACATGCTGCGGTGCAGCAATTCGATTTCATGATAGCCGCAATTCTAGTGAAGTCAAATTCTTATTTTGCCCATCGTCTTTTGTGACTTGCCTTCATTCCCGCTTCAGTACAGCGTAGCAAGATGGCTCCTGCAGCAAGGTGGCCTCCCGCTTTGACTCTTTAAATTCATGCTGCACCGCAGCAATTGTGGTGCATACTGACGTGTCGCACGAACTCGCGCTCTTGGAGATGCAATGAAACGGGTTGAACTCACGCCGCCGTCAGCAACACTCTTCGTTCTTGAACCGCTTCGCGCGGCAGCCGACTACATTGCCGGTATGGCTCCCCTCGCTGTCCCATTGCCGCCGGGCGACGGTCACCCGGTACTGGTGTTCCCCGGGCTAGGTGTCAACGGGGCCGCGACGTCGGACCTGCGCAATCGTCTGCAGCAAGTGGGATACGAAGTTCACGATTGGGAACAAGGTGTCAATTTCGGGCCAGGTGCCGACCATGACCTAATGCTCGAACGCCTGGGTGACCATCTGAAGCAGATACATGCGTGGCATCGAAGTTCGGTCTCTCTGGTCGGCTGGAGCTATGGAGGTATCTACGCCCGTGAGTTAGCGGCGAAACATCCAGAACTTGTGCGCCAGGTCATCACGCTGGCTACACCTGTTGCCGACAACTGGGAAGCCACCCACGTCGGATGGCTGCTGAACATGCTCAGCAGCGGCATTGCTCCAATGAGCCAGGTTTCAACGCGCCGCTCCGATGCCGATGTGCCTGTCCCATGGGCTTCGGTCTACTCGAAAACGGACGGCATTGTTGCGTGGGAAGCATGCGTGTCGACCGGGTCAACGAACCACCGCAACATCGAAGTGGAAGACGTGAGTCATCTGGGCATGGTCCAGCATCCGGAAGTGCTACGCGTGGCGGCGGGCCTCCTCGCCCAGCATCGTGACGGTCCTGGGCAGGCGATAATGCGGGCCGCAGGTCAATAGTTTCTCGAATGCGACCTTCCAACAGGCTAAGGAGGTTGTTCCAGCTTGATGTTGACTCTATGCAAGCGCACAAAAGTTCGCGGCGACTATCAGGTGGCATTGGCTGCGCGGTCCGAAAACCGTCTCGCAGACGCCATCGGCCAATGCGAAATCTAAGCATCCACGTTGCGACCGTGACGGTCGCAAGCTGGTCAGCGCGTACTCCGACAAGTCGAAAGGAGTTGCCGACAAATCCTGCTCGCTCCGCAATCAAAGCGATTCGAATGCATGGGACTGGGAATCGGTCGTGGTCTAAGAGAACAGGAATGGGCGCCCCGCTGCACGCGAAGTGCTTGACTGACTTTCTGATGACCGAGGCCTTCGGTACGCCTTGACGACTACCTATGGCTTGACCAAGACTTTGCCAAGTCTGCTCCGCTTAGCGAGCATCGCAAATGCTTGTTGCGCCTCGTCCAACGAATGCTCGATGTACGCCACTGGCTGGAACGACTTATTCGCAAATTGCTGGAACAACCCGCCGGCCGCGGCAAGCGCCTCCTGTTTGTGAGCGCCGAAAAAATGCCGGACATCCACTCCGATAAGACTCGCCGATTTAAGTAACGCAAGATTCGTCGGCAGCTTCGGTATGGTCCCGGACGCAAAGCCCACAACGAGATGTCGACCTCCCTTGGCGAGTGAACGAAACGCCGCCTCCGAAGTTGCGCCTCCGACAGGGTCGACAATCACGTCAATCGCCCCGTCTACAGACATTGCGCGGAGTTGGTCGCGCAATGCAGGACCGTCTGGTTCCAGTTCAACGGTCTCGGTGGCGCCAAGTTCCAAAACCCTCGCCGCCTTATCTTGCGACGAGACAACGGCTAGCACTCTGGCGGATTTAGAGGATGCAAGCTGAACCGCAGCCTGCCCGACTCCGCCCGCGGCTCCCAGCACCAGCGCCGTTTCACCGGGCCTTAGGCGACCCCGCACGAACAAAGCATAGTGAGCCGTCAGGTAATCGACGAGAGCGCAAGCCGCCACGCTGTCGTCAATACCATCGGGCAGAGCAATTACGTCTTCGGCCTTCGCGACTGCATACTCGGCAAGGCCACCACCAAACTGCCAAACCGCAACCCTGCTTCCTGTAGCGATGCCTCTCACGCCATCGCCCACATCTACGACGACTCCGGCTATTTCACCTCCGGGCACATACGGAAGGTCGGGCTTCAGCTGATACTTGCCTTGGACAATCAGTCCGTCGACAAAGCCGAGCGCCGTGGCAGTCACGCGCAATACAACCTCGCCTTCCGCCCGAGCAGGCCTCTCGGCCGTTTCGAAAGTTATAACAGGTGGACTTTCAAATGCTTTAACGACCGCTCGATGCATTGAAGCCTCCAGAGGCTAATGAAGTTTGCACATTCGCTTCGGAGTTCGATGTGCCGCGAGAATGTTCCGCGATGTGTGCCCAGCAGTTGCGTGCGGCGTGCGCAGGTTGAACGCAAAAGCCGGACGGCTGTGCGTTGAGAGTATGGTCCTCCATGGCCAGCTTACTGCAAAGTGGCTGTAACCAAGGTAGACCGTGGCCGGAATCGGCTAATGCTGGATAACTGACATAGATTGATTGCATAACCGGAACGGAATGTCCTGCTGTAACTTGTCTCGCATACTCTGTCGCAGAGATTGCTCGTCAGTGCAGCGCGTCGGCTTAAGTTCGAGCCCCGCCACGTTTATCTCGCAGTTACATCTATCACCATCAGCTCCCTACGGCACGGCTCGCACGCAGAGGACGACTCGTTCCGAATTTACCAGCTACAATGCGCGATTCTGCGCAGGATAAGTGTTACCGAGGTAGCCGTGGAATAGAACCTGCTGTTTCCGTCGGCTGCGTCGGCTTTCCCAACGGATGGGCTCGCTAGTCATCGGTCGCAGCCGGTAGCAGTTCCCGCGTGCGCTTCATAACCCAAGCCACCTCACGTTGGGAGAAGTCCCACTCGCCAGCGTCGACCTTCAATCTCACGCCTTTCTCGGCCCGCGTCAACGCCACGTCTGGCGACAGACCAGCGGTATTAATCTTTCGTGAGACATACGCGGATAGCTGACCAGCAAGGTCCTCACACGCGTCGTAACGTACCCACAGTTCCTCCTCCGTGAGACCGCTTTGATAGCGCCCATCGACTTCGCGAACGAGAAGTTTTGGTTGAACCCCGGTTACAGAACCTGGGTCCGGCTCTCTCGGAAAATCATCAGGCACGCGTCGGTCTGTCATGTCGTTCTCTATAGCTGTGGCAACTGCCGAGTCGGTGTGACCACCGGACACGCCTCGCATGTCGTCGCCCTGCGCGCCATTTCGCCCAGCGGAGCGCAAACACCTGGCTGCCGAGGTGTACCCGCACTATGCGGTTGACTGTGATTTACGAAAACTCACAACTGGGCGTCAAGCATTTTGAGCATTGCAGCGGCGGGGCCTTGTAAACCAACTCCATGCGACGGGTTCGTGTCCGACTCCCGAAGGTTGATTCGAATGAGCCTCTGCGCCGAGAATCGTTCGCTGAAACGTCGTACCGTCGGCAAGGCTTTCCCGGCACCAACTTCGACCACAACAAGCTTCGACACTGAAGAAATCCAAGCTGCGAGTCGCTGCTGCTGTTTCTCATAGGGAAGGCCAACCCAACCCCAGTCTCCAAACATCAGGATATTCGGACGCGCGAGAGCGCCACAACGAGGGCAACGGGGCATCGGGCTCTCCAACTCGGAGGTTGTTTCAATTGCGAGCGGATGAAAATCTCTCGCCGACCACGTCTCGTCCGTACATGTCTCCAGACATTGGAGTGCGTGAATCGACCCATGGCATTCGTGCACACGGTGTTCCGGGAACCCGGCCTTTTGGAACTGTCCATCGACATTGCTCGTGAAAACGAACGCCCCATGACTCATGCGGTCAGCCCATCGGCGCAATATCGCGAAGCCTTCGTGTGGAACGGTGCACCGGTAAAGCCTCAATCGGTGCCCGTAAAAGCCCCATGCAAGTTCCGGATGCTCCGCAAACCTTGCTGGGTTTGCCATGTCCTCGAACGAGAGGCCTTGATGCCGAAGCGCGGGGTACGCTCGCCAGAAACCTTCCTGCCCACGGAAATCAGGAAGGCCCGAGTCGACGCCCATGCCGGCGCCAGCTGTGATGAGCAAACCGTCTGCCTCTCGCAGCCAAGCGACAGCTTTCTCCAGCTCCTCACCTTGCGAATCGGACACGGGTAGACTCCTTTAGATTCCGCTCATTCGTTGTCACCTGTTGAAGCTTGGTAGGCTTCTTCCGCAGCACGCTGGTGCGCCTGATAGGCCAGCACTGACGCCTTCGTCAGGAATCGTATGTTCCCAGCTTTGTGGTGAAGCTTGAGTTTGTCTTGCTTGAGCAGCTTCACGACATGTGGACGGGACACGAATAGCAGCTTCGCGGCTTCGGCGGTGGACATGAAATCGTCGGCGTCAGGCGGCGGTAGAATCTTCGCGTTCGTCGACATTGTGGCTGTCCAGTTAGATTGCGCGGCTCAGACTATGCACGGAGGTACCACTCGCCAGCGCCGTAAATCCTATTCCGTGTATCAATGTCACGCTTGTAGCCGAGCTCCTTCACGAGGCCCAGCGACCGCAGCACTTCGCGGGCACGCATGAGGTCCTGCCTATCGGCCCAGTCACGCGTGTAGACACAGATGACGTGCCCATCGCGACCCATGCTGCGCAGAGCGGTGGACACCTTGGCACATATCAGCTGGTCATTCTCGATAGCACCACTGATTTTGCTCCACGCCTCGTCCACGTCGGTGGGGCTCATAAAGATGCACCATTTCCCAGATACATTTGTCGAGGCAAAGTCGTTGTAGCTCGGGGACTTCTTATAGTGCCAGTTGCAACTCAAGTCCTCAGACGGCTTGTCCGATTTTCTGAACAATCTCTCTTCCGCACCAATTCCTTCCTTCATTGAAGCGTCCTCGCGTCCGGCGTTGCTTTCGTATTAATCCGCTTTGCTGGGCCTCGCGCGACATTGTTCTAATTTTTTCCTGAGCTCATCTATTCGCGACTGCATGCCGGCCGCTCGTTTCAACAACTGTCCGACTTCATGCCAGTAGGCATATCCTAAGTCCCCGTCCTCCAAACCCAACTCGTGGAACTTGCGAAGCGCAATTTCGAGGTCGATGTGGCTATCCGCGTTCATCTCTTCTTCCGTTGATTTTGGGTGGCGGTTGGCGCGCTCTGCAGTAGACAAGCGTCTAAACAAAACACCTTCTTTCACGTATCGCCTTTTGGTGCGCAGAACGACCAAGCTGAGCACGAACCCGACTGCCGGTACGACCAACAACCACGCATTTTGAAGAACGAGGCGTAGAAAATCCTTCACAGCCTAGGTGACTCGGAGGCTATGTGCTTCGCAAAACCATCGGCAGCCTTAGCCACTGCGGTGACGTCGTTCATCGCGAGGACTTGGAGCGGCGTGGAGCCTCTAAGGTCTGCGATTGGTGTGGTGAAGAAATGCCATTTATCCAGTCCCGATGTAGCGATGCCCAATCGACGTATGACCTTCGCGAAGGCATCCCGGTGAATCAATGATGAAAGAAAGAACGCCGGGATGTACGTCTCTTGCGCCATTTCAACGCTGAAGATTCGCGCTGACCCGAGATACTTGTTTAGCTTCTTCTCCGTGATACCTGTTGCCCTGCAGTAGTCTTGTGCGGGTAGCAATTTTCCTTCGCGCACAAGGGGGCTATGCTGCGAGCCCTCCAAGGCGCTCTGTGTCAAATCTTCGTGCGGTGTTTGCGATTTCGAGATACGGCTAGCTCGCTTGCGTAGCTTCTCTTCTTCTTCACGCATCGACTGGATGTCGAGATTGAGAATGGTTGCCGCGCCGACGATTTGCCACACACGATATTTGATTAGCCGGCCTAGCTCCTCATCGGGGATGTCGAGAAGTGCCATGGCGCCTATTGGGTCAACCAGGACAGCAGCAACGACCGCACGATGAATCGCATGGTCTATCCGCGCAAGCCGCGCTTCTTCCGGCGAAGGCGCGTCTCGCCTTTGGTGAGACGGCCGCGGCGTTGCAACTCTTTTGGTCGTGATTCGATTCATGGCGGCAAGAGTTGGTTAGAGAACGTATCGCGCCAAGGTCGACTGCTGAGCAATCCGTCAATCCCTCGAACTCCGAAACCCGCCATCTGGAGCGCCTTCTCGCCCCTAGTGCAGGGTCTGCGTTATGTCTCGGCTGTCGATGTCTGGGACCTTGGCGACGCCTTCAGTTTTGCAAGTGCACGCACGGCAGCCTCCCCATACGTGTACCCGTGAGCGGTAACGCCTTTTACCGTGCAGACAGCGAAGCCGTCACCCACCTCGAAGCTAGCACCCTGCACCTGGGCGTAGTCCAGGGCCGCAAGCATGGTGGCTTTCGGGTCCGAGGAGATGTCGACCGCGTTCATATTCCGCGCGTACACGTGCAGGGTGCGCGTGCCCGAATCAAAATGCGCAAACGCGCTTTTTGGGTCGCCCGTCACCTGAAGCCCGTCCTTTTTGCAGAGCATGAAAAGCACTTCCAGTATGTCCAGAGAATCGATGTTGGCCGCAGCGGCCGACTCCGTTATCGGTTGAGTCTCTGGAACGGTATTGCCCGCCGTAGCATGCATGATGCTCTCCAAACGCGACATCACGGCTCTGCGCCTCGCATTACTTCTTCTGGATTCCATACCCGCCTCGTATAGCGTGAAAAGAGGTTTGCAGCGCATGCCCGCGGCCCATCCGCCGGTGTTGGAGCGACAACACAGCGTTATGATAGACACGTTCGAATGAGATGTATACCCAGTAGACTAAAAAACGGTAGACGTATAGCCGGTAGACGGAATTTCCGCGTTAGGCGAAATTCCGGTCCATGACCAATACTGAGCGCAAAGAATTCGACCCATACCTACGCCGGCGCGTTGCTAGCACTGTACGCAAGCTGCGTGCTGAAAAGGGACTATCACAAGAACAGCTCAGCGACCTATGTGGGTTTCACCGGACATATGTCAGTCAGGTCGAGCGTTCGGCAACTAACGTCTCCGTCGATAATCTCCAAAGACTTGCTCAGGGTCTCGAAGTCGACCCGGTGGTTCTCTTGGGTCCTTAACCGCGCAGAGGTCTCAAAGGCTGTATGGGTGTTTCGTGGTGGACCAAACGATAGAGAGGTCGTCCGGCACCACAAGGGTCAGAGATTGGCCGGAGCGAAAGATTTGTAATTTTGGAGCTTGGGCCAAAGTTGTGAAAGCCTGCCCGCTAAAGGAGCTGGCCGGCAATCGGACTCGCTCGGTTGCATAGCAGGCACGAATGAATGCGTGGCGTTCTCGCATGCACTTCGTTCAAGTAAGATTTGTTGAAACCGAAAAATCATATATCCGAGGGGACTTTGGCAAAGACCACCAAAGCAAGCGGGAACGTCGCGCTATCCGCATTGCCGTCGCCAACACCTTGGCCCGGTGCCAATGCTCGAATGCTGGGCTTGGGAGTTGGCCTTCCTGTCGCCCCACTGGACCGCCTAGCCCAATTCAGCGCCGACGACTTCGAGCGATTCACGCTCGAGTGGGCGAGCGATTTCCTCGCAAAGCAAATCAATGCGGTCGAGGTACAAGTCCGGGGAGGCTCTGGGGATAAAGGTCGAGACGTTGTCGTCTGGCTCGACGCATCGAACGTGACCCCAAGGCGCTGGCAGCTCTACCAATGCAAGCACTATGACGCCAACCTCGGTTTGTCGAAAGCGGGCATCGAGATAGCGAAGGTGCTGTATTACACGCACATCGGCGACTACACGGCGCCCGAAAGCTATTCTTTCGTGACGCACAAGGGCGTCACCTCCCCGTTCCAAGACTTGCTTGACGTGCCGGCCGACCTTCAGAATAAGATGGTTGATTCTTGGGATGACTACTCAAAGTCCATAACTTCGAAGCAGACCATCGCGCTCACTCCCGAGCTCAAGAAGCACATCTTGAGCTTCGACTTCAGCATCTTCTCCGCGAAGCAGCCTCACGACTTAATCGCCGAGCACGCTCAAACCAAATATCACCTGACGGTGTTCGGCGCACCCTTGCTGGAAAGGCCTCCGCCTCCCCCGCCGCCATCGACGGTCGCAGCAAACGAGACGAGGTACATCGAACAGTTGTACAGCGTAATCGGCGACGCTCTTGGCACGAAGGTCGTTGACGCAGCAGATTTCAAGCATAGCCATCGTCACGCGCGGTTATTCGAGCGCTCTCGACTGGTGTTCTACAGCGCGGAAGGACTCAAAGAGCTGGCTCGAGACCAGATGGCGGACCAGGCCTATTTCGATTCGCTGCTGACCGAATTCAGCGACGGGCTGTACCACCAATACACCGACGCCAACGGAAGTCCGATGGACCGCCTGAAGGCGACGGTGACCGCCGCCCAAGCGATTCAACTTGGACCACACCCGCTGGCACCCCACGTGAGCAGTAAAGACCGTGAAGGCATGTGCCACCAGATGGCGAACGAAGACATTCTCGATTGGTGCAATCCATGAATAGGGCGGACAAGCCAATCCGAATGCCTCAAGTCCGCCCGTTCAACTCGGCTCTGGAGTATGGGCTCCGGACGCTGTTCATCCTCAACGCGGCACACGGTCACGCAATGGACCTTCAGCGGCTTGTATCTTACGACTACCTGCTTGTCCACTCCGGTGACGTGGATGATGGTCCAGCCAGCTTGCATCCGGCAATGCCCCATCGAGGTACGGAGCTGCTCGTGAAGCGGAATGTCATCCACACTGGGCTGACCCAGATGCTGGCGAAGGAATTGATTGAAATCGTCTTTGCCCCGCAAGGTTTCCTGTACCGGGCTACCGATATGACGGCCGCGTTCCTCAAGCTACTGAAATCTGCCTACGCGCACGAGTTGGGCGTGAGAGCGAACTGGATAGTCGACCGGTTTGGTCGTTACACCGACCAGGAACTCGAGGCTTTCATGGCGCAAAACGTGGGACGATGGGGCACAGAGTTCGACCGCCTCACCGCCGTTGATTTACTGGAACTTTGACTATGCTTCAAATCAGAAAGATTCTGCTCCGGGGAGCTGGGCTGGAAGACGCAATCGTCCAGTTCTACAGCGGCGCCAACGTGCTCGCGGGCGAGTCTGACACTGGAAAAAGCTTTCTCCTGGAATGCATCAACTTCATCCTTGGAGCGGATAAGCTGAAGCATGTCGACGAAGCGGTGCCGTACACGCACCTCGCCGTCGAATTCGTGAACTCAAACGATGAAACCATCACATTGGTGCGCCCGACGAATGGCGGCAATCTGATGGCATATCGGGTACCCATCGATGATATTTCGGGAGATGGTGAGCCGATAGCGCCGACGAGAAAAGGCCTGAGCAAAGGCCCCGACGTCACATCGGTCCTGCTGCCGTTTGCGGACATCAACGAAGCTCGCCTCCGGAAGAATGTTGGTGGCGAAACTCAACGCTTTACCATCCGGACGATTGAGCCGCTATTCCTCATCGACGAAGTCTCTGTCATCGACCAATACTCCCCTGTAACGGGGAAGCCCGCATTCGGCGACACGGCCCGGAAACGCGCGCTTTCGTACGTCTTGACTGGGATTGACGATGGAAGCGTCGCCGCCGGTGAGAAGAACGAAATCGTGAAGGCGCGACTGAAGGCAAAGCTCGAACTTGTTGACGAGATGCTGCAACCTCTGAACGAGCGCTTCGCGTCGCCGGGTGCGCCGGGTGCGTCGGGTGCGTCGGGTGCGTCGGGTGCGTCGGGTGCGTCGGGTGTGTCGGGTGTGTCGGGTGTGTCGGGTGTGTCGACAGACGATACAGAGCTAGACACGTTGATTGGTAGCCTGACCGGCGAACTAGAGAATCTTGCCACCTCTCGGGACGCACTCCAAGAACAGTCACAAGAAGCAACTCGCAATATCCTGAAGACCGATTCTCAGCTGCTCGGCATCCGTGAACTTCTTTCGAGGTATCGACTGCTGGACGAGCGGTACACCTCTGACTTGGACAGGTTGGACTTCATTTCCGAAAGCTCTTTCTATTTCGATGCGCTTCAGGATGTCCCTTGTCCTGTTTGTGACCAGATAATGGTACCCGGCCACTCGCACAGTCCGGATTCCGCCGCTCGACCAATACGAGAGTCAGCTGTGGCCGAAGCTGCAAAAATACACGCGCATCGAACCGACTTAGCGGCGGCGATTCGCGACCTTGAGGTTCGTCAAGGCTTGGTCGAAGGTGAAAAAAGCACCATCGACAAAGAACTCCAATCGTTGAATACCGAGTTGAGTCGCACTTTGGCCCCACGTTTGGAGTTCACGACGCAGCGCCTTGAGCAACTCGTGAGTCGACACACCGAACGTGAGGCTACGCGAGTCGAACGAGAACGTTGGCAAAGTTTGGTCAAACTCCAAAATGATATTAATTCCGCCCTCGCCGAGAGTGGCGCGCCAAAGCAAACCTGGGCCGGCATCCCGCCGAAAGAGCTCGAGGAATTTTGCGCGGAGATTCAAGCTGTCCTAGTCGAGTGGGCATGGAAAGGAACTCCATGTGTCGAATTCGATGAAAAGGCGTTCGACATTATTGTCGATGGGAAGCCGCGCCAGTCCTCCGGTAAAGGTGTCCGGGCAGTCCTATACGCTGCGTTTGTTATTGGCCTTCTGCGATACACTGCAAAAAACAATCGCCCGCATCCCGGCTTGATTGTTATCGACTCGCCGCTTACAAGCTATAAGAAGAAAAAGAACCAGACTGTGAAAGGAGAAAACGGACAGGTTGACGCAGGTATTGAAGCAGCTTTCTGGGAGTCACTCGCTAAGACCTCAAAAGATATACAGGTCATAGTGATAGAAAACAAAGAGCCGCCTACCGAAATCGCCGCCGAAGTTCATTATCAGTGGTTTGCAGGCGAAGACGCGAAAGCAGATGAACGTGCTGGATTTATCCCGGGAAAATCCGCACGAGCGAACTGATATTCCAATACCGCGCTTGGCACTGACGCAGTTGGGGAAACCTGATAATCGGTGCCGCGCGGCCCGACTCAGACCCGCAAAGACTGACGTCGACTATTAAACAGGTCGGATAATCTTCTTTATTTCAGCGAGATGCCGTCTAGCCTCCTCCCTCGGGGTAATAACGACGGCGTCCGGAATCGTCACGCCAAGCTTCTTCGCCAGATTCGAGACGTAAGGCCGCGTCCCACCTGGCAATTGATTCCTTGCATTAGTAACCCGTGCGATTCCACATGTCTGAACCAAATAATCATAAACGCGACAATCACGGTCGGATTCGATAATGACGTCTGGAATAGTCGGAGCAGTTACTTTCATCGCCTCATCTCCGCGGCCAGTCATTGGGATGGGTTAACAGTAGAGCCTAAATCAATAAAACCCCAATGTATTTTCAGCAGGTTGTGTTATATTTTTTCGGCCCCTCCCCCAGACCCCCACCCGGTTTCGGGCATGCTTGCCCTCAACCCAAAAGCAGCTCGGCGCCCTGCGGTCGCCTTCGAAATCTTAAAGATTCAATGCATGTAAACCCTACTCGGACACGAACGGCCACTGGTAGAGCTACGACATACGTGTTCGATTGGGCCTGGGCCGACGCCTACAAGCGCAACGGTTTGCCGTATTACCCGAAGCTCCTGTGCGCCGTGCCGTTCACGCCGGTGCAAGGCAACCGTCTGCTCAGCGCGGACCCGCATGCCTTGCGGCATCTCGCGGCCACGCTGATGGCGTTCGCCGAGCAAGCCGATGTGTCGTCGCTGCATGTGCTCTTTCCAACCGGAACGGAAGCCAGCGCGCTCACCGACATGGGCATGATGCAACGCGAAGGCGTGCAGTTTCACTGGCTGAACGACGGCTACCGCGACTTCGACGATTTCCTTTCCACGCTCGAACAGAAGAAGCGCAAGAACATTCGCGCGGAACGCCGCAAGGTTCACGAGGCCGGCATCACGATGCGCCGCATTCGCGGCGAGGACATTCAGGACGCGGACTGGCGCTTCTTCAGCAAGTGTTATCGGCAAACGTATCGCGAGCACTTTTCGAGTCCGTATCTGAACCTCGATTTTTTCCGGATGATCGGCGCGTCCATGCCGGAGAATCTGCTGCTCGTGATCGCCGAATACGACGGCAAGCCGATCGCAAGCTCGCTCGTCGTGTATCAGCGCGACGCGCAAACCGGCGGCACGCTGTACGGCCGCTACTGGGGGGCGCTCGAACACGTGCCGTGCCTGCACTTCGAGACCGCGTACTATCAGCCGCTCGAATTCTGCATCGAAGAAAAGCTCGGCGCCTTTGAAGGCGGCGCTCAGGGCGAACACAAAATGGCGCGCGGATTTCTGCCGACTGTCACGCGCTCGGCGCACTGGCTCGCGCACCCCGCTTTCGCCGATGCGGTCGGGCATTTCCTCGACAACGAAAAGAACAGCATCCACGCGTATGTGGACGAGCTGCGCGAACACAATCCGTTCAAAGGCTGACGCGCGTTTATGGCGTGGTTTCTCTATCTGCTCGAATGCTCGGATGGCAGCGTCTATACCGGCATCGCCACCGACGTTCAGGCGCGCTTTCACAAGCACGTGAGCGGCGCGGGCGCGCGCTATACGCGCTCGCGCAAACCGGTGCGCGTGCTGGCATCGTTCGAACTGGCGGACCGTTCCAGCGCTTCACGCGCCGAGTATTGGGTGAAGCGTTTGACGCCTTCGGAAAAGCGCTCGCTCGCGGCAGGCGCGCGGACGCTCGACTCGGTCGTGCCGCTGGCTGCGGTCGCGGCTGCGGTCGCGGCTGAGGTCGCGGCTGAGTCCGAGTCCGCGCCTGGGGTCGCGCCTTAGCCCCCGCCTTAATTCGCGCATGAGCCCGCGCCCGCCGAACAAAGCGGCGCGCCCTAGCCGCGCGCTTCGCGCATGCGCTCGGTAAGAAGCCGCCGCATCAACGCGAGTTCGCCGACCGCGTCGGCTTCCAGCGACGTCAATCGCTCGCGCGCGGGCAACTCGCGCCGCAGCGGCGGAATCGTCCGGTTCAACGCGGCTTCGATATCCGCGCTCACCGCCGCGATCCACGCGCGAAGCTCGCCGTGTTCATCGGGCACAACATGCCGGTTCGCGCTCAGCCGAAACTGCGTCGCCGTGCCCGCCATCTTGCGCAGCACGCTCAGCACCGTCAGCGTGACCGTGTCGACCATCGAATCTTCGAGTTTTTCGAGGCGAATCCGCGCGATCGCCTCCTCGGCGTTATTGCTGCAAAGGCCCGCCGCCCGGCGCAAACGCTCCATGTCCTTCTCGCTTTGACGAGGCGAACCGAGCGCCGCATTCAGATACGCGAGATTCGCGCGCACGGCGTCGCTCAGAAACGCGCGGTAGTCGGTCTTTTCACGCGTTGGCCACAAGCAGAAGGTCGCGAGCAGCGCCAGCACGCAGCCGAGCACATTGTTGCCGAGGCGCGTCACCGCAAACACGAATTCATTCGCGCCCGGCGTCGCGAAGTCGGCCACGAGCACGAACGCCGGCGTGAGGAACAGCACGAACAGGCTATAGCTGACGGGGCGCAGCGCCATGGTCGCCATCACGAGCGGAAAGACGGCGAACGAAATGCCGAGCGGCGAATGAATCGCATAACCAATGGCCGCCGCCAGCACCCCGCCGACGATGCTGCCCGCCGCGCGCTCGATGCTTCGCGGCCACGTCGCGCCAATCGACGGCTGCAGGATCAGCAGCGTCGCCATGGTCGCCCAATAGCCGAACGGCAGCCCCAACGCGCGGATCACGAGGAAGCCCGCGGTCGTCGTCACGCCGACGCGCGCCGCGTGACGCAAGCCGACGGACTGCGCCGAGAGATTGGCCTTCAGCGTCGACCCGACTCGCGCGAGCACCATGGCCGCGCTGTCGCGCCAATGCGACGCAGGCGCGCCCGCTGGCGCGAAGTCCACCAGTTCGAAGTCCGACTTCAGCTTGACGGGCTCCATCAGCGCGGTTTCCAGACGCTGCGCGAGCCGCCGCAAACGCGCGCGCGACCCGGCGAGTTGCGTGGAGCGCGCTTCGTTTGCATCGGCGCCCATGCCGCGCAGTATTTCGCCCATGGACGTCAACAGACGAGCGGCGCGCGCCGCGCGGCCCGCATCGGCGATCATTTTTTCGCTCGCGCCCGTCACCGCGATCAGATACGCGAACAATGCCTCGCCTTCGGTCAGCATGCCGAGCAGCGCGTCGTAGGTTTCGCGGGCGCCGGTTCGCGTCGCGGGCACGCTGGCCAGCGCCTTGCGCGAGCGCTCGAGCGCGGCGCGCGCGTCGGCGCGGAACTGGGCGGCATGCGTGGCCCATTCGCGCGGCGTGCTGCGCTGCTGGAGCAGACGGGCGCTGTCGAACGCAATATCGGCGAGGCGCAGATAAACCGCGCGCAACGACGACCGGCTCGCCCCGAACGGTTGGATGCGCCACACGGTCAGACTGAGCGCCACCGCGAACAGACAGCCGATCAGATAGACGCCGAGAAACGCGAGCCCTTCGCGGACATCGTGCATGGGGCGGTCGACCATCACGACGCAGGCGGTCGCGGCGAGTATCGTCACTTGCGAGGTCGCGGCGCCCCAGATGCGCCCGAAGGCGCCGAGGCTCGTGAAGACGAGCACCGCGAGCGCCGCGACCGCGGTTCCCTCGGCCGAGGCGAACGCGGTGAGCCCGCCGCATAGCGTGGAGAGCAGCGCGAAGCCCATCATCGAGGCGAACCGGGCGCGGTTGGAACCGGCGGCATCCGCGAGACAGGTCCAGAACGCGCCGATCGCGGCCCACGCGAACGTCGGATCGTGCAGCAGATTGCCGAGCGCGAGCATCGCGGTGGACGCGCACGCCGCGCGCACGCCTTCGGAGAGACTCGCCTCGCTCGCCGAGAACGACACCATCCATACCGGCCGCTTGCGATAAATCGTGGTGACGATCGCATACAGCCGATTGGACCAGCGCGGCGCAGAAGACGGCGGGTTGGACTTGCGGTTCGTCATCCGGACGGTGGGCTCCCAAAGCTCGCTCGTTGCAGACTGCGTTGTCGCAGCCAGGCCCGCGCGACAATCCGCCACGGGCCACAAATCATAAGGGTTTACACCTGGTTATAGAAATGGCTTCGGTGCATCGACGGGATGCACTTCGGCTATAGGCCATCTTCGCGAAGGCCGGCGGCCCAATAAAAAACCGCGCGGCTTCTTCAGGCTCGCGCGGTTGTTTGCATGACCGGCTCGATCGGCGAATCGTGCGAATGTTAGTCCCCGAACGGGTTGCCGGTGTCTTTCACTTCGGTATTGAGGTTGTATTGCGCGCGCACGGCCTTGAGCACGCCCTCGATGTCGCGCTCGAAACCGATCGCGTTGCCGAAGTGAGTCATGTTCCAGTTGCAACCCGTCTTGTCAGCCTCTTGCAACTGCGGCCGCGGCACACGAATCCTCACGCCATCCTCGACGATTTCGTGCAGCCGGTGAATTCGCCGGTTGACCTCCTGCTGAAGCTGCGAGGCATTGAGCGTCTTGCGTATCATCCACGTCTCCTTGCGTCAGGTCTCCTTTCGCTTGCTCGGACCAGTCTAGCGCAAGTGGGCGTTGCGCGACCTCGCGCTGAAAAACACGCTCGCACTTCGGGATAGCAGCCGGCCGCCTTGCTGCGAAACGGCCCTGCTTACTGATCAGCTATGCGCGGCAGGCGTCCAGGCGAAGCCGCGGAACTTGCTGTCGACTTCCGTGTGGAACAGGTGATTCGTGTAATTGCTCAGCGTCTTCACGGCTATCGCCAGGATGATTTCGAGCACTGTTTTTTCGGTGTACCCGGCCGCAAGGAAGGCTGCCAGTTCGTCCGACGTGGGATTGCCGCGCGACACCACCATTGTGCGCGTGAAGTCGGCGAGCGCACGCAGCTTCGCGTCCTCGATCGGCGCGTCCGAACGGATCGCTTCCACGGCTTGGGGCGGCGTCTTCGACACGTTGGTTGCAATCATGCTGTGCGCGCTCACGCAATACGTGCACTCGTTAATTCGCGAGATGACCAGAAACACGGCCTCCTGCTCGGCGGATGTCAACGACGATTCCGAACGGAAAAGCCGGTATCCATGCAGGTACGTGTCGAGCAGCGCCGGATAATTTGCCATCGAGGCATACATGTGGGGGATACCGCCTGCCTGCTTGCGAGCGGTTTCGAGCACTTCTTTCGCGCGAGCATCGGACGTGTCAGGGGCAACCAGAGGAAGGCTGAGCGTAGCGGTGTCGTTCATGCGAGTTCCTTGTAAAAGAGGTAGAAGCGCCGTGGTCTTGCGCTCCCCGATAAAACCTGTTTTGTACGATCCGTCCAAAACAGGCAAAAAAAATCAACGCTCCATGGGTTGGAGCACAGTATCGATAAACGGTTTCAATTCCCGGGCTGAAAAGCCGCTCTGAACCATCACACGCAAACCAGAAATGCTGGTGACAACGATGAGAGCCTGTTGCTTCGCGTTCAACTCCGCCCGGATGCAACCGTCTTCCTGTCCTGCCTTGATCAGCGCCTCGAACGTCATGGCCATCTCGCTGAACCCGTTGCGCGTCACCTCGGCCATCTCAGGATGATGCTTGCTCAGCTCGATTGCCGTGTTCACAAGCAAACAGCCTTTTCCGCCGTCGTTTCGCTTTGCCACGTCGAGCAAAAGATGACGAAGCACATCGAGCGCGTTCGACTGGCGAGCTGAACGCAGCAGCGCCGCTGCGCGGTCGCGCGTGTAGCGCTCAATCGCTTCCCGCAGCAGTTCGGCTTTCGAACCGAACGTGTTGTAAAAGGACGATTTGGCAATCCCCATCCGTTCCACCAGTTCTCCGGCCGAAATCGAGCCGTAACCGGACTCCCAGAAAGCACGGGTCGCGCGTTTCACCGCTTCATCCCGGTCGAACTCCATAGGGCGTGCCATAGATTCCTCATCAGCAATTTTGGACCAGTGTACCAAAATCGCCGGATTGCCTGAGACGGCCTCGAAGTCAACGATCAATCTCGACGATGCGCCTCGCCGTGCGCAGCAAATCGGGTTCGACGATATCGGGCTGGGCGCCGATGGCGAGCGGAGCATTGCCCGGTCTTGCGACCAAAGCCGCGCTGTAGCCTGCCGCCAGAGCGCCGAGCGTGTCCCATGTGTGCGCTGCGATCAGACGCAGCCCGGATGGCTGCGCGCTCAAGGTCCGCGCGACGTAGGCATACACCTCTTTCGCAGGTTTGAACTTCGCAACGTCGTCGACGGAGAACGTGTGCTCGAAAAAGTCATGCAGTCCTGCCTGAACGAGCGAAGCCTTGCCGGATTCGCCGGCTGAGTTGGTCAACGTCACCATGCGGAACCCGGCACTCGCCAGCATCTCCAGTGCCTCGGGCACCTCGCGGTGTGGCGGCAATTTCGCCATCGTCGACTTGAACTCCTCGACATCGCCCTCCTTCAGTTCGACCTGCCTAAGCTTCGCGACCATCTTCAACACGGCGACCGCCAACGGGCCGAACCGCGTGTAATTCCCACTCAGCGTCAGCGCCTCGGAATAGAGAATCAATTCGGCAAACCATTGCCGCATCGCTCGTGAATCTCCGAATGCGCGCTCAAAGAACGGGTTGAGAACTTCAATATCGAGCAACGTTTCATTGACGTCGAAAACGAGCGTGCGTCCACGGGCCGTTGTATTCATGACCGCTCCTTCCAGTAGGGTTAAAGAATGAACGGTGGCAGCAATACGCAGTCCAGCAAACGAAGGAATGCGCGCCGGCCATGACAGATTCCTCAGTCAAAACCAGCAGCGAAGCCCGCCGCGCTCATGAAATCAATGGCGAAAAAAAACGCTCCCGAAGGAGCGTTCTGTCAGCAAACTTGCGTTTCCTGATTGCGCGGCTTTACTTCTTGAAGTTCGCCACGCCTTCGCTGATTTCCTTGTGCGCGGCTTCGATGCCCGCCCAACCTTCGACCTTGACCCACTTGCCCTTTTCGAGCGCCTTGTATTGCTCGAAGAAGTGCTTGATCTGGTCTTTCAGGTACGCCGGGACGTCGTCGATCGACTTCAGGTCAGCGGTCATCGGGCAGATCTTGTCGTGCGCGACGGCGATCAGCTTCGCGTCGACGCCCGACTCGTCGGTCATTTGCAGCATGCCGAGCGCGCGGGCGCGGACCACCGAGCCTGCCAGCAGCGGGAACGGCGTGATCACCAGCACGTCGACCGGATCGCCGTCGCCCGACAGCGTTTGCGGAATGAAACCGTAGTTCGCCGGATAGCGCATGCCGGTGCCGATGAAACGGTCGACGACGAGCAGGCCCAGATCCTTGTCGGCTTCGTACTTCACCGGGTCGCTTTGCGCCGGGATTTCGATGATGACGTTGAAATCTTGCGGAAGATCTTTGCCTGCGGGGACGTGATTGAAGCTCATGAGCGCTCTCTGGTCAGGATGGAATTCGGAGCACGGCATGCGGCGCGTGGGCTAGGAGGCTGCCTCGTGAAACTCGCCTCGAACCTTGGCGCTGCGGCCGGACAGTGCGGAATGCGCCATTATAGCCAATCGGCCGATGGCGTCCGCTGGCGGATCGGCGCGATAATCGTCTCGCGTCTCTCGATTGTGCCTCTGCTTTGTGAACACCGCGTCACCGCGTGCGCCTGACCTTTCTTGCGCGCCGGCCGCGCGACAACTCAAGGAGTCTGCATGGAAGAAGCCCGACACTTCATCGGCGGCGAGTGGTCCGCCGCTTCAGGCGGCGAGACGATCGCCGTACTCGATCCCTCGGACGGCCAGCCGTTCACCACCCTCGCGCGCGGCACGGCCGCGGATATCGACGCCGCGGTCCACGCCGCGCGCCGCGCCTTCGAAGGCCCATGGGGCGCGGCGAGCGCGGCCGAACGCGGGCGCCTTCTGTACCGGCTGTCTCTGCTGGTGGCCGCGCGCCAGGAAGAACTCGCGCAACTCGAAGCGCGCGACACCGGCAAGCCGCTCAAACAGGCGCGCGCCGATTCGGCCGCCCTCGTGCGCTATTTCGAGTTCTACGCCGGCGCGGCGGACAAGTTGCACGGCGAGACGCTGCCCTATCAGGCCGGCTACACGGTCATGACGATCCGCGAGCCGCATGGCGTGACCGGCCACATCGTGCCGTGGAATTATCCGATGCAGATTTTCGGCCGCAGCGTGGGCGCCGCGCTCGCCACGGGCAACGCGTGCGTCGTCAAACCGGCCGAGGACGCGTGCCTGTCCGTGTTGCGCGTCGCCGAACTCGCGGCCGAAGCGGGCTTGCCCGCGGGCGCGCTGAATATCGTCACCGGTTATGGGCACGAAGCGGGCGCGGCGCTCGCGCGTCATCCGGGCATCGATCATATTTCGTTCACCGGCTCGCCCGAAACCGGCAAGCTCGTCACGCAAATGGCCGCCGAGAATCATGTGCCGGTCACGCTGGAGCTCGGCGGAAAGTCGCCGCAAATCGTATTCGCCGATGCGGACCTCGACGCCGCGCTGCCCGTGCTCGTGTCGGCGATCGTGCAGAACGCCGGGCAAACCTGTTCGGCGGGCAGCCGCGTGCTGATCGACCGCGCCATTTACGAGCCGCTGCTCGACCGGCTGAGCGGCGCGTTCAACGCGCTGCGCGTCGGCCCGTCGCACGCGGACCTCGATTGCGGCCCGCTCATCAACGCGAAGCAGCAACGGCGCGTGTGGGACTTTCTCTCCGACGCGCAGCACGACGGCATCGCGATGGCCGCGCAGGGCGAAGTGATTCAACAAGCGCCGGAAAGCGGCTTCTATCAGGCGCCCACGCTGTTGCGCGACGTGCCCGCGAGCCACCGTCTCGCGCGCGACGAAGTGTTCGGCCCGGTGCTCGCCGCCATGCCCTTCGCCGATGAAGACGAAGCGCTCGCGCTCGCCAACGGCACGCAATTCGGCTTGGTGGCCGGCATCTGGACGCGTGACGGCGCGCGGCAAATGCGTCTCGCGCGACGTGTGCGCTCAGGCCAGGTGTTCATCAACAACTATGGCGCGGGCGGCGGCGTCGAGTTGCCGTTCGGCGGCGTCAAGCATTCGGGCCACGGAAGAGAGAAAGGCTTCGAGGCGCTGTATGGCTTCACTGTGCTGAAGACCATTGCGATCCGGCACGACTAGTCCGCGCGGCTCGTCGCGTTATCACGTGCAATTCACCACTCACAACTCAAACAGCGGAGACATCATGCGGTTGACAGGTAAAACGGCCATCGTCACGGGTGGCGGCTCGGGTTTCGGCGAAGGCATCGCGAAGACCTACGCGCGCGAAGGCGCGAACGTCGTGGTCAACGATCTGAACGGCGCCGCCGCCGAACGCGTCGCGAGCGAAATCGCGCTGGCGGGCGGCAAGGCGATTGCGGTGGCGGGCAACGTCGCGCAACGCGAGGACTGGCACACGCTGCGCGAGGCGGCGCTCGAAGATTTCGGCAGCGTGCAGATCGTCGTCAACAACGCGGGCACGACGCATCGCAACAAGCCGGTGCTCGAAGTCACGGAAGCCGAGTTCGATCGCGTCTATGCGGTGAACGTAAAGAGCATTTACTGGAGCGTGCAGGAGTTCGTGCCGTATTTTCGCGAGCAAGGCGGCGGCAGTTTTATCAATGTCGCGTCGACCGCCGGCGTGCGGCCGCGTCCCGGACTCGTCTGGTACAACGGCAGCAAGGGCGCGGTGATTATCGCGAGCAAGTCGCTCGCCGTGGAACTCGGGCCGGACCGCATTCGCGTGAATTGCGTGAACCCCGTGATCGGCGAAACGGCGCTGCTGTCGGAGTTCATGGGCGTCGAAGATACGCCTGAAAACCGCAAGCGCTTTCTGGCCGGCATTCCGCTGGGGCGCTTCTCGACGCCGCAGGACATCGCCAACGCCGCGCTGTATCTGGCTTCGGACGAAGCCGAGTTCATCACCGGCGTGTGTCTTGAAGTGGACGGCGGACGCTGCGTGTAGCGCGGGCTCAGTGTTTTCCCCGTGCATTTATTTAATTGACGTACAAGCCGGGCCGCGCGGCTAGAATCGACGCGGCACTTCAATTCCACAAGAAGAGAGGAGACACCATGGCCAGTCCCGCAGATCCGCTCCACCATTCCGGCGCGGGTGCGCCGCCTTCCACTTTCGAAGAGGCGACCTACCGCAAGGTCAACTGGCGGCTCACGCCGCTTCTCATGCTCTGCTACGTGGTCGCGTATCTGGACCGCGTGAACGTCGGCTTCGCCAAACTGCAAATGACGAGCGACCTCGGTTTGAGCGATGCGGTTTATGGCTTTGGCGCGGGCATTTTCTTTGTCGGCTATTTCATCTTCGAGATTCCGAGCAATGTGATCCTGCACAAGGTCGGCGCGCGCGTGTGGATTGCGCGGATCATGGTGTCGTGGGGCGTGCTTTCCATGCTGACCATGTTCGTCACCACGCCGACCATGTTCTACGTGATGCGCTTTCTGCTTGGTCTGGCGGAAGCGGGCTTCTTCCCCGGCATCATTCTGTATCTCACTTACTGGTATCCGTCGCACCGGCGCGGGCGCATGACGACATGGTTCATGACGGCGATCGCGTTGTCGGGCGTGATCGGCGGTCCGGTGTCGGGCTATATTCTGAAGAGTTTCAACGGCGTGAACGGCTGGCACGGCTGGCAGTGGCTGTTTTTGCTTGAAGGGATTCCGTCGGTGATCGTCGGCATTATTGTTTTTCTCGCGCTCGACGACCGCATTTCGAAAGCGAAGTGGCTGACGAAGGAAGAAAAGGAACTGCTGGAGCGCCATGTTTCCGCCGAGGAAGCCACCAAGCACGACATGCCGATCCGCCAGGTGCTGACAAGCGGCCGCGTGCTGATGCTGAGCCTCACCTACTTCTCGTTCGTGATGGGTCTTTACGGCGTGAGTTTCTGGCTGCCGACCATCATCAAGGCGACGGGCGTCACCGACGCTTTCCTGATCGGCCTGCTTTCCGCAATTCCGTTCGCGGCGGCAGTGGTGGCAATGGTTCTGGTTGCGCGAAGCGCGGACCGCTCGCGCGAGCGGCGTTGGCATATTGCGTTGCCGGCGTTCGCGGGGGCTATTGGCCTGGTGCTGTCGGTGGTGTGGGCGCATAGCACCGTGCTGGCAATGGCGTCTCTCACGCTTGCAACAATGGGCATTCTCACCACGTTGCCGCTGTTCTGGAGTTTGCCGACGGCGATTCTCGCGGGGACGGGCGCGGCGGCCGGGATCGCGATGATCAATTCGATTGGGAATCTGGCGGGGTTTTTGAGTCCTTATGCTGTGGGGTGGTTGAAGCAGGCGACCTCGGCGAATGATTCGGGGATGTATATGTTGGCGGCGTTCATGGTTCTCGGCGGTTTGCTGGCGGTTAGCGTGCCGGCGAAGGTGGTTAACAGGTGAGGTGAAGTTTGTTGGTGATGGAATAGCCCTAGGTGCCAGTGGGCTGCTGGGGCTGCTGGGGCTGCAGGTGAAATGGTGAATAAATGACGGCTACTCGCGGCGGTATGAGGTGGTAGTCGGCCATGACCCTCTATTCACGCCCGGCATCGGAAGGACACCCAGGTGTCCTTCTCATTTCATAAGCGCTGATCCAAATTTTCAATAACCGCAGCGTGAATCCCCAATTACATCGAGTGGCAATTTTTTCTTCATTGACGGAAATTTTTACGTGATTTACCTGCTGCGCTCCTTTGGCGAAATGGTGAAGAACCTTGCCGCAAACAGATAAATCGCCGCAGCCCGCAATTGGCACTCCGTGCGTCAACTTTTTCTTTCGTGTCATTCACGGTGGCTGAGCTTGTACTCGGACGGACTCTGAAATAGGCCATTAAAAAACTTAACGAGCGCTACTACACGAATTGCTCCAATGTATGATACGGCCCTGCTGTGGAGCATTGAACTAACTCGGGAGCGAAGATTGAGCGATCAAACAAACCTTGCGGCAATTCTGGAAAAAAATGAGGGTTCGATTCTTAAGGGCTGGGTCGAAGCCCAGTTGGCCAGTAGCGCCCGGCAAGGCGTGATTTCGGAAGCAGAGTCGAAGGAAGCGTCGCGGGTATTTCTTTCGCTTTTCGCGAAGGCAATAAAGAACAACTACGACGAAGGATTGATCGGGGACGTGTGGCAGCCTATCAAGGCGCATCTCATCGCTTTGTCGCGCGAACGCGTGATTCAGGGGTTCTCGCCCGCTGAAACCGCCACTTTCGTTTTTTCGCTGAAACAGCCTTTGTTCGATGCACTGCGTAAAGAACTCGCGAAGGACGCGAACCGTCTTGCCGACGAGATCTGGAAGCTGACGCTGACGCTGGACAAGCTCGGCCTGCTCACCGTCGAGGCCTATCAGCATACGCGTCAGGAGATCATCGAGCGCCAGCAGCAGGAGCTTCTCGACCTCACTACGCCGGTGGTCAGGCTGTGGGATTCCATCGTGGCACTGCCGCTGATTGGCACGCTCGATAGCGAGCGCACGCAGGTGGTGATGGAAAGTCTGCTCGACGCAATTGTCGAAAACGAAGCGGCAATCGCCATTATCGACATTACCGGCGTTCCTACGGTCGATACGCTGGTCGCGCAGCATCTGCTGAAGACCGTCGCCGCCGCGCGTCTGATGGGCGCGGAATGCATCATCAGCGGAATTCGTCCGCAGATTGCGCAAACCATCGTGCACCTCGGCGTGGACCTGGGTGACGTGGTCACGAAAGCCACCTTGGCCGAAGCACTCAAGGTCGCATTGCGGCGAGTTGGCCTGGCGGTCGGTAAGATCGCATCGGCGAAGCAGGAAAACTGAGATGGAGCAGATTCCAGTTCTCAAGCTCGGCGAATTCCTGCTGGTGTCGATTCAGGTCGAGCTGCATGACGAATTGGTGCTGAGTCTGCAGGACGACCTGACGTCACGCATCGAGCGTACTCGCGCGAAGGGCGTCCTGATCGACATCTCCGCGCTCGAAATCGTTGACTCTTTCATTGGCCGCACGCTGGGCCATATTGCAGCGATGGCCCGTGTCATGGACGCAGCCACTGTCCTTGTAGGCATGCGGCCTGCTGTAGCGATTACGCTAGTCGAACTAGGCATGTCGCTTCATGGCATACGAACGGCGCTCGATGTCGATAAGGGAATGGCTTTACTCCGCGCATCGCTGGACGACGCAGGAGAGCCGCCATCGTTAACCTAAGCGAGGTCGTACTGGACATTCGCTCGAACGAGCAGGTCAATCTCGCGCGCAAGACTGTTCAGGATTGGGCCGTGCGATTGGCGTTTGGTACGCTCGAACGTACCAAGTTTGTCACCGCCGCGAGTGAACTGGCGCGTAATACGCTGGTTCACGGCAAGGGCGGCACGCTGACGATTTCGGAAGTCAAGGAAGGCGGCCGCAGCGGTCTCAAGCTTGTATTCGAGGACACCGGGCCTGGCATTCCTGACATTGAACGCGCGCTCGAGGACGGCTTCAGCACAGCCAACAGCATGGGACTTGGACTGGGCGGGGCGCGCCGGCTCGTCAACGAGTTCGAAATTACATCTGCAGTAGGACAGGGCACCAGAGTGAGCATTATCCAATGGAAGCGACGTTGAGCCTGACCGACAAAAGCGGTGTCGCAGATGTGCGTCGGCGAGCGATCCACATGGCGCACGCGCTCGGTTTGTCGGAAAAACGTCAGGCTGACGCGGCGCTCATTGTGACGGAAGCGGCGACCAATATTCTCAAGTACGCCGGCCAGGGCGAGATAACGCTCAAAAGCTATCGCGAAGGTGCGTCGCAAGCTCTGGAAATCATCGCGCTCGATCGTGGGCCCGGAATCGCCAACGTCACGTCCGCCATGACCGATGGCTTCTCTTCCGGCGGCAGTCTCGGCGCGGGTCTTGGCACGATCGAGCGGCATTCCACGCGCTTCGATATTTATTCGGCGACGGGCGCCGGCACTGTATTGCTGGCGCAAATTGCCAATTCGCCGGAAGCGAACCCGGAGCGCTTCCAGCTAGGCGTCAAATCGACGCCAAAGCTGGGACAGGGCATCTGCGGCGACGCATGGGGAGTGCGCTGCGTCGGCGGCAAGCTTTGGGTTACCCTTCTCGACGGCCTGGGTCACGGCCCCATGGCCGCGGACGCGTCCCATCGCGCAGTCGGCGTTTTTCTTCAAGCTGACCCGGGCGACCAGCCCGCGGATGTCCTGCGCCGTGCGCATCAGGAAATCAAGACAACGCGCGGCGCAGTGATGGCAGTGGCCATGTTCGACGCGGATAAAAGCTTGATGTCGTTCGCCGGCGTCGGAAACATTGTAGGGATCGTCACTTCCGGAGACGAGACGCAGCATCTGATTTCGACCGATGGAACCGTCGGCTACAACATGCGCACTGTCCGTCCCAGCGAGGTGCCGTGGACAAAGGGCAGCGTGTTCATTGCCACCACCGACGGCCTCTCGACGCGCTGGAATCTGAGTCGTCACCCAGGTTTGAGTCAACGGCATCCGAGTGTGATCGCCAGCGTTCTGCACCGCGATTTCGCGCGCGACGCCGACGACGCGACGATCGTCGTCGTCAAGGCGTCCTGAGATGCGCCACCGCATTCTCTCGACGCCCATCAGCTCGAACCTGAGCCTCGTGGCCATTCGCGACCGCTCGCGTCAGATCGGTGAGTTGTTCGGACTCGATAACGTCCAGCGGACCCGGTTCATTACTGCGGTGTCGGAGATCGCGCGCAACGCCATCCAGTTTGCGGGCGGCGGAACGTTGACCTTTCTCGTCGGCGACGCCACGGATTCCGACGAGTCGCAGTGCGTCGTCGCGCAGATCAGCGACAACGGTCCGGGGATCGGCAACGTCGAGGAGCTGCTGGGAGATTCACGGGGCCAGCCGCAAGGCGCCGGCGTAGGTATCCCCGGAAGCCGGCGCATGACCGATGGTTTCTTCATTCATTCAGAACCGGGCAACGGAACGACGGTCACGCTGGAGATGCTTCTTCCTCGTGGCACTGTCCGGCTGTCCGGACGTGAGTTGAGCGCGCGCGTAGAACAGCTCACTCAACGTAAGCCGCAGACGCCAGTCGAAGAACTTGAGCAGCAGAATCGCGAGATGATGCTGACACTCGAAGAGTTGCGTCGGAAGAAAGTCGAACTCGAAGACGCCGACGTGCGGAAAAACGAGTTTCTGGCGATGCTGGCGCACGAGCTGCGCAATCCGCTCGCGGCGATTTCGCTCTCGCTCCAGTTGGCGGAGCACAGCGACAAAGACTCGCACGAACGCACCTACGCGGTTATCGGGCGGCAGACTGCGCAACTGTCCCGCATGGTCAATGATTTGCTGGACGTGTCCCGGATCACTCGTGGAAAAGTCGAGTTGCAGACCGAGGTGGTCTCGATCTCCACGCTGATTGACGGCGGAATTGAGACGTCCTTGCCGGAGTTGAACCGGCGCGGCCACAAAGTCGTCGTTAGACGGCCCGAAGAATCGATCTTCGTTCGAGTGGATGTCGCGCGGCTCAAGCAGGTTTTCAGCAATATCATTCACAATGCCGCGCGTTATACGTTGCAGCCCGACACCATCGAAATCCACGCGGAGCGCGTGGGCAATGAGGTACAGGTTTCTGTCATCGACCGGGGCGTGGGCATTGATTCGAGCATGCTACCGCGTGTGTTCGATCTGTTCGCCCAGGCGCCGACTTCGATTGGCCGGCAGGATGCCGGGTTGGGCATAGGATTGACCGTCGTGCAGCGACTTGTGCTGGATCACGATGGCTCAGTGGCCGTGTTCAGCGAGGGTGCGGGCACAGGAACCCGAATCGTGGTGTCGTTGCCGATAGTCGATGAGCACGTGCCCGAAGTGGAGACAGCGGTTCAGTACGTTGCCACCGCGGCGGAACACAAGGTGCTGGTCGTCGACGACAACAAGGATTCGGCGGACGCGCTGGCCGCGCTGCTCGAATTGCACGGTTATGAATGCGCGGTCGCGTACGACGGCGGCAGCGCGCTGGTTTTGAGCGAGACGTTTGTTCCCACGGTTGGTGTCATCGACCTGGGCTTGCCGGACATGCCGGGGTTCGACGTGGCGATTGCATTGCGCAAGAGGCATCAGGCCAGGCCGTTGACACTCGTCGCGCTAAGCGGATATTCAAGCGAAGACTATCGGAGCAATGCCTCTGAAGCCGGATTCGACCACTACTTTGCCAAGCCGCTGCTGATCGGCGACTTTTTGAGTTTTCTGTCGACCGTCGGCACGTGACATAGCGAACGTCCGCTTCGCCCCGCGATAAGCCGCCGAGGGATCGCGCCCTGCCCCACTCACCACGCGCGGCAAACATGGCGAACGCAACAGGCACCGGGCACAGCCCAAAAACAAATGGCCGCAGCACAAACTGCGGCCATCGACTCACTAGCGGCACATCAAGCGAAACTCAAACCTCACACCACATTCATCGCCAACGCACTCTCGCGATAATGCTGGCTCGCTTTCTCCGCATCGCCAAGCTGCTCATGCAGGCGCGCGAGCGCCCGATGCGAGCGGATCTTCAGCGTCTCATTATCAGCAAGCTTCAACGCGCGCTCCAGAAACGATTGCGCCTTGCCCCACAACTGCTGATGCAGACACAACCGACCCAGCGCGAACAGCAGGTCCGCATCGTCCGGACGATCCTTGTGCCACGCCTCGGCCTTCTGGATGAGCGGCAACGCGTCGCCGCCCGTGGTGTCCGGATAGCGGCGCAGCAAGCGCGCGTCCCAGTTCTGCGCGAGCGCTTCTTCGACAATCTTGCGCGCTTCCTGCGGACGGTTCAGCCCGACCAGCAATTCGGCGGCGAGATCGGCGAGACGCGGCGAATGACGCTCCGTCGGCGTGAGCGAATTCCACAGTTCGAGCAGCGCATCGGCGTTATGCCGACGATCCCGCAGCAGATTTTCCGCCGCCAGTTGCCGCAAACGCACCGCCACTGCCGGATGAATCGCCTCGCGCTTTTCCAGCGTCTTGACGAGCTTGAGCACTTCGCCCCAGTTCTTCAATTGCTGCTGCGCGCGCAACATGATCTGCTGCGCGTGAATGCGCCGCGCGCCCTGCGATTGCATTTCGGTGAGCGCGGCGAGCGCGCCGTCGGCGTCGCGGCCGTCGGCGCGCATGTCGGCGGTGGCCATCAAACGCGCGTCCTGCCAGTCGGCCTGATCGATCTGCGCGAGCCATTCGTCGCGCCGCGCGTATTCATGCATGCGATGCGCCGCCGCGGCCGCGATCAAACCGGCCGCGCCCTTGTTGTCGCCATTCGCGAGCGCGTCTTTCGCGGCTTTCTCCGCCCGCGAAAAACGCCCGGCATACAGGTTGCCGATCGCGTCACGCAGCGCGGCGTGCGCCTTCGCGACACGCGAGCGCGCGCGATAGGCGGCCACGCGCTGCGGCATGCGCCAGATATTGCGCACGATGCGCAGCAGCGCATACACCAGAATGAACAGCACCACGAGGCCGACCACGAACAGATTCAGCGAGATGTCGACGCGGTACGGCGGATACACCAGCAGCACCTGTCCCATGTCGAAGCGTCCGACCACCGCGAGCACGACCGCGACGGCGAACAGCAGCGCGAGCCATAAGAGTCCCCGGATCGCCATGATTAACCCCGGCTCCGGTATTGATTGACGGCTTGCAGACTCGTGTTCAGATTCGGCAATTCGACGGCGGCCGAACCGGCATCCACCTGCTTGACGAGATCGATCACGTTCTGCGTTTTCTTCGACGACGCGTCGAAGTAGCGCGCGAGCGCCGTTTGCGCGCCCTGCAGGTCGGATTTCAGCGTGGTCTGATTGCGCGAGAGCAGCGCGAGGCGCGCCGACAGCAAACGCAGCTTCACGTTCTCACGCACGAAGTAGCCTTGATCCGGCGCGACCATCATCGCGTCCGCGTTATCGATGCGGCGCACCTGCACGAGGCTCGTCAACTGCTGGCCGATGCCATTGGTCACTTCGCGCCACCACACTTTCCAGCGCGGCTCGCCGGTGGCCGCCGCCACCTTCTGCGTGTCTTCCCACGTCGCCGCGCGCGGCGTTGCATGCGCGATCGGCGCCTCGCCCGAGAGCGGCAGGCTGTCCACCTGATCGACGGCGTTGTCGAGCTTGATCGCGAGACCGGTGAGGTCCGTGGAAGGCGCGGCCTTCAACTTGTCGATATCTTGCGCGATGGCCTTGCGCACCGCGACCGCCTGCGGGCTGTCCGACGCCGCAAGCCGCGTGTCGGCGCTTTGCAGCGCGAACAGCGCGAGCTGCGTGTTGCCGGTGAGCTGCAACTGCTGGCTCGCTGCCGAAAGCATCTGGCCGACTTCGGCGAGCGTCCAGTCGTCGCGATTGCGCGCGAGGTCCGCGTACTGCTGTTGCAACGCCTGCTGCGCGGCCTGCGCGTCGGCGAGCTTGCCTTCGAGCTGCGCAACCTGCGAATCCGATTGATGCACCGTGGCGAGCGCCTGCTCGGTCTTGATGCGCAGTTCGTTGGTTTGCGTGTCGTTCGCCTGCTGACGTTGCGCGATTTGCTGCTCGGTGCGCTCCAGCTTGCGATTGAGCGCATAGCCGCCCACGCCCGCCGCGCACGCGATGATCACGACGACAAACCACAGCAGCGGTCCGCTCGCGCTGCGGCGCTTTTGCGCTTCGTAGGGCGTGAAGGGTTGGTTCGGCGGCAAGGCGGCAGTCCCGGCCGGCTGGGATGAAGCGTTCGTGGATGCGTTCGTTTCTGTCATGCGTGATTTAGCCGGTGAATGAGCCGGATTGGACGGTACCGGTTGAACTACGGGAGGCAGGGCTTCGAGCAAGGCGTGGGCAATGCGATCGTCGCCCGCGCCGGACACCGTCATCCTATCAAAACCCAATGCCCGCGCGGTCTGCGCGATACGCGGATGCGGCGCGACGAGCGGCGCGTGTTTGAGCTGCGCGAGTTCGTCGGTAGTCAGATGGTCTTGCGCGAGTTCGTGCAGATTGCGCACGCCTTCGGAACTGGTCAGAAGCCATGCGTGCGGTTCGCCCGCGAGCAACGCGTGCACGCGTGCCCACGCGCCGATGGACGGCTCGGGCACGAGGCGCCGGTAAGCGGCGACCGTCTGCACTTCCGCGCCGGCTTCGCGCAGACGCTCGGCGAGCCATTCGCGGCCGCCGTCGCCGCGCACGATCAGCACGCGCTTTCCTTCCAGATTCGCCTCGCCGAATGCGGAGTCGATGGCGGCGAACAGGCCTTCGGAGTCGAAGCGGCCGTTGTCTTCGTCGGCGTCGGATGCGGGGCTGATCACGCGGTGCGCCGGCGCGCTGACGCCGTGACGCGCTAGCGCGCGCACGCTGCCCGGCCCGACCACGCCAACCGGCAACGCATGCGGCCAGATCGCGCCGCTGTGGGCGAAGGCGTGATCGACCGCATTCGGCGACACGAAGACCACCAGCGCGTAGCGTTCGAGCGAGCCGAGCGCGGCGCGCAACGGTGCTTCGTCAGTGACGGGCGCGATGTCGATCAGCGGGAACTCGAGCGTGGCGACGCCCGCGGCGGCGAGGCGCGCGATCAGCTCGCTCGACTGACCGGCCGGTCGCGTAATCACGACCGTGAACGCCGCCTTGCTCGCGGACGACGACGCGCTGCCGGAAATGTCGGCCGCCATCAGTCGCCGGACGCCGCGCTGTCCGCCGCGCCCGGCGCAGCGGGACCGCTCGCCGTGCTGAGCGAGCGAACGATGTCCATCGCGCCTTGCTGTTCGAGCGAGCTGGCCACTTCGCGGCCCAATGCAATCGCGCGCTCGACGCTCGGCGCGGGCGCCGACGCCTTCGCGCTCAGCACGCGCCGGCCGTCCGGCGTCGCCACGATGCCGCGCAAATGAAGCGCGCCGTCATGCCACGTGGCGTATGCGGCGAGCGGCACTTCGCAACTGCCGCCGAGCGCGCGCGACACCATGCGCTCCGCTTCGACAGCCGCCGCCGTATGTTCGTGATGCAGCGGCGCGAGCCATGCCGCCAGGTCCGCGCGATCCGCGCGAATCTCGATGCCGAGCGCGCCCTGCCCCGCGGCGGGCAAACTGTCTTCGGGATCGAGAAGCGCGCGGATACGGTCGCCGAGACCGAGACGCTTCAGGCCCGCGGCCGCGAGAATGATGGCCGCGTAATCGCCGCGATCGAGCTTGGACAGGCGCGTGTCCAGATTGCCGCGCAAGGGCCGCACTTCGAGATGCGGATAGCGCATGCGCAGCATCGCTTCGCGGCGCAGGCTGGAGGTGCCGACCACGGCGCCTTCGGGCAGCGCGGCAAGCGAGTCGTAATCATTGGAGACCAGCGCGTCGCGCGGGTCTTCGCGCTCCATGATCGTGGAGAGCGCAAAGCCGGCCGGCAATTCCATCGGCACGTCTTTCAGCGAGTGCACCGCGAGATCGGCGCGGCCGTCGGCGAGCGCGGCTTCGAGTTCCTTCACGAAGAGCCCCTTGCCGCCCACCTTCGACAGCGTGCGATCGAGAATCTGATCCCCGCGTGTCGTCATTCCGAGGATTTTCACGTCACAAGATGGATATAATTTGTGCAGCGCACACCGCACATGCTCCGCTTGCCACATGGCAAGACGGCTCTCTCGCGAAGCAATCACAAGCGTGTGGGGCGGCGCAGAAAACGTCTCGGTGTTCATTAGCTTGTCGATTGAATGACGGGATGTAATAACAAACAATGTTAGCACGCGCCCCTTGCTTCGCCCTTCGGTTCGGCCGCCTCCTGTCCACTGCGGATAAGGCGCGGATCAAGGCGTGACGGGGCGTTGCGCCAATGCGGTATCGAAGGAGGAGACGGGTCTCGCGTGCCGGGCGGTTTATCGTTGCCGCCTGTTGTGGCACGTTCTTCACGCACGGTCGTTCGCGCATGCATCCGCCGCATGCGCGATGATGCAATGCGGCGCACCCCGCGCCGTATGAGAACAATCGTGCGAACGCGCGGCCATCCTCTCCGGCGTATCGCCATCGGCGCATACGGTTTCACGCAGTTCACGTTGCAGTTCCAAGCGCAGTCCCAAGTGCAGTTCCGCAGTAGCAGTTCATCACTTAACAGACCCTGGCTTCCCCGAGGAAACCCATCGTGACGTCTTCCGGATCGGCGCGCCCTGCCCGCCGCAACACTGCATCGCCTAACGCTTCCACCGCCGACGCCGCCGCGTCTTCCGCTTCTGTCGAAGCAGGCGCCGCCCAGCCCGCCAGGGCCCAACGCGCGACCAGGCCCGCGAAGGCCGTCAAAGCCATCAAGTCGTCCACGACTAACAAGGCGAGCAAGACCACCAAGCCGAACAAGACAAGCAAGGCGGACACCGCGACGCAAGACCCGGCCGCTTCGAAAAAAGCGAAAGCCCAGCGCAAAACGCCGAAGCTTCAGGCCGTGTCCGCGGAAACCGTCGTCGCCACGCCGAAAAGCAGCGGCCGCACGCGCGACGACAAGGACCATCCGCTCTTCCAGGACATCCGCTATCTCGGCCGCCTGCTCGGCGACGTGCTGCGCGAACAGGAAGGCGACGAAGTGTTCGACGTCGTCGAAACGATCCGTCAGACAGCCGTGCGCTTTCGCCGCGAGGACGACAACGCCGCCGCGCAGACGCTCGACAAGAAACTGCGCTCGCTGAGTCCCGAGCAGACCGTGAGCGTGGTGCGCGCGTTCAGCTACTTCTCGCACCTCGCGAATATCGCCGAAGACCGTCACCGCAATCGTCGTCACCGTATTCACGCGCTCGCCGGCTCGGCGGCGCAGCCGGGCACGATCGCCTATGCGCTGGAGCGGCTCGCCGAAGCGGGCAACGCGGCCACGCCGGTGTTGCAGCAGTTTTTCAACGACGCGCTGATCGTGCCGGTGCTTACCGCTCACCCCACGGAAGTGCAGCGCAAGAGCATTCTCGACGCCCAGCACGACGTGGCGCGCCTGCTCGCCGAACGCGATCAGCAACTGACCGAGCGTGAACGCGCACACAACGAAGCAATGCTGCGCGCGCGCGTCACGTCGCTGTGGCAAACGCGCATGCTGCGCGATTCGCGCCTGACCGTCGCCGATGAAATCGAGAACGCGCTGTCGTTCTACCGCGCCACGTTCCTGGAAGAAATCCCCGCGCTCTACGCCGATATCGAAGAAGCGCTCAAGGAACACGGCCTCGACGCGCGCCTGCCGCCTTTCTTCCAGATGGGCAGCTGGATTGGCGGCGACCGCGACGGCAATCCGAACGTCACGGCGCAAACGCTCGAAAACGCGATTGCGCGCCAGGCCGAGGTGATCTTCGAACATTATCTGGAGCAGGTGCACAAGCTCGGCGCGGAGCTTTCCGTGTCGAACCTGCTCGCCGGCGCGAGCGACGAGCTGAAGGCGCTCGCCGAAATTTCGCCCGACCAGTCGCCGCATCGCACGGACGAGCCGTATCGGCGCGCGCTGATCGGCATGTACACGCGGCTCGCGGCGAGCGCGCGGGTGCGTCTCGGCGAAGGCAGCGTGCCGCTGCGCAGCGCGGGCCGTGGCGTGGCGCCGATCCGCGCGAAGCCCTACGACGACGCCGCCGAATTCGTGCGCGATCTGCACGTGCTGATGGATTCGCTCGCCGCGCATCATGGCGGCCCGCTCGCCGCGCCGCGTCTCGCGCCGCTCGCGCGCGCCGCCGAAGTGTTCGGCTTTCACCTCGCGAGCATCGACTTGCGGCAAAGCTCGGACATTCACGAAGCGGTGATCGCCGAACTGCTGAAGCGCGCGGGCGTTCACGCCGATTACGCGGCGCTTTCCGAAAGCGAAAAGCTCGACGTGCTGCTCGCCGAACTCGCGCAGCCGCGTGCGTTGCGCGTGCCCTTCGCCGAGTATTCGGATCTCGTGAAGAGCGAACTCGGCGTATTGGAAGAAGCGCGAGTCACGCGCGAAAAGTTCGGCGCGCGCGCGGTGCGCAACTACATCATTTCGCACACGGAGACGATCAGCGATCTCGTCGAAGTGATGCTGCTGCAAAAGGAAACCGGCCTGCTGCAAGGGCAACTCGGCAATCCGAGCGACCCGGCGCGCGCCGCGCTGATGGTGATCCCGCTCTTCGAGACGATCCCCGACTTGCGCAACGCGCCGCACATCATGCGCGATCTGCTCGCGCTGCCGGGCGTGGACGCGATCATCGAAAACCAGGGCAACGAGCAGGAAGTGATGCTCGGCTATTCGGACAGCAACAAGGACGGCGGCTTCCTCACGTCGAACTGGGAGCTATATCGCGCCGAACTCGCGCTCCTGTCGCTGTTCAACGAACGCGGCATCACGATGCGTCTTTTCCACGGACGCGGCGGCACCGTCGGCCGTGGCGGCGGCCCGACCTATCAGGCGATTCTGTCGCAGCCGCCGGGCACCGTCGACGGTCAGATCCGTTTGACGGAACAAGGCGAAGTGATCGCGAGCAAATTCAGCAACCCGGAAATCGGCCGGCGCAATTTGGAAACGGTGGTGGCCGCAACGCTCGAAGCGTCGCTGCTGCCGCACGGCAATGCGCCCGCCGATTTGCCCGCGTTCGAGGAAACCATGCAGCAGTTGTCCGACGCCGCCATGGCCTCGTACCGCGCATTGGTGTACGAAACGCCTGGTTTCAAGGAGTATTTCTTCGAGTCCACGCCGATCTCGGAGATTGCGGAGCTGAATATCGGCAGCCGTCCGGCGTCGCGCAAATTGCAAGATCCGAAGCAACGCAAGATTGAAGATCTGCGCGCGATTCCGTGGGGCTTTTCGTGGGGCCAATGCCGTCTGCTGCTGACCGGCTGGTACGGCTTCGGCAGCGCGGTCGCCGCGCATCTCGACAGTGCGCCAAGCGACGCCGAACGCGCGCGCCGCCTCGCGCTGCTGAAGAAGATGCACAGGAACTGGCCGTTCTTCTCGACGCTGCTCTCGAACATGGACATGGTGCTCGCGAAGACCGACCTCGCGGTGGCTTCGCGCTACGCGGCGCTCGTGACCGACAAGAAGCTGCGCAAGCACGTGTTCGAGCGGATCGTCGCGGAATGGGAGCGCACGTCGAAGGCGCTGGCGGAAATCAGCGGCAAGAGCGAGCGGCTCTCGGATAATCCGCTGCTCGCGCGTTCGATCAAGAACCGCTTCCCGTATCTCGACCCGCTCAATCACCTGCAGGTGGAATTGCTCAAGCGCTACCGTGCGGGCGACACCAACGCGCGCGTGCGACGCGGGATTCATTTGAGCATCAACGGGATCGCGGCGGGGTTGCGCAATACGGGCTGACAGGCGCGGGATGGCGGCGGCGTTTCAGGCGTCGCCGCCCTCTGATTGAAATAAGGCCGGGCGTGGGTTAGTTGACCGCGTCCGGCTTTGTTTTTTGCCGGAGCGGTTCACGGCGCGTTGGCGGCGCCGGTCGCAACCTGTTCTGAGCTACGTACGGCGGCGAAGCAACGTGTGGCAGGTGTGAAGGCAGATTCAGGATTATCGGTACCGCAACGCGGCGAACATATTGCGGACGAGCGGGCGTCCTCGAAGGCGATCTCCTGCTGTGCCCCTATGTGAAGATCGTTGTGAAGGTGGTTGTGAACGCCTTTGCAACGATCCGCGCGTAATGCCCGCAAGCAAGGCGATCAAATAGGCAAGACCTGCACGGCATGAAGCCACGCCGCCTCATCGGGCGGCGCGGCTCTGATTAATCGGTGCGGTTTCCGTAGACGCGCCGTCAACACGCGCCCTCAACCGGCCTCAACCGGCCTCAACCGGCCTCAATCATCAACGCATCCAGCTTGAACGACCCGTCTTCCTGCACGTCGAAATACTGCCGCACTTCATCCGGCGAGCTGCGCCACAGTGACTGGATCGCCACCACGCGCGGCTCCGGCGTGCGCATGCGCGCCACCCACGAACTGAACTCGATATCGATGCGCCACCGCTCGCGAATCGACGCCTTGAAACCCGCGGCTTCGAAAAGCGCGATCCATTCGTCGGCGCGGTAATCGCGGATGTGCGAGCCGTCGCGCAACAACTCGATCGCCTGAATGTGCGTGTCGAGCAGCGGATGGTCGATTCCGGCGATGTCGATGAACAGCACCCTGCCGCCCGGCTTCAGCACGCGCCGCACTTGCGCGAGGGCGGGCGCGACGTCGTGCCAGTGATGCGCGCTCATCCGGCTGATGACCCAATCGAACGTGTGATCGTCGAACGGAAGTTGTTCGGCCGCGCCCTGCTGCGTGCGGATGTTGGCGAGGCCGCGATCCTTCGCCGCGCCTTCGACCGTGGCCAGCATCGGCGCGGCGATGTCGTAGGCGACCACTTCTTGCGCGTGCGGCGCAACCGCGAAACTCGCGTGGCCCGCGCCGCAACCCATGTCGAGCACGGTCGCGCCCGGCGTCGCGGCGATCGATTCGGCCAGCGTCCGCAGATCGGCGCCGGTTGCATGGGTCGGACTCGTCAAGTAGGCGGCGGCGGTCGAGCCGAAGGCGTCGGCGACCTGATCGTGATGCTTCATGGAGGGCTCCGTTATCTGCGTGAGTCGATGTCGATAGCGCTGAAGGCATGCCGTGTCTGCCGCCTTTCCCGTCGCTACGCCGCTACAATAGAGCCCGCCGTGTACCGGTACAAGTTAAGCAATTATTCTGGTATCTATACCACCCTCCTCACGCGCCGCCACAACGAATGACCACGCGAACCAGCACGCGAACCGGCACGCCCTCTGCCGCCGACCCTCCGCCGCCGCTCGACGCCACGCCCGCTCGCGCGCTCGGCGACTTCATCCGCGCGCATCGGGAGCGGCTGTCGCCGCAAGCGCTCGGCTTGCCGCCGGGGCCGCGCCGCCGCACGCCGGGCTTGCGTCGCGAGGAAGTGGCGCAACTGTGCGGCGTCAGCCCGACGTGGTACACGTGGATCGAGCAAGGGCGCCCGGTTTCCGCTTCCGCCGACGCACTCGCGCGCATCGCGGTCGCGCTGCAACTGTCGCGCGCCGAGCGCGCTTATCTGTTCGAACTGGCCGCGCAGCGCGATCCGGCCGAACCCGATCCGGCCGCCGCCGACGCCCCCGCCACGCTGCTCGAAACCGTGCAGCTCGTGAACGCGCCGGCGTATGTGCTCGACCGCCAGTGGAATGCGCTCGCGTGGAACGAGCGCGCCGCCGGGCTGTTCGTCGGCTGGCTGGACGGCGCGCACGACCGCAATCTGCTGCGCTACACGTTCACGGAAGCGGCGGCGCGCGAGTTGATCGTCGACTGGGAAACGCGTGCGCGGCGGCTGGCCGCCGAGTTTCGCGCCGACTCGATCCGCCATCTGAGCGACGCGCCCACGCGCGCGCTGATCGATTCGCTGACCGCCGCGAGCGACGCGTTCGCGCGCTTCTGGGCTTCGCAGGACGTGGGCGGCCGCGAAGGCGGACGGCGCGAGTTCAATCATCCGCGCGAAGGCCGCCTTGTCTACGATCAGATCACGTTCAAACCCGCGCATCGCGAAGATTTGAAGCTGGTCGTGCTGGTGCGCGAATAGACGCGGAGCTGGATGCGGAAATGGACGCGGCCATCCGCGAGGATTCGGCGGCGAACGCGGCGGCGGCGTCTGGAACGCCCGCGCCCGGTGTTAAAATCCCTGTCTTTCTTCGCCGCAGCGGCGCTTTCGCACAGCACGTGCATTCGCGTTGCCCGCCTCTTCACCGCCCGCTCTTAACTGCCCAACACCATGACGTCCCAACTGCACAAAAAAGGCGAAGCCTGGTCGGCTCGCTTCTCGGAGCCGATGTCGGAGCTTGTCAAACGCTATACGTCGTCGGTTTTCTTCGACAAGCGTCTGGCGCTCGTCGATATCGAAGGGTCGCTCGCGCACGCCTCGATGCTGGCCGCGCAAAAGATCATCGCCGCCGACGACCTCGCCGCGATCCAACGCGGCATGGCGCAGATCAAGGGTGAAATCGAGCGCGGCGAGTTCGAGTGGCAACTCGACCTGGAAGACGTGCACCTGAACATCGAGGCGCGCCTGACCGCGCTGATCGGCGACGCCGGCAAGCGCCTGCACACCGGCCGCTCGCGCAACGATCAGGTCGCGACCGACATCCGCCTGTGGCTGCGCGGCGAGATCGACCGAATCGGCGAACTGCTGAAGGAACTGCGCAGCGCGCTCCTCGACATGGCGGAGAAAAACGCGTCGACCATCATGCCTGGTTTCACGCATTTGCAGGTCGCGCAGCCGGTCACGTTCGGCCACCACCTGCTCGCGTACGTCGAAATGTTTTCGCGCGACGCCGAGCGCATGGCCGATTGCCGCAAGCGCGTGAACCGTCTGCCGCTCGGCGCGGCGGCGCTCGCGGGCACGAGCTATCCGATCGACCGTCACGCGGTCGCGAAAACGCTCGGCTTCGACGGCATCTGCGCGAATTCGCTGGATGCGGTGTCGGACCGCGACTTCGCGATCGAATTCACGGCGGCGTCGGCGCTCGTCATGACGCACATCTCGCGCTTCTCCGAAGAACTCGTGCTGTGGATGAGCCCGCGCGTCGGCTTCATCGATCTGGCGGACCGCTTCTGCACCGGTTCGTCGATCATGCCGCAAAAGAAGAACCCCGACGTGCCGGAACTCGCGCGCGGCAAGACCGGCCGCGTGAACGGCCATCTGATCGCGCTGCTCACGCTGATGAAAGGCCAGCCGCTCGCGTACAACAAGGACAATCAGGAAGACAAGGAGCCGCTGTTCGACACCGTCGACACCGTGGCGGATACGCTGCGCATCTTCGCTGAAATGGTCGCGGGCATTTCGGTCAAGCCGCAAGCCATGCGCGACGCCGCGCTGCAAGGCTTTTCCACGGCGACCGACCTCGCCGACTACCTGGTGAAACGCGGCCTGCCGTTCCGCGACGCGCACGAAGCCGTGGCGCTCGCCGTGCGCATCTGCGCGGATCGCGGCTGCGATCTCGCGGATCTCACGCTCGACGAAATGCGCAAGGAATTGCCGAACGTGGCGCATCTGATCGGCGAAGACGTGTTCTCGTATCTGACGCTCGAAGGCTCGGTCGCGAGCCGCAATCATCCGGGCGGCACCGCGCCGGAGCAGGTGCTCGCGGCGGTCAAGGCGGCCCGGCAAGCGTTGAAGTAATGCGCGGCGCGCAGGCATGGCGCGCGCATTCGGCGTGAATTCCGAAGGCGCATTGCAAGCCTGATTGCAAGCCGCATTGCAATGCAGAAAGACAGGGGCGAACTCGTTGGCGAGTTCGCCTTTTTTCTTGCGCGGGCCGCCTGTTTCCCGGGCGAACGCCGATTGAAACCCGGAGGTTTTTGACTACCATCAAGAGATGGTTCTACCCTCTGTCGTGGTCCATCATGCTCACCCGCCCGCGCTTGCCTCGCCCTCTCATTGAATGCGGCGCCGGCCGCGCCTGCCCGCGGTCGCCGCGTTTGCGCGGCATCGCGTCGATGGCGCTGTTCGCGCTTGCCGTCGCCGGCTGCACGTTCACGCCGCCAACACGTCCCACCGTTTCGACGCCCGCCGCCGCGATCAACAGCGCGACGCTCGACCAGTATCGCGACGCCGTCGCGCGACGCATTGTCGAGCGCAATCCTTCGTATGTGCTGCGCGGCAAACCGCAGGCGATGCTGCGCTCGCTCGTCGTGGTGTCGTTCACGGTCGATCGCAATGGACGCCTCGTGCAATCTTCCGTGTATCGCACGAACGGCGACGACGAAGCCGAAAGCACCGCGCTGGCCAGCTTGCGGCGCTCGGCTCCGCTACCCTTGCCGCCGGGCGCGTTGCTGAACGGCCGCGGCCAGGTCGAACTCTTCGAAGACTGGCTTTTCAACGACGACGGCAAATTCCAGCTTCGCGAACTGGCCTCGCCGCAAGCGTTGACCATCGACTGAGCGCGGCCTGGCCGATCGGCCAGCCGCCTTGCTGCGCGCACGCCGCGCTCGCTATAATTTTTCGATTCCCTCGCCGGAGCCTTCCGGCATGGCTCGGGCCGCCCGTTGATCCGCCGGCGCGGCCGCAGCCGATTGTCACGGCGCCGCGCCATCCGCGAGCGTCGCGCAAGATTCTCGTTGCGTTTGGCATGCGCGCTGATTCAGCCGTTGATTCGGCCGCATTCGCGCGCGAGCCGCGAGCCGCGAGCCGCGAACCTCGGCCTCGACGCCAGGCGCGCAACGAACCTGAACAAAGAAGCCGGCTGACCGTGCTGCCAGTCAACAATCGACCGCGTGGCGGTTCGGCGCGGCGCAATCCGGCATCACGACACAATGGAGACTTTGCATGTCCACATCGCCGATTTCCACGGCCAGGCCCAATGCGGCCGGACAGACCAATAGCGCGCGGATCATCTTCGCTAGCTTCATCGGCACCGCGATCGAGTTCTACGATTTCTATGTCTATGCGACCGCCGCCGCGCTCGTCATCGGCCCGGTGTTTTTTCCGCACGGCTCGGCGACGGCCCAGGCCTTGTCGGCCTTCGTCACGTTCGGCATCGCGTTCGTCGCGCGGCCGATCGGCTCGTTTCTGTTCGGCCACTTTGGCGACCGCATCGGCCGTAAATCGACGCTCGTCGCCTCGCTGCTCGTCATGGGCCTCTCCACCACGCTGATCGGCTTCGTGCCGGGCTACGACTCGATCGGCAGCCTTGCGCCTATCCTGTTGTGTATCCTGCGCTTCGGCCAGGGCATCGGGCTCGGCGGCGAATGGGGCGGCGCGGCGCTGCTCGCCACCGAAAATGCGCCAGCCGGCAAGCGCGGCTGGTTTGGCATGTTCCCGCAACTGGGGCCGTCAATCGGCTTTCTCGCGTCCAACGGCCTCTTCTTCGCGCTCGCGCTGTCATTGAGCGACGAGCAGTTCCGCAGTTGGGGCTGGCGCGTGCCGTTCCTCGTGAGCGCGGTGCTGGTCGCGCTCGGCCTGTACGTGCGCCTGAAGATCGCCGAGACACCGGCCTTCCAGGCAGCTATCGAGCGCAAGGAGCGCGTAAAGGTGCCAATCGCGACACTCCTGTCGCAGCATTGGTTGCCCACGCTGCTCGGCGCGCTGGCCATGGTGGTCTGCTACACGCTGTTCTATAACGCAACGACGTTTTCGCTGTCGTACGGCGTGTCGGTGCTGCACATTCCGCGGCAAACCTTTCTCGGCTTGCTGTGCATCGCAGTCGTGTTCATGGCGCTCGCCACACCGCTCTCAGCCTGGGCCAGCGACCGCTATGGCCGCAAGCCGGTGCTGATCGTCGGCATCGTGGCGGCTGTACTGTCGGGCTTCACGATGGCGCCGCTCCTCGGCAGCGGACAGACGCCGCTGGTGCTGCTGTTCCTCGTCATCGAACTGTTCCTGATGGGCGTCACGTTCGCGCCGATGGGCGCGCTCCTGCCCGAACTGTTCCCGACCAACGTGCGTTATACCGGCGCGGGCGTCGCTTATAACCTCGGCGGGATTCTCGGCGCCTCGGTCGCGCCGTATATCGCGCAGATGCTGGCCGCGCGCGGCGGGCTGCCGTGGGTGGGCGCGTATGTCTCGATCGCCGCGGCCGTCAGCATGATAGGCGTGCTGTGCATGCGCGAGACGCGCGACTCGCGGCTGATGTGACAAGCGTTGCGTAAGGCGGGCGAAAGCCTTGCCTGGCGGGGATTCGCTGGGTAAATCCCCGGTCTTGCGGACCTTTTTGACTTGCTTATACTCAAACCGAATAACCACAAGGCAAGCAGGGAGGCTCGGATGAATCTTCATCTTCACAATGCCGACGTCGTGATGATCATTGCGCTCGCACTGCTGTGTTCGTTGCTATTGGCGTTGCGCTTTCGCCCTGCCACGTGGAAAGGCATTGTCGTCGAGGCGCTGGCGGCGAACGTGGCCGCCATTACCGCAGTGGTCGCGTTCGAAATGCTGGTCGCCTGACGCTCATCGCGCGAAGCGCGCGGCGCCGCGAGTTGTTGATACTTCGCGGCGCGCGGCTATGTCGTTGCGGCCTGCTTAGCGATAGTAGTAGCCGTGATGGTAGTAGCCACCACCGCCGTAGTAATAGCCCGGCGCCGGAGCGACGATGCAGCCGCCCAGCGTGGTTGCGAGCACGGTGCCGGCGATCAGGGTCAGGATCAAGCGTTTCATATTGTTCTCCGTGGGTCAGATTCATTCGAGCATTCCCGAATGACTCGATTGGACACGACACGCGGCTCGGAGAACGTTGCCAGTTGTAAGGGAAGATCACGCGTGTGTTACACCTCCGGCGTTCTTGCGCGGATGGCGAATGGCACGAAAGCCCGTGCGCTCACAAGGCAAAGCGCGAACCACGTGAACGAGGGCGTTGGCGATCAACCAAAAGCGACAGATTTAACAACCGTGTAATGCGCGCTGGCCGAATAACAACGGCTTTTTCTTTTCAGCAGTCGTTGCGCGGAAAGCCGCGGCGAAGACCCTGAGTTCAGGCCGCGGCGGAGCCTTGCTGGATCGTGACGGCGCGTAGGCCGCCGTATACGTAGTCGATGGCTTCCAGCACCTCGCCGATGGGCGGCACCGAAAAGCCGTCGCCGACCGAGATGGAACGAAACGGCGCTTCCACGCCGCAATGCGACGGCGACGTCGCCACGAAGATCATGACCGTGGGCTTTTGCAGCGCGTGCGCGAGATGAACGAAGCCCGTGTCCGTGCCGACCACGAGCGCGCAGGCGTCGATCATTTGCGCGAGTTCGGTCACGCTCATTCTGGACAGAACTGCCGCGCCCGACACTTGCGCGGCGATCTGCTCGGCGGCGATGCGCTCGGCTTCCGAGCCCCAAGGCAAGACCACGCGAAAGCCGCGTTGCGTCAGCTCTCTACCCACGACCATCCAATGCGTGACCGGCCACTTCTTGTCGTCTTTCGATGTCGCGTGAAAAAGCGCGGCGACCGGCGCGCCCTCGCCGCGAAAGAGCGGCCTTACCGGCTCCGGCAAACGCAGGTTATAGACGGCAGGGCCTTCGGCTTCGTAGCCGAGCGCCTCGCCGGCGCTGATACGCATGCCGTGCCACGCATTGCATTGCGGACGCGGACCGAAGCGCCCCGTATAGGCAAATGCCGCGCCGCGTTCGCCCAGGTCCTGCGACTGGTAGCCGATACGCCGCGACGAGCGTGCAAGAAACGCAATGATCGCGCTCTTGTACACGCCGTGAATGTCGAGAATGTAATCGTAGCGATAGGCGCGCAGCGCCGAGATGGACGCCGCGATGGACTTGAAGTCGGCCCACCGGCGCGCCTTCTTGAAGCGCCGCAGCGGCGCGAACAGCACGCGGTCGACGCCCCTGCACCACTGTGCCACTTCGGCGAACGCTTCGTCCGCGGCCCAGTCCACCTGGACCTCGGGAAACGCGCGTTTGATATCGGCCACGACAGGCAGCGCTTGCACGATATCGCCCAGTGAGGTGACCTTGACGATAAGGACTCGCTTCATTGAGGGCCTTTGGTTGTTCAAACGTCAAACCATTTTAGCCGACGAATGGAATAGTCTTTGCTGAAAGGGCCTTCACCGCGCCCTACGATCAATACAACCCGTTACAGCACCAATCTTACGATTTGCCTTTTTACTCTATTTCAAAACACTTTCATACCGTTTTTGCCTTACGCGGATTTTGACAAATTAACGTTTTCTCATGCGAATACCATGTCTCGAACGCACACAGTTCTTTCCTCCAGGATCGCGCGTCGCATGAAACGTCTGTGGCGCCAATACGGCATCTTCTGGCTCGGCGCGATTGCGGTGGGGCTCGTCGCGGTGTTGTACACGCGGCTGATCGATTGGGGTTATGGGAAATTTCTGGCACTCGATCGCGAGCATGGATGGGCGCCGCTCATCGTCACGCCCGCGCTGAGCGCGCTCGCCGTCTGGCTCACTCGCAAGTTTTTTCGCGGCGCGGAGGGCAGCGGCATTCCGCAGGTCATCGCCACGCTGCATGCGAAACCTCGCGAATACGGCGTGCGGCTGCTGTCGTGGCGCATTCTGCTCGGCAAGATCGCAGTGTCGTTTCTTGCCATTCTCGGCGGCCTCACGATCGGCCGCGAAGGACCGACCGTGCAGGTCGGCGCGGCGCTCATGTTCAATCTGCGCAGGTTTTATCCGCGCTCGAATGCGCTGATCGAACGGCAGCTCGTGCTGGCCGGCGCGGCAGCGGGTTTGTCGGCGGCCTTCAATACGCCGCTTGCCGGCATCGTGTTCGCCATCGAAGAACTGACGCGCAGTTTCGAAGCGCGAGCGAGCGGCGTGCTGATCACCGCGATCATCATTGCAGGCGTGATCGCGCTCGGACTGAACGGCAACTACACGTACTTCGGCACCATTCAGATCGGCGCGCATTTCCCCGATCTGCTCGCGCCGGCGGTGCTCGTGACTGCGGTCGTCACGGGAGTGGCGGGTGGCGTATTCGGCTGGCTGATCCTGAATACCGCGCGTTGGATTCCGGCGCCGCTGCGTCAATTGCACGGCGAGCGGCCCGTCGCGTTCGCCGCGCTGTGCGGCTTTGTCATTGCGGTGGTCGGTTTGATCTCGGGCGGCACGACGTTCGGCAGCGGCTATGCGGAAGCGCGCGGATTGCTCGAAGGACACGAGCAACTCTCCGTGTTCTACCCGTTCCTGAAGCTGATTTCGATGGTCGGCTCATACCTTCCCGGCATTCCGGGCGGCATCTTCGCGCCGTCGCTGTCGATCGGCGCGGGCTTCGGCAATCTGCTGCACATGGTGTTCGGCTCGATGCAACTGCCGATGCTGATCGCGCTCGCCATGGTCGGCTACCTGGCGGCCGTCACGCAGTCGCCAATCACGTCGTTTGTGATCGTGATGGAGATGATCGACGGCCACGCGCTCGTGATTTCGCTGATGGCCACCGCGCTGATTGCGAGCCGCGTGGCGCGCGCTTTCGCGCCGCCGCTTTACGAGGCGCTCTCCGCGCGTTACATGGCGCCGCTGCCGGGCGCGGTGCAGGCGCCGGGGCGGGAAGCGGCTGAAGTGGCTGAAGCGGGAGAAGCGCCTGAAGCGGGAGAACCGCCGGACCTGCCCGAGGCCCCCGAAGTAGAAGCGCCCAAACCCTAAGCCGCGCTCACCCGGTTTGCTCCGGCACGCGCGCATTCACATGCGCCGCGCCGAAACTTCGGTTGCGCAGCGGCGCTGTCAGGTCTGCGGAATTTCTATCTTGACCTCGAGCACTTCGAGGTCGTCCTGGCGTTCCAGACTCACGCGGATATCGTCATCGGAAATCCGCACGTATTTCGAAATCACGGCCACCAGTTCGCGTTGCAACGCAGGCAGGTAATCGGCGGGAGCATGGCCGCCGGCGCGCTCGTGCGCGATGATCAACTGCAAGCGTTCCTTCGCTACCGACGCGGACTTCTTCTTCTCGCCCAGCAAAAACGAAAGAATCGACATAACGTGCGCTCCCCTTACTTGGTGCCGAAGAGGCGCTGCAGCAGCCCGGGCTTCTGGTAATCGGTAAAGCGAAGCGATTTCTGCTCGCCGAGAAAACGCGACACGACGTCTTTATAGGCTTCGGCCACGTCGGTGCCGTCGAGATGCACCGCCGGCAAACCCTGGTTCGACGCGTGCAGCACGGCTTCCGATTCAGGAATTACGCCGATCAGATCGATGCGCAAAATTTCCTGGATGTCGGTCAGCGACAGCATTTCGCCTTCGCTCACGCGCTTCGGGTTATAGCGCGTGATCAGCAGGTGCTCCTTGATCGGCTCCTTGCCCTCGATCGCGCGCTTGGTCTTCGACGACAGAATGCCGAGAATGCGGTCCGAGTCGCGTACCGACGACACTTCCGGGTTCGTCACGATCAGCGCTTCGTCGGCGAAATGCATGGCGAGCAGCGCGCCCGATTCGATACCGGCCGGCGAGTCGCACACGATGTATTCGAAGTCCATCGCGATCAGGTCGTTGATGACCTTCTCGACGCCTTCCATGGTCAGCGCGTCTTTATCGCGCGTCTGCGAGGCCGGCAGGATGAAGAGGTTCTCGCACTTCTTGTCCTTGATCAGCGCCTGGTTCAGATTCGCTTCGCCTTGAATCACGTTGATCAGGTCGTACACCACGCGGCGCTCGCAGCCCATGATGAGATCGAGGTTGCGCAGGCCGACGTCGAAGTCGATCACGGCGGTTTTGCTGCCACGCAATGCGAGGGCCGATGCAAAACTCGCGCTCGTGGTCGTCTTGCCCACGCCACCCTTGCCCGATGTCACCACTATGATTTTTGCCATTACCCTTACCTTGTGTTCGTCAAATGCGTCAATTATGTGCGGCCAATTCGGGTGCAAAGCGCCGCGCGCTGCGAAGCTTCGGCGCGGCGCGCTTCACTGCCTTTACGTGAGCCGCAATGGTTCGATCATCAACTTTTCGTCTTCGAGCCAGATTTGCACCGGCTTGCCGAGCACGTCGGCCGGCAGCGGGTTCTCGGTCGTCCGGTAGATGCCCGCGATCGAGATCAGTTCCGGTTCGAGACACGTGCAGAAAATACGTGCGTCGTGATTGCCTTGCACGCCGGCGAGCGCGCGCCCGCGCAACGGCGCATAAATATGGATGTTGCCTTCCGCGATGACTTCGGCGCCGTAGCTCACGAGTCCGAGCACGACCAGATCGCCCTTTGCGTAGATGCGCTGGCCGGAGCGCAACGGCTTTTCGACCACCATGGTTTGTGAAGATGTGGCGAGCCGCACGGGCTCGGCGGCGGCAGCCGGCTCCGCCGCTGCGGCAGCAGGCGCGCTCGGGCTTGCGCCCGCGCTTGCGGCTTCCGCCGCGCTCGCGGCGGGCGTGTTCGCGCGCTCTTCGTCCGCGGGTTTGGCGGCGGCGCCGCGGCGGTCGCGCGCTTCGAGCAACGGCAACGCGGACTGCGCGGCCCAGGATTGTTCCGCCTCGGCGACCACCCCGACCGGACGCATGCGCACGCTTTCGAGCAGATGCGCGATTTCGGCAAGCGGCACGCGTTCGTTGGCAGCGAGCCGGCGCACGTCGATCGCGACGACGTCGTTAGCGAAAAATTCGGGGGTCGCCTCGAAGCGCCGGGTCAGTTCGGCACGCATGGCATCGAGGTCGGTTGTCTTGACCACAAACAGAAGCGTGTCGACGGAACCGCTGCGGAGTTCGAAAAAGGGCGATTTCTTGGGCGACATAGCGTTCGGCAAAAAATTTTGCGTATTTTACAGGCGTCCACGCGTGCAGCGAGAATTTTTGCCGGACAAAGCGCGGATGATTTGCGCATGCTGCCGCGCAAAGCCGATCAGGCCGCGCCGGGCATGAACAAGCCGGGCGGGAACGCAGCGGTGGTGAGGATGGACAGACGCGGGCGGCACGCCGTTGCGCCGCTCGCCAGATCACTCGTCAAGTGCTGACGACGGGGGCGGCACGTGACGAACGAGGAGACTTTCGGCCTGCTCGGACGCGCGCTCGACGCGCCGAAGCTCGCCAGTCGGACCGAAGCCGAGCGCCTGGTAAAAGCGCATGGCGGTGCGATTGGAGTCGGCCACCCAAGCGTAGATTTCCGCGGCGCCCTGGTCGGCAAGCCAGCCGCTGGCTGTATCGACCAGCAATTCGCCGCCACGCAGATGCCGCACGGCCGGCGCGACCCACAACTCGCCGACCAATGCGCGGCGCTCCACGGTGTCTTCGACATGCGCTTCGATCAGTCCGGCCGGATGACCCTCGGTATAGAGGATGAAAATGCCGGCGCTCGACGACACCGCGTGCTCAGCGGCGACGTGCTCGAAGCTCGCGGCGTCAGCGGACAATGCGTCCTCCAACGTGGCGCCGAAGGCATAAGGCGCCTCGCGCAGCGACGCAGTGCGAAGTTCGCGAAAAACGGCGCCCTGATCAGCGGCGATACGGCGAACGGTCAATGACGGACTCATGCAGACGAAAACCCCTTGAAGCCTTAAGGCGTAGCTTTAACCGAACCGGCACGCGAGTCAAATCATTCTTTGCTGGGCTATCTTATCGCGCGCGCCGTTTCTCGCAAAGCGCGCAACGACTGCTCAGCATTCGGCGCGCCCGGCGCGATGCGCGCGATGTGATGCGAAGCCTGCCTCGTTAAGGCGCTTCGTAGCTGCCGGTGCCGTCCGGCCAGGGTGTGAGGAGTTCGTAGCCTTCGTCGGTGACGGCGATCATGTGCTCCCATTGCGCGGACAGCGAGCGGTCTTTCGTGACCACGGTCCAGCCGTCGCGCTGGACCGTGGTGCCTGCGCGGCCCGCGTTGATCATCGGTTCGATCGTGAAGACCATGCCGGGTTTCAGACGCAAGCCCTGCCCCGGCTGGCCGTAATGCAACACCTGCGGGTCTTCGTGATAGACCTTCCCGATGCCGTGGCCGCAATAGTCGCGCACGATCGAGAAGCCGTCGCGCTGCGCCACCTGCTGGATGGCGTGGCCGACATCGCCGAGCGTCGCGTCCGGCTTCACCTGGCGGATGCCCGCGAGCATCGCTTCATACGTCGTGTCGATCAGCTGGCGCGCCACCGTGCTCGGCTGGCCGACGCAATACATGCGGCTCGTGTCGCCGAAGTAGCCGTCCTTGATGATCGCCACGTCGATGTTGATGATGTCGCCGTCCTTGAGGACTTCGCTGCGGTTCGGAATGCCGTGGCATACCACCTGATTGACCGACGTGCATACCGTCTTGGGAAAGCCCAGATAGCCGACGTTCGCCGGAATCGACTTTTGCGTGTTGACGATGTAGTCGTTGCACAGTGCGTCCAGCTCGTCGGTGGAGACACCGGCCTTCACGTGCTCGCCGATCATCGCCAGCACGTCGGCCGCGAGGCGACCGGAGATGCGCAGCCTGGCGATGTCGTCGGGAGTCTTGTAGGTAATGGCCATGAATTCGGTCGTTGGGGTTCGAAGATGGATCGAGGTTCGATCGAACGGCCAATTGTACAGAGGATCGGCGGGAGGCCCGCGTAAAGCGGGCGGTTGGGGATGGTGGGGGCGTCGTAGTGTCGATTTCGCGCGGGCGGCGGGAAGTTAGTAAAACTGAGGAATTCGGGTTCGCCGCTTCAAACCCGCAGCCCGAGCGGATCGCTCATGGTTTGAGGCGGTGCTTTTTACGCTATGAAGCTATGAAGTTGCGAAGCACGCCCAAGCCGAACGACCATCTCTTCGACGATGCCGCAAAAGTCGTCCGGCTGCTCGAGCATCATCATGTGGCCGACGTCCTTCTGAATAACGTAGTCCCGCGCGACTGCCCGCACCCAGTCCGGCACGTCCCAGCCGGACGCCGAACGCTCGCCCGCGAGCAGAAACAGCGGTGTCCCACACTCGACGACCGAGCGGACCCGCGCCAGATAAGCGGAGTCGCCGGTCTCCTTCACGACCGCGCGCGCCATCGCCCGAATCGTCTCGGGCGGCTGGTTGGCGAGCGCCTCGCGCGCCCATTCGACGCGCTGCGGCGTGAGCGCAATGCCGCCGTTCGCGAGCCACTTTTCGGGATCGGCGACGAGCCGCGCGTGCTCGGCGTGCCATGCCTCGTCGGAAAGAGCGGCTATCTTGCGACACCAGAACGCGTCGGCGAGCGTGAAATTCCCTTCGACATTAATGACGCCGCGCACGCGCTCGGGCGCCGCTTGCGCAGCGAGCATGGCAATCGCGCCGCCGACGCTGTGTCCGAGCAGCACGCACGGCTCGCCGACCTGTTCATCGAGATAGCGCACGACGTGCGCGACCTGACTCGCGAGCGTGATCACGGGCTCGCGCGTGTCTTTCAGGCGACCGTAGCCGATCAGGTCTGGCGTATGGACGGCGACGGCGCGGATGCGCTCGTGCGGCGCGTAAAAATTCAACGAGCCCATGAGGCCGTGAATCATGACCAACGGCGCGGCTTTTTTCATGTCGTGCTCGCGGGTCCCGAAAGGCACAAGAACAAAAAGCAAAAACCCCACAAGTCTTGCAACTTGCGGGGTTTTCTAAATTTGGCGGAAAGGGTGAGATTCGAACTCACGGTACCCCTAAAGGTACACTGGATTTCGAGTCCAGCGCATTCGACCACTCTGCCACCTTTCCGGTTTTTCCGACTCGCCACAGTGAAGCGGTTTTGTCAGATCCAAGCGGGTCTCTGCTTGGGAGAGAAAGATTATAGAACAGCCAATCCAGATTTCCAAGCCCCTCGTCAAATAAATTTCAAAGAAGATCGCATTGACGATTGCGAGGAAACCCGGCGACCGTGCCGCGGACCACATCGGCATCAGCACGGCCTCAGTCGAGGCAGCCGGTCAGGCGCCCGGCACTTCCAAACGTTCGACGCCGCCCAGATACGGCCGCAGCGCCGCCGGCACGGTCACCGAACCATCGGCGTTCTGGAAGTTCTCCAGCACCGCGACCAGCGTGCGCCCGACAGCCAGGCCCGAGCCGTTCAGCGTATGCACCAGCTCCGGCTTGCCTTGCGCGTTGCGATAACGCGCCTGCATCCGGCGAGCCTGGAACGACTCGGTATTCGAACAGCTCGAAATTTCGCGATACGTGTTCTGCGCCGGCAACCACACTTCGAGGTCATAGGTCTTCGTTGCCGAGAAACCCATGTCGCCCGTGCACAGCGTGATCACTCTGTACGGCAACTCGAGCTTCTGCAGAATCGTCTCAGCGTGCATGACCATCTGCTCCAACGCGTCATACGACGTTTCCGGCGCGACGATCTGCACCATCTCGACCTTGTCGAACTGATGCTGACGGATCATGCCGCGCGTGTCGCGTCCGTATGAGCCCGCTTCCGAGCGGAAGCACGGCGAATGCGCGGTCAGCTTGATCGGCAAAGCGTCTGCTTCCACGATGCTGTCGCGCACCGTGTTCGTCAGCGAAATTTCCGATGTAGAAATCAGATATTGCGTAACCGTGTTTTCGCCGCCGCCCTTCTCGACGCGGAACATGTCGTCCGCGAATTTGGGCAATTGGCCGGTGCCGTACAGAATTTCCGGATTCACGATGTACGGCGTGTAGATCTCGGTATAGCCATGCTGTTGCGTGTGCGTGTCGATCATGAACTGCGCGAGCGCGCGATGCAGCCGCGCGATCTGCCCGCGCAGCATCGTGAAGCGCGCGCCCGAGAGCTTCGCGCCGGTCTCGAAATCGAGGCCGAGCGGCGCGCCGACATCCACGTGGTCTTTCACTTCGAAGTCGAACTGGCGCGGCGTGCCCCAGCGGCGCACCTCGACGTTATCCGCTTCTTCGCGGCCAACGGGCACGCTCTCGTGCGGCAGATTCGGCACGCCGAGCAAAAGATCCGACAGACGCTTCTGAATGTCGTCCAGCTTCGCGGCCGAAGCCTTCATCTCGTCGCCGATGCCGCCGACTTCGGCCATCACCGCCGACGTGTCTTCGCCCCGCCCTTTCATCGCGCCGATCTGCTTCGACAGGCTGTTGCGGCGCGCCTGCATTTCTTCGGTGCGGGTCTGGGTATCGCGGCGTTCCGCTTCGAGCGCGGTGAAGGCCGCCACGTCGAGGGTATAGCCGCGGTCGGCGAGGCGCCTGGCGACGCCGTCGAGGTCTTTGCGCAGCAACTGGATGTCGAGCATGGGATGGGGCGGTATTCGTTGTGTGAAGAGGGGATTTTAGCGCACCGGCGCGGCCGGATTGAAGCAACGGCACGGGCGCATTGCAATACGCGCGACGCGCCCGGCGGCGTCAACCCTTCTTCGGCTTGTTCTCGCTGCGCCATTGGGCGTCGAGTTCGGCAAGACGCGCCATCTTGTCGCCGATCTTGCCTTCGAGACCGCGCGGCGTCGGCGCGTACCAATGTGGATCGCGCATGTTCTCCGGCAGATAGGTTTCGCCGGCCGCGTAGGCGTCGGGTTCGTCGTGCGCGTAGCGATATTCGTGGCCGTAGCCGAGTTCCTTCATGAGCTTCGTCGGCGCATTGCGCAGATGCACCGGCACTCCGCGCGACTTGTCCTTGCTCACGAAGCGGCGCGCTTCGTTATATGCGTTGTAACCGGCATTCGACTTCGGCGCGACCGCCAGATAGATGATCGCCTGCGCGAGCGCCAGTTCGCCCTCGGGCGTGCCGAGGCGCTCGTAGGTCTCGGCGGCGTCGAGTGCGATGCGCGCCGCGCGAGGGTCGGCGAGACCGATGTCCTCCCACGCCATGCGCACGATGCGGCGCGCCAGATAGCGCGGGTCCGCCCCGCCGTCGAGCATGCGGCAGAACCAGTAGAGCGCGCCGTCCGGGCTGCTGCCGCGCACCGATTTATGCAGCGCGCTGATCTGGTCGTAGAAGGCGTCGCCGCCCTTGTCGAAGCGCCGCAGATTCTCGGCGAGCGCGCTGCCGAGCAACGCGCCGTCGATCTCCGTCTTCTTCTGCTGCGACGCCGCGCGCGCGACGATTTCCAGGTTGTTCAGGAGCTTGCGGCCGTCGCCGTCGGCGGAACCGATCAGCGCGTCGCGCGCTTCGTCCGTGAACGTGAGGCCGCCCAGTTCCTGCTGCGCGCGTTCGAGCAGTTCGCCCTGCTCTTCGTCGGTGAGACTTTTGAGCACGTAGACCGCGGCCCGCGACAGCAACGCGCTATTCACCTCGAACGACGGATTCTCGGTCGTCGCGCCGATGAACACGAACAGCCCCGACTCCACGTGCGGCAAGAACGCGTCTTGCTGACTCTTGTTGAAGCGGTGCACTTCGTCGACGAACACGAGCGTCTGATGCCCGTTCGCGCGATGAATCTGCGCGGTCTCGACCGCCTCGCGAATGTCCTTCACGCCCGAGAGCACCGCCGAGAGCGCGATGAACTCGGCGTGAAACGCGTCCGCCATGAGTCGCGCGAGCGTGGTCTTGCCGACGCCGGGCGGGCCCCAGAGAATCATCGAATGCGCTTCACCGGATTCGAACGCGACCCTGAGCGGCTTGTTCGGGCCGAGCAGGTGCTTCTGGCCAATGACTTCGTCGATATTGCGTGGCCGCAGACGTTCGGCGAGCGGGATATTGGCGCGGGTTTCTTCGAACATGACTTTTTTGGGGATAATCTCGGCTTTTCCACACGCGGTCCGCGCGATGGAACGAGGCCGGCGCAAAGGCGCGGGCGACGTCTCGCATTATGACAGCGACGGCGTTTCGACGAGCGCGGCGCATTTCCGGCCGCACGCGAAGCAGGCCGCAAGGGCCGGACGCAAGGCCGCCCCAGGCGCGAACACAAGCTCACACGCAACACAACAGAAACACGATTCAGGGATAAGACCAGATGGCACAAGACCCACTCGCCGGCGACGCCGGTTCCACCTACGCGCCGCTCACGCCCGTGCCCGATTCGCGCCGCGCCTTCCGCACCGGCGATGCGTTCGCGCTCTGGTTCTCGCTCGGCATCGGCCTGCTCGTCGCGCAAGCGGGCGCGCTGCTGGTGCCGGGACTCTCGCTGCCGCATGCGTTGCTGGCCATCGCGACCGGCAGCGCGATCGGCGTCGTGCTGCTCGCTCTCGCGGGCGTGGTCGGCACGGACACGGGGCTCGCGGCCATGTCGTCGCTGCGTCCGACGCTCGGCGTGCGCGGCGCGTCGGTGCCCGCGGTGCTGAACGCGGTGCAACTGGTCGGCTGGGGCTCGTTCGAAGTGATCGTGATGCGCGATTCCGCCGACGCCCTCGCCAAACAGGCGTTCGGTCTTTCCATACCGCTCGTCTGGACCATCGTCTTCGGAGTGCTCGCGACGCTGCTCGCGATCAGCGGGCCGCTTTCGTTCGTGCGGCGCTTCCTGCGCACGTGGGGCATCTGGCTGCTGCTCGCGGGCGCGGGCTGGCTCACGTGGAGTCTGCTCGCGCAGCACGATCTCCTCGCGATGATGCGCCGACCCGGCACCGGCGAGATGTCGTTCGGCGGCGCGATCGACCTCGTGGTCGCCATGCCGCTCTCGTGGCTGCCGTTGATCGCGGACTACACGCGCTTCGGCCGGCGCCCCGGCGAGACGTTTCGCGGCACGCTGCTCGGCTACGGCATTGCCAATCTCTGGTTCTATGGGTTGGGCGCGATCTACGGTCTCGCCGCGGGCGGCGGCGATGCGCTGCTGACGAGCGCGCTCGCGCAAGCCGGCGGCGGCCTCGCGCTGCTGCTGGTGCTGATCGACGAAGTGGACAATGCATTCGCCGACATTCATTCGGCGGCCGTTTCGACCGGCACGTTCTGGGCGCGCGGCAGCGTGCCGATGCTCTCGGCGGCATTCGGCGCGCTCTGCACGCTGATCGCGCTCGCCGTGCCGATGGCGAAGTACCAGAACTTCCTGCTGCTGATCGGCTCGGTGTTCGCGCCGCTCTTCGGCGTCGTGCTGGTGGATCATTTCATCGTGCGCAAGCGCCGCATTGAAGCCGCGATGCTCGCCGATGTGCGCGGCCGCTACGGCTTTTCGGGCGGCTGGCATCTGAGCGCGTTCATCGCGTGGGCGATCGGCATTGCCGCTTATCAGGCGATCAACCAGTGGCTGCCGAATCTCGGCGCGACGTTGCCCGCGCTGGCGATCGGCGCGGCGTGCTATCTGGCGTTCGTGTCGGTTCGGAAAACCGCTTACGCGTGAGATCGGGGCTTGGCGTGGGGAGGAAAGGCCTGATTGCCCCGCTGAATTCGGCGGACTCCTTGCTGGGATCTTGCTCACTCCGAAGTCACGCCGGGTATCGATGTCTTCGGAACGAGAAGTCTTGAGGGACTCAGGCCGGCGGGATCATGAAAACAATCATCCCGAGAAGCCGTCAGGCACACTAAATAATATTTAGTGATTCGAATTATTACTTTCTGATGGGCTACATTTCAACTGCCTTCCGGCGTCCATTGCTTTGCCAATGCTGTGTATCTGGCGCCTATCAACGCCCACGGCATATGCGTCTCGACGGCAGTTGGGCAATGTCGGCCACGGTTTTGAAATGCGCCCAAACGTGTCCCTGGCATTGATCAAGTAGCAGGAGCATATTCGCAGGCCTTTTTGCCAGACACGCTACCTCACCGCAACCACTCCCGCAGCCCACTCATCTCCCCGACGTTCGATACTCGACGCCCGGCAGCACACACAACATCTCGAACGCGAGATTCGCGGCGAGAAGCGCCGTCGTGCCGAACGGATCGTATGGCGGCGCCACTTCCACCAGATCGCAGCCGACAATATTCAAGCCGCGCGCGCCGCGAATGATTTCGAGCGCTTGCGGCACCGTCAGCCCGGCAATTTCCGGCGTGCCCGTGCCCGGCGCGAAGGCCGGATCGATCCCGTCGATGTCGAACGTGATGTAGACCGGACCGTCGCCCATGCGCTCGCGCACGCGCGCCATCAACGGTGCAAGCGACTGGTTCCAGCACGCCTCCGCCTGCACGACCTCGAAGCCCTGATCGCGGCACCAGTCGAAGTCTTCCGCCGCGTAACCCGTGCCGCGCAAGCCGATCTGCACGACGCGCCCGCAATCGAGCAGGCCCTCCTCCACCGCGCGACGAAACGGCGTGCCGTGCGCGATTTTCTCGCCCATCATCGTGTCGTTGACGTCGGCGTGCGCGTCCACATGAATCAGCCCGACCTTGCCGTGCTTGCGATGAATCGCGCGCAGGATCGGCAACGCAATGGTGTGATCGCCGCCGAGCGTGACCGGCTTGCAATCGTGCTGGAGGATCTCGTCGTACGCGGTTTCGATGCGCGCGATCGAATCGTGCAGGTTGTACGGGTTGATCGCCACATCGCCGAGATCGGCCACGCGCAGCGAATCGAACGGCGCCGCGCGCGTCGCCATGTTGTACGGGCGCAGCAGCACCGATTCGCTGCGGATCTGGCGCGGCCCGAAGCGCGCGCCGGTGCGGTTGGACGTGCCGAGATCGAATGGCACGCCGACGAAACAGGCGTGAAATCCCGCGGCCGAGCCGACGTTCGGCAGCCGCATCATCGTCGCGATGCCGCCGCAGCGCGGCATGGTGTTGCCGGACAGCGGCTGCGGCCGTTCGCCGGCTTCGGGAGAGACAAAGGAAGAAGTATTCATCGTGACTTGGCAATGAGAATGCGCAGCAAGTGAACGCTGCAATCCGGCTCGGAAAAACCGTCAGAACGGCGCGTCGCCGGGACGAATTCTCATTGTTGAGCAGACTTCGCGAACATTAAATAGCCGCAAACCCATCTTCACATCGCTTTCTGTCGATGTATGCTGACGCATGTTCTCCCAACTCACCGACCTCGATTTGCGGCTGATCCGCGTGTTTCTCGCCATCGTCGACGCGGGCGGCGTGTCGCCGGCCCAGGCCACGCTCAACATCGGCCAGTCGACCATCAGCACGCAACTCGCCACGCTGGAAACGCGCCTGGGTTACCGGCTCTGCGAACGCGGCCGCGGCGGCTTCCGCCTGACCGCGCGCGGCGAACAGTTTGTCGATGCCGCTCGTGCGCTGCTCGGCGCCGTGGACAATTTCGGCGTGCAGGCGCGCAACGTGGGGCGCAAGCTGGTCGGCACGCTCGACATCGGCATGATCGGGCATACGCCGGTGGCGGCGAGCGCGCGCATTAGCGACGCGATCGGCCGGTTTCGCTCGCGCGATCAGTCGGTGCGTTTCTCGATTCTGGTGCGCTCGCCGGGTGAGCTTGAAGAGCTGCTGCTCAATGGCCGGATTCAGGTCGGCATTGGCTATTTCTGGCATCGCGTGCCGTCGCTCGAATACACCGAGGTGTTCGCCGAAGATCAATTCGCGTACTGCGCGAAAGGGCATCCGCTCTTCGCTTCAGCCGGCGACGTCTCGCCGGCGCAAGCCGCGGCTCACGAATGGGCGTGGCGCAGCTATCCGCTGCCCGAAGCGGACAGTTCGACGACGCCGCGCCATGTCACCGCTGTCGCGGACAACATGGAAGCCGTCGCGATGCTGGTGCTTTCCGGGCATCATCTGGGTTATTTGCCGGGGCATTTTGCGGCGCCGTTTGTCGAACAGGGGCTGCTCGCCGCGTTGAATCCGGCGCTCATGCGATACCGCGTCACGTTTCATATGGTCACGCGTGCGCGGCAGCATCGCACGGATATTGTCGAAGCGTTTATCGACGACATGGAGGCCGCGCACGCGCTCGAAGTCAGGCAAGCTTGACGCGAGCCGCGATAAAAAAAGCCGCGCACCCGGCGCGGCTTTTGTAGCCCATTTCGCGGCCAACTTCGCAGCCAGCTCCGCACTACGGCGACTTAGCCGTTGATCACGTCCGCGCCCTTCGGCACGGTGAACTTGAAGGCGTCGGCCGGCAGCGGCGGATTTTTCTGGATATTCGAGAACGTCAACAGCGTCACATTGCCGAACACGTCGTGCAGTTCCATGGCTTGCAGATTGCCGTCCTTGAAGCCGATGCCCACGCGCTGAAACTGCGTGTCCTTTGCTTTCGGCGTGAGCTCCAGCCAGTCGATGCCGGCCTTCACCCCCGCGTCGCGCAGCGTGAAGTTCTTGTCCAGATCGTTGCTGCCGAACAGGATCGCGGCCGGGCTCGCGCCAAGCGCGCCGCCGAGGCTTCGCACCGTCACCTGATTCAGATCCTTGTCGTAGACGTAGAGCTTGTCGCCGTCTGCTTGCAGAAGTTGCGCGTAGGGCTTTTCGTATTGCCAGATGAACTTGCCTGGACGCGCAAAGGTGAATGTTCCGCTCGACGTGCCGCCCTTGCCGCCGCCAGCGGTGGACAACACGCCGCTTGCACCGCTTGCTGCTTGCGCCTTGCCGGGGGCGCGCACTTCCTGCTGCACGAAGGTGCCGCGCGCCGAGTGAACTTGCGCGACGAACGCCTTCAACTGCTCGGTGCCGCTCGCGAAAGCCTGCGACGCGACGAGCATCGACGCGCCGATCGCCGCCGTGCCGACGCCGCGCGCGACTGCCCGTGCAAAGCGGGCGACACTGCCGGATTGAGCATGCTGCTGCGCGAATAGCTGCATATGGATTTCTCCCTTGATTGAATTCGTTGAGCGGCCGCGACGTTCGCGGCGCATGGAGGCACGCGTGAGATATGAGGCGAACACGCATGAGGCCGCGAGGTTCGCGGCCAGCCTGACAGCGTTATGTGAGAGCTTAGGCAGCCAGTCTTAAATGAGTCTTAGATGAGACTTAACGCGTGGTGCGCGAAGCCCCGCAACAGCCCGCTTCGCGCCGCGCGCCTCATTCCGCTTCGCGCGCCGGCGCGAGAATCTCGCGATTGCCGTTCGAAGACATGGCCGACACCACGCCCGAGTTTTCCATCTGTTCGAGCAGGCGCGCCGCGCGGTTATAGCCGATGCGCAAATGCCGCTGCACCAGCGAAATCGACGCGCGCTTGTTCTTCAGCACGACATCGACCGCCTGATCGTAAAGCGGGTCCGATTCGCCATCGCCCGATCCGCCTGCGCCGGCCGAGCCTTCGTCGCCCTCGCCCGTCACACCGCCTTCGAGAATGCCCTCGATATAGTTCGGCTCACCCTGCTCCTTGAGTTTGTCGACGACGCGATGCACTTCCTCGTCCGACACGAACGCGCCGTGCACGCGCACCGGCAAGCCGCTGCCCGGCGGCAGATAGAGCATGTCGCCCATGCCGAGCAGCGATTCGGCGCCCTGCTGGTCGAGAATCGTGCGCGAGTCGATTTTCGACGACACCTGGAACGCCATGCGGGTCGGCACGTTGGCCTTGATCAGACCGGTGATCACGTCGACCGACGGACGCTGCGTAGCGAGAATCAGATGGATGCCGGCCGCGCGCGCCTTCTGCGCGATGCGCGCGATCAGTTCCTCGACCTTCTTGCCGACCACCATCATCAGGTCCGCGAGTTCGTCGATCACGATCACGATGTTCGGCAGACGCGTGAGCGGTTCCGGATCGTCCGGCGTGAGGCTGAACGGATTCGGCAGCTTTTCCTCGCGCTTCGTGGCTTCGTCGATCTTGTTGTTGTAGCCCGCCAGATTGCGCACGCCGAGCTTGCTCATCAGCTTGTAGCGGCGCTCCATTTCGGCGACCGCCCAGTTGAGCGCGTGGCCGGCCTGCCGCATGTCGGTCACGACCGGACACAGCAGATGCGGAATGCCTTCGTAGACGCTCATTTCGAGCATCTTCGGATCGATCAGGATCATGCGGACCTGGTCGGCGCTCGCCTTGTAGAGCAGCGACAGGATCATCGCGTTGATACCCACCGACTTGCCCGAGCCGGTCGTGCCCGCCACCAGCAGGTGCGGCATTTTCGCGAGATCCGCGCAGACCGGCTTGCCGCCGATGTCCTTGCCGAGACCCATGGTGAGCGGCGAAGCCGCGTCCGCATATACGGCCGAGCCGAGAATCTCTGACAGGCTCACGGTCTGGCGGCGCTGATTCGGCAATTCCAGCGCCATGAAATTCTTGCCCGGAATCGTTTCGACGACGCGGATCGACACGAGCGACAGCGAGCGCGCAAGGTCTTTCGCGAGATTCACGATCTGGCTGCCCTTCACGCCGGTGGCCGGCTCGATCTCGTAGCGCGTGACGACCGGACCCGGATACGCCGCGACCACGCTCACTTCGACGCCGAAGTCCTTGAGCTTTTTCTCGATCAGACGCGAGGTGAACTCGAGTGTGTCGGCGGAAATAGTTTCCTGCGCGGCGGGCGCCGGATCGAGCAGCGAAATGGGCGGCAAGGTGGAATCGCCGGGCAGATCGGTGAAGAGCGGCACTTGCCGTTCCTTCTCGACGCGCTCCGACTTGGCCGGCGTGACGACCGGCGGCACGATCATGACGGGCTCGTGCTCCTCGATCCGCACACGGCCCTTCTCGACCTTGCCTTCGCGCTTGACCGCCGCGGCTTCGCCCAGTTTGCGGTCGCGCCCGGCCTCGCGGCGCAGCTTCGCGAACGTCACCGCGGAGATGATCGACTCGCCGACCTTCTCCGATACCGACAGCCACGAAAACCGGAAATACAGCGACAAACCGATGGCCAGCACGATCAGCAGCGCGAGCGTGCCGCCCGTGAAGCCGAGCGCATGCGACACGCCGCGCGCCACCGCCTCGCCGATCACGCCGCCCGGCGCGCGCGGCAATTGCACCTTGAGCGACCACATGCGCAGCGCCTCGATGCCGTCGCACGCGAGCAGCACGAGCATGAACGAGAAGGCGTCCGCGAGCCAGCTCACGTCGCGCGGCGCGTCTTCCGGCGGTTCCTCGTGACGGGTGATGCGTTTGTAGTTCGCGGAGATGTGGCGGCCGAGCAGCACGATCCACCAATACGCGGAGAGGCCGAACAGCAGGAGCAGAATGTCCGAAGTCCACGCGCCCACGCGACCCGCCCAGTTAGCGATATGGTCGACCTGCGCGGCGTGCGTCCAGCTCGGATCGCGCCGGCTGTAGCTGACGAGCGCCATGAGCAGGAATACGCCGAGCGCGACCTGCAGAATCCAGCGGATTTCGGTGAAGAGGCGCGACATGCGGTGCGGCAATGCCTGCGCGCTCGCGGAGTAAGGAGCTTTTGCCATTGATCCTGTTGCTTGTGTGGCCGATCCGGTGCGCCGGCGAGCCGAACGGCGAGCCGAAACTTCGATCCGGCCTATTGTAAACGCAGTGTCCCGCGTGAGGCTGTAAATGACGGTAACCTGGCCGATTGGCCACACACGCCGGGCGCGGACATGCGTCCACACGCGGGTCATACAGCACAACGAGCACAACGCGAAGACAAGCCGAAGACGAACGCCGACAAAAAAGAGCGCGCGCCCGTGACTATCGCCGCGATCGGAAACCTTCATAAAGCAGGCCGCCGCCCCGCCCTTTATAATGCCCGACTGATACCCATCTACAGTTCCAGTTCAAGTGGCGCGGCCTCGCATCGCGAGCGGCGCGCCGTAAAAGGATTCGATCATGCCCGCAACTTCCACGAAACACGCCAAGGTCCTGATTCTCGGTTCCGGTCCCGCCGGCTACACGGCAGCGGTCTATGCGGCGCGCGCCAACCTCGCGCCGGTGCTCGTCACGGGTCTCGCGCAAGGCGGCCAGCTCATGACCACGACCGACGTCGAAAACTGGCCCGCCGACGCCAACGGCGTGCAAGGTCCGGAACTGATGACGCGCTTCCTGGAGCACGCCGAGCGCTTCAATACCGAAATCATCTTCGATCACATCCACACGGCGAAGCTCGACGAAAAACCGATCCGCCTGATCGGCGATTCCGGCGAGTACACGTGCGATTCGCTGATCATCTCGACGGGCGCATCGGCGCAATACCTCGGCCTGCCGTCCGAAGAAGCGTTCATGGGCAAAGGCGTGTCGGCCTGCGCGACCTGCGACGGCTTCTTCTACAAGCAGCAACATGTGGCCGTGATCGGCGGCGGCAATACCGCGGTCGAAGAAGCACTTTATCTGTCGGGCATCGCGAAGAAAGTCACGGTGATCCATCGTCGCGACAAGTTCCGCGCCGAGCCGATCCTGATCGACCGTCTGCTCGCGAAAGAAAAGGAAGGCGTCGTCGAGATCAAGTGGAACCACACGCTCGACGAAGTCACCGGCGACCAGTCCGGCGTGACCGGCCTGCGCATCAAGCACACGCAAACCGGCGAGACGACCGACATCGCGTTGCAGGGCCTGTTCGTCGCGATCGGCCACAAGCCGAACACCGACATCTTCGAAGGCCAGCTCGACATGAAGAACGGCTACATCATCACCAAGGGCGGCCTGAACGGCCTCGCGACGGCCACGAGCGTGCCGGGCGTATTCGCCGCCGGCGACGTGCAGGACCACGTGTACCGCCAGGCGATCACGAGCGCGGGCACGGGCTGTATGGCCGCGCTCGACGCGCAGCGCTATCTCGAAACCATCAACGAAATGGCCGGCGAACACGCCATGAGCCAGGAAGCCGAGCGTTGATCCGCGCCGCTTCCGCGCGAACGCAACGGTAAAATAGCGGTTGGCCCTGCCGGCCGCTCGCTCGATAAAAGGCCGCGGCTCCCGAACCGCGGCCTTTTTGCATGGAGGCCGCATCGCGCCCGCCTGAGCGCCGCGTGACCGAATTACTTTTCGCGTGTATTTCCGCTATGCCGAAGAATCATCCACATCCGAACGAGCCCAAGCGCGCCCGCGCCGCCGCGCGACCCGCGCCGGAAGCGGCGGCGCCCGTCGCCAAACCGAAAATCGAGCCGGCGGCGGGCCTCGCCGGCCTGGGCGCGCTGCGTGACGCGTTGAAGCTCGACACGCAACGGCGTGAGCGCGAACGCGCGGCCGCAGCAGCCGCACAGCGTGAAGCGGCTGCGGAGGGCGAGCTGTTCCGTCGCGAGGTCGGCGAAATCGCGCCGCTCGCGGTGCCGCCGCGCGCCTCGATGTCGCGCAATCCGCCGCCGCCGCTGCCGGTGCAGACTCGCCTCGACGAAGAAGCCGTGCTGCATGAAGCCATTTCAGACGAATTCGATCCCGAGGTGCTGCTCGAAACAGACGAAACGCTCTCCTATTGCCGTCCCGGCGTAAGCCAGGACGTCGTGCGGAAACTGCGGCGCGGCGACTGGATCGTGCAGGCGCAAATCGACCTGCACGGGATGCGCCGCGAGGAAGCGCGCGAGGCGCTGGCCGAGTTCATCCGCGAATCGGTGAAGCGCGGCTTGCGCTGTCTGCGCGTGATTCACGGCAAGGGTTTGGGATCGATCGGCAAGGAGCCCGTGCTGAAGGGCAAAGTGCGCGCCTGGCTCGTGCAGAAAAGCGAGGTGATCGCGTTTTGCCAGGCCCGTCCGCACGACGGCGGCGCCGGCGCGGTCGTCGTGCTGCTCCAGCCCGGCGCCGCGCCGGCCCCAGTCAAGCTTTGACGGAGCCACGGTGATTCATCCCAGGCTGACGCTCGCGCTGACCATCATGGAAGCGCTGGCGATTTTCGCGTACGCCATTTCCGGTTTCATCGAAGCCAAGACTCGCCGGCTCGACGCGGTCGGCACGTTTCTCGTGGCGATGGCCACAGCCTTCGGCGGCGGCACGCTGCGCGACGTGCTGCTCGAGAGGCGGCCCTTCTACTGGGTCGAGCATCAGGATTACGTGATCGCCATCTTCGCGATGTCGCTGTTCGCGCCGACCGTGCTCAAGATGACCTCGCGCCTGCTGTCCGAGCGCGTGCTGCTGATAGCCGACGCCATCGGCCTCGGCCTGTTCAGCATCGCGGGCACCTCGATCGCGCACGACGCGCAAATGCCCTGGTTCACGTCCGTGATGATGGGCGTGGCGACGGGCGTGTTCGGCGGCGTGATTCGCGACGTGTTGTGCAACGAAGTGCCGCTGATTCTGCGCGACTCGCGGCCGTATGCGACATGCGCTTTTGTCGGCTGCTGGCTGTATGTGCTGCTGGACTATATGGACTTCGACACGGTGTACAGCGTGCTCGTCGCCACGGCTTTCATTCTGCTCGCGCGGCTCGCGACGTTCAGGTTCAACGTGCGGCTGCCGCATTAGCGGATACCGCGGGCTAATCGGGCTAATGGCGGGTGTCGTGTCGATTTGACGCGCGCCCGTTCGTCGTGAGGTAAACGGCCGGGCGTCTTCGCCGATTCGCCGGGCCGCATTGCACCCGCTCCAACCTTCAAGGTGATCACGATGAGCCTCAAGCTATATGCGCACCCGTTCTCCTCGTACTGCCAGAAAGCCCTCACCGCGCTTTACGAGAACAGCACGCCGTTCGAGTTCCGCCTGCTCGCGCACGACGATCCGCAGATCATGGCGGAATTCACCGAACTGTGGCCGATCAGGCGTTTTCCGGTGCTGGTGGACGGCAGCCGCACCGTGATGGAAGCGAGCATCATCATCGAATATCTCGGGCTCTACTATCCGGGGCCGGTGTCGCTTCTGCCCGCCGACGCCCGCGCGGCGCTCGAAGTGCGCAGCATGGACCGCTTTTTCGACAACTACATTTCGACGCCGCAGCAGAAGATCGTCTTCGACAGCATGCGTCCTGAAACCGGGCGCGACCCGCGCGGCGTCGCCGACGCGCGGGCGATGCTCAACACCGCGTACGCGTGGCTCGACAAAACGATGGCCGGGCGCGAGTGGGCCGCGGGCGACGCCTTCAGCCTCGCCGACTGCGGCGCCGCGCCGTTTCTTTTTTACGCCGACTGGACGCACGCCATCGATCCCGCGTTCGCGCACGTGCGCGCTTATCGTGCGCGGCTGCTGGCACGTCCGTCGTTCGCCCGTGCGGTCGACGAAGCGCGGCCATATCGCTCGTTCTTCCCGCTCGGCGCGCCCGACCGCGACTAGGCGGACGCGCGTTGCGGACAACAGTAGATTCAGCCTATACACTTCACGTCGAACGCTGTTTCCGCCAATCACTCACAAGGCCAGACATGGACCGTTTCGAAGCGATGGAGATATTCACGCGTGTGGTCGAGGCGAACAGCTTCACCAAGGTATCCGAATCGCTCGACCTGCCGCGCGCCAAAGTCAGCCGGACGATTCAGGCGCTCGAAGAACACGTCGGCGTGCGGCTTCTGAACCGCTCGACGCGCCAGGTCAGCGTCACCGAAGACGGCGCGCTGTTCTACGAACGCTGCGTGCGCATTCTCGCGGAAGTCGTGGACGCCGAATCGTCTCTGTCGAACAAGCGCGAAAATCCGGTGGGCACGATTCGCGTCGATACGTCCGGCACGCTCGCCCGCGCGCTGCTGCTGCCGGCGCTGGACGACTTCTACCAGCGCTACCCCGAGATCGACGTGCGGCTCGGCCTCGCCGACCGCAACATCGACCTGATCCAGGACGCGGTGGATTGCGTGATCCGCATGGGCACGCCGGAGGAGTCGAGTCTCGTGGCGCGGCGCATCGGTCATGCGCGGATCGTCACGTGCGCGTCGCCAGCGTATCTGGAGAAGCACGGCACGCCGACCACGCTCGAAGAACTGGCCGGGCATCGCGCGGTGAACTATGTGTCGGCGCGCACGGGCCGCACGTTTCCCTTCGAATACGAAGTGAACGGCGAGATCGCCAAGGTCGCGATGAAAAGCGTGCTCGCGGTGAACGACGGCTCGGTCTACATACGCGCGGGCGCGCTCGGCCACGGCATCATCCAGCCGTCGCGCTTCATGGTCGCGCATCTGATCGAGCGCGGCATGCTGAAGGAAATTCTCACGGACTACACGAGCCCCGGCACGCCGCTGTCCATTCTGTACGCGCATCGCCGCAATCTGAGTTCGCGGCTGCGCGCGTTCACCGAATGGGTGACGGAACTCGTGCGCAACAATCCGGACCTGCGCCTGCCTGACGCCTGACGCCGTCGATGAAGAAAAGCCCCTCGCTTTACCACGCAAGGGGCTTTTTCATTTTCACTTCAGGCGACGTGCGGCGCCCGGTTGCCCGCTCAGGCAATCCGCTCTTCGTTCGACGGATCGAACAACACCGCCTTCGACGTATCGAACAGCAGCGTGGCGTTCGTGAGCGGCTGCGGATTCGAAGCCGGGTGCACGCGGCTCACCACGCGCTTGCCGTTGACCTGCGCGAACACCAGCGTGTCCGGACCGGTCGGCTCGATCACGTCGACCTTCACCTCGATCTGCTGAAGCTTCGCCTGATCGCCGTGCGCGCCGCGCGAATCGGTGATGCGTTCCGGCCGCAAGCCGAGAATCACCTCGCGGCCAAGATGCGAGTTCACCTTCGACGAATCGAACGGCAGGTTCAGCGCCGTGCGCGTAACGCCCGTATCCAGTTCGAGGCCGATGCCCGCGCCCTGCTCGACGAGCTTGCCCTGAATGAAATTCATCGGCGGCGCACCGATGAAGCCGGCCACGAACAGGTTCGACGGCGAGTCGTAAATTTCCTGCGGCGCGCCGAACTGCTGCACGATGCCGTCTTTCATCACCGCGATGCGGTCGCCGAGCGTCATCGCTTCGATCTGATCGTGCGTCACGTAGACGATCGTCGTGCCGAGGCGTTGATGCAGCAGCTTGATTTCCGAACGCATCTCGATACGCAGCTTCGCGTCGAGGTTCGACAGCGGTTCGTCGAACAGGAACATCACCGGATCGCGCGCGAGGGCGCGGCCCATCGCCACGCGCTGACGCTGGCCGCCGGACAGCTGGCCCGGCTTGCGGTCGAGCAGGTGCGTGATCTGCAGCGTGTTCGACACACGATCGACGATCTGCGTCTGCTCCTGCTTCGGCACCTTGCGGATGTTCAGGCCGAACGAGATGTTCTCGCGCACCGTCATGGACGGATACAGCGCGTACGACTGGAACACCATCGCGATGTCGCGATCTTTCGGCGACAGGTTGTTCACCGTCTTGCCGTCGATCTGGATCTCGCCCTTGGTCACGGTTTCGAGACCGGCAATCATGTTGAGCAGCGTCGATTTACCGCAGCCCGAGCCGCCGACCAGAATCAGGAACTGGCCATCTTCGATGTCGATGTTGACACCCTTCAGAACCGGCACCCCATTCGGGTAGGTCTTGTACACGTCACGGATGGAAAGGCTTGCCATGCTGTGAATCCTCTAGTCTCTGGTACTGCTTGGAAGCGCCCGGCGCGGGCTAAAGCCGCGCCGCCACGCCCGGTTGGTGTTAGCCCTTCACCGCGCCCGCCGTCAGGCCGCGCACGAAATAGCGTCCGGCGATCACATAGACCAGCAAGGTGGGCAATGCGGCGATGATCGCGCCGGCCATGTCCACGTTGTATTCCTTCACGCCGGTCGACGTGTTCACGAGATTGTTCAGCGCGACCGTGATCGGCATCGAATCGACGCCGGAGAACACGATACCGAACAGGAAGTCATTCCAGATCTGCGTGAATTGCCAGATGAGGCACACCATGAAAATCGGCAGCGATACGGGCAGCAGAATCTTCGTGAAGATCGTGAAGAAACCCGCGCCGTCGATACGCGCCGCCTTCACGAGTTCCGCCGGCACGCTCACGTAGAAGTTGCGGAAGAACATCGTGGTGAACGCGATGCCGTAGATCACGTGCACGACGACGAGACCGGTCGTGGTGTTCGACAGACCGAGCGCGCCTTCGAAACGCGCCATCGGCAGCAGGATCGCCTGGAACGGAATGAAGCAGCCGACCAGCAGCATCGTGAAGATCGGATCGGCGCCGCGAAAACGCCAGTGCGTGAGCACGTAGCCGTTGAACGCGCCGACGATCGACGAAATCAGCACCGCCGGAATCACCATGCGCACCGAGTTCATGAAGAACGGCTGCATGCCGTCGCAACGCACGCCCGTGCAGGCGCCGCTCCACGCCTTGATCCACGGATCGACGGTCCAGTGCGACGGCGGTGTGAGCAGGTTGCCGGTGCGCAACTGGTCGATGTCCTTGAACGACGTCGAGAGCATCACGTAGAGCGGGAACAGGAAGTACAGCGCAAACAGAACCAGAGCCGCGTAAATGACGGCCCGGCTGATCGTCATCTTAGGCTGCATTGCGGGTGCTCCTCGATTCCATATACATGAGCGGCACGAGCACGGCCACGACGGTGGCGAGCATCATGATCGACGATGCCGCGCCGACGCCGAGCTGCCCGCGATTGAACGAAAACGTGTACATGAAGATAGCCGGCAGCGACGACGACGTGCCCGGACCGCCCGCCGTCAACGCAACGACGAGGTCGAAGGTCTTGATCGTGATGTGGCAAAGAATCAGCAGCACCGAGAAAAACACCGGACGCATGCTCGGAATCACGATCTTGCGGTAGATGGTGGGCAGGTTCGCGCCGTCCATCTGCGCGGCCTTGAAGATTTCGCCGTCGACACCGCGCAAGCCGGCGAGAAAAAGCGCCATGACGAAGCCGGTGGATTGCCACACCGCCGCGATCACGACGCAGAAAATCGCCTTGTCCGGATCGCCGAGCCAGCCGAACGAGAAGCTCGTCCAGCCCCAGTCGTGAAAAACCTTTTCGAGGCCGATGCTCGGCGTCATGATCCACTGCCACGCCGTGCCGGTCACGATGAACGACAGCGCCATCGGGTAGAGAAACACCGCGCGCAGCGCGCCTTCGTTGCGGATCTGCTGATCGAGCAGAATCGCGAGGAAAAGGCCAAGTCCGATACAGATGCCGATGAACGGGATGCCGAACCAGCCGAGGTTCGCAGCCGACGTCCAGAACACGTCGTTATCAAACAGTTCGCGATAACGGTCGAGACCGACAAAATCGTAACGGGGCATCAGCCGCGAATTCGACAGCGACAGATAGCCGGTGATGGCAATGAAGCCATACACGAAGATCAGACTGATCAACACGCTGGGTGCGAGCACCAGCTTCGGAATGAAGCGATCGGCAAGGGCCGCCATGGGCGACGCGCGGCGGGCGACGGTAGCCGTTTTCCCGTTTCCGCTGATAGAAGCAGTCACTACTCGACTCCTGCTGAAACTGTGCCGTCGGGCCGCTCGCGTTCGAGGCGCACGACAAACGCGAGCACGGGGCAAACGCAAAACCGCGACGGCATAGGTGTGACTCCATGAAACCAGGGCGAAGCCGCCCCCGCGATATGCGCAGGCGCGGCGCGAGGGGCGCGCCCCAATTGCCGGGCGGCGCGCCGCTTCGCTACTTCACTTACTTGGTCTTCGCCGCCTTCGCGAGCGCTGCAACCGCGCTCTTCGAATCCTGCTGAGAGTTCATGAACTTCGTGACCACGTCGGAGATCGCGCCGGCTGCCGCATCCGGCTGAGCCATACCGTGCGCGAGCGACGGCACATAGCCGCCCGACTTGATCGCGACCTGTTCATCCGCGTACGACTTCTTCGCGCAGTCGTCGAACTTCGCCATCGAGACGCCGAGGCGAACCGGAATCGAGCCCTTGTACAGGCTGAACTGCTCCTGGAATTCCGGCGACATGATCGTCTTCGCGAGCGCGAGCTGGCCCGCCGTGGCGGCCTTCGAACCTTTCTGCTGGAAGAACACGAACGAGTCGACGTTGAACGTGTACGACTTTTCCGTGCCCGGCACAGCGGCGCAGACGTAGTCCGAACCCGACTTCTTGCCGGCGTTGGCGAATTCGCCCTTCGCCCAGTCTCCCATGAACTGCATGCCGGCCTTGCCGTTGATGACCATGGCCGTGGCGAGATTCCAGTCACGGCCCGTGCGGCCCGCGTCGAAGTAACCCTGAATCTTGCGGACCGTGTCGAATACGCCGACCATCTTGTCCGAGGTCAGCGTCTTTTCGTCGAGATCGACCAGCGCCTTCTTGTAGAAGTCCGCGCCTTGCGACAGCACGACGTCTTCCCACAGCGTCAGGTCTTGCCACGGCTGCCCGCCCATGGCGATCGGCTGAATGCCCGCGGCCTTCATCTTGTCGGCCACCGCGAAGAATTCCGGCCACGTGGTCGGGACCTTGCCGCCGGCCTTATCCAGCGCGGCCTTGTTGATGTACAGCCAGTTCACGCGGTGCACCGAGAACGGCGCGGCGACGTAGTGGCCGTCCGCGTGCATGATCTTGTCGATTTCGGGCGGGAGGTTCTTCTTCCAGTCGCCCGCGACCGAGTCGATCGGCACCAGCACGCCTTGCGACGCCCAATCCTGAATCAGGGGGCCCTTGATCTGCGCGGCGCTCGGCGCGTTGCCCGAGATCACCTGGGTCTTGAGCGCCGTCATGGCAGCGGCGCCCGCGCCGCCCGCAACCGCGAAGTCCTTCCACGTGTAACCCTGCTTCGTCATGTCGTCCTTGAGGACGCCGACGGCTTTCGATTCGCCGCCCGAGGTCCACCAGTGCAACACTTCGATCGACTCGGCAGCCTGCACGGCCGAGACGCCACACATCAGACCTGCGGCGCACAGAGCGCCCATGATCGCGCGAAATTTCATTGCTTATCTCCTCCAGACACCTGAACAAAAAACGAATGGCCCCTGATGTCGCCAGGGTGCTGTGGTTGGTTCAAACAGGCAAAACACTGGGCGATCGAGCACGGTCGGGCGCATGCGCGCAGCATGTGCCGGCGGACCGATGTCCGGCCGCTGGAAGCTCAAGAGATGAGTGGTTCGAGATGCAACTGACTGTCTCCTCTTTTGATTTTTGCCCGCCCGCGTCGCGCGGCAGACTCGAGGCGCACTGCATGTCAACCTGCGCGCCGGGGCTTCACTCACCGGCTGTCCGTAAAGGCTGCCGGTCGATGCCGCCCTATGCCGGCACACAATGTCCGTTAACATGCAGGGGACGCTCGCCGATTCGCGAAACGTGCAACCTGACGGGCAGCGCACGCTTTTTTCATCGAATTAGCGTTACCTCTTGATTTGGATTGTAGTTAAACTACAATTCAGTGTCAAAAATTATTTTATCGGACTACGGTCGTCGTTTACGCTCCATGACGGCGGCCCTCTCGACATCGACGGAGACTCATGCAAACCGATTCAAGCTTCACCTTCGTTCTCTTCGGCGGAACCGGCGATCTGTCGATGCGCAAGATTCTCCCCGCTCTGTTTGAAGCACACCGTGCGGGCGGCATGCTCGCCGACAGCGGCAAGATCGTCGCGGTGGCGCGCCATGCGGCGGATCGCGGCGAGTACCTTCAGTGGGTGAATGAACACGTGAAGCCGTATGTCTCGAAGAACGGTCTCGACGAAACGGCATGGGCGAGCTTTCTCGAGCGTATCGAGTTTGTAAAAATCGATCTGGGCAATCCGCAAGACTTCGTGCTCCTGCGCGACGCGATCAAGGAACTGCCGGGCATCCGCGTGTTTTATCTGGCCACGGGGCCGTCGCTGTTCGTGCCGATCTGCCGCGCGCTCGCCTCGGTGGGGCTCAACGAAAACGCGCGGATCGTGCTCGAAAAGCCGCTCGGCTACGACCTCAAGTCGTCGAATGCGATCAACGACGCGGTCGGCGAAATCTTCGCCGAAGAACAGATCTACCGGATCGACCATTACCTCGGCAAGGAACCCGTGCAGAACCTGCTGGCGCTGCGCTTTGGCAATGCGCTGTTCGAGCCGCTGTGGCGCCGCGAGTGGGTCGAAAGCATTCAGATCACGATTGCCGAGGAACTAGGTGTCGAAGCGCGCGGCGATTTCTACGACAATACGGGTGCGCTGCGCGACATGGTGCAGAACCATTTGCTGCAACTGCTTTCCATTGTCGCGATGGAACCGCCGCATTCCATGGATTCCGACTCGGTGCGCGACGAAAAGCTGCGCGTGCTGCGGGCGCTGAAGCCCATCAATCCGCTCGACATCGGCAAGGTTGCGGTGCGCGGCCAGTATCATTCGGGCGTGATCCGCGGCAACGCTGTTCCCGCGTATGCCACGGAGCACGGCGTCAAGCAGAACAGCACGACGGAAACCTTCGTCGCGTTGAAGGTGGAGATTGAAAACTGGCGCTGGGCCGGCGTGCCGTTTTTCCTGCGCACCGGCAAACGGCTGGCGGACCGCGTCGCGGAAATCGTGGTGAATTTCCGGCCGGTGCCGCATTCGGCGCTGGGTGCGTCGGCGTTGCGCGCCGGCGCGAATCGTCTGGTGATCCGTTTGCAGCCGAACGAAACCATTCGGCTCTACTGCCTCGCCAAGCAGCCCGGGGAAGGCATGAATCTGGCAAGCGTTCACCTGGATCTCGCGTTCGACCAGTTCTTCCGCGAAGGGCAAATGGAAGCGTATCAGCGCCTCCTGCTCGACGTGATCAACGGCCGTCTCGCGCTCTTTGTGCGACGCGACGAGCAGGAAGCCGCGTGGCGCTGGGTCGAACCGATCCTGAACGAATGGAAGGCTTCGAACAAGCCGCCGAAGCCGTATGCATCGGGCACGTGGGGTCCGGCTGCCGCCAGCGCGATGCTCGCGCAGCACGACACCTGCTGGCTCGAAGAAGAGAACTGATTGACGGCGGATTTTGCGGATCTAACAAAAAAGCAGCACGGAGGAGAAGTGATCGAGCTTCACGCTTTCGACGATCAACGCGCCCAATCCGACGCGTTGGCGAAAGCGGTTGGCGACGCGTTACATGCGTCGCTCGCCGCACAGACGGCAACGTCGGACGCCGGTATTGCCGGCGCGTCCACGGCCGGCACGTCCACCGCCGGGACACGCCCGGCCCTGCTCGCCGTGTCCGGCGGCAGCAGTCCGCGCCCGTTCCTGCAGACGTTGTCCGCGCAAGCTTTCGACTGGCCGCGCATCGCCGTGACGCTCGTCGACGACCGCTGGGTGCCGGAGACGGACAGCGCGAGCAACTCGCAACTCGTGCACGCCACGTTGCTGCAGAACGCCGCGAAGAACGCAACGTTCTGGCCGCTCGCCGACACGAGCCAGGATCTGCATTCGCATGTCGCCGCGCTCAATGCCGACCCGCGTTTTGCCGGCGTGCCCGACGTCGCGATTCTCGGCATGGGCGAAGACGGCCACACGGCGTCGATCTTCGCCGACGCGCCCGAATGGAATCACGCCATCACCACCGCCGAGCGCTTCGTTGCCGTGCATCCGGGCAGCGCGCCGCATGCGCGCGTGAGCTGGTCGCTGTCCGCGCTGAAGGAAGTGAAACATCTGTTTTTGCTGATCGCCGGACCGCGCAAGATGGACGTGCTGAATGCCGCCGCCGCCTCGCTACAAAAAAATGCCATCTCGCAGTTGGCGAACGACAAGGGAGTGAGACTCGATGTCTACTGGTGTGCAAACTAAGGCTGTTCCGGGCGCGGGCCAGCACGCCGATGGACCGAGGCTGCTCGCCGACATCGGCGGCACGAACGCGCGCTTCGCGTTGGAAACCGGGCCGGGCGAGATCGGCTCGGTGCAGGTCTATCCGTGCGCCGATTACCCCGGCGTCGCCGAAGTCATCAAGAAGTATCTGAAGGACACGAAGATCGGCCGCGTGAATCACGCGGCCATTGCGATTGCGAACCCGGTCGACGGCGATCAGGTCAGCATGACGAATCACGACTGGAGCTTTTCGATCGAAGCCACGCGCCGCGCGCTCGGCTTCGACACGCTGCTCGTCGTGAACGACTTCACCGCGCTCGCCATGGCGCTGCCGGGCCTCACCGACGCGCAGCGCGTGCAGGTCGGCGGCGGCGCGCGCCGGCCGAACAGCGTGATCGGCCTGCTCGGTCCGGGCACCGGCATGGGCGTCTCGGGCCTGATTCCCGCCGACGACCGCTGGATCGCGCTCGGCAGCGAAGGCGGCCACGCCACCTTCGCGCCCGCGGATGAGCGCGAGGACATCGTGCTGCAATACGCGCGCAAGAAGTGGTCGCACGTCTCGTTCGAACGTGTGGCGGCGGGGCCCGGCCTCGAAGTGATCTACCGCGCGCTGGCGGGCCGCGACAAGAAGCGCGTGGCGGCGAACGTCGACACGCGCGAAATCGTCAAACGCGCGCTGGAAGGCGAGCCGCTCGCGGCCGAATCCGCCGACGTGTTCTGCGGCATTCTCGGCACCTTCGCGGGCAATATCGCGGTGACGCTCGGCGCGCTCGGCGGCATTTACATCGGCGGCGGCGTCGTGCCGCGCCTCGGCGAATTCTTCGCGCGCTCGTCGTTTCGCAAACGCTTCGAAGCGAAAGGCCGCTTCGAAGCCTACTTGCAGAACGTGCCGACTTACGTGATCACCGCGGAATATCCGGCGTTTCTCGGCGTCTCCGCGATTCTCGCCGAGCAGTTGTCGAATCGCGCGGGCGGCAGTTCGTCGGCCGTGTTCGAGCGGATTCGCCAGATGCGCGACGCGTTGACGCCGGCCGAGCGCCGCGTCGCCGATCTCGCGCTGAATCATCCGCGCTCGATCATCAACGATCCGATCGTGGACATCGCGCGCAAGGCCGACGTGAGTCAGCCCACGGTGATCCGCTTCTGCCGCTCGCTCGGCTGCCAGGGTTTGTCGGATTTCAAGCTGAAGCTCGCCACCGGCTTGACCGGCACGATTCCGGTGAGCCACAGCCAGGTACACCTCGGCGACACCGCGACGGACTTCGGCGCGAAGGTGCTGGACAACACCATCTCGGCCATTTTGCAATTGCGCGAGCATCTGAACTTCGAGCACGTCGAGCGCGCGATCGACCTGTTGAACGGCGCGCGGCGCATCGAGTTCTATGGCCTCGGCAACTCGAACATCGTCGCGCAGGACGCGCACTACAAGTTCTTCCGCTTCGGCATTCCGACCATCGCTTACGGCGATCTGTACATGCAGGCGGCTTCGGCTGCCTTGCTCGGCAAGGGCGACGTGATCGTCGCGGTGTCGAAATCGGGCCGCGCGCCCGAACTGCTGCGCGTGCTCGATGTCGCCATGCAGGCCGGCGCGAAGGTGATCGCGATCACGTCGAGCAACACGCCTTTGGCCAAGCGCGCGACGGTCGCGCTCGAAACCGATCACATCGAAATTCGCGAGTCGCAGCTCTCCATGATTTCGCGGATTCTGCATCTGGTGATGATCGACATTCTCGCGGTCGGCGTGGCAATTCGCCGCGCGGTGCCGAGCGCGGACGTCGCGGAAACGGTCGCCAAAGCCCGTCAGGGCGCCGACGACGACGCGAGCGCCGTACTCGACTGGCTCAGCCACGGCGCGGCTTCATCGGCTCGCGACTGACGGCTCACCCGTCATCGGTTGCGGTCGATGCGTTGCCATTGATCGCTGCATGAAGGCCACGTCGCAACGTGGCCTTCATCGTTTTGAGCGGCCTGGATGGCGCGGCCCGCCGGGGCATCAGGCGATAATAGACATTCCATCGCACACGGCAACGCACAATCCGATGATCATCCGCCCGCATCTCCACTGGTTCCGCATGCTGCTCGCGTGGCGCGGCTCGGTTCTTCCGCAGTTGCTGCCACGGCTCGCGCTCATTTTCGGAATCTCGGTCATCGCGGTCGCCGCGCACGATCATCTGCTGCCGATCTCGCTCAACCTCAACACCACTGCGCCGTTCTCGCTGGTCGGCATTGCGCTCGCGGTGTTTCTCGGCTTTCGCAACAACGCCAGCTACGACCGCTACTGGGAAGCGCGCAAACTCTGGGGCCAGTTGCTGAACGAAGCGCGTTCGCTCACGCGTCAGGCGCTGACCTTGCGAGCCAGGCCGTTGCCGGAAGAAGATCTGGTCGAGTTCTGCGCCGCGCTCGGCGCGCTCGCGCACGCGCTGCGTCACCAGCTTCGCAGGAGCGATCCGCGCGAAGATCTCGCCGCGCGTTTGCCGCCTGCGCTGTTCGAGCGCGTCATGGCTTCGCGCTACAAACCGGCGACGTTGATGCTTTTTCTCGGCGAATGGGTGCAGCGCGAGGCGCAGGCAGGTGCGATCGATCCGATGACGGTGCTCGCGTTCGACCGGAATCTGAATGGACTGTCGGATGTGATTGGCGGATGCGAGCGCATTGCGTCCACGCCGCTGCCGTTTGCCTACTCGGTGATGATTCACCGCACCGTGTATTTCTTCTGCGCGTCGCTGCCGTTCGGGCTTGTCGACAGCATCGGCATTTTCACGCCGGTGTTCGCGGTGTTCGTCGCGTACACGTTCATGGCGCACGAAGCGATTGCGTCGCAAATCGAAGAACCCTTCGGCACCGACGACAACGACCTCGCGCTCGACACCATGTCCGTCATGATCGAAGACGCGCTACGCGACCTGCGCGGGGAACCGGCGCTCGCGCCGCCCGAGCGGGAAACCGGCAGCTACGCGCTGACGTGAGCCTCCGCGCGTGCCCGCGCATGGATATGCTGCACGCGGCCGCCCGCGCGCCTAGTCGTTGCCGACCGTTTCCGACAAACGCTTGAGCGTCGCCACGCGCGCACCGATGATGTCGATGCGTCCGCGCTCATCGACCACCGGCGTGGCCGCGTCGAGATAGGCGGTCCACGCCTTTTGCGCGCGCGTCAGCGTGGGACGCGAGTGCGCCGGCATTCTTGTCTGCAGACGGCGGGCATAGCGGTTCAAGTCGAACATCGCGTGTTCGCAGCGCGCGTCCGCCTCGCAGGCACGCGCCCGACGCGGCGGATCACCGCCCGCGCTCGCTTTCGCCACGGCGCTGCGCAGCGCGAGCGCCCGGTCGCGCACCGGCTGCAATTGCATATCGGCTTCGGAGAGCACATACATCGTGCCGCGCGTGGTGGCGAACACCGCCGCGAGCAACGGCTTTTCGGCATCGCGCGAGGCCTGCCAGCTTGCCTGGCTCTTTTGCCACAGCTTGCGCCGCGCCGGCGGCAATTGCCCTTGTAGCTGCTGCCACGCGTTGTCGAGCGCGGTTTGCCAGCCGATGCGCGCCGTGTCCATGCACTGCACCTGCCCCACCGTCGACGACATGTCGCTGCGCGCGAGACACGTGCGCATGGCTGCGTCGATTGGATCGGCGGCGGCGACTTCGGCGCGCGCCGTCGCCGCGAACGCGAGCATGAACAACGCCGCGCCCGCGAACGCGGCCACGCGAGCGTCGCGCCGCCACGCGCCGTTGCTCGCGATGAACCTCGTCAGCCGCATTGTCAGACGCGCACGCAATCGACAAAATATTCGATGCGCCCGTTGATCATTTCGCCGACCAGCCCGTGGATGTCCGTATGGAAACCCGGGAAGCGCTCGTTGAACTCGCGCGCGAAACGCAGATAGTTGACGATGGTCCTGTTAAAGCGCTCACCCGGAATCAGAAGCGGAATGCCCGGCGGATACGGCGTCAGCAGAATCGACGTGACGCGGCCTTCCAGTTCGTCGATAGGCACGCGGTCGATCTCGCGGTGCGCGAGTTTCGCGAACGCGTCGGACGGCTTCATGGCCGGCTCCATGCTCGACAGATACATCTCGGTCGTCAGGCGCGCGATGTCGTTCGCGCGGTAGACGCTGTGAATCTGCTGGCACAGGTCGCGCAGGCCGACGCGTTCATACGTGGGATGCAGCGCGACGAAGTCCGGCAGCACGCGCCACAACGGCTGGTTGTTGTCGTAGTCGTCCTTGAACTGCTGAAGCTCGGTGACCATCGAGTTCCAGCGGCCCTTCGTAATGCCGATCGTGAACATGATGAAGAACGAATACAGCCCCGTCTTCTCGACGATGATGCCGTGCTCCGCCAGATACTTCGTGACGATCGCGGCCGGAATGCCGCTCTCGCCAAAGCCGCCGTCCATGTCCAGACCCGGCGTGATGATGGTCGCCTTGATCGGGTCGAGCATGTTGAAGCCCTCCGCGAGCGGGCCGAAGCCGTGCCACGAATCGTCCGGGCGCAGCATCCAGTCTTCGCGCGAGCCGATGCCTTCTTCGGCGAACTGCTCCGGGCCCCACACCTTGAAGAACCAGTCGTCGCCGTATTCGGCATCGACCTTGGTCATCGCGCGGCGGAAATCGAGCGCTTCGGCAATCGACTCTTCGACAAGCGCCGTGCCGCCGGGCGCTTCCATCATCGCCGCGGCCACGTCGCACGACGCGATGATCGCGTATTGCGGGCTCGTCGACGTGTGCATCAGATACGCCTCATTAAAGCGATGCTTGTCGAAGCGGCTGTTCTTGGAATCCTGCACGACGATCTGCGAAGCCTGCGAAATGCCTGCCAGCAGCTTGTGCGTGGAGTGCGTCGCGTAGATCATCGCGCCGATACGCGGACGGCCCGAGCCGATCGCGTGCATGTCCTGATAGAACTCGTGGAATTCCGCGTGCGGCAGCCAGGCTTCGTCGAAGTGCAGCGTGTCGAGCCATTCGCCGAGCATTTCCTTGATCATCTCGACGTTGTAGATCACGCCGTCGTAGGTGCTCTGCGTGATGGTCAGAATGCGCGGCTTGAGGTTCGGGTTCTTCGCCAGCGCTTCGCGCGCGAACGGATTCGCGGCGATCTTCTTGCGGATGTTTTCCGGCTCGAATTCCGAACGCGGAATCGGGCCGATGATGCCGAAGTTGTTGCGCGTCGGCGTGAGGAACACCGGAATCGCGCCCGTCATGGTGATCGCGTGGAGGATCGACTTGTGGCAGTTGCGGTCCACCAGCACGATGTCGCCCGGCGCGACCGTGCCGTGCCAGACGATCTTGTTCGACGTCGAAGTGCCGTTGGTCACGAAGAACACGTGATCCGCGCTGAAGATGCGCGCCGCGTTGCGCTCGGACGCCGCCACCGGACCGGTGTGGTCGAGCAGTTGCCCGAGTTCGTCGACCGCGTTGCAGACGTCCGCGCGCAGCATGTTCTCGCCGAAGAACTGGTGGAACATCTGGCCGAGCGGGCTCTTCAGGAACGCGACGCCGCCCGAGTGTCCCGGACAGTGCCACGAGTACGACCCTTCGTCCGCGTACTTCACCAGTTCCTTGAAGAACGGCGGCGACAGCGAGTCGAGATAGACCTTCGTTTCGCGAATGATGTGGCGCGCGACGAACTCCGGCGTGTCCTCGAACATGTGGATGAAGCCGTGCAGCTCGCGCAGGATGTCGTTCGGCAAGTGGCGCGAGGTGCGCGTTTCGCCGTACAGGAAGATCGGAATGTCCGCGTTGCGGCGGCGCACTTCGGTCACGAACGCGCGCAGCGCGACGATCGCCGCCGCGAGTTCCGGCGTCTCGCCTTCCACGACTACGTTCTCGACGTACGGCAGCAGCTCGTCGTCGTCGATCGAAAGGATGAAGCACGACGCGCGGCTCGACTGCTGCGCGAACGAAGTCAGATCGCCGTAGCTCGTCAACCCGAGCACTTCCGCGCCTTCTCTCTCGATTGCTTCGGCCAAAGCCCGGATGCCGGAACCCGAGATGTTCTCGGAGCGGAAATCTTCGTCGATGATGACGACGGGAAAACGGAACTTCATGGGCGATTCTCCAAAAAGAACGACCGCTGCACGCGATAAATTGCAGCGGTCACCCTGTGTATCTGGTGGGTCGGTGCGCTGCCGGCGTCAGGTCTTCGGCAACGTGACGCCGTGCTGACCTTGATATTTGCCGCCGCGATCCGCGTACGACGTTTCACAAATTTCGTCGCTTTCAAAAAACAGCACTTGGGCGACGCCTTCGTTTGCGTAGATTTTCGCAGGCAAAGGTGTCGTATTTGAGAATTCGAGCGTGACGTGGCCTTCCCATTCCGGCTCGAACGGCGTGACGTTCACGATGATGCCGCACCGCGCGTACGTGGACTTGCCGAGGCACACGGTCAGCACCGTGCGCGGAATCCGGAAATACTCGACCGTGCGCGCGAGCGCGAACGAATTCGGCGGAATGATGCAGACGTCGCCCTTGAAGTCCACGAACGATTTCTCGTCGAAATTCTTCGGATCGACAATGGTCGAGTTGATGTTCGTGAAGATCTTGAATTCGTCGGCGCAGCGAATGTCGTAGCCGTAGCTCGATGTGCCGTAGCTGACGATCTTCCGGCCGTCTTCGGAGACGCGAATCTGATCGGGCACGAACGGCTCGATCATTTTGTGCGACTCGGCCATGCGCCGGATCCACTTGTCGGATTTGATGGTCATAGATGAACGCTGCTCGACGTGAATAACAGGTGTGAGACGGATAACAGCCCGGTCTTGCCGGGCACCTTGCGGCCGGATTTCCCGCTGCTTCGGCACCTCGACTGGAACCGCGCGCAAGCGCGCCGGAAGGCGATCTGCGAGTGACTTGCGAGTGGCCCGCGCTCGCGCCGGCAATCGTGCCGACAGTCGCGCTGGCAGTCGCGCCGGCCGGGCGCCGCGATGAAAGGCGCTTATTTTACGCGATCACGAGATTGCTGCCGCAGAGTCGAAACGCGGCGCAAACAAGGCTAGCCCGCTTATTGGCGAATCAGGCCGCAAGCAAGCGCGGGACCGGCGCCATGCTGTGGATAAGCGTACGGATCGGTTGCGTCGTGGTGCAGCAGCACGGCGCGCTGCAGCACCGAGCGGATGCCGTCGAGCGAAACGTCGGGCGCGACGATGAAACCGGTCGCCACGCCGTTCGCGTCCGCATGAATGTTGCCGAGGTCGCCCTCGACGCGCGCCCCCGCTTTCAGACGCTCGGCGGCCGGCGAGAATATCTGGCCGGCGCTTGCGCCGTCGGCGGCATTGCAATCGCCGCGCTCGTGCACTTGCAGCGCGTGATCGCTATTGGGCGGCAAGCCCGCGAGATTGTAGGTGACCTGCACGCCGTCCGAGCGCTCGATAAACGTAACGAGCCCGCGCGCCTGGTTGCCCACGGTGGGCAGCAACTGAGCGTCGGCGCGCTTTTCCTGTGGTCTCAGGAAGGCGCTGCAGCCGCATAACAGCACACAGCTGGCAGTCAGGACGATGAACGCATGCACCGCCTGCCCGTCGATTCGTTTTCCCATGCGATCCTCTTGCCGGCCTGGCGACCGCCCCTGCGGCCGCCGCGCCGAACTTGTGAAGACCACATGATACCGCGAGAGGAGACGCAAATAGACGCCTCGGCCCCTTGTCCGAACGGCTCGTCAGGTGTTCTGCACGACGATGTTGGGAAATTTCGAAGTCATGTCGCGGGCGCGCTCGGCGATATGCACCGCCACCTTGCGCGCGATCGTGCGATAGATCTCCGCGATGCGCCCTTGCGGATCGGCCACCACGGTCGGCCGGCCCGAGTCGGCCTGCTCGCGGATCGTGATGTCGAGCGGCAGGCTGCCGAGCACGTCGACGCCATATTCCTTGCCCATCCGCTCGCCGCCGCCCGCGCCGAAGATGTGCTCTTCGTGGCCGCAATTCGAGCAGATATGCATGGCCATGTTTTCGACGATGCCGAGAATCGGAATGCCGACCTTCTCGAACATTTTCAAGCCCTTGCGGGCGTCGAGCAGCGCGATGTCCTGCGGCGTCGTGACGATCACGGCGCCCGTCACGGGCACGCGTTGCGAGAGCGTCAGCTGGATGTCGCCGGTGCCCGGCGGCATGTCGACGATCAGATAATCGAGATCGCGCCAATTGGTCTGCCGCAGCAGTTGCTCGAGCGCGGAGGTCGCCATCGGGCCGCGCCACACCATCGGGTTGTCCTGCTCGATCAGAAAGCCGATCGAGTTGGCCTGCAGGCCGTGGCCCGTCATTGGATTCATGGTCTTTTCGTCGGGCGACTCCGGGCGCCCTTCGATGCCGAGCATCAACGGAAGCGACGGCCCGTAGATGTCCGCATCCAGAATGCCGACCGACGCGCCTTCGCTCGCGAGCGCAAGCGCGAGATTCACAGCGGTCGTGCTCTTGCCGACACCGCCCTTGCCCGACGCCACCGCGACGATATTTTTAACGTTCGGCAAGAGTTTCACGCCGCGTTGCACGGTATGCGCGGCGACTTCCTGCGAGACCTGGATGCGCGCCTGCGCCACGCCGGGCACGGCTGCCAGCGCGTCGGCGAACTGCTTGCGGATCGCCTCGAACTGACGCATGGCCGGATAGCCGAGTACCACGGCAATGCTGAGCGTGTCACCCTCCACGGCGACGTTTTTGATGTTTTTGGCAGCGGCGTACGGCCGGCCGGTGTTGGGGTCAGTGACGGCTGCGAGCGCAGCGTCGACCAAAGCCCGATCGATACTCATTGACACTCCGAGGGGAACACCTGCGGCGCGGCGGAATCGAAGCCTCGGCCACGCGCCGGAATTTGCAAGAAATTGTTAGGCAGCGTTGCGAAAACCAGGCGTGCCGGGCACCCTTCGGGCAGGCGGACCGCCATGGGGCCGCATCGCTGCATGCGCCAGACACCATTGTAGTGGCTGGCGCCGGGCGCTGCCGGAAGACCCTTCTTCACTGTCGGACCGGGATTGAAGAACGGCCTTGCGTTGCCCCCGGGTTTTCGCATCGATCAAGAATCTGTTTTGCCGACGTGTCGTTCGCCGCCTAGGCTTAACGTTTGCGGAACGCTTTATTCGCGCTTTGCGCGTCACTCGCTTCACTCGAGAGGAATCAAAATGAATGCAAAAATCATGACTCGCCTGGCCGTTTTCGCCGTTGCCGGCTCCGTGCTGGCAGGTTGCGCGTCTCAACAGGGCACTAACACGGCCGTCGGCACGGGCGTGGGCGCAGGCACCGGCGCAGCCCTGGGCGCAATCTTCGGCGGCGGCAAGGGCGCGGCAATCGGCGCCGGCGTCGGCGCTGCGGTGGGCGGCATTACCGGCTACAACTGGCAGGCCATTCACAACAAGCTGTCGGGCGCCACCAAGGGCACCGGCACGCAGATCACCGAGCAGCCGGACGGCTCGCTCAAGCTGAACATCCCCAGCTCGGTCACGTTCGACACCAACAGCTACGCGATCAAGCCGTCGTTCGCGCCGGTGCTGGATCAGCTGACGCAGACGCTGCAGCAGAATCCGGAAGTGATCGCGCAAGTGGTCGGCCACACGGACAGCACCGGCCAGCCGGCGTATAACCAGACGCTGTCGGTCAATCGCGCGCAAAGCGTGACGGGCTATCTGGCGCAACGCGGCGTCGCGCCGCAGCGCCTGTCGGCACAAGGCATGGGCCAGAACCAGCCGATCGCCGACAACAACACGGAGGCCGGCCGTGCCGCCAACCGTCGCGTGGAAATCTATCTGCGCGCCACGGCCCAGCACGCCACGCAATAAGGGCAACGCGCAATAGCGCAGAGGAAACCGGGGCCGGACGCGCATGAGCGCCGGCCTGCCGCAAGCCGTTTCTGCGAGCTTCCCCGCGCGGCTTCCGGATCGGAATCAAGTGGTAAAAACGGCAACAGCGGAAATCCGGAACGAGACCGAAAAAAATTTCGAACTCTCATGAAAATCCGCTGTCTGTCTTTACGGTACGTGGCTGGCGAAGCCGCCGCGTCACCATTCTCCTCTTGTCGTTGTTGCTCCGGGGTTAATCGCCCCGGTTTTTTTTGGGCGCTCGCTTTTCGCGCCGCCCTTCTGCTCAACCACTCAGTCAGCACGAAGCCGCAGCCCGCCGCGGGCCCGCGCGCAGCGGGCGTCCGCCCTGCTAGAATCGACCTTTCGTCCCACCGCAGGCTCCCACCATTCCTATGTCAGCACCCGCAACCGACCTCATTGCAGGCGCGCCGTCCAGCCGCCGCCAGATTCTCGTCACGTCGGCCCTTCCGTATGCGAACGGGCAAATCCATATTGGCCATCTGGTCGAATATATTCAGACGGACATCTGGGTCCGCGCGCTGCGAATGCACGGGCACGAGGTCTACTACGTGGGCGCCGACGACACGCACGGCACGCCGGTCATGCTGCGCGCCGAGAAGGAAGGCCTGACGCCGAAGCAGCTGATCGACCGCGTCTGGCAGGAGCACAAGCGCGATTTCGACAGCTTCGGCATTTCGTTCGACAACTATTATTCAACGGACTCCGAAGAGAACCGGGTCCTCAGCGAGAACGTCTACCTCGCGCTCAAGGAAGCCGGCCTGATCGAGGCACGCGACATCGAGCAGGCCTACGACCCGGTCAAGGAAATGTTCCTGCCGGACCGCTTCATCAAGGGCGAGTGCCCGAAATGCGGCGCGAAAGACCAGTACGGCGACAGTTGCGAAGTGTGCGGCTCGACTTATCTGCCCACCGAGCTGGTCAATCCCTACTCGGTCGTCTCGGGCGCCACACCCATCCGTAAGACGTCGACGCATTACTTTTTCCGTCTCTCCGATCCCCGCTGCGAGAATTTTCTGCGCGCGTGGGTGGGCGGCCTCGCGCAACCGGAAGCGACCAACAAGATGCGCGAGTGGCTCGGCGAGGCTGGCGAAGCCAGGCTCGCCGACTGGGACATCTCGCGCGACGCGCCCTATTTCGGCTTCGAAATTCCGGGTGCGCCCGGCAAGTATTTTTACGTGTGGCTGGATGCGCCGGTCGGCTACTACGCGAGCTTCAAGAATCTCGCCGAAAAAAGCGGACTCGACTTCGACGCGTGGGTTCGCCAGGGTTCGAAGACCGAGCAGTATCACTTCATCGGTAAGGACATTCTCTATTTCCACACGCTGTTCTGGCCGGCCATGCTCGAATTTTCGGGCCACCGCACGCCGACCAACGTGTTCGCGCACGGTTTTCTGACCGTGGACGGCGCGAAGATGTCGAAGTCGCGCGGCACCTTCATCACCGCGCAAAGCGTGATCGACACGGGCCTGAACCCGGAATGGCTGCGCTATTACTTCGCGGCCAAGCTGAACAGCACGATGGAAGATCTCGACCTGAACCTCGACGACTTCCAGGCGCGCGTGAACAGCGACCTCGTTGGCAAATATGTGAATATCGCGAGCCGCGCGGCGGGTTTCCTGATCAAGCGCTTCGACGGCCGCGTGCAGGACAGCGCGATGCAGCATCCGCTGCTCGCCACGCTGCGCGCCGCGATTGCGCAGATCGCCGCGAACTACGAGGCGCGCGAGTACAACCGCGCGCTGCGTCAGACCATGGAACTGGCCGACGCCGTGAACGCCTATGTCGATACGGCCAAGCCCTGGGATCAGGCGAAAGATCTCGCCAGCCCGGCCGCCCTGCACGAAACCTGCAGCGTGAGCATCGAGGCGTTCCGCCTGCTGTCGCTCGCGCTCAAGCCCGTGTTGCCGAAGCTCGCCGAAGCAGTCGAAGCCTTCCTCGGCATCGAGCCGCTGGTCTGGACCCACGCCAGCGTGCCGCTCAGTTCGGCGCGCCCGATCAACGCGTACAAGCATCTGATGACGCGCGTCGATCCGAAGCAGATCGAGGCCTTGCTCGCAGCCAATCGCGACTCGCTGCAAGCCACGCCGGAAACGGTTGCGCCGGACGCCGAAACGAAAGCGAAGAAAGGCGCCAAAGCCGCAGCCGCAGCCGCCGCGGAGAAAAACGCAACGCCCGACACCATCTCGATCGACGACTTCGCGAAGATCGACCTGCGCGTCGCGAAAATCGTCGACTGCAAGGCGGTGGAGGGTTCGGACAAGCTGCTGCAACTCACGCTGGATGTCGGCGAAGAGAAAACCCGCAACGTGTTTTCCGGCATCAAGTCGGCATATCAGCCGGAGCAGCTGATCGGCAAGCTGACCGTGATGGTCGCGAACCTCGCGCCGCGCAAGATGAAGTTCGGCCTCTCGGAAGGCATGGTGCTGGCGGCGTCGGCGGCGGACGAGAAAGCCGAACCGGGTCTCTACGTGCTGGAGCCGCACAGCGGCGCGAAGCCGGGCATGCGGGTGAAGTAAGCGGCGAACAAGCCACACGCCGCCCTCGCGGGCCGGCCTGCACAAAAACGGCACGCGACCCACGCGTGCCGTTTTTTTATCTCCGCGCGATCACCACTTGATCCTGTCGTAGCGCCGCGTATAGAGCAGCTCGATGCCGTCGAAGGTGCCGCCATAGGCCGCGACGGACCAGTAGCGCGTCAGGTTGATGGTCGCCTTGATCGCGTTGCTCGCCGACTGGAGCCCTTGTTCGTACCCGATCACGAGCCATTCGTTAATCGCCTTCGACACCATCACCACTTGCGGATCGGTCAGCCCCACTTCGCTGCGGCCAATCGAAAACTCGTCGAGCCCGAAGGTTTGGGCAATCTGCTTGCCCTTCGCGCTGCCGAGCAAGGCGAGCGCCGTGGTCATCGTGCTCTGCTGACCGAGGTTGTTGCCCTGATCCGTGCCGTGGCCGAACAGCAGCCACGAGAGCTTTTCGTTATCCGGCACGTTCGGCTCGGAAATGAGCTTCGCGACGGGAAACTGAACCGTGCCCGTGACCTGCACACCCGCCTCGACCTGCTGGTTGCGCCGCATCGCCAGAATGTTGATGCCCGGATTCGCCACCGGCCCGTTAAACGTGAAGAAGCCGTTTTCGATGTTGAGCTTGCGGCCGAACGCCGTGTAGGTCGAGCCCTGCGTCACGCCGACGTTGCCGACCGCGCGCAGCGGCAGGTTCGGCGCGCTCATCGCCGTGATCGTGCCGGTCAGGCCGAGGTCGGCGCCCTGCCCGCGGAAGCGGAAGTTGTCGCCGAGGCCGATGTCGATGTTGGCGCGCGGCGCGAACGGACCAATCGGCTTGTTGCTGCCGGGCACCGGACGCGGCCGCTCGCCGGCCACGGTGCCGTCGGGCCGCACGACCACCACGTCTTCGCCGAGCTTGGGCGCCGATTGCTCCGGCATGTCGAACAACGCGTGATCGACGACGAACTTGCCGTTGATCGCCATGCCGCCCTGCGCGCCCGCGTTCGCCACGCTCGCACTGCCGCTCAGCGACAGATTGCGGTCCGGCGCGGCGAACAATTCGAGCTTGTCCGCGACGATGCTCGCGGTCAGATCCGGCTCCGCGTTGTCGAGGCGCACGCGGCCGGTGGCGCGCAGCGTGCCGCTCGCGCCGTGGAACTCGACCTGCTGGAAATCCACGAGATTGTGCGAGAGCGCGATGCGCACGATGCCGTCCTTCAACTGCACGCCTTGATCGACGAGCGTCGCCGAGAGGTCGTCGCCGAGCAGCGAGCCGCTCAGGTTCGGCTTCGCGACGGTGCCGCCGAGCGCGAGCTTGAGCGCGAGATGGCCGTCGAGCAGATAGCTCGGACCAAATAGGCCGCCGGTCGTTTTCAGCGACGGCACATTCGCGCTCACATTGCCGGTGAGTGCGCCCTCCTCGTTGACGGTCAGGAAGCCGTCGCGCGCGACGAGCACGGTGTGCGCGTCCGCGTCGATCACGCCGATGCGGCTCGCCTGCGCATGCAGTGTCGTGTTCAGACGATTACCGCCGCTGAATTCGGCGCGCGCGGCAATATCCGAAATGCCGAGCGACGCCAGCCCGCGGCCAATTTCGACGGTGACGTCGCCGCTGCGCCGTTTCAACTGAATGTGCCCGCTCGCGGTGCTGCCGAGCGCGAAGTCCCAGTCGCCGTCGAACACGAGGTCGGTTTTTACGGCGGGCGGCGTGCCGGTGATTTCGCGCCGCAAATCCTGCAGACGCGCCAACGAAACGCCGGTCAAACTGCCCGCCGATTGCACCCGGCCGTGGTCGAACGCGAACGACTTCAGGCTCAGCACCGCGCCTTCGAGCGTGAGCCGCGTCGCGCCGAGCGTGAGGCGGCGCGGCGCCGCGCTGACCGTTAGTGGCGACTCCAGGTTCAACGCCGGCGTGCCGCGGTTCTGGAGACGCGTGACCGTGCCGTCCCAGCGCGAGCCGTCGCGCGCTTCGGTGAGCTTGCCGTTGGCTGCGAGCGTCAGGTCCAGCGGCCGGTCCTGCAGCTTGCCGATGGCGGCGGCTTCGAGCGAATGATTCGCGCGCGTGCCGGTGAGACGCGCCGTGACCGTGGTCAGATCGACGCCGCCCGCGCTTACATTGCGCGCGTCCGTCGTGAAGACGAGTGCGCCGTTCGCGCCGTCGCGCAGTTCGGCGTGGCCTTCCGCGTGGCCGATGCGATTGCTGCTCGCCACCACGCTGTCGGCCTTGTAGTTCAGCACGACGTTCGGATGCGCGAAGGAGCCGGTCAGGTCGCCATCGGCGGCGACAAGGCCGGCGAGACCGAAGCCGAGGCGGTCGAGCGCGGGCGCGTCGACGCGGAACCGCAAGCGGTCGCCGGGTGCGCCGAAGCTGCCCTGCAAATCCACCTGGTTGCCTGCCACCGACAGCGTCGCGCGGCTCGGCAGAATGCGCGAGCCCGCCAGTTGCACGGTGCCGCCGCCCGTCAGCGGCAGGCCGTCGTAGACACTCGGGCCCAGCTTGAATTCGGCCTTGGTTGTCAGGACGGGGGCGAGCATGCCGGCGGCGGACAACGTACCGTTGACCTTCGCCTCAATCTTGCGCGCGGGCAGCGCGGCGCGTTTCGGCGCGGGTTTCTTGCGCTCCAGCACCTCCGCTTTCACGACGGCCTTGCCGGTGTTCCTGACGGCGGCGGCGGCTTTGTCGGCCGGGGCCGCGCTTTTTGCGCCGGCCGTGCTTCCCGCTTGCGCCGCGGCCTCGGCGGCGAGCTTGCCCTTCGGAGCCGCTGGGGACACTTCCGGACCGCTCGCGGGCGTGCGCGACGGCATCTGCGAGGTCAGCGTCAACGGGTCGAAGTCGGTCAGTTGCGCCTTCACGTTGTAGGTGGAATTCGCGTCGTGCTTGAGCACGCCGGACAGGTCGATGCGGCCCTTGCCCGACGTGATGCGCACATCGTTGAAGCTGAGCCGCGCCGGGTCCGTGGTGATCTTGCCCTGCGCGCGCAGCGCCGCTTTCGGATCGGCCAGATCAAGCGTGACGGTCTGGATGTCGTCGTTCAGACGAATGCCGATCGGCCCGGAAAGCTGCGTGGGACGCACCGGCGCGTCAAGCGCGTTCAGGTCGAGCCCGGCGACTTGCAGATCGAACTGCCCGCGCTTGCCGGACAGCGTGCCGCCGCCCGTGAGCGTGGCATTTTTCACGAGCCGCACGGCAAGGTTCGAGATGCGCTGCGCTTGGGCGTCGAGGCGGACGTCGGCGTTGGCGTCGATGAGCGGCAACAGCTTCTGATCGATCGCGCCGGGGCGGGCGTTGACGATCGAAATGTGGCCGGCGACTGCGAAGGGGGCAGCGGGTTTGGTTGAGGTGGGGGGAGTGCTTGGGGTGGCTGTGGTGTTGACTGTGGCGGCGCTCGCGCTGGCCGTGGCGCTGACGCTAGCCACGCTCGCCGCAGCCGGACTGCTGGCCGCGCGGCTACCGCTCGTCGCGCCAGCCCCACTCGCCGCTCCGGCTCCCTCCGCCGCCACCGGCTGCAACTCCGCCCGCACCGCCAGATCGGCGAGCGGTGCGCCCGGCGCGAAGGCCTGCGGATTGACGTGGTCGAAGGTCAGCGTCGCGCGCTTGAGCGGCACGTCGTCGAACGGCGTGGCTTCGACTTGCGCGTGCCCAGCGACCTTCATGCCGCTCGCATCCACTTCCGCGACCAGATTCTCCAGCGAGCCGCCCAGATGCCCGGCCATCTGTACGGCTTCTTCGTTGACCTTGCCGGAATAACCGACATCGCCTGTCAGCGGGAACGGCCTCACGCCGTCCAGCTTCGCCGAGGCCGTCACCGCGCCGAACGGCGTATCGAGCCGCTCGATCGCGGCCTCGTGATGACGCCCGTCGCTGCGTGCATGGAAAGCGAAGCGCGAAAACTCCGTGGTCGACGTGCCCTCGTGCACCAGCAGTTTGTCCACCTGAACGTCACGGATCTCGAGCTGCATCGGCAAGCGCAGGTCTTGTGGCAGTTTCAGCGGTTCGCTGCTGCTTCGCGAGGAGGCGCCGATACGTGCGTCCACCGTGCCGACGTGCAGGTAGTCGATCGTGAAGCGCCACGGGTCGCGCGCGAGCGCCCAGCGGCCGCCCACCCGGTCGATCTGGATATCGGTGCCGCTGCCGTCGAGCGCGCGCCAGCGCACGGCCCGCAACTGCACGCCGTTCGCGAGCGCGCCGCCGTCCAGCGTGCCGCTCAGCCTGCCGCCCAGCAGCTTGACCGCGGCCTGCCAGGCGTAGGCGGTGCCGCGCTCGGTGGTGAGCGCGCCGTACAGCAGGCCGAGCGCCAATGCGATCAGCAAGGCCAACACCGCGACGGTCCATGCGAGGGTCTTCAGCAGCAGACGGCCCGTGCGGCGGCGCTTCGGCGGCGGCGGCGCGGGCTCATCAGGCGGCGGACCGCCCGGCGGTCGAGCACCGGGCGGCTGCGCGGGAGGAGATGCGGAAACGTCCGTGGTCATGCGCGGTTCGGGTTGAAGGACGTCATCAGAAAGCGATCCCGAGCGTCAGATAAGGCCGCACGCTGCGGTTGCGAATGCCGTACGCCAGGTCGACATTGACCGGCCCCACCGGGCTGCGCCAGCGCGCGCCGACGCCCACGCCCGGATAGAACACTTTTTCGCCCCAGGTGTCGGTGGCCGTGCCGATGTCGAAAAAGGCCGCCGCACCCCAGTCGTGCGTGAACCAGTGCTGATATTCCGCCGACGCCGTCACGAGATATTTGGTCGGCAGCACCGAGCCCTGAACATTGTTACCGATGCTTTGATAGCCATAGCCGCGCACCGAATTCGAGCCGCCGGCGCGAAACAGCAGCGAAGCCGGAACGCCGCTCGAACTGCCGCTCGTGAACACGCCGCCGAATTCGGCGCGCAGCACCACGAGATCTTCCTTGCCGATCGGCAGGTATTGCTGGCCGCGCGCGTAGCCGCGAATGAAGGTCTGATCGGTCAGCGCGCCCTTGACCGCGAAACCCGCCTCGACGTGAATCAGATTGCCTTTGCGCGGGAACAGCGGGTCGTCGGTATTGCGCCGGGTCCACGACCATGACGGCACCAGCGCGCGGCTCGTGGTGGGCGCGCCCGCGTTCTGATCGAGCCGGTCCTGGTAGTACAGAATCGAGTAAGAGTAATCGAGGAACTGCGACGTGCGAGCACGCTGCACACCGCCCCGGATACTGTAGATGCGCGTGTCGGAAACGTCCGTGGTTGTGTAGGAAGCGAGCACGCTATTGGTCCAGGCGCGCGGGCCCGGCGGCATCGCAAGCTGAATCTGGCCGTATTGCTGGACTTGATCGACGCGGCCGTCGATCGTGAACGGCCACGCCTTGCCGAACGTGTTCAGATACGAATACGAGCCCTGCACGAGCGCGCCGTTGTCCGTGGAATAGCCGACGCCGCCGCGAATATTGTTGTACGGATATTCCGACACCTTCACATGCAACGGCGTTTCGACCGGCTTTGCCGGGTCGCTGTCCACGTCGATGGCGACGCTCGCGTAGTACGGCGTGTTCTGCAACTGCCGCTGCAATTCGGTGATGCGCTGCACGTCGTAAATATCGCCCACCGCGATGGGATTCACGTTGTCGACGATCTGCGCCGGATAGCGCCGCGTGCCCGACACGTCGAGCTTGCCGAGCGTGAAGGTCGGCCCGCTGTCGAAGGTGACGGCCAGCGTGGCCTCGTGCGTGCGCGGATCGACGCGCGCCTCGGAGTGATAGATCTTCGCGCCCAGATAGCGGCGCGCCTGCAAGGCCTTGAGCGACGCGTTCTTCGCGTCGTCCCAGTCGCTCTGCGAGAACGGATCGCCTTCGTGCAGCGAAAACGCAAAGCGCGCGGCGTTTTCCTGCGCCGGGTCCTCGGTCAGCACCGGACCGCGGAACGACAGCGAAATCGCCGTGATGACGGTTTGCGGCCCCGGATCGACGCTCACGGTGACGCGCTTGCCGGTGTCGACGGTGCGCACGTCGGTGCGAACAACCGGCGTGAAGTAGCCTTGCGTGGCGGCCAGATCGCGCACTTGCTGAGGCGTGGCCGTGATCAGAAATTCGAACTGGTCGTCGCTGATGTCGGGGCGCTTCGCAAACCGCGCAATATCGAGATGTTGTTCCAGAAGTTTGCGCAGCGAGCGCGGCGAGGCTTCGACATCGACCTTGTAGCTCGCGGCCGCGCGCGCCGCGTGGGCGTTGCCGCCCGCCAGCGTCAGCAGGACGATGCCGAAGGCGAGCCACGCGCGCAGCCGGCTCCCCAGCGTCCTCGCGCCGTGTGCCGCCGGCCACGGCGTTTTGCCTGCTCGGGCTTCGCCGTGCCGCAGATGCGGCTTTTCGATCGCACACCCCGCCAAACAGGACCTCCGGCCGTGGTTGATGAAAATTCGCTCGGGCGCGCAGTGCCGCCGAAGCACGCTATTTGACCACATCAACGAGACAGGTCTATCTCTAAACGCACCTGCGAACGCACCGCGGACGCCCGCGCCGGAACGCATGCGCGGCGCAGGGCGCGAGACCGGCGCGCCCGCCTTTGACGCACTGCGATGCGCGCGGGTTCCGGCAACCCGCGTCATTCCGTTGCCGCACGGAGGCCCGCGCCGCTGGCGGGTTTTTCGCCCGCGCTCGGCGCTTGCGCTAAAATTGCGAAATAGCGGCGGCGCCAAACCCCAAACCACGCAAGACCAACGGCCCGCCATCTCCCCAACCACGGACGTCGAGCCATGTATCAATCGGACATCACCCAGTTTCTGAATCAGCTCAAGCAACAGAAGCCCAACCTGGAAGCCGAGCAGCGCCGCGGCCGGGCCTTGCTGTGGGACAAACAGCCGATCGATCTGGAAGAACGCGCCGAGCAAAAGGCATCGCGCGTCGAGCAGACGCCTTACTCGTACTACCAGAACTTCTAAGCGCGTGAGTCACGCCGACGAGGCGCACGGCCCGCCGCGGGCTCCGTCCGACGCCGCGCTTGCCGCGCCCGCCACCGATTCGACGCCCGACACCGTCGACGGCATTGCTTTCGCGCGCCTGTACGGCGAGCCGCTCTTCAAGCTGCCGACCGACCTCTACATTCCGCCGGACGCGCTCGAAGTCTTTCTCGAAACGTTCGAAGGCCCGCTGGATCTGTTGCTGTATCTGATCCGCAAGCAGAACTTCAACGTGCTCGACATTCCGATGGCGGACGTGACCGTGCAGTATCTCGGCTACGTCGAACAGTTGCGCAAGACCAATCTCGAACTCGCATCCGAATATCTGCTGATGGCCGCGATGCTGATCGAGATCAAATCGCGCATGTTGCTGCCCGTCAAGAAGGCCGACAGCGGCGAGGAAGCGGAAGACCCGCGCGCCGAACTGGTACGGCGCCTGCTCGAATACGAGCAGATGAAGCTCGCCGCGCAGCGCATCGATCAGTTGCCGCAACTCGGGCGCGACTTCCTGCGCGCCGAGGTGTACATCGAGCAAAGCATCACGCCGCGCTTTCCGGATGTGGACAGCGAGGATCTGCGCGCCGCGTGGGCCGACGTGATCAAGCGCGCCAAGCTTGTGCAGCATCACAAGATTTCGCGCGAGGAATTGTCCGTGCGCGAGCATATGAGCACCATCCTGCGGCAACTGCAGAACGCGCGCTTCATGGAGTTCTCCGACCTGTTCGACACGAGCAAGGGCGTACCGGTCGTGGTGGTCAACTTCATCGCGGTGCTCGAACTGTGCCGCGAATCGCTGATCGAAATCACCCAGGCGGAGCCGTTCGCACCGATCTATGTGCGGCTCGCCTATTTGCCGGCCTGAGCCGTGGCGGGCGCGCCGCGCGAGGCGTCGGTACTTCGTTCGGGTGCGTCGTTTGGGTGGCACATCCGGTGCCGCATCAAGTGCCGCATCAAGTGCCGAATCCGGTGCCGCATTTCGGTGCGCTCAGTGGCCAAATCCACTACAATCCGGCGCTCCGAACCTGTCATTACACGTGAGGCCGCGGGCCGCGAAAAAGCCTGAGGCTTTGCGTCAACCCGGTCTCGCGCCGCGCGAGGAATCCCTGTCCGATCATGAAAGTCATCAGCTCGATCCATGAATTGCGCGACCAGTTGCGCGGCCAGAATCGCACCGCCTTTGTCCCGACCATGGGCAATCTGCACGAAGGACACCTGTCGCTGATGCGCCTCGCGCGCCAGCACGGCGATCCGGTGGTGGCGAGCATTTTCGTCAATCGTCTGCAGTTCGGGCCGAACGAGGATTTCGACAAATATCCGCGCACGCTGGAAGCCGACATCGAGAAGCTGCAAAAGGAAAACGTCTACGTGCTGTTCGCGCCGACCGAGCGCGATCTGTATCCGGAGCCGCAGGAATATCGCGTGCATCCGCCGCACGATCTGGGCGACATCCTCGAAGGCGAGTTCCGGCCGGGCTTCTTTCAGGGCGTGTGCACGGTCGTGATGAAGCTCATGTCGTGCGTTCAGCCGCGCGTCGCCGTGTTCGGCAAAAAGGATTATCAGCAGTTGATGATCGTGCGCAGCATGTGCCATCAGTTCGCGCTGCCGACCGACATCATCGCCGCCGAAACCGTGCGCGATGCCGACGGCCTCGCGCTCAGCTCGCGCAACCGCTATTTGCAGCCCGCCGAACGCGCCGAGGCGCCCATGCTCGCCGCCGAACTGAACCGCATGCGCGACGCCGTGCTGTCCGGCGAGCGTGACTTCGCGGCGCTCGAACGCGCGGCCATGGCAAGTCTGAGCGGGCGTGGCTGGCAACCCGACTACATCGCCGTGCGCAAGCGCTCGAATTTGCTGCCGCCGGGTCCGCAAGACGCGAATGCGGAGCTGGTCGTGCTCGCCGCCGCCAAGATCGGCGCGACTCGTCTTATCGACAACCTCGAAATCTGAATTTTGTCCTAGGCGCTGGAAGGCGCTTAAGAAGTCACAAGGAATTGACCTAGCCATGCAACGCAACATGCTGAAGTCGAAGATTCACCGCGTCGCGGTCACGCACTGCGAGCTGCACTACGAAGGCTCGTGCGCGATCGACGAAGATTTGCTGGAAGCGGCGAACATCGTCGAAAACGAGCGGATCGACATCTGGAACATCAACAACGGCGAGCGTTTCTCGACTTACGCGATCAAAGGTGAGCGCGGCAGCGGCATGATTTCGCTGAACGGCTCGGCGGCGCGGCGCGCGCAATTGGGCGATCTGGTGATCATCGCGGCCTTCGCCGTGGTGGACGAGGCGGAACTGAAGGCGGGCTGGAAGCCGGATCTGGTGTTCGTCGACGAAAACAACAAGATCAAGGGCAGCCGCGATCACGTGCCGACCCAGAGCTGGAACTGAGCGGTCAGCGAGTCTGGTTTTACGCCGTAAGGCGGAGATTCCCCGGCTTATCGCGCCTTGAAGCGGGCGGCCATGCCGCCCCGCTGCCGGCCTCCGCCGCTTCGGGCCGGGGTTTCAGCCCCCCGCCTTCGCCTTCCCGGCCGCCCCGTTCGTCCACTCGATGATCGGCTGCCACTGCTCCAGATCCTTTTCCACGCGGCTTTTCGCGACGTCCCACAAGGTCAGGCCGTGCGCCGCGAGCTGCACGTAATTCTGCGTGTCGCGCAGAAAACCCAGCACCGGCAGCTTCAGCCCCTCGACGAACCGATGCAGTTGCTCCGCCGAGCGCGTGCGCGAGTCGACCCGCATGCCGACCACGCCGACCTCGATCGCGCCTTTCCTCACGGCCTTTTCCTTAGCCAGCCGCTCGAGGAAGTCTTGCGTCGCGAGAATGTCGAACATGGACGGCTGGAGCGGCACGATCACCTTGTCGGCCAGCTCCAGCGCGATGTTCATGCGATTGCCGTGCAAGCCGGCCGGCGTATCGATGATCGCGTGCTCAAGGCCCTTCGGCGGTTTGGCGGGGGTCTCGGGATTCACTTCCCACGTTTCGATGGCCGGCAGCGTGTCCGGCCGCAATGACAGCCACGCGTGCGCCGACTGCTGCTTGTCGAGATCCGCGAGCGCCACCCACTCGCCGGTTGCGGCGAAATAGCCGGCCAGATTGGTCGACAGCGTGCTCTTTCCCACGCCGCCCTTCGGATTCGCCACCACGATTACCGTCATGAATACTCCCGGAAAGAAGACTGGACGCCGCCAGCCGATTTGCCGCGTTCTGCTTTGACTTGGCTTTGGGTTTTCCGCTTTGGGTTTTCTGCCTTGCAATGCTGCGTCGGATTTCAGCCTTCGACGCCTGCTCGAGGCATTTTTGTCTCGCGCCGATTTGCACCCGTTTTGCCACAAGCGCCGATCCAGCCGTTGATAATATCGGCAAATGCGGCGGGGCCGAAGCCCCCGAATGGATAATCGGCCGTCCGCCATGACCGACTCAACCTTTCGAGGAAGCCAATTTCATGAGCAAACTCCGTCCGGAATATACCGTCGAACGCCTGCACGAACGCCAAAAGGGTTCGCTGCCGGGCTTGCTGGGCGTGCGTGTGCTGTCGCTGGACGAAGGCATGCTGAGCGCGGAGTTGACCGTGCGCGCGGAGTTGCTCGCGCCGAACGGCTTTCTGCACGCGGCGACGGTGATCGGTCTCGCGGACACCGCTTGCGGCTACGCGTGCCTCGCGCATCTGCCGGAGACGGCGCGCAATTTCACGACCGTCGAGTTGAAGAGCAATTTTGTCGGCACGGCGCGGGAAGGCACGATCCGCGCGGTCGCGCGAGCCGTGCACCTCGGCCGCAGCACGCAGGTGTGGGACGCGACGGTGACGGACCCGAACGGCAAGACCATCGCCCTCTTTCGCTGCACGCAGATCGTGTTGTATTGATCGCGCCGCATTTTTAAAAGATGCGCGATAAAAAAAGCACGCGGCCTCGCGGCGCGTGCTTTTTCATTGGTCAGGTACCGCTCGAAGCGGCAAGCCATGCCGCTCCGGCGCGTTGCCCGATCAGGCGGCCGCCGCGCGCGGCGCCTTCACGCCGCTGAGCGCGAACGCGCCATTGCCGAGCAACGACTGCACGACAAGCGTGACCGCCCAGAACGCCGGATACTCCCAGCCGCCGTGCGGCGAGCCGAAGCCCCAGCCGTTATGCAAATGCGCGGACATCGCGCCGAGCATGAACGGCAGCAGCACGAGCGCGACCCAGCGTGCCTGCACGCCCAGCAACAACGCAATGCCGCCGATCAGTTCGACGAACGTCGTCACGTAGGCGAGCCATCCGGGCAAACCGAGCGACGCGAAAAACTGCGCGGTACCGGGCAGCGTGAATACAAAAATCTTCTGCAGACTGTGCGCGAGGTACAGCACGCCGAGGGCGACGCGCAAAACCAAAGCCGCGAAATCGGTGGAGCGGTTCGAGTTCATGACGAAATCCTTTGATGGAAAAGTGAGGCGGCTTGAAACAAGCCGTCGATTGACGTCACTCTATTCGAACCAGAATCAGCGAAAAACCGCCCGTCCGGCTTTGATTGTTTCCTAGGGAGAAGCAATCAACCCATCACGGCGACCAGCTTCGCCAGGTCCAGATGTTCCGCCAGCGTATCGGCGAGGCGATCCAGCGACGCTTCGCGCAACGCCGGGTAGTCGATCGCCTCGGCATCGCTCAATCCTGCCCACGCCAGCAGCGCCGCGCACGACGAAGGCGCGTCGAACAAACCGTGGACGTACGTCGCGAGAATCTGGCCATCGGCGGAAACGGCGCCGTCGGGGCGTGCATGGGCGCGGCCATCGCCCGTTTGTTCCAGATACAGCGCGGGTGAATCCAGCGCCGGCCCGCGCGTCTCGCCCATGTGGATCTCATAGCCCGCGACCTCCGGCGAGCCGGGCAATGCCAGGCGTCCGGTCACGTTTTTCAGCGTCTTGTCGCGCGTGAGCACCGTCGAATAGTCGAGCCAGCCGAGCCCCGCCGAGGTTCCCGGCGCGCCTTCCACGCCGTGCGGATCGGCAAGCTCGCGCCCAAGCATCTGCATGCCGCCGCAAATGCCGATCACCCGGCCGCCGTAGCGCAGATGCCGTTGCAGCACCGCGTCCCAGCCTTGCGCGCGCAGAAACGCGAGGTCGCCCGGCACATTCTTCGAACCCGGCAGGATGATCAGATCGGCCGGCGGCGGCGGCGTGCCGCTTCGCACGTAGTGAAAATCGACTTGCGGATGCGCGCGCAGCGCGTCGAAATCCGTGTGATTGCTGATGTGCGGCAGCACCGGCACGACCACGCGCAAGGTGCGCGCGGCGTCGCCTCGCTGCGCCGCGCGCAGCTCGGGCGGCAGCATGTCTTCGGCGTCGAGCGTCAGGCCGTGCAGATACGGAACCACGCCCAGCACCGGCTTGCCGGTTTTCGCTTCGAGCCAGTCGAGCCCCGGCTTGAGCAGCCCGATATCGCCGCGAAAACGGTTGATGATGAAGCCCCGCACGCGCGCCTGTTCGCTCGCCGACAGGCACGCGAGCGTCCCGGTCAGATGCGCGAACACGCCGCCCCGGTCGATGTCCGCCACCAGCACGACCGGACAATCCACCGCTTCCGCGAAACCCATGTTGGCGATATCGCGCTCGCGCAGATTGATCTCGGCCGGACTGCCCGCGCCTTCCACGAAGACCGTCTCGTACGCCGCTTGCAGCCGCGCGTACGACTCCAGCACCGCCTCGAAAGCGACGGGCTTGTAGTCGTGATACGCGCGGGCGTCGAGATTCATGCGCGCCTTGCCGTGGATGATCACCTGCGCGCCGCGATCGCTCGTCGGCTTGAGCAGCACCGGGTTGAAGTCGGTATGCGCGGCAATGCCGGCCGCCACCGCCTGCAAGGCCTGCGCGCGCCCGATCTCGCCGCCGTCCACGGTGACCGCGCTGTTGAGCGCCATGTTCTGCGGCTTGAACGGCGCGACCCGCACGCCCGCGCGCCGCGCGAGCCGGCATAAACCGGCGACGAGCGTGCTCTTGCCCGCATCGGACGTGGTGCCCTGAATCATCAGCGTGCCGCGCGGCACGGGTATGGCGTCATGCGGGATCGAATAGGTGCTCACGGAGATGGCGGACTCGGCGATAAGGAAAGCGAAAGAGAAACAGCGGATAAACAGGGGCAAAAGCAGCGGCAAAAGCACTAACAAGAGCACGGACAAACGCGGCGGCAAAAACCGCGGCAATGTCGCAACGACGAATCGCCGCATTATCCCATCGCGCCCGCCCGCGCGGCGCGCCGGTACAATCACGCGATGATTCCCCGCGACCTCACCTTCGTTCTCGGCGGCGCGCGCTCAGGCAAGAGCGCGCACGCGGAACAGCTTGCCGCCGGCAGCGCGTTGCCCGTGACCTACATCGCCACCGCGCGCGTCACCGGCGACGCCGAATTCAGCGCGCGCATCGCGCATCATCGCGAGCGGCGGCCGGCGCACTGGCAATTGCTCGAAGCCGACGCCGACCTCGCGGGCGCCGTGTCGAACGCCGACGCGCCCGGCCATTGCACGCTGATCGACTGCCTCACGCTGTGGCTCGCCACCCTGCTCTGCCCCGCCGAAAGCGACGGCGAGCCGCTCGCGGACTATCACGCGCGCGTGGACGCATTCGAAGCCGCGCTCGCCAACGCTCGCGGCAAGATCATCGTGGTCAGCAATGAAATCGGCCTGGGCGTGGTGCCGCTCGGCGCGGCCACGCGTCTTTATGTCGATGAACTCGGCCGGCTCAACCAGCGCATCGCGGCCCTGAGCACGCAGGCCACGATGATGGTCGCCGGCCTGCCGCTCGCGCTCAAAAGCGCGGGCGCCGCGTGATGCTGTCGCTTCCTCTCATCGTGACGCTGGCCACCGCCGGCGTGGCCATCGACCGTTGGATCGGCGAGCCGCGCGGCGCGCATCCGCTGGTGGGTTTCGGCAAATGGGCGGCGCGGCTGGAAGCGCATTACAACCGCGGGCGGCGTCTTCGGCTCAAGGGACTGCTCGCGTGGTCGCTGGCCGTGCTGCCGCCGGTGTTGATCGCGTGGGGCCTCGTCGCCGTGCTGCCGTTTTTTGCGGCGTGTGCGGTGCATGTCGCGTTGCTCTGGTTCGCGCTCGGCGCGCGCAGTTTGCACGATCACATCGAGCCGATCGCGCGGGCGCTCGTGCAACGCGATCTCGCGCAGGCGCGGCTGCTGACCGCGCAGATCGTGTCGCGCGAAACCGCCCATGCCGACGAAGCCGCGCTGTCGCGCGCCGCTGTCGAATCCGCGTTGGAAAACGGCAACGACGCGATCTTCGGCGCGCTGTTCTGGTTCGCGATCGCGGGCGGTCCGGGCGCGCTCGGCTTTCGCCTCGCCAACACGCTCGACGCGATGTGGGGTTATCGCACGCCGCGCTATTTGCGCTTCGGCTGGGCGGCCGCGCGCCTCGACGACGTGCTCAACTGGATTCCCGCGCGCCTGACCGCCGCGAGCTACGCGCTGCTCGGCGACACGCGCACGGCGTGGCGTTGCTGGCGCGAGCAGGCGCCGCGCTGGGACAGCCCGAACGCCGGCCCGGTGATGGCCTCCGGCGCGGGAAGTCTGAATGTGCTGATCGGCGGCCCCGCGGTTTATCACGGCGCGCTCGAACATCGGGCGACGCTCGGCTTCGGACATCCGGCGAAGGCCGCGCATATCACGGCCGCGCTGATGCTCGTCGAACGCACGGTCATTCTGTGGCTCGCGGTGCTGATCGTGCTGGCGTTACTGAGTGTGCCGCTTCATGTCTGATCGAATGAACGCGGGTGGCGAGCCGTTGACTCACGGCGGCAATCTGCACGAAGCCGCCGCGCGCTTCGGCATTCCGTACGCGCAGTGGCTCGATCTGTCCACGGGCATCAATCCTCACGGCTATCCGGTGCCGCCCGTTCCCGCCGATGCCTGGCGCCGCTTGCCCGACGAGGGCGACGGGCTCGCCGACTGCGCCGCGCGTTACTACGGCGCGCCGGATGCGCTGCATGTGCTGCCCGTCGCCGGCAGCCAGGCCGCCATTCGCGCGCTGCCCGCGTTGCTGCCGCGCGCAACCGTCGGCGTCGCGCCGCTCACATACAGCGAATATGCGCCCGCGTTCGAGCGGGCCGGGCATCGCGTGATGCCGCTCGACGTGTCGCGCGACGTCTTGCCCGACGCGCTCACGCACGCCATCGTCGTGAATCCGAACAATCCGACCGCCGAGCATCTGAGCGCTTCGACGCTGCTCGCCTGGCACGCGCAATTGAGCGCGCGCGGCGGCACGCTGCTCGTCGACGAAGCCTTCGCGGACACGATGCCCGAGGCGTCGCTCGCCGCTCACACGCATCGCGATGGCTTGATCGTGTTGCGCTCGCCAGGCAAGTTTTTCGGGCTCGCGGGCGTGCGCGCCGGCTTCGTGCTGGCCGCGCCCGCGTTGCTCGACAGCTTGCGTCGCGCGCTCGGCGCGTGGACCGTAAGCGGTCCCGCGCGTCACGCCGTGAAGGCGGCGTTCGCCGATCGCGCCTGGCAGGAACAGATGCGCGCGCGGCTGGCCGCCGACGGCGCGCGTCTCGTCGCTCTGCTGCACGCGCATGGCTTTCGCACGCGCGGCACGCCGCTCTTCGCCTGGACCGCCGACCCACGCGCCGCCGATTTGCACGAAGCCCTGGCCACGCGCGGCGTCTGGACGCGGCTCTTTGCATCGTCAGGCAGCGTGCGATTCGGTTTGCCCGCGAGCGAAGAGGAATGGACGCGCCTCGCCGACAGCCTGCGCGCGGCGCTCGATACGCCCGGCGCGGCAGGCATCGCTCGATCCGGCACACGTCCCGTCTGAGCCAATGATCCGTTCACGTCACCTCGCCCTTTCGGCCACGCTCGTCACCGCCGCGTTGCACGCGCACGCCGGCATCACCGTGACTGACGACACCGGCGCCACGCTCACGCTGCCCGCTCCGGCACAGCGCGTAATCAGCCTCGCGCCGCATGTCACCGAGCTACTGTATGCGGCGGGCGGGGGCGCAAAAATGGTCGGCGCGGTGTCGTACAGCGACTATCCGCCCGCAGCGAAACAACTGCCGCGCGTGGGCGACAACAAGGCGCTCGACCTGGAGCGCATCGTCGCGTTGAAGCCGGATCTGATCGTGGTGTGGCGGCACGGCAATGCGCAACGTCAGCTCGACCGTCTGCGCGCATTGCACATACCGTTGTTCTTCAGCGAGCCGCATCGTCTGGACGATGTCGCGGTCTCGTTGAGCAAGCTCGGCCAGTTGCTCGGCACGTCGTCAACGGCGGATGCGGCCGCCGCCGCGTATCGTCAGGACATTGCTTCGCTGCGCGCGCAGTATGCGAAGCGCGCGCCCGTCAGCGTGTTTTATCAGGTGTGGGATCAACCGTTGATGACGCTCAACGGCGAGCATATGGTCAGCGACGTCATCGACCTATGCGGCGGCCGCAACGTGTTTGCGAAACTGCAACCGCTCGTGCCGACCGTTTCAACCGAAGCCGTGCTCGCGGCGAACCCGGAAGCGATCATCACCGCCGCGCCCGGCGCGACCCGGCCCGACACGACCTTGCCGCAACTCAGCGCGTGGCGTGCATGGCCGCGTTTGTCGGCGGTGGCGAACGACAACCTGTTCGCCATCGACGGCGATCTGATCAACCGGCCCGCGCCGCGCATCGCGCAAGGCGCGAAGCAATTGTGTGAAGACCTGGATCTGGCGCGCTCGCGCAGAACGCAACGCGAGCAGCGACCCACGCAGTGACGCGCCCCGCAACACGCGCCGTGAGCCGCGCTGCAACACGCGCCCCGCAAAACCGCGCCATGACCCGCGCGTGAACACGCCGTTAAGCGCTCAGCTCACGCATTCCACTTCACGAGCGACCAGTGCCGCGCTTCGTCGTTGCGGCGCAGCCAGACGACGCTGCCTGTTTCCAGCGACCATCGCAGGCTGCCTTCGAGCGGCACGTCGAGCGCGAGCGACGCGATGGCGCGTATCACGCCCGCATGCGTGACCACGTAGGTCGGCGAAAGCTCGCGCGTTCGTACATACGCGTCGAACCACGCGCGCACGCGCAGCACGAACTGCGCGACGCTTTCGCCGCCATGCGCGCGCGCATGTTCGAAGTTGGACGCCCAGTCATCGAGCAACTCGCGGTCGATTGCGTCCCAGCGGCGCGTTTCCCAATCGCCGAAATTCATTTCCTTCAGACGATCGTCGTGACTCAGCACGCAGCCGAAGTCGTTCGCCATTTCGACGGCGAGCGCGGAGCAGCGCGTGAGCGGACTCGATATGACGACGCGCGGCGCCGGCACCTGCAAACCCGCAAGCCTCAATGCGAGCGCCGCGGACGACACATCCGCCGCTTCGGCGAGCGCCACATCGCTGTGGCCGTAGCACACGCCCGTTTCGAGCGCGACGGCGGGATGACGGATCAGGACGATATCCATGCGAGCCCTACAAGATAGATGCTCAGTTCGAAGATCTGCTGCGCGAAGCCGAGACAGTCGCCGGTATAGCCACCGATGCGTCTGACGAAATAACGTCCCATCGCCAAGCGCAACGCGGCGAGCACCGCAAGCGCCGAGCCCGCGAAGCGCCAGTCCAACGCGTGCAGACCACGCGGGCCGTCCGGCCACAGCAGCCACGGCAAACCGAACCCCGCCGCGCAGAGCAGCGCGGCGCCGCTCAGGCGCTGCGCGACCGGCTTCGCCTTGCCTTCGGCGCGCACGTAATCGAGCGTGGCGAGATAGCTGATCGCGCACGCGCGGCTCGCGGCATGGGCGGCAATCATCAGACCCGCTGCGCGCGTCGGCGGCAACGCGGCGAGCGTTTGCCACTTCAGCGCGAGCGAGATCATCAGCGCGATGGCGCCGAAAGCGCCGATGCGCGAGTCATGCATGATCCGCAAGACAGCGTCGCGCGTATAGGCGCCACCGAACGCATCGACGCAATCGGCGAGACCATCTTCGTGAAAGGCGCCGGTGACGAGAAGCGATGACGCCATCGAAAGCAGCACCGCAATACTCACAGGAAACACGCGCGACGCCGCGAGATACACGAGCGCGCTCACACCGCCGATCAACATGCCGACGAGCGGAAAATAGCGCGCCGCCGCATTCAGATAATGCGGCTCGTAGCCGACCCAGCGCGGCACGGGCACGCGCGTGAAATAGCCGAGCGCCGTGAAGAAGTAGCGCAGTTCTGCCAGCGGATTCATGAATGGCTCGCGTCAATGTCGTGCATCGGACGGTGTGCGAAACGGCTCACTGCGGCTCACGCTTCGCGATTGGCGACGCCGGCCGATTCGAAGCTCGCCATCTCGTTGATAAAGGCGCTCGCCGCGCGCAGGAGCGGCACGGCGAGCGCGGCGCCCGTGCCTTCGCCGAGCCGCATGTCGAGCGACAACAACGGCGCGGCGCCGAAATGATCGAGCATGCGCCGATGCCCCGCTTCGTTCGACGCATGCGCGAACACGCAATACGCGCGCACGTTCGGCGCGATGGCGTCGGCGATCAGCAGCGCGGAACTCGCGATGAAGCCGTCGACGAGGATCGTCATGCGCGCGTGCGCCGCGGCGAGATACGCGCCCGCCATCATCGCGATTTCGAAACCGCCGAAGGTTGCGAGCACATCGAGCGGCGCGCTGGATTTCTCGTGATGCGCGAGCGCCGCCGCCAGCACGTTGCGCTTTTTCGCGAGCCCGGCGTCGTCGAGACCGGTCCCGCGGCCCACGCATTCGTCGATCGGCGCGCCGCACACGCGGCTCATCAAACACGCCGCCGCCGACGTATTCGCAATGCCCATTTCGCCGAAGCCGATCACGTTGCTGCCGCGCGCCGCGTGATGGCGCACGCGCTCAGCACCGGCTTGCATTGCCGCGAGCGCTTGCGCGTGCGTCATCGCCGGTTCGTGCGCGAAGTTGCGCGTGCCCGCTGCAATGGGAATGTCGATGAGTCCATCCGTGCGCGGCAGCGGCGTCGCAATGCCCGCGTTGACGACTTCGAGTTCGATGCCCGCCACGCGGCTCAATGCATTGACCGCCGCGCCGCCCGCGAGGAAATTCGCGACCATCTGCGCCGTGACTGTTTGCGGATAAGGGCTCACGCCTTCGGCGGCAATGCCGTGGTCGCCGGCGAACACGATCAGCGCGGGACGCTCAACCGTGGGACGCGTGCTGCGCTGGATCAAGCCCATCTGAAGCGCGAGCGCTTCGAGCCGGCCGAGACTGCCAGGCGGCTTCGTCTTCGTATCGATGATGTGTTGCAGCTCGTCGCGCAACGTTTGATCGAGCGGTTCGACTTGAGGCAATGCGGACAAGCTTGGCGAGGAAGTCATAGGTCGATGGAAATGGATGAATGTTCTGATCGGAATGTCACGTTGCCGATTCGTCATGATTCGACGTCGATTCATGACTCGAACGCGGAGCGGGAATCAGCGCCTCGTGCGCGCCGTCGCGAATCAGAATCAGCGGATAGCCGAACACGCGGCTCGTGAGCGCGGGCGTCAGCACGTCGTGCACGGGACCGGCATACACGGCACCCGCGCCGTCGAGCAACAGCGCATGCGTCGCGAAGCGGCGCGCGAGGTTCAGGTCGTGACACGAAAACAGCACGGTGCGCTGCGCTTGCCGCGTCCATTGGCCAAGCGCTTCGAGACAGTCGATCTGATGATGAAGATCGAGATGCGATAAAGGCTCGTCGAGCAGCAGGAGCGGCGCGTCCTGACACAACACCGCCGCCAGCGCCACTCGCTGACGTTCGCCGCCCGACAGCGACAGCACGTCGCGCGTCGTCAATGCAGTCAGGCCCAGCAAGTCCAGCGCCGCGCGCGCGGCCTCGCGATCGGCCTCGCGCTCCCAGCCCCAGCCGGTCAGATGCGGAAAGCGATTGAGCATCACGATGTCGAGCACGCTTGCGCTGAAGGCGTCCGGCGCGCTTTGCGGCATCAGCGCGCGGCGCTGCGCGAGAGGTTGCGCGCGCCACTCGGCGAGACGCACGCCGTCGAGTTCGACATGTCCCGCCGACGGCTGCAACAGACCCGCGAGCGTGGCGAGGAGCGTCGTCTTGCCCGCGCCGTTCGGACCGGCCACGCACCAGATCTCGCCCGCATAGAACGTATGCGTGAAGGCGTCGAGCAACGTGCGCGCGCCGGCGCGCAATGTCACGCGCTGCGCGCTGAGCGTGGGCGAAGGAGGGCGAGAGGCGTGCATCATCGGCGGCCGCGCAACAGCATCCACAGAAACACCGGCACGCCGATAATCGACGTGATCACGCCGACCGGCAGCTGCGCCGGCGCGATCACCATGCGCGCGATCAGATCCGCGCCCATCACCGCGACGCCGCCGCCAAGCGCCGCGGCCGGCAGCAGCATGCGTTGATCGTTGCCGAACGCGAGCCGCAGCATATGCGGCACGACGAGCCCGACAAAGCCGATGGTGCCCGCCGTCGTCACGGCGGCGGCCGCCGCGAGCGAGGCCGCGAGGTACACGCGCAGGCGCAGCGGCATGACCGCGACGCCCAGCGCTTGCGCGGCGGCGTCGCCGCGCAGCAGCACGTTCAGGCGCGGCGCAACCGGCACGATGGCGAACAGCACGACGACGAGCGCGGCGAGCGCGGTCCACGGCATCGCGTTGCCGTTGAGGTCGCCGGTCAGCCAGAACAGCATGCCGCGCAAACGATTGTCGGGCGCGAGATTGAGCAGCAACGTGATCAGCGCGCCCCAACCCGCCGCGATCACCGCGCCGGTCAGCAGCAAACGCGGCGACGTGTCCTGCGGCTCGCCGCGCCACAACTCGCGGCGCGCGAGACCCAGCACGAGAAGAATCGACACGAATGCGCCAGAGAACGCGGCGGCATCGACGAGCCACCACGCGCAACCGGCGATCATCGCGACCAGCGCGAACGTCGCCGCGCCGCCCGATACGCCCAATACGTAGGGCTCGGCGAGCGGATTGCGCAACAGCACCTGCAACAGCGCGCCGGCCAGCGCGAGCAGCGCGCCGCATGCAAAGCCGGCCAGCGCACGCGGCAAACGCAGCGTGCGCACGATCTCGCGGGCGAGATCGTCAGCGCCGCCTTGCGACGCCGGCAAGACGGCGGACGCATGCATCGGCGAGAGCGCCGCGATCACGCGCGCCGGCGCGAGCGACACGCTGCCCAACGCGAGCGACGCCATCAACACGGCCAGCGCGATGACGCCGAGCGCGAGCCAGATGGCGGCGGCGCGCTTCGCGCTCATGGCGTGAAGCGTGGCGGGCATCGAACCGGAATGGCGGCTCATCGACGCGCTCTCAACACGGCGCGCGCGTCACTGCTGCTGCCAGCCGACCGTGACATACGCAGCGCGCCGCGGCGAGTTATACGAGTAGGCCGTCTCATAGTCCTTGTTCAACAGATTCTGGATTTGCGCGGCCACGTACCAGGCCTTCGTGATGTTGTAGCGCGCGGACAGATTCACGATGCCGTAGCCGCCCAGCTTGCCGCTGCTGTCTTCACGCGGGCCGCTCACGATCCACTCGCCGCCCACGCGCCATCCCGCGATACTGCGATTCACCGCCAGCGAAGCGAAACGCCGCGCGCGCCGCACGAGGTCCACATCGTTGTCGAGATCGACGGGATTTTGCAGCGTCACGGACGCGCGCACGTCGGTCCTGCCCACATGTCCGCTCCACGATCCTTCCAGTCCCTGCACTTTCGCATGGCCCACGTTTTCGGCGAGATAAATGCCGGGCGTCACTTGCTGATAGTCGATCAGATTCGAATAACGCGTCTGGAAAGCACTCAAACGCATCACGCCGAGCGCAGTGGACGCGTACTGCAACGCGGCTTCGATCGAATGGCTGCGCTCGGGTTTGATCGACGGATTGCCGCTCAACGGATAGTACAGATCGTCGAAACTCGGCGCGCGAAACGCATCCGAATAACTCGCGCTGACCTTCCAATGCGACGTGATGTCAAAGCCGTAGCCGAGATAGTAACTGTTCGCTCCGCCGAAATCGGAGTACTGGTCGCGCCGCACGTTGGCCTGAATCTGGCTGCGCCCGAAGCGTCCCGTGTAGCCGGCAAAGCCCGAATCCACGTGACGGGCGGGCGCCGCAAACGTATCCGAGTCGAGGCTCTGGTCCAGATGCTCGTAGCCGAGCTGCAACTTCTGCTGCGAGGCGAGCGCGAAATCGTTCTGCCACGTGTACTGCCGGTTGTCGGTGTCGAAGCGGCCGTTATACAGGCCGTTAGTGTTCGACACGCTGCGATCGTCGCCTTCCGACACGATGAAGTGCGTGGTCCACCAGTCGGTCGGCTTGCCGTTCGCAAACGCGGAAACCTGGCGCACTTTCGTGTACAGGTTGTTCAGATCGGTCGGCACGCCGTACGCGTTGTCGTAGCTGTTGTTGCCGTTCGACTGGAAATAGCTGACGCCCGCGTCCCACTTGTCGCTGAACTTGTGACGCAACGAAGCGGACATGCTTTCGTTCAGATAGCCGTTTGCGTTCGGGTTCACGTTGGGCCCCTCGCGCGGATTGATCGACGAAAAGCCGTCGTCTTTCGAGCGCGCGAGCGAAATGCTGAAGGTGGTGCGGCCGTCTTTATCCAAGGCGCCGTTCGCGCCGACCTGCTGCGTCTGCGTGTGATAGCTGCCGTAGCCCACCGAAAAGTTGAAACGCGGCGGATGATCGCCACCGTCTTTCGTGAAGACCTGGACCACGCCGCCGATCGCGCCCGATCCGTATAACGCGGAGACATTGCCGTTCACCACTTCCACATGATCGATCTGATCGAGCGGAATCTGCGCGATTTGCGCGGCGCCGAGACTCACCGAGTCGACCCGCACGCCGTCGATCAACACCAGCGATTGCGTCGACGACGCGCCGCGCAAATACAGGCTCGTCGTCGAACCAGGGCCACCTGTGCGCGAGATTTGCGCACCGGGTGCGAGTTGCAGAAGGCCGGGCAGATCGGTCGCGGTGGTATCGGCGAGATCCTGCTGATCGAACAGCGAGGTCTGCGGAATCGTGTCGGCAAGCGCTTGCGGTCCGCGCTCCGCCGTCACGACGACCGGCGATAACACAGTGAGCGATGAATCCGCGCTTGCGGGCGCGGCGGCGGATGAGCTTGCTTCGGCTGGCGCGATTGCGCCAGTTACAGACGACGCAGACGCGCTCGCGGCGGTCTGGGCGAGGACGACATGCGGCAGCCCTGCAAAAGCGAGCAATGCCGCGCGGGCGATAGGGGACAGCATGGAGTGAGTTTCCCGTGGATGGCGTGCGCGGCCTGCTTCCCCGCAGGCCTTCGCGTAACGAGGCGCGTCCACTTGCACTATTTCACGGGCGCGCCCCTCCCTCTGGCCGGTATCCGGGCTGACGACATATCGATCCCGCCTTCCCACGCGTGACGCGCAGTGGCACACTCGCGTGTTGAACCTGAACACACGATGGGGATCGAATTGCAAGCGCCAACTGCAATGACGAATGCGGTCGCTTACCGTTGCGGGGGCAGCGCAGGTTCGCGCGCGCAGAGAAACCACGCGCCCTGCTTCCCGTTTAACTGCGCGCACAGTGAGGACATGCGCGCGGGCACCAGAGTGCGGGCAGTGTATGAGCGCCCTCGGGGTCAGTCAAGAATGCGGGCCGCGCGTGAATCGATCGGAAGGTACGGAGTTGGTCCGGCGCAATCTTCGCCACATGAGTACTTTTTCATCTTCAGTCGAAAAATACCTGCAAAAAGCGGTGTTGTTACGTCTCGAAACGAGACAATTGTCGGAACGTGCGACATTCCGCGCTAAAATGCGATGTCTTTAGAGGACGCAGCACATGCTCACCGAACTCGAATCACTCTCACAGAATATCGGCAAGCTGATCGCGATCAGCCAGCGCCACAATGAAGCGCGCGTCGCGCTCGAAGAGCAACTCGCCCAATCGCGCGCCGAAGCGGAAGCGGCGCGCACGGAACTTGCGCTGCTGCGCGAAGAACGCGATGCACTGCAAGCGGAACGCGACGCGCTCTCCGCCAAGATTGACGACGCTCAAGTGCGTCTGAACGCGATCCTCGAAAAATTGCCGCGTGCGCGCGCGCACAACGAGCCGGATAACCAGCTCGATCTGCTCGAACCCGCTCAGCACCAAGTCGAAGCAGAGAGCGACGCCACTCGCCACGGAGAAAATGCATGACCACCAAGCAGATCGAAGTTTCGATTCTCGGCGTGCCCTATCGTCTCGCGTGCTCGCCGGAAACGGAAGGCGCGCTGCTCGAGGCAGTGGCACGAGTCGACGCCGAGATGTCGAAGATCCGCAATAACAGCAACGTGCGCGGCACGGATCGCATTGCAGTCATGGCTGCGCTCTCGCTGGCATCGGAACTGCTTAAGCTGCAAACCAGCGTGCGTCACGGAGAAGCATTTCCCGCTGAAGAAATCCGGCGTACAATGCATCAAATGAACGAACAGTTGGGCACTGTCATCGCGCAGTACAGCATGCAGTAAGTAGCACGTAGTGAGCCACAAGTAGTGAGCAACAAGTAGTGGCCGGTCTGCGGATCGGCCGGATTCAAACAAAGCAAATGAGAAGTACCTGAGCAGCGTGCGTGAGGAAAGTGAGAGCATGTACGCACAACACTCAGCAAACGTTTGAATTGAATCGTTTCAGCTTCATCGGTTTAGCTTCCCTGCCTGGTTCGCCAAGGTCATATATTCCTTGAACCAATGCCATGTGCACGGTTGCGGAAATTTGTAGCACGGGCGTGCGCGTCACTCTGTCTGATGTACCCGAAGTGCTGCTAACTGCGACCAATTCTGAACCCCCGGTTCAGGATGCCGGCCTAGCGGCTAAGGCGGGGACCTTATTTAAAACGGCATCGGACTTCGGTTCGATGCCGTTTTTGTTTGGGCCTCGCGTTCACCTGCGTCTTCAACCTCTAACGTTCAATTCGATTCATGCGCTACTGGCTAATGAAGTCCGAACCGGACGAAGCAAGCATCGACCATCTCGCCCACGCGCCGCATCGAACGCTGCCGTGGACCGGCGTGCGCAACTATCAGGCGCGCAACTTCATGCGCGACGTGATGCAGGTCGGCGACGGCGTGCTGTTCTATCACTCGAGTTGTCCCGAGCCCGGTATTGCGGGCCTCGCCGAAGTGGCGTCCACCGCTTATCCCGACCCGACTCAGTTCGACAGGAAGAGCCCGTACTACGACGCGAAGTCATCGCAGGAAACGCCGCGCTGGCTGCTCGTCGATGTCGTGTTCAAGAAGAAGATTCCGCTCATTTCACTCGCCGCTTTGCGCGAGCACGAAGAACTTAAAGACATGCGCGTGCTCGCGAGAGGCAACCGTCTGTCGATCACGCCCGTGACCGAAGCCGAGTGGCGCTTCATCACGACTCGGCTCGCTTGAGCCTGCCGTCTCGCGACACAGCAAAGGTTGCAGCAAGGTGAAATCGGGGAACCAAGGCTAGATGACAGGCGCCTAAAGAACCTGCCACGACCTGCGATGCGCAAGGCGCGTGCCACGGCGCGGCGCTTTATGCAAAGCCTGCGCAACCCTGTTCCAGCAAGGAGTCCAACAATGACGAAAACCACCGCACGTGCACTCGCTTTCGCGCTTGTCTGCGCCGCGCCCGCCGCGCTCGCGCTCACACCCGTCGCCGCGCGCGCGCAAACTGTCGCGCCGTATCAACCGGCCGGCGTGCTGTCGCTGAATGCACAGGCGAGCGCGGAAGTGCCGCAAGACGTTGTCGATATCACGCTCTTTTACGAGCAGGAAGCGAGCGATCCGTCGGCGCTCACGTCAACGCTCAATCAGCGCGCCGATTCGGCGCTGCAAAAAGCCAAGGGCGTGAGCGGCGTGACCGCGCGCACGGGCTCGTTCTCGATTTATCCGTCCACCGATCGCGACGGGCGTATCTCCGCATGGCGCGGCCGCACGGAGATCGTGCTGGAATCGCACGACTTCGCCGCGGCGTCGAAGCTCGCGGGGCAAATGGCGTCCATCATGCAGGTCGGCAACGTGCAGTTCTCGCTGTCGCCCGCCGCGCAGCGCGCCGCCGAACAGAAGCTCACCGCCGACGCGATCCGGTCGTTTCGCGAGCAGGCAGCTTCGTCCGCGCAAGCGTTCGGCTACAGCGCCTATTCGATTCGCGAGGTCAATGTCGGGCACAACGGCGTGATGCCGCGCCCCGTCATGATGATGAGCGCGCGCGCCATGAGCGCCGACGCCAAGATGTCGGCGCCGGTGCCGATCGAAGGCGGCACGTCGACGGTGACGGTCAACGTGTCGGGGTCGGTGCAGATGAAATAACGCACCGCCGTTTCGGTTTCGCTGCACATGAAAACGCCACGGCATGCCGTGGCGTTTTTTTTCAAACGTGGGTCACGCGATGCATTAAACACCGCGCGTTAAAACCGCGCATCAGGACAGCGCGCGCGCCTGTTCGCTGCGGCCACGGCGATACGACCACACGAGCATGGCGATGCCCACGAGAATCATTGGCAAGGAGAGCCACTGGCCCATTGAAAGGCCCATGGCAAGCAGTCCGAGGAAGTCGTCCGGTTCACGCGCGAATTCCACAGTGAAGCGCGCGAGACCATAACCGATCAGAAACACCGCGGAAATCGCGCCGAGCGGCTTCGGCTTGCGCGAGAAGAAGAACAGCACGAAGAACAGCGTGACGCCTTCCAGCGCGATCTCGTACAACTCCGACGGGTGACGCGGCAGCATGTGATATTGCGCGAACACTTCGTTCAGATGCCATTGCGCGGCGAGCTGCGGATGCGCGGAAAGCCACGCGGCGTCGTCCGGCGCAGCGCCGGGGAAAAGCATCGCCCAAGGCGAGGCGGGATCGGTCACGCGGCCCCACAACTCGCCGTTGATGAAGTTGCCAAGACGCCCCGCCGCGAGTCCGGTCGGCACCATCGGCGCAACGAAGTCCGTGACTTGCAGCCACGAGCGCTTGCGCTGCCACGCGAAGAGCACCATGGCGAACGTCACGCCGAGGAAGCCGCCGTGAAACGACATGCCGCCTTCCCACACCTTGAAGATGTCGAGCGGATGCGCGAAGTAAAAGCTCGCCTTATAGAACAGCACATAGCCGAGCCGGCCCCCGAGAATCGTGCCGAGCACGCCGTAAAACAGCATGTCGTCGATGTCTTTGGCTGTCCAGCCTTGTGCCGCGACGTACGGCAAACGCAAGCGCAGGCGGCCGACGACGATCGCCGCGATGAACGCGACGAGGTACATCAGTCCATACCAGCGCACGGCGAGCGGCCCCAGATGAATGGCAACGGGGTCGAAATTCGGGTGAATGAGCATCGTGTTGTTATGGGCAGTTCGGGTTCGGAGACAAAATTTGTATGACTAACGAGACTTGCGGCGACTTGCGCCGCATGCTTTGGACGGCTCGGCGGCCAATGCGTTCGCCGCCCGGCTAAACAGGCGGCGCGGCGGCTTGCGCTTCGAGCGTGGCCGCATGCGCCCGCACGATGTCGATGAAGCCCGCGAGCACCGGCGTGACCTCGGCGGTGCGCCAGACGAGACCGGTCTCGACAGCGGGCACGGACTCGGCCAACGGCCGGTACACGACGCCGGTGCGGCGCAGGTTACGCAAGGATTGCGGCACCAGTGCGACACCCATGCCGGCCGACACGAGGCTCACGATGGTCTGCATCTGGATCGCCTCCTGCCCGACCCGAGGCGCGAGCCCCGCCACGCCGTAGCAATCCATAATGATGTCATAAAAGCCCGGCGCCAAACGTCTTGGGAAAATCACGAGCGGCACATCGGCGAGTTCGCGCAGGCTGACCGGCGCGTCGAGCCACTCGGCGTGCGGGTCGTCGGCAACGCGGGCCGCGTCGGCCAGACCCGCCGCCGTCTCGGTCGACATGGCGATCACCAGCGGCTCCCGCGTGATCGGCAGCCAGGAAAGCTCGGTGGCGTGGCGCAGCGGCACCGGCGCGATCACGAGGCCGGCGTCGATGCGCCCCGCAACGAGTTCCTCCACCTGCACGTCGCTGGTGGCCTCGGTCAGTTCGAGCCGCACGCGCGGACGGCGCGCGCCGAATTCGCGCAGCAGCAGCGGCAATAAGCCGTAGTCGGCCGTCGAGACGAAGGCCAGCGACAGCACGCCCGCCTCGCCGCGCGCGAGGCTCTGCGCCAGCGGCCGCAAGCCCTCGGCACTTGCGAGCAGGCGCTGCACTTCGGGCAGCAGATCGGCGCCCACCGGCGTCAGCTCGACCGAGCGCTTGGTGCGCGCGAACAGTTCGACGCCGAGCGTCTCCTCCAAAGCGCGAATGGCCTGCGAGAGCGGCGGCTGCGTCATCGACAGACGCGCGGCGGCGCGGCCGAAGTGCTTTTCTTCGGCGACGGTCACGAAATAGCGCAACTGGCGGAGATCGGGAATGGCGGACAGCATGACTAATACATTTTACGACCTAATAGGCCGTCAATAATATATTGGACACGCGTTTCGCAAAACTGCACGCTTCTCCTACCCGTCGGAACTACACTGGACTGACGAGCAAAACTACACAGAGACTGGAGCTCCCCATGGCATACAACCGTCGTTCGAAGAACATCACGCAGGGCGTGGCGCGTTCGCCGAACCGCTCGATGTATTACGCGCTCGGCTATCAGAAGGAGGATTTCGACAAGCCGATGATCGGTATCGCGAATGGCCATTCGACCATCACGCCGTGCAATGCCGGGCTACAGCGGCTCGCCGACGCCGCCGTGGCCGCCGTCAAGGGCGCGGACGCGAATCCGCAGACCTTCGGCACGCCGACCATTTCGGACGGCATGTCGATGGGCACCGAAGGCATGAAGTACTCGCTCGTGTCGCGCGAAGTCATCGCCGACTGTATCGAGACCTGCGTGCAGGGCCAGTGGATGGACGGCGTGGTCGTGATCGGCGGTTGCGACAAGAACATGCCGGGCGGCATGATCGGCCTCGCGCGCATGAACGTGCCGGGCATCTACGTGTATGGCGGCACGATCCGTCCGGGCAACTGGAAAGGCACGGATCTCACCATCGTGTCGTCGTTCGAGGCGGTCGGCGAATTCACGGCGGGCCGGATGTCGCAGGAGGATTTCGAAGGGGTCGAGAAAAACGCGTGTCCGTCCACGGGCTCGTGCGGCGGCATGTACACCGCCAACACGATGAGTTCGTCGTTCGAGGCGCTCGGCATGTCGCTGCTGTATTCGTCGACCATGGCGAACCCCGACCAGGAAAAGGTGGACTCGGCGGCAGAATCGTCACGCGTGCTCGTCGAAGCGGTGAAGCGGGATTTGAAGCCGCGCGACATCATCACGAAGAAGTCGATTGAAAACGCCGTGGCGCTGATCATGGCGACGGGCGGCTCGACCAACGCCGTGCTGCATTATCTGGCGATCGCGCATGCCGCCGAAGTGGAGTGGACCATTGAAGACTTCGAGCGCATGCGCAAGAAAGTGCCGGTGATCTGCGACCTGAAGCCCTCGGGCAAATATGTCGCGACCGACCTGCACAAGGCCGGCGGCATCCCGCAAGTCATGAAAATTCTGCTCGACGCGGGTCTCCTGCACGGCGACTGCATCACCATCACGGGCAAGACGCTGGCCGAGGAACTGAAGGACGTGCCGGGCAAACCGCGCGCCGATCAGCAGGTGATCTTTCCGGTGGACAAGGCGCTGTACAAGGAAGGCCATCTCGCGATTCTGAAGGGCAACCTCGCGGTGGACGGCGCGGTCGCGAAAATCACCGGCCTCAAGAATCCGGTCATCACGGGCCCCGCGCGCGTGTTCGACGACGAGCAAAGCGCGATGGATGCGATCCTCGCCGACAAGATCAAGGCCGGCGACGTCGTGGTGCTGCGCTACCTCGGCCCGAAGGGCGGGCCGGGCATGCCGGAGATGCTCGCGCCGACGTCGGCGATCATCGGCAAGGGGCTAGGCGAAAGCGTCGGCCTCATCACCGACGGGCGCTTCTCGGGCGGCACGTGGGGCATGGTGGTCGGGCACGTCGCGCCGGAAGCGTTCGTGGGCGGCACGATCGGCCTCGTGCAGGAAGGCGACTCGATCACCATCGACGCGCACCAGTTGCTCTTGCAACTGAATGTCGACGACGCCGAACTGCAGCGCCGCCGCGCCGCATGGCAGCAGCCGAAGCCGCGTTACACGCGCGGCGTGATGGCGAAGTATTCGGCTCTCGCGCAACCCGCCAACAAGGGCGCGGTGACAGGCTGACGCGCCGCAAGCCCCGCCGAAGCCCTACGTAAAAGCGAAAGGGGCGCATGGAAAACCGTGCGCCCCTTTCCTTTTATAATGCTCGCACCACAAGTCGGGCAACTGCACCGGCGGAGACCAGAATGAAATCAATGTCTTATGCGGCGCTCGCGGCGGCTGTTGCGTTCGCCGCCATGTCGCTTGGCGTCAGTCCCGCAGCGCGTGCCGAGGCCGCGGCCGGACTCGCGCTCGCGCAACAGCAGAACTGCATGAGTTGCCACTCGGTGGCGCGCCCGTTCATGGGACCGGCGCTGCACGAGGTCGCCGCGCGCTATGCCGGCCGCCAGGACGCGTCCACTTACCTGAAGCACAAGATTCTGGACGGCAGCAGCGGCGTGTGGGGCCCGGTGCCAATGCCCGCCAATACGCAGCTCACGCCCGAACAGGCGGCCACGCTCGCGAGCTGGGTGCTGACGCTGAAATAATTCACTGAATGGCGCGCCCTGCCGGACGCGCCGCCGGTTCGACTACCGCGCTCACGCGCCGCCGGTACGCCGCGCGATCTCCGCTTCAACCGCCTCCCGCACCCAGCCGGTCATTTCGTTTTCCAGCGTCGACACTACTTCGCGCGTGATCTGATCGACGAGGCGCGCCGTGTGTTCCTGCACAGCGCTGGCGCAGCGTGCCTCGATGATGCCGCGCCCATCGCCCGTGAGAAAACCCGCGACCCGTTCACGCAGCCGCCCGGCGATCAGCTCGGCATCGACGCCGGCGGCCTGTGCTTCCTCGTGATCCCGAACGATGTCCGGGGGCACCGTGGCGCCCGCTTCGAGTGGCGGCGGCGGCTCGCTGCGATCGAACATGCCCGCCGATGCCGCGAGCACTTCGTCATGCGCATGCTGAGCTTCGGCGGCGCGATGCGACAGCACAGGGATGGTCGGATCATCGTGAAGCGCCACATGCGCGGCGGGCGCGACATGAACGGCGGGCTGCGGCGCAAGCACGGGCTCGGGCGCGCGCGTTTGTTCCGGCGTGAGAACGGGTTGGGCCGCGAGTTCGGGTTCCGCCGCGAGGCCGGCTTGGTCGAGTTCTTCTGCTTCGCGCAACGGCGCTTGGGTCGGAACAGCGGCTGGCGTGGCGGTGGGCACTGCGGCCGGCGCGGCAGCGCCGCTTTGCGGCTCGCGCCGTTGGGCCGTGTGGCCTCGCACGAGGATCTCTTGCAGAGTAGGGATCGAGTTATCGTTGGAATCGGGCACGTGCGCTCCTCCGTGTTTGAGTCATGGCGTTCGAGTCATAACGATTGCGTCGTGACGATTGAGTCATAACGATTGCGTCATAACGATTGCGTCATGCCGGAAGCAGGCCGCGTAGGCGCCCGACTCCCTGGACAGGACACAATGCGATGCAAGCGGAAGACCTAGCCGCCCTGCTTGTAGTTGTTCAAAGCATAGCCGCGATCGCGATAGAAACGATAGCGCTCGCGGCCAGCAATGAGTTCATCGTGTGCGTTACCGACCACTTCGAGCAATCTTTCGAAGCGCGCGAATTGCGCGGGCACGGTCGCGCCCAGATTGAGCAGCACCTGATGATGAGGGACGTCGTCGAGATTCGTGGCCAGCACGATCGGCGTTTGCGCGGCGAGCGGCGTGCCCGCCATGCAGTGCGGCACGAAGTCGAGCGCCGAGAAAGTCCACAGCTGTTCGTCGAACGCGCGCAGACGCTCGGGCTCGGCCACCACGATGGTGGGCTGCCCTGCCTGATAAGCCTTGCGCACGAGACGGCATGCATAGAGCAGCGAGTCGCCGACGTTCGAGTGAAAATCGATTCTCGTCATGGGCGGCTCCGCTGGGCGCGCGTGAGCGTGGCGGCGGCCGCCACGCGTGCAACGTTACTGCACTGCGTCATTGCGTTGCGCGACCGTCCGCGGCCCGGTCGATCAGAAACTGCGCGAGCAGCGGCACCGGACGCCCGGTCGCGCCCTTCGCCGCCCCGCTCTTCCAGGCCGTGCCGGCGATGTCGAGATGCGCCCACGGATACGCGTCGGTGAAGCGCGACAGGAAGCACGCGGCAGTGACGCTGCCCGCCGGACGGCCGCCGATGTTGGCGACATCCGCGAAGTTCGACTTGAGCTGATCCTGATACTCGTCGTCGAGCGGCAGGCGCCACGCCGGGTCCGATGCCTCGCGCGAGGCGTCGAGCAGTTCGCCCGCGAGCGCGTCGTCTTTCGAGAACAGGCCGCTGTTGTGATGACCCAGCGCGATGATGCACGCGCCCGTCAGCGTGGCGATGTCGATCACCGCGGCCGGCTTGAAGCGCTCGGCGTAGGTGAGCGCGTCGCACAGAATCAGGCGGCCTTCGGCGTCGGTGTTCAACACTTCGATCGTCAGGCCCTTCATGCTGGTGACGACGTCGCCCGGCTTGGTGGCCGTGCCCGACGGCATGTTCTCGACCGCCGGGATGATGCCGACCACGTTGATCTTCAGGCCCATTTCGGCGACCGCGCGCAACGTGCCGAGCACCGAACCGGCGCCGCACATGTCGTACTTCATTTCGTCCATGCCTTCGCCCGGCTTGAGCGAAATGCCGCCCGTGTCGAACGTCACGCCCTTGCCGACGAGCACCACCGGCGCGGCCTTCGCGGCGCCGCCCTGGTACTGCAGCACGATGAACTGCGCCGGCTCGACCGCGCCCGCCGTGACCGACAGGAACGAGCCCATCTTCAGCGCTTCGCACTGTTTTTCACCAAGCACTTCGACCTTCAGCTTCCAGTCTTTCGCGAGCTTCTTCGCGGTGTTCGCGAGGTAAGTCGGCGTGCAGACGTTGCTCGGCAAATTGCCCAGGTCGCGCGTGAGATCCATGCCGTTGGCCAGTGCGGCGCCCTGCTTCGCGGCCAGCTTGGCGGCCTTCTCGTCGCCGGTATTCACGCTGAAGACGATGCGCTTCAATGCGCGCGCCGAGTTGTCCGGCTTGCTCTTCATTTGCGTGAAGCGGTAGGTCAGTTCGCGCAGCGCGAGGATCGCGGCGCGCACGCCCCAGTCAGCCGAACGCTCGAGGATAGGCAGTTGCGCGAGCGTGAACGTGACCTGCACGACCTTGGTGGCAAGCAGCGCGCGCCACGCGGCGCGCACGGCTTCGCCATAGGCTTTCTGACTGAAAGCGTCCTGTTTGCCGAGGCCGACGAGCAGCACGCGCGATGCGCCGATACCCGAGACTTCATGCAGAAACAGCGTGGCGCCGGCTTTGCCGTCCATGTCACCGGCCTTGATGATGCGAGTCAGCAGGCCCTTGGTCGCTGCGTCGATTTCAAGTGCCGCGCCCGAGAGCGTTTGCGACTCGAACACGCCGATTACGATGCAATCCGATTTCCCGGTCAGGAAACCGTTTGTCGAGCCTTTGGTCCAATCACAGGCTTTTATGCTAAAGTCCATCGCGCTTGTCCTCGGATAAAATCTGGGCTTAGGATGAAGCCGCAATTATCCGCTATTTTTCCCGCGGCGGCTGCACCGGCGGCGTGACGGAAAGCAACCCGCGCGTCGCTGAGAGCGCCCCCTCTCGTCATCAATAATGATCTTCGAACGCTCCCTCCAGCGCGAACTCGCGTATACGGCTGGTGCCGTGTTCATGGTTCTGCTCACGCTCGTGCTGACCACGATGATGATCCGCATCGTCGGCTTCGCGGCCTCGGGCGAGATCGACCCGCGCGACGTGCTGGTCCTGATCGGCCTGACCGTGATCGGCTATCTCGCCATCATGCTCGTCGCGACGCTCTTCGTGTCGATCCTGTTCGTGCTGACACGCTGGTACAAAGACTCCGAGATGGTCGTTTGGCTCTCCTCGGGCGTGAGCCTCACGCAATTCATCAAGCCGGTCGGCATCTTCGCCACGCCGATCGTCATCCTCATCATGTTCTTCGTGTTCGTCGGCTGGCCGTGGTCGAATCAGCAAAGCAAGCTGATTCGCGCGCGTTTCCAGCAGCGCGACGAAGTGTCGTTGCTCGCGCCCGGCCAGTTCCGCGAATCGCCGAGCACGCACCGCGTGTTCTTCATCGAGAAGATGTCGCCCGATCAGGGTCACGTGGAGAACGTGTTCGTGACCAGCACCGAGAACGGCAAGGTCAACGTGGTCGTGTCGAAGAACGGCCATACCGAAACGCACAAGAACGGCGACCGCTTCGTGGTGCTCGAAAACGGCCGGCGTTACGACGGCGAACCGGGGCATCCGGATTTCCGCATCATGGAGTTCGAGCGTTACGGCGTGAAGATCCAGAGCCAGCCGGTCATCAATACGCCGACCACCACCGGCACGCCCACGCTCGCGCTGCTGCGCAATCCCACCAGGGACAATCTCGCGGAATTCGCGTGGCGCGCGGGACTGCCGCTCATCGCGATCAATCTCATGCTGCTCGCCATTCCGCTCGCGCATCAGAACCCGCGGCGCAGCCGCACCATCAATCTCGTGATGGCCGTGCTGATCTATCTGACCTATTCGAATCTGTTGAACGTGGTGCAGTCGTGGATCGAGCAAGGCAAGATGTCGTTCGGATTCGGGCTCGTGAGTCTGCATGCGATCGTCGCGGTGATTGTCGCGTTCATCTTCTGGCTGCGCGTGCGCAACCGGCCGCTTTTCACGCGCGCCATGTTCACGCGTTCGCAGGGAGCCTGATCGATGCGCATCTATGAAAGGTACTTCGCGCGTCAGGTCTACCTCACGTTCATCTTCATTCTGTTCGCGTTTTCGGGTCTGTTTTTCTTCTTCGACCTGATCAACGAACTGAACTCGGTCGGCCACGGCAACTACAAATTCCAGTACGCGGTGCTGCGTGTGGCGCTGCAAACGCCTTCGCGCTTCTACGAGATCATTCCGGTCGCCGCGTTGATCAGCGCGATCTACGTGTTCGCGCAGATGGCGGCCAATTCCGAGTACACGATCTTCCGCGTGTCAGGTCTCGCCACCAATCAGGCGCTGCGTTCGCTGTTGAAGATCGGCATTCCTCTCGTGTTCCTCACGTATCTGATCGGCGAAGTGGTCGGTCCGTACACGGACCAATTGTCGGAGCGCGTGCGGCTGGAGGCGCTGGGCTCCTCGGTATCGAGCAACTTCCAGTCGGGCGTATGGGTGAAGGACACGCTCACCGCGCGCGCGGACGGCGAGCAGGTCACGCGCTTTGTGAACGTCGGCGAGCTGAAGCCCGACGCGACCATCAGCAACGTGCGCATTTACGAGTTCGATTCGAAGTTCCGGCTGTCGAACGTGCGCATTGCGAAGACCGGCGTGTATCAGCCGCCGGGGCATTGGCAACTGACGGGCGTGACCGACACGCAACTGATCGACGTGCCGCCGCCTCCGGGCACGCCGGCCGATGCGCTGAATCCCGTGTATCGCGCGAAGCAGGTGGCGTTGCCCGAGTATTCGCTGCGCTCGGAACTGACGCCGCAGATTTTGTCGGTGTTGCTGGTGTCGCCGGACCGGATGTCGATGTTCAACCTGTTCCGCTACATCCAGCATTTGACGGAGAATCATCAGGACACGCAACGTTACGAAATCGCGCTTTGGCGCAAGCTGCTGTATCCGTTTGCGGTGTTCGTGATGCTGGTGTTGTCGCTGCCGTTCGCGTATCTGCATACGCGTGCGGGTGTCGTCGGCATGAAGGTGTTCGGCGGAATCATGCTCGGCATGAGCTTCCAGTTGTTCAACACGCTGTTCTCGCATATCGGCACACTGAACACGTGGCCTGCGCCGTTAACAGCGGCCACGCCGGGGCTGGTTTATCTCGTGCTGGGCCTCGTCGGGCTGAAGTGGGTCGATCGCCATTAGGAGCCTTTGTCATGGCTGCGCATGGGTTGGTGTTGTTCGGGCATGGCGCGAGAGACGCGCGCTGGCGGGAGCCGTTTGAGAGGCTTGCGCAGAAGCTGCGCGCGGCCCGTGCTTCAGAAGGCGACGACGGCTTCGTGCGGTTGGCTTTTCTTGAGTTGATGGAGCCGGATTTGTCTACCGCCGTGGGCGAGCTGGCTGCGGTTGGATGTGACGTGGTGACTGTCGTGCCGGTTTTCTTTGGGCAGGGTGGGCACATCAGAAAGGACTTGCCGGAGTTGATTCAACGTTGCCGGGAGGGGCAACCTTCGGTCGAGATTCGGTGCGCGGGCGCTGTGGGTGAAGATGAGGGTGTGATTGAGGCTGTGGCCTTGTATTGCCTTCGGCAGGTTTGATTTTTTTTGTTGTTCTGTCTTTGGTTTTTTCTTTGGCCTTTTGGCCTTTTGGCCTTTTGGCCTTTTGGCGTTTTCTTTTGTTTGTGGTCTATTGGCGTTGCCCCTGTGCGGGGAAGTTGATTAGTTTTTCGCGGTATATTTATAGTTAAATTCGTCCACAAAATCAAGGTCTTAAATTCATCCAGGTATTCCTGGGTTTATCTGATTTCACGGCGCGGATTGTCCTTTTTTAGTCCCCGCGTCGCGAACCAGCCACTTGTGGACAAAAAAATGGCGAAGGAACGTATCAACCGCGAACTGATCCGACGGCCATCGGTACGTCACGGCGTTGCCGCAAGTGCGGGCCGATCCGCGTCTGTCCACCTTCCATGCCGCAGCGTTGGCGGCACAGATCCGCGAACAGGAAGCGGCACGCCGCGCTGCCGCCAGACAGCCAGTGGCCCAGCACAGAGCCTCGCGGCGAAAGAGACGGGTCTCCTGGGGCAGGGTAGCGTTCCGGCAGGAACTGGCGCGCGCATTCTTCTGATCGGGAATGAGGCCAGCGACCAGGGGCGCTGGTCCGTCTCCCGGCCTGAAAACCTGCGCGCTTGACGGGCACATCGGCACGCTTGACCCCGAATGGGGTCACTTTAAACTCAAATTCTCCATCCGGACCCCGAACGAATTTGAGAAAAAGACGTGTCGAACAACAGCAAGAAAATCACCCCAACCGAAGTCTCCGAAGAAAAGCCGCTTTGCGTTCCTGCCTGAGTTTTTTGACGACAAGCTGATGATCTACGGCGAACGCCTTGTCTATAGATAATCCCGGTGTCTCTCTTCTGACTATGAGGGCGGGCTGTGGAATTTCTATCACCTGTCGAACGGCAGCGGCTACGTTGCACCGGCTACGGACAGGCGGTTCACGGTCGAGGTCGTGGGTAACGGCTTCGAAGGCGAGGTCAGCGCGGATGGGGCTGGCGTCATCGTGACGATGTTTGCCGCCCTCAACGGAATTATCCATGAGATTGCAGCGCGTGACTGTTGCTACGATGCGCTGATAGACCGCTATTACGCGCTGCGTGAGTTCGCTGCACAGCATGCGGACGCGGTTGCGATCTATCGTGCTATCGACTGACCCTGCCTAGCTTCCGTCCCCGCCCGCCACGCGCGGGCTTTTTTGCGTCTGCATTTCCTTATCGCACGCGGCAGGCAGGCCGCCCAAGGGAACTACCGGGGCCCCTACCTCGCGGTGGAGAACTTCCCTAGGGGGCGGGTCCTTCCCGGACAGCGAAAAACGCGGCGGTAATTGCGCACCGCGTCTTTCCTCCAGCTACAGGGTGCAAAAGGTCTAAGCACTTTGCACGCGGCTGGACGCCTTGACAGACGGGCTATGAGGTGCCCCCCCAGCGCAATGCAGGATGTGCTGTCCTTTGCACGCGCCAATGCGCAAAGGAGGCACCCACGTCAGGAACGAAGTCAGAAACAACCGTAAATTTGCGTCAAACATTCATCCCAAAAATTGCAGTCGGTCCTCGCCAGATGTAGAAAATGACCCTCAAAGGTTGTGCGCGCAACAGGCCCGTCATTTGACAGGTACGGGCATGGCCTTCACGGACAGGCCACAAGCCCTGGCGGACAAACGAAGCCAACGACATGACGAAGCCGCATCCACCGGTCGCAGACCCGCAACTGCTCGACTACTACACACGCGAACTCATCTACATGCGCGCGCTCGCGCTGGAATTCGCGCAGCAGCATCCGAAGATCGCAGCGCGTCTGGGCATGCAGGCCGGCGAGATCGGCGATCCTTATGTCGAGCGGCTGGTTCAGGCATCATCGTTCATGACGGCTCGCACGCAGATGCGTATTGACGCGGCGTTTCCGGAACTGATGCAGCCGATGCTGGAAACGGTTTATCCAAACTACGTCCGGCAGACGCCCGCCATCGGGGTGGCCCGCCTGTACCCGGGGCACGACAGCGGCCACCTCGGCCAGGGCTTTCTCATCCCGCGCGGCACCGCCTTCACGTCGCACACGCCCACGGGCGAGAACACGCCCTGCATTTTCCGCAGCAGTCAGGACGTGACGGTCTATCCGCTGCGCATCAGGCTCGCGCGGGTAACGATGATTCCGCCCGACATCCCCTCGCTCGGCCTCTACGTGCCGGACGGCCAGCCGGTACGGGGTGCGGTGCGCCTCACGCTGGAAACGACCCATGGCGCGTCCATCGCGAACCTGGAAGATCTGGACCGGCTGCCCCTGTATCTGGCCGGGGACGAGCGCATCGCGTCGCACCTGTTCGAACTGATCCACGCTGCGGGCATCGCCACTGTCATGGCCGCGCCGGGCCGGTTCGCGGATGGTCCGCTTTACGGGGTCACGCATGACGCCGTGGTCCATGAAGGCATTGACCCGGAGCAGGCTGTGCTGCCGGACGTGCCGCGCCCGCTGCACGGACATGGCCTCATGCAGGAGTACTTTGCGTGCCCGGCGCGTTTCTGGTTTCTCGCGCTGACCGGTCTTGCCCGGGGCCTGAAGGCTATCGAAGGCAACGCAGTCGAGATCGTTATCCTGCTCAACCGCGCGCCCGGCGCGCTGGCGGACGCCGTGGATGCGTCCCACTTTGCGCTCTTCTGCACGCCGGTCCTCAACCTGTTTGCTGTACGCACGAAAAGCCTCGAAATCGACCCGGACCAGTCCGAACACCGGCTCGTGCCAGTGCCCGACGCGCCCGCCGACTTCGACCTGCGCTCGGTGGATGTCGCACACGGGCAGGTGTCCGAAGAGAGCAGCGACGAAATGCGCTTCGAGCCCCGCGACCGTTCGATGGGCGGCTCCGTCAACGGGCATTACTTCGCCCTGCGTCGCCAGCTGAATCTGGCTCAGGGCGGCGGACGGCAGTACGGCACGCGTCGCCCCTTCACTGAGACGCAAACCTTTATTTCGCTCGTGAACAGCGAGGACCAGCCCGACGGCAGCGGTATCCGTTTCCTGTCGCTCGAAGCGTGGCTGACCAACCGGGACCTGCCCGCCCTGCTCGAATGCAACGGCCGCGACGATCTCACGCTGGCAGGATCGAAGCCGGTGGCGAGCGTCGGCTTTGTCCGTGCACCGTCGGCTCCGAAACCGCCGCTTGCGCGCGGCGATCTGGCCTGGCAACTGATGAGCCAACTGAACCTCGAGTACCAGATGTTCGACGACCGCCACGGAGAACCGCATCCCGGTGAAGGCGTGCGCCGCCTTTTGCGCCTGTACGTGACGCCCGATGCCGCTGCCTTTGCGCGACAGCTCGAAAGCCTCATGAGCGCGACAGCGACACCGGTCAACGACATGTTGCCGGGTAACGGTCCGATCGTATTCGGGCGCGGGATCGAATGCGAACCACCGCCGACAAGGTGCGAAAGGAGACGACTGCGCAAACGCAACGCGCGAGTGGCAATACTACACAGCAGCAGACGCGTGTCGAGGGAGGTCAGCCGGTTCACGTAGTGGCCACAATCTATACGGAAAGCAATCTGCGTCTGGCCCAAGGTAATGAAAAATACCGGGCTACGATTATCGCTGCCGCCTCGAAGTACACGCTGACTCCTCAGTCCATTGCCGCGATGATCGGTGCCGAAGCGACGTCTGATCCGGACGGGACATGGCGCGCGGATTCGAACGAAGATTACCCTGACAGGGCGCAGGGGTTGGCGCAGTTCTTCCCTGATGCATGGACCGATATCTTTAATTCTCGCACTTCGCTGCTTTGTCAGGATTGCAAGTCGATGAGTAGGGAGCAATGGTTGAGCAAGCGTCTCGAAGCGAAGTACGCGATCGATGGCATAGGCGCTTATGCCTCGTTGAACCGGCGAAATTTTGCTGCGACCAGTCATTGGGATGTCGATAGTCTGGCGCCAGAGGACAAGGCCAAGATCGCCTATCTGCTGCATCACGAGGGTGTGGTGGGAACAGTGAAGCTCTTGCAGGGGAAACCTCAGCCGTATACCGATGATCAAGCAATCGATCGGTTGACGGCACAACTTCGCTCTCGGCTCAAAGCGGAGCAAGTAAAGCTGCAGTACGGTGGAGATCCTATTAAGGCATATGAGGGATGGTTCTTCGAACTCGTCGATCAAAAGATCAATGTGCAGCACTACACGGTACAGGATGCACAAAAATTTTCGGTTCCTCCTCGCCCCATGGCAAATATTGTTGCTAGCTTGACCGGGCAAACTCCTCCACCTCGCCCTCAACCGCGCCAGGAGGCAGCTTCATCGGCGGCGAGCGATCCGGGTGCGCCATCGGCTGCCGGTAATGGTTCGGTGTGGTTCGATCCATTGGAAGTTTGCACAATTCGCACCGCTCATCTGAAAAATAAGCAGAGCGCAGAGTTCGGGTGGACGCGAAATAACCGAACGAAGTATCACCAGGGGCTTGATCTGGCGGCAGAGCCTGGTACACCGATTCGCGCAGTGGCAAATGGAAGAATCTACATGGCCAAGATTCCCTATGCCAAGTATGACTATGGCAATACGCTTGTCCTCGAAGTTGGGTTAAACGATCTGCCGCCCGAACAGGCTGCGCTTTTTCGAAAGGATAATCCGGATCGTAAGACTATCGGTTTTTTTATGCGCACCTGAGTGAATTTCAATATCCAATCACACACGATTCCAAAGGGAATGTACTTCCAGTTACAGTCCACGCCGGAGATGTGATTGGAAAAACCGGGTCTACGGGCAATGCGAAGAGTATGAGCCATATTCCGCCGGGGGCGCATCTTCACTTTGAAGTGCGGCAGGATGCGACCATGAAATGTACCGGCCTAGCTAATCGCGTAGATCCGTTGCCTTTTATTGTTAATTGCACAAACAAATAGGCTTTTCTGTGAAGAATAATATAATATATTTTTTTGTTATGACACTTGCCGTTACCATTGGTTCGGTGGCGAGCGCCAATCCTTATTTCTCAGGTGACGAAAGCCAGACGCCCGGTGCCATCGCGGAAAAGAAAGGAGAAAAAATATCAGACGACTTACGCAGGACTGCGAGCGACAAAGAGAGATGGCAATCGTTTTCATTAGGTAGTGGAGATACCGATCCTAAAGCGCTCGAGCTCGTTTTGATTAAGAGTTCTGGATTCGTCATGCGTCTTGATCCAAAGGAGGAGCGCCTTTACTTTGAAAGAAAAGGTTTGCGGCAAGCCTTTGCAATTCAAGGCCCTTCCGGCGGTGATGAGGTTTGCCCAAAATACAGCATCAGAGTTATTGATGCAGCAGTGGATCATGCGGTGATCTTGCAAAATTGCTATGCCGATGGCGCTGCCCCGGGGACAATGGAAATTAGTAGTGACTATTATTTGTATGATGTTAAAACTGCAATCATGCTTGATTTCTGGCGATCCGGCACTGAAACCAAAAAAATTCCGCTTGCTTTTGTCAGGCCGGATCCCGTGGTAAAAAAGACTGATAACGGTTACCGAATCGACTGGGTTTATCGAGATAAGACTTCCGCGCCCCAAGATGCCGTAACTATGCACAATGTTTACCACTACGCAGTCGATAGCGACTCAAAGTTGCTGTATTTGCGCTGCAAAGATCTTACTAATACGCAGGGTGCTGAGGGTGATTTTTGCGAAAAAGGTGGTGACCTTAAAGCAATAATTGATAATCGCATGTCAACGCACTGATTGAGTAATGAAATTTTTGGGTCCGCCCTCCCGGGCGGCCCGTGCTTTACTTCTGACAGCAGGGGATATACGACATGGCACATCAAATTATTGTTACTGGCGACACTCTCAGCCTTTTCGGCGGCGAGGTGATTCAAGGATCGGATGCTGACAGTCTTGATGGTCGCAAGGTTGCAGGTAAGGGTAACCGCGTGAATTGTGTTGAGCACTGCGTTAACTCAATTGTCGACGGTGATGACTCAACAGTTGTCTCCGGTATGCCTGTCGCACTCGAAGGGCACCATGCGACATGCGGCTGCATTTTGGTGAGTCGCCAACAAACAATGTCTGTCGCTTAATGAAAAACCAGGCAGGCCGTGGCAATTACGAAGGCAGACGCCTCTCGGCAAGGGCAATACATTTCGCGGAAGCACGGCCTCATATCAAGCCTTATCCAATGTCACGGTTTGTCCCTGAAGAATCGTTGCAACGTCTCGCGGCAGCAGCGCGCAGGCGCGGCCTGATCCTGCTTTCGAAGGAGTGGCGTGGCGCGAACGGGCGACAAGAATTCCGGTGCGCACATGGGCATGTCCTGATCCGCCGCGCCGATTATGTTTTCGCCGATCCGCAAAGTCAGGATGGCAAATGGAAAACCCGTTGCCCCATTGCGCGAAAAATCATGGCCTGAAACCTCTTGCGGAACTCGCGGCCAAGTTATGGCGGCCGATGTCTCGCGAAGGAATACCTGGGCATGAACACTCCGTATGAGTGGGAATGCGTTAGGGGTCATCGGTGGTCGGTACAGGCGGAAGACGTTGGCCAAGGTTCCTGGTGCGTGAAATGCTGGGCGCAAGGCAACGGTTTGCGCAAGCGCCTGATCGATGGCATGGAGAGACTGTGTGAGAAAGCTTCTGCCCTCGGCGGAGAATGCCTGGAAGCTATAGCTCGTGTCCAGGGTGCCCATCTGCCCGAAGGACGCTGGTGCAAGCGTTGCGTTGTCGATCAGCTATGGAAGGTCAGGCTGCAATGGCAGTGTGCGAAGGGGCATGTCTGGGAGACCAGTCCGGCCTCGATATTGACGAAAGGTAGCCGGTGTCCGAGTTGCGCACGTCTGGAGCACACCAAGATTCCATGGAAACGCAAGCGCTACGACGTTGATGGATAGCCATCGTCAGACGGCTGCGCAAACTCGCAGTCCGGCGCGGACGGTGAGCGTATCGGCGGGTATTGACGGGAGAACGTAGCCATGCCACCTGGCCAGCACGGTGTGAAGAACATTGCCGCAGCGCTCGTTGTTGCCGCAATGGCCGTAGGCGCGATGCCTGTTTTCGCGCGCACCTCGGCTCCAGACGCATGGACTCAGCCCGACGAATCCGACCTGACGTACCACGGCCACTACGTCAACCAGGACGGCCATGACGTACATTCGCCGTCAGGAACAAAAGATGGTGCAGTGCCGCCGCGCGCTACGGCCCATTGCGGCGACGGAAGCTACAGCTTCAGCCAGCATCATTCGGGAACCTGCTCGCGCCATGGTGGTGTCGCGCAGTGGGAATAGTTTGGTACGCAGCACTTCGGTGCTTTGATGGATAGGGGTTCTGGCGAATTGCGGGTGAGACTTGACGTTGCCCCTGTGCGGGGCGGCACTCACCGCCAGCTCATAAGCGGCCCCTCTGGCTCGGAGTGGACCGTGGCCCATCTGGAATCCGTGCTCTCGCACACTCCGCCTTGGTGACAGGGCAGTCATACTCTTCCCGCCTCGCACTCCGTGCTCCCCGGAACGGTTCACTGAAAGCCACTGCTTCGTTTTGCGCAGCGGGGGCCATCGGCTTCGCCCCGACGAGGTGCCCAATTTTGCGGTGGAGTGAGAGGTTTAAGAGGAACTAGCGGCTTTCGGAAGTACCGCTGGGGCGCGCGAAGCGTCGCCGGAAGAATGACTGCTTTGTCACAGGCGTGGAGTGTGCGAGGACACAGATTCCAGATGAACCACTGCCCGCTCCAAGCGAGGGGCCCCACTTATAAGCTGGCGGTGTGAGCCGCTTTCTTTGCTTACTTTCTTTGCGGCCGCAAAGAAAGTGAGTGCCGCCCCGCACAGGCGCAACGCCAATAGACCACAAGCAAAAGAAAACGCCAAAAGCCAAAAAAGCCCCACCAAGGGAGAAAAAAACCCTTAAGCCGCCACCAAAACCCCATCAGCAGACCCCAGAACACCCCGCTGCGAAGCAGCAAAAGCCTCCCCGATCATCAGCAAGCTAGGCTGCGAAGCATCCACCCACCTGGAAGCCTCCCCGGCAGCGAGACCTTCGAGCGTCAACGTCAGCGTGCGCTCACGCTCCGTGCTGCAAGCCTCGACAATCGCCACAGGCGTCGACACCGGCTTCCCCGCATCGATCAATTGCTGCGCGATCTCCACCCCGCTGTCACGGCCCATGTAAAACACCAGCGAATCGGCATTGACCTGCTCGCGAATTTCCTCGGAGCCCGGCGCGCGGCTAAAGGTGGCCAGCGCCACACTGCGCGACACGCCGCGCAGCGTCAACGAACGCTTCAAGGAAGCCGCGCTAGCCAACGCAGCCGTGATGCCCGGCACCACCTCATACTCGATACCGGCCGCCTCCAGCGCGCGCATCTCTTCATCGGCGCGGCCGAACAGCATCGGATCGCCGCCCTTCAGGCGCACCACCACCGCGTGCTCCAAAGCGGCATCGACGATCTGCTTGTTGATGAACTGCTGCGCCGTCGACAGCCGTCCGCAACGCTTGCCCACCGCAATACGTCGCGCATGGGGCGGCGCATAGTCGAGCATCGCGGGCTCGACTAGCGCGTCGTGCAGCACCACATCGGCGGCGCCGAGAAGCCGTGCGCCGCGCACCGTGATCAGGTCGGCGGCGCCCGGTCCTGCACCGATCAGATAAACCTTACCCATTTGCCTCAGCCTGTTCTTCAATCCACTCGCGGCGCGCGGCAGTGTCAGCCGCTTATGCCGAGAACGACCGGATCATGCCGGCCGCGACGGTGTGATGCGTCGCCTCGTCGATCAGCACGAATGCGCCCGTGCCCTGATGCGAGTCGTACACGTCGCACACCAAGGGCTTCTGCAACGTCAGCGCCACGCGGCCGATGTCGTTCATCGTCAGTTCCTTGCGCTCGGTGGAGTGCGAAAGCGTATGCACGTCAAGCACTTCCTTGATCGAACCGATGCGCGCGAACACCGTATTGGTGGTCTGCTTCAGCAGATACTTGCGTTGCGTGGAGAGCGGCGTGTCGTCGAACCAGCACAGATCGGCTTCGAGCTTCTTCGCGGGTTCCGGCGCCGCTTCGCGCAGCACGAACGTATCGCCGCGCGACACGTCGACGTCTTCCGCGAGACGGATCGTCACGGTTTGACCGGCGAACGCGCGATCCACCGCGGCCGTGCCGCCCACCACCGGCGCGATGATCTCGGCAACCGTTGCTTCGCGATTGGCCGGCAGCACGACGACCGTATCGCCGACCTTCACTTCGCCGGCTTCGACGCGGCCCATATAGCCGCGGAAATCGTCGGCCTGGCTGCCGTCCTGGCGCGCCACCCATTGCACCGGGAAACGCAGCGCCTGACCCGTCGGCACTTCGACCGGCAAGGCTTCGAGCAAATCGAGCAGCGGCTCGCCCGCATACCACGGCATGCGTTCGCTCGCCGTCACGATGTTGTCGCCCTTCAATGCCGACACCGGCACGAAGCGCACGTCGCTCAGGCCGAGCTGACGCGCGAGTTCCACGTACGCGTCGCGAATCTCGTTGAACCGTGTTTCGCTGTACTCGACCAGATCCATCTTGTTGATCGCGACGATCACATGCTGCAAGCCGAGCAGCTTCACGATCGCGCTATGACGCTTGGTCTGCGGCAGGAGTTGCGCGACGCCGTCCACGAACGTGACGCGCGTTGCGTCGACGAGAATGATCGCCGCGTGCGCGGTCGATGCGCCCGTCACCATGTTGCGCGTGTACTGCTCGTGACCCGGCGTATCGGCGATGATGAACTTGCGCTTCGCGGTCGCGAAGTAGCGGTACGCGACGTCGATCGTGATGCCCTGCTCGCGCTCGGCTTCGAGGCCGTCGGTCAGCAGCGACAGATCGATTTCGTCGCCGACGGTGCGCTTGTTCTTCGCGCGCGACAAAGCGGAAAGCTGGTCGCTCAACACGGCCTTGCTGTCGTACAGCAGGCGGCCGATCAACGTGCTCTTGCCGTCGTCGACGCTGCCCGCGGTGATGAAACGCAGCACGCCGAGGTCTTCTGGTTGATGAATACTGCTCATGATGTTCCTGTTCCCTGTGTCGGCGTGCTTAGAAATAACCTTGCTTCTTGCGCTGTTCCATCGCGGCTTCGGAAACCTGATCGTCCATCCGCGTCGCGCCGCGTTCCGTGATTTCGGTCACGGCCGTTTCGGCGATGATTTTCTCCAGATCGTCCGCGTCGCTTTCAACCGGGCACGTGCAGCTAATGTCGCCGACCGTGCGAAAGCGCACCAGCGCCGTTTCGCTGACGTCGCCTTCGCGCTTGGGCGTGAGCGGCGTCACCGGCACGAGCAGGCCGTTGCGGCGCACGATTTCGCGGCGATGCGCGTAGTAGATCGACGGCAGTTCGAGCTTTTCACGCGCGATGTATTGCCACACGTCGAGTTCGGTCCAGTTCGAGATCGGGAACACGCGCAGATGTTCGCCGTTATGCAGACGCGCGTTGTACAGGCTCCACAGTTCCGGGCGCTGCGCCTTCGGGTCCCATTGGCCGAATTCGTCGCGGAACGAGAAGATGCGCTCTTTCGCACGCGCTTTTTCTTCGTCGCGGCGCGCGCCGCCAATCAGCGCGGTATAGCCGTGCTGTTCGATGGTTTCGAGCAGCGTGACGGCTTGCGCGGCGTTGCGCGAATCGGTTTCGCGACGCAGGCGCACCGTGCCGCGTTTGATCGAATCTTCGACGTGGCCGACCACCAGTTCCGCGCCAATCTCTTTCGCGCGACGGTCGCGGAAGTCGATCACTTCGTCATAGTTGTGGCCCGTGTCGATATGCACGAGCGGGAACGGCAGCACGGTCTTGCGATTCGCGCCGATGCCGAATGCCTTCAGTGCGAGCGCGAGCACGACGACCGAATCCTTGCCGCCCGAGAACAGCAGCGCCGGCTTGCTGCATTCGGCGACCAGTTCGCGCAGGATGTGAATCGACTCGGCTTCGAGCCAATCGAGGTGATCCATCCGGTTCGCCGTGTTGGCAAGCGGAGCGTTGACAGTGGAATCGAGCGTGGTGCTCATGTTTGGGTCCTTCGTTGATGCGCTTCGTGAGCGGTTGCCCGGAAAAGCGCAGATATTCAATTCGGTCGATGCGGCGCCGCGACGCCTCGAAACTCAAGCAGATGCGTTCTCGTTGCGATCGGCGGCAATCGGCGTAATCGTCGTGATGTGCAGACCGCATTCCTTCGTATCGCGCGACTCCCACCACCAGCGGCCCGCGCGGCTGTCTTCGCCGGGGCGCACGGCGCGCGTGCAAGGCTCGCAGCCGATGCTCGGATAGCCGCGCGCATGCAGCGGATTGACCGGCACGTCGAACGCTTTCAGATAATCCCACACTTCGGCCTCGGTCCAGTCCGTCAGCGGATTGAACTTCGCGATGTTGCGCGCGGCGTCGTGTTCTTCCGCGTGCAGTTCGGCGCGCGTCACCGATTGCTCGCGGCGCTGGCCCGTGACCCAGGCGCTCACATCCGACAGCGCGCGATTGAGCGGCTCGACCTTGCGGATTTCGCAGCAGCGCTTGCGCAGATCGACGCTTTCATAAAACGCATTCAGACCATGCGACGCGACATATTCGTCGACCGCGGCAGCCTGCGGATGAAACTGCTCGATGTCGTAGCCATACCGCTCTTTCACGCGATCGAGCATGCCGAGCGTCTCGGCATGCAGGCGGCCCGTGTTCAGCGAGAAGATGCCGATCTTCACGCCGCGCGACAGAATGGCGTGCGTGAGCAGCATGTCTTCGGCGGCGAGGCTGCTCGCGAGCTTCACATTCGCGTGGCGTGCGGCGATCGAATCGAGCAGCGCGTCGAGGCGCTCGACCTTCGCGGCGAGTTCCGGCGTAAGCGATTGCGAGGCGCCCGTCATGCCGACACCTTGTCCGAAGCAGACGCCGAAGCCGCGCGGCGGCGGAACAGCGGCGACGGTTCGTCGAATGCGCCCTGGTACTGCACGGTGAAGTCGTCGAATGCTTTCATTGCGTCGGCGATGTCCTTGTCCGCGCGCACCGCGAAGGCGTCGAAGCCGCAACGGAGCATCAGGCGCACCTGATCGCGCAGCACGTCGCCGATCGCGCGCAGCTCGCCCTTGTAGCCATGGCGCTCGCGCAGCAGACGGCCAATGCTGTAGCCGCGGCCGTCGCGGAACACCGGAAAGTCCACGGCGATCACCGCGAGCTTGTCGAAATCGCCGGCGATGTCCGCCGGTTCGCTGTCCGGCGCGAGCCACACACCGAGTTCGGCCGCGCTGCGCGAAGCCGCGAGCGCGTCGCGCTCAGCTTGCCAGAATGCGAGCGGCACCAGCACCTTGCCGGGCGGCAGTTCGTTCACGGCGGGCAGCGAGCCGTCTTGCGCCGGGCGCACGAGCGTCCAGTCATCGTTGACGATCGCGCGGTTCTTGATGATAGAAGCCATCTGTTCAGTATCCTTTGCGCGGTTACGCGTGAGCCGGTTGACGCGACGCGTACACGCGTTCCTTGAACGGCGCGATGCCGATGCGGCCATACGTGTCGATGAAACGCTCGCCTTCCTCGCGGTTCTCCACGAACGTGTCGATCACCTTGGTGATCACATCCGGCATTTCTTCCGCCGAGAACGACGGGCCGATCACGCGGCCGAGATGCGCGCCCGTCGCGCCCGTGCCCTGCTCGCCGCCGAGCGTCACCTGATACCACTCCGAGCCGTCCTTATCGACGCCCAGAATGCCGATGTTGCCGACGTGGTGGTGACCGCACGCGTTGATGCAGCCCGAGATGTTCAGCGACACGTCGCCCAGGTCGTACACGTAGTCGAGATCGTTGAAACGTTGCTGGATCGCGAGCGCAATCGGAATCGACTTGGCATTCGCGAGCGAGCAGAAATCGCCGCCGGGGCACGCGATGATGTCAGTCAGCAAGCCGATGTTCGGCGTCGCGAAACCCTGCGCCTTCGCCTTTTCCCACACCGCGAACAAATCGCGCTTCTTGACATTGGCGAGAATCAGGTTCTGTTCGTGCGACACGCGCAGCTCGCCGAACGAATACTCGTCGGCCCAGTCGGCGACCGCTTCCATTTGCGCGTCGGTGGCGTCGCCCGGCGCGACGATGCCGTTCTTCAGCGACAGTGTGACCGACGCATAACCCTCGACCTTGTGCGGGCGCACATTGCGTTCGACCCAGCGCGCGAACCCGCGGTTTTCCAGCAGATGCTTTTCGAACGACGCGTCGGTGTCGGCCAGCTTCTCGTACACCGGCGGCTTGAAGTATTGCGACACGCGATCCAGTTCGGCCTGCGTGAGCGTCGAAGGACCGTCCTTCAGGTGCTGCCATTCTTCCTCGACCTGCGCGGCGAACTTCTCGGGGGAGAGCGCCTTCACGAGAATCTTGATACGCGCCTTGTACATGTTGTCGCGGCGGCCGTAGCGGTTATACACACGCAGCACGGCTTCGCTGTACGTCAGCAGGTGTTGCCACGGCAAGTCCTTGCGGATGACCGCGCCGACGAGCGGCGTGCGGCCCAGACCGCCGCCGGCCAGAATGTCGACCACCAGTTCGCCCTGCGCGTTGCGCTTCACATACACGCCCATGTCGTGAATCTGCACGGCCGCACGGTCTTCGTGCGAACCCGACACGGCGATCTTGAACTTGCGCGGCAGCCACAGGAATTCAGGGTGGAACGTCGACCATTGACGCAAAATTTCCGACCACGGACGCGGATCGACGAACTCGTCGGGCGCGACGCCCGCGAACTGATCGGCGGTGATGTTGCGGATGCAGTTGCCCGACGTCTGGATGGCGTGCATCTGCACCGACGCGAGCTTGCGCAGAATCTCCGGCGTGTCCTCGAGCTTGATCCAGTTGAACTGGCAGTTCGAGCGCGTGGAGAAATGGCCGTAGCCGCGGTCGTGTTCGCGCGCGATGCGCGCGAGCATGCGAAGCTGGTCGCTGCGCAGATTGCCGTACGGAATCGCGATGCGGTGCATGTACGCGTGGCGCTGATAGTACAGGCCGTTCTGCAGGCGCAGCGGCCGGAACTCTTCTTCGCTCAATTCGCCCGACAAGCGGCGGCGAACCTGATCGGCGTACTGCGCAACCCGTTCATCGACAATGGTCTGGTCGTACTGATCGTATTGGTACATTCGGGGACCCCAATATTTTTGCGTTACCCGCAGCGGTCAGGCGGCCGGCGCACCGGTTCCACCCGCTCTGGACATCTGTCTTTGTCAGCAGATTCGAGTCAGGGTTTAGACCTATCTCTCATTTGCTTATAACAATTACAGATATCCATATTGAAAAAGATGGACAGATCGTAATAAACTCGCCTTATATTTCAAACGACTAAAAAATTCTTTTGATATGCGGAGAGGTTATATATGAACCTGCATCAGTTCCGCTTCGTCCGCGAGGCTGTGCGGCAGAACTTCAATCTGACGGAAGCCGCCAAGGCGCTGTATACAAGCCAGCCGGGCGTTTCCAAGGCGATCATCGAGCTTGAGGACGAACTGGGGGTCGAAATCTTCACGCGGCACGGCAAGCGCGTGCGTTCGCTGACCGAACCGGGGCGCATCATTCTCCAGTCGGTCGAGCGGATTTTGCAGGAAGTAGAGAGCCTGAAGCGCGTCGGCAAGGACTATGCGGCGCAAGATCAGGGCAACCTCGTGATCGCCGCCACGCACACGCAGGCGCGCTATTCGCTGCCCGCGGCCATCGCCGAATTCAAGAAGCGCTACCCGAAAGTGCACCTTTCGATTCTGCAAGGCAGTCCGACGCAGGTGGCCGAAATGGTGCTGCACGACCAGGCCGACCTCGCCATCGCCACCGAGGCGATCTCCAACTATAAGGAACTGGTCTCGCTGCCCTGCTTCCAGTGGCACCACCTGGCGGTGATGCAGCCCGATCACCCGCTGCTCGACCGCAAGCTGCTGTCGCTGGACGATCTGACCCAATATCCGCTCATCACGTACGACAACGCGTTTGCCGGGCGCAGCAAGATCAACGAGGCGTTCCGCCTGCGCGGCCTTCAGCCGGACATCGTGCTCGAAGCGATCGACGCCGACGTGATCAAGACCTATGTGGAACTGGGCCTCGGCGTCGGCATCATGGCGGACATCGCGTTCAACGCCGAGCGCGACCGCCATTTGCGCAGCATGCCGGTCGGCCATCTGTTCGGCAGCAACGTGACGCGCGTCGCGCTGAAACAGGGCGCGTATCTGCGCAGCTACGTCTACACGCTGGTCGAACTACTGTCGCCGGGCCTGAACCGCAAGCTGATCGAACAGGCGCTGAAGGGCGAACACGAAACCTACGAACTTTGACCGCACCACCGCGCTTTGCTTTTCCCGCTACGGAGACCCTCGATGACGTCGAATAAAAACAATCTTCGCGGCCTCGCCGCTCTTGGCGCGCTGTTGCTCGCCACCGCCGCGCACGCGGACATCAAGGTCGGCATCGACCTGTCGAGCACCGGCCCGGCGGCCGTGATCGGCATCACCAGCAAGAACGCGATGCTGATGTGGCCCGCCACCATCGCCGGCCAGAAAGCCGACTACATCGTTCTCGACGACGCCTCCGACCCCGGCGCCGCCGTGCGCAACATCCGCAAGCTCATCAACGAAGATCATGTGGACGTGATCGTCGGCCCGAACATCACGCCGGCTGCGATGGCCGCGCTCGATCCCGTTGCCGAAAGCCAGACGCCGATGATCACGCTGATCGGCTCGGCAAGCGTCGTCGAGCCGCAGGAAGGCAAGAAGGTGTGGGCCTACAAGATGGCGCAGACCGACAGCGCGATGGCCGATGTGATGACGCGCTACATGTCGAACCACAACGTGAAGACCGTGGGCTTCATCGGTTTCGCGGACGGCTACGGCGAAAGCTGGCTGAACGAGTTCAGCAAGTTCGCGGCGCTGCGCCACATCCAGCTCGTCGCGACCGAGCGCTACAACCGCACCGACGCGAGCGTCACCGGCCAGATTCTCAAGCTGATGGCCGCGAAGCCCGACGCGATCCTGATCGCCGGCGCAGGCACGCCGACCGTGCTGCCGCAGCGCACGCTGATCGAGCGCGGTTATAAAGGCCCGATCTATCAGACGCACGGCATCGCGACGCCCGAGTTCATCAAGCTCGGCGGCAAGGACGTGGAAGGCACGCTGTTCCCGACGCAGCCGGTCGTCGTCGCGCGCACGCTGCCGGCCGATCATCCGGCGAAAAAGGCGGCGCTCGCGTTCACGAACCAGTATGAAGCGAAGTACGGCGCGGACAGCGTGACGCAATTCGCGGGCGATGCGGCGGGCGTCTATCCGCGCGCCTGCAGGACGCCGTGACGCGCGCGCTGAAGACCGCGCAGCCGGGCACGCCGGCGTTTCGCGTGGCATTGCGCAACGAGCTGGAACACGCACACGAACTGGTCGTACCGAACGGAGTCGTGAATACGAGCGCGAAGGACCACGTCGGTCTGGATCAGCGCGCGAGCGTGATGGGCACGATCAGAAACGGCAAGTTCGTGTATCTCAGTCAATAAGTGTCAAGATGCGTTCGCCGGGGTTCGATCGGCGCCGCAAGCCGCGTGTACCATGCTGACGGCCGGCTTGCGGTGAGCGCGGACTCAGGCTAACTTGCCGGTTCCGCGCGCCAGAGCCGCGCGTCAAGCCAGTTCGTGAAGTCCGTCAGAGCGCGCATGCTAAAGACCAGAAAACGCATCATCATCGCCGCTGTCGTGGCCGTCGTGATCCTCGCCATTGCGATCGTTCAGGCGATCAGAAAGCGCGAGACGGCCGCCATCGCGACGGACACGGCCTCTTCCGTCGTGGAATTCGCGCCCGGCGACCTCACCACGGTGAGCCGCCGCACGCTCTCCGAAACGCTGCCGCTCACCGGCTCGCTGCGCGCGGTCACGCAGGCCGCGGTCAAATCGAAAGTGGCCGGCTCGGTGCTCGACGTCGCCGTGCGCGAGGGCGACACGGTCAAAAGCGGCCAGCTTCTCGCGAAGATCGACGCGCGCGACTACGTTGCCCGCGCCGAGCAAAGCCGCGGTCAGATGGCCGCGATGGCCGGCCAGCTCGACATCGCAAGACAAACGCTCGAAAACAACCGCGTGCTGGTGGAAAAAGGCTTCATTTCAAAGAACGCGTTCGACACCGCGCAAAGCCAGTATGAAATCGCCCGCGCGAATCTCGATGCCGCACGCGCGGCGCTGGCGTCGTCGAATCTCTCGCTTGCCGATACCGTCGTGCGCTCGCCGCTCGACGGACAGATCGCGTCGCGCTCAGTCGAGCCGGGCGAAAAAGTCGCCGTGGATACGAAGCTTTTCGACGTGGTCGATCTGCGCACGCTCGAACTCGAAGCGCCGGTGCCGGTCGGCGAAATCGGCCGCGTGCGGATCGGCCAGCCGGTACAGATCGCGTTCGACGGCGTCGATGCGCCCGTCCAAGGCGCGATCACGCGCATCAATCCCGCCGCGCAGCCCGGTTCGCGCTCGATCACGGTGTACGTGCAGATCGCGAATCCATCGGGTACGTTGCGCGTGGGCATGTTCGGCACCGGCACGATCGCGGTCGGCAGCCACGCGAACGTGCTCGCCGTGCCCGCCACCGCCGTGCGCACCGATGGCGCGCGCCGCAGCGTGTATGCGCTCGTCGGCGGCAAGCTGGTCGAAGCGCCGGTGCGCACCGGCGTCACCGGCGACGCCGACGGCGACACGTGGACCGAAATCGCCGCCGGCCCGCTCGCGGCCGGTCAGCAGATCGTGAGGAACAATCTCGGCTCGTTGCGGATCGGCAGCACGGTGCATGTCGTGTCTTCCGCGCAGGCGGCCAGTGCGACGAGTGCAACCAGCGCGGCCGGCTCCGGCCAGCGCTGAGCGGAGCCCGCGCCATGTGGTTCACACGCATCAGCATCGGCAACCCGGTGCTCGCCACGATGATGATGATGGCCTTCCTCGTCATGGGGCTCTTTTCGTATCAGCGGCTCAAGGTCGATCAGTTTCCCGACATCACGTTTCCGGTTGTCGTCGTGCAGACGGCTTATCCGGGCGCGTCGCCGGAGTCGGTCGAATCGGATGTGACGCGCAAGATCGAGGAAGCGGTCAACACGATCAGCGGCATCGATCAGATCACGTCGCGCTCGTATGACGCGCAATCGGTCGTGATCGTGCAGTTCGATCTTTCGGTCGATGCCGTGCAGGCCGCGCAGGACGTGCGCGACAAGATCGCGCTGATCCGCCCCGATCTGCGCGACGGCGTGAAAGAGCCGCGCGTGTTGCGCTACGACCCGGCCGATCTGCCGATCGTGACGGTCGCGGTGTCGAATGCGCCGGGCGCGTCGCTGTCCACGCGCGATCTCACCACCGTCGCCGATCAGATCGTGCGCAAGCGGCTCGAAACGGTGCGCGGCGTGGGCTCGGTGTCGCTCGTCGGCGGCGTGAAGCGGCAGGTGCAGATCGACGTGAATCCGCAGAAGCTGCAAGCGCTTTCGGTCGGCGTGGACCAGGTGATCCGCGCGGTGCAGAACGAGAACCAGGAGATTCCCGCCGGGCCGCTCACGTCGAACAGTGTCGAGCAGAGCGTGCAGGTGAAGGGCCGCTTCGAAACGCCCGCGGACTTCAAGCGGATCATCGTCGCGCGACGCGGCGCGCAGTCGGCGATTCCGACGGCCACGTCGGCCACGCAGCCGGTCACGCTCGATCAGGTCGCGGACGTCGTCGACGGTCAGCAGGAAGCCGACAGCATGGCGCTTCTGAACGGCCGCCGCGCGCTCTTTCTGTCGATCATCAAGGCGCAAGGCGAGAACACGGTCGAGGTCGCGCACGGCGTGCGCGCGGAAGTCGCGCGCCTGCAGCAGCAATTGCCGCCGGGCGTGAAGCTCGACATCTCCGACGACTCGTCGATCAATATCGAAGCGAGCGTCAACGAAGTGAAGCGCACGCTGCTGGAAGGCGCGTTGCTGACCGTGCTGATTGTGTTTCTCTTTCTCGGCTCGTGGCGCAGCACCGTGATCACCGGCCTCACGTTGCCGATCGCGCTGATCGGCACCTTCGCGGTGATGTACGCGTGCGGCTTCACGATCAACGTGATCACGCTGATGGCGCTCTCGCTATGCGTCGGCCTCCTGATCGACGACGCAATCGTGGTGCGCGAAAACATCGTGCGCCACGTGCAGCTCGGCGCGGACCACCGCACGGCCGCGCTCGACGGCACGCAGGAAATCGCGCTCGCCGTGCTCGCCACCACGTTCTCGATTGTCGCCGTGTTTCTGCCGGTCGGCTTCATGGGCGGCATCATCGGGCGCTTCTTTCATCAGTTCGGCATTACGGTGGCCGCCGCCGTGCTGATCTCGATGTTCGTATCGTTCACGCTCGACCCGATGCTCTCGTCGATCTGGCCGGACCCCGATCTGCACGACGCGGACACGGGCCGCAAAGGCTATCGCTATGGCCGCCTCGTCGAGCGCTCGCTGCATCTGTTCGACCGGCAGATCGAGCAGCTCACCACGTTCTACCAGCGCCTGCTCGGCTGGTCGCTCGGACATCGCGCGATCACGCTCGTGGTGGCCGCCGCGACCTTCTTCGGCAGCCTGTTTCTGGTGCCGTTCGTCGGCACCGAGTTCGTGCCGAACGCGGACTTCTCCGAAACGAATATCGGCTTGAATACGCCGGTGGGCACAGCGCTCGAAGCCACCGCTGAGAAGGTCCAGCAAGTCGAGGCGATTCTCGCCACTTATCCCGAGGTGCGCTTCACCTATGCGACCGTCAATTCGGGCAACACGCAAGGCAAGAACAACGCGCTCATCACCGTGCGGCTGAAAGACCGGCGCGAGCGCACGCGCGGCGTCGCCGAACTGAACCAGGTGTTCCGGGCGCGGCTTGCCTCGGTGGCGGGCGTGACGATCACCGAGATCGGCATGCCGGACGGCGCGGGCAGCACGAAGGCGATCCAGTTGAGCATGCAGGGCGACAACATGGACGAACTGCGCCGGCTCTCGGAAGCGGCCGCGGAGCGGATGCGCAAGATTCCCGGTCTCGTCGATCTCGATTCGAGCCTGAAGGCGGACAAGCCGATTGTCGCGATCAACGTGAAGCGCGAGCTGGCGTCCGACCTCGGCGTGGGCGTCTCCGACATCGGCACGGCGCTGCGGCCGCTGCTTTCCGGCGACGCGATCAGCACATGGCGCGCGCCCGACGACCAGGACTACGACGTCAGCGTGCGTCTGCCGCGCGCGCAGCGCCAGGACGTGGACGATCTCGCGAAGCTGATGATCGCCACCAACCGCACGGACTCGAACGGCGCGCCCGTGCTCGTGCCGCTGCGGCAGATCGCGGACATCGTGAAGACGAGCGGCCCCGACGTGCTGAATCGCCGCGATTTGCGGCGCGAAGTGATGCTGACCGCGAACGTGAACGGCCGCTCTTCCGGCGAAGTCGCGTCGGACATCGGCAGAACGCTCGACGCGATGCAACTGCCCGCCGGTTATCACTACCGCTTCGAAGGCTCGACGAAGAGCATGAACGAATCCTTCGTCTATGCCGTGGAAGCGCTCGCGCTCGCGGTGATCTTCATCTACATGATTCTGGCGTCGCAGTTCGCGAGCTTCGCGCAGCCGCTCGCGATCATGGCGTCGCTGCCGCTCACGCTGATCGGCGTGCTCGTCGCGCTGCTGCTGTTCGGCAGCACGCTGAACATGTTCTCGATCATCGGCTTCGTGATGCTGATGGGACTCGTGACCAAGAACGCCATTCTGCTCGTGGACTTCGCCAACCAGGCGCGGCGCGGCACGCTGCTCGACGCCTCGGGCAAAGGCCGCGTGATGGAGCGGCGCGAAGCGTTGCTCGAAGCGGCGCGCGTGCGCTTGCGGCCCATTCTGATGACCACGCTCGCGATGATCTTCGGCATGCTGCCGCTCGCCGCCGCACTTGGCGAAGGCGGCGAGCAGCGCGGGCCGCTCGGGCAGACGGTGATTGGCGGCGTGATTACGTCGTCGATCCTGACGCTCGTCGTCGTGCCGGTGGTGTACACCGTGCTGGAGGATTGGGCAGCGTGGCTGCGGCGCAAGTGGAAGCGCACGGCGTCGGCGAAGTTGATAAAGTAATAGTCTTTCCCCGATCAGCAGTCCCACATCATGCGTACCACGCGAGCCATCCACGCTGTCGAGCGGCTGAAAACGCGCAGCGGCAATCCGCTGTTCGCCGCGATCAGCCTTTCCGGCGGCCTCTTTTATCTCGTCGACAAATCAGGCGGCTCGGACAAGAAAGTCTCCGATCCGCTCACGCTCGACGACTTCGTCAAATTCGTCGATGCGTACGGCCCGCAGAAACCGCGCAAGGCGAGCAAGCTCGACATCGCGTTCGAGGCGCAGATCAAGAAAAGCAAGGGCGGTTAACACGCGCGATCACGCAGCGTTCCGTATCTCGCACCACTGGCCATCGGCAGCACTGCTCGCGAGCGCCGCTTCGATAAAGCGCAAGCCCGCCACGCCATCTTCCACCGTGGTGAGCAGCAGACTCTCGGCGGGCAACGCGCGGCCCTCGTTCAGCGCTTCGATCTGCAAGGCCGCGTCTTTGTACAACTGCGCGAACGCTTCCAGATAACCTTCAGGATGACCGGGAGGCACACGCGTCGCATGTGCCGCGCTCGCGCTGTTCACGCGGGCGCGCGTCAAACGTTCCGCCGTTGCGCCAAGCGGCGTGAACCACAATTCGTTGGGCCGCTCCTGATCGAATGCGAGACTCGCCTTCGTTCCATACACACGCAGACGCAACGCGTTTTCCGCGCCGCTCGCCACCTGACTCGCCCACAGCATGCCGCGCGCGCCGTTCGCGTAGCGCAGCATCGCCTGCACGTGATCGTCCACGCGGCGCCCCGGCACGAACGTGTGCAACTCGGCGGAAAGCGCAACCGGCATCATGCCCGTGACGAACGAGGCGAGATGATAGGCATGTGTGCCGATATCGCCGAGACAGCCCGCCGGTCCCGCCAGCGCGGGGTCCGTGCGCCAACCGGCCTGCTTGTTCAGGCCGCCCGCTTCGATCGGTTCGGCAAGCCAGTCTTGCGCATATTCGACCTGCACGACGCGTAGCTGGCCCAGCTCGCCTCGCTCGACCAGATCACGCGCATGACGCGCCAACGGATAGCCGGAATACGTATGCGTGAGCGCGAAAAGCCTGTTCTTCGCGCGCGCGAGTTTCGCCAGCGCTTCGCCTTCAGCGAGCGAGATGGCGAGCGGCTTGTCGCATATCACGTGAATGCCGGCGTCGAGAAACGCAGTCGCAACCGGCGCATGCAGATGATTGGGCGTGACGATCGCGACGGCGTCGATACCGTCCTCGCGTGCGGCTTCGGCCAGCGCCATGTCCTGCCAGTGCGCGTAACTTCTCGCGATACCCGCCTCGGCGGCGCTCGTCCGCGCGCGCTCGGGATCGGACGACAACGCGCCCGCCGCCAGTTCGAAGCGGTCGTCGAGCCTCGCCGCGATCCGATGCACCGCGCCGATCAGCGCGCCCTGCCCGCCGCCGACCATGCCGAGTCTGAGTCTTCTGTAAGGCATCCTGCCGCTCCTTCGTCGCGTACTGTTGTCGCATCTTGTGGCAATGCGCTCAGATGCCGAGCACGCGCCTGATCTGCGCGCTATCGACACCGCTCGCCGCGAAATCGTCGAATGCCTGATCGGCCACGCGGATGATGTGCTCGCGAATGAACTCCGCGCCTTCGCGCGCGCCGTCGTGGGGATGCTTGAGCGCGCATTCCCATTCGAGTACTGCCCAGCCGGGAAAATCGTATTGCGCCATCTTCGAGAAGATCGCGCGAAAATCGATCTGCCCGTCGCCGAGCGAACGGAAGCGCCCCGCGCGCTCCACCCAGCCGCTATAACCGCCATACACGCCCTGCTTGCCGCTCGGACGAAACTCCGCGTCCTTCACATGAAACGCCTTGATGCGCGCGTGATAGATGTCGATGAACGCCAGGTAGTCGAGCTGCTGCAAAACGAAATGACTCGGGTCGTAGAGAATAGTCGCGCGCGCGTGCTGCCTGACCGCGTCGAGAAAACGCTCGAACGTCACGCCGTCATGCAGGTCTTCGCCGGGGTGCAATTCGTAGCACACGTCCACGCCGGCGGCGTCGAAGGCATCGAGAATCGGTGTCCAGCGGCGCGCGAGTTCGTCGAACGCAGTCTCGATCAAACCGGCCGGACGCTGCGGCCACGGGTACAGATACGGCCACGCGAGCGCGCCGGAAAACGTCACGTGCGCAGTCAGCCCCAGCCGCTGCGACGCCTTCGCCGCGAGCTTCAACTGTTCGATGGCCCATTGCGTGCGCGAAGCCGGATCGCCACGCGCATGCGGCGGCGCGAATCCGTCGAACAACGCGTCGTAAGCGGGATGCACGGCCACGAGCTGGCCTTGCAGATGCGTGGACAATTCGGTGATCGCGACGCCCGCATGGTCCACGGTCTCACGCAATTCGTCGCAATACGCGTCGCTCGCGGCCGCTTGTTCGAGGTCAATCAGGCGCGCGTCGCACGGCACCTGAATGCCCTTGAAGCCGAGACCCGCGGCCCAGCCCGCGAGATGCGCGAGATTGTCGAACGGCACCTCGTCGCCCATGAATTGCGCGAGAAAAATTGCCGGACCTTTTATGGTTCTCATCGTAGGGTTCCTTTAACGAGGGCGCCGCCCGGCTGCCTGCTACACGATTGCAGCCGACGCGCCCTCACGCCGGTAATTGGAACGTTTGACGCGATCAGAACGGCGAGTCCGGAAAATAGAACTGCTGCGCGTTTTCCTTCGTGATCAGCACCGAAGGAATGATCGTGGTGGCCGGCATCCTCTCGCCTTTCAGACGCGCTTCGGCCGTGAGCTTGATCGCGTCGTAGATGAATTTCGGCGAGTACGACACGTCCGCCTTGATGAGCGGCGCGCCGTCCATCACGTTCTTCACCATGCCTTTCGAGCCCGCGCCGCCGAACACGATCTTGATGTCGGTGCGCTTCGCCTGGTCAATGGCCTTGAGCACGCCGACCGCCATGTCGTCGTCGGCGGCCCACACGGCGTCGATGTGCTTGAAGCGCGTCAGATAGTCCTGCATCACCTTGAACGCGTCGTCGCGATTCCAGTTCGCGTACTTCGCGTCCAGAATCTTGATGTCCGGATAGCCCTTCAGCACGCCGGTAAACGCGGTCCAGCGTTCGTTGTCGAGCGTCGTCGGAATGCCGCGCAGCGCGACGATATCGCCTTTGCCGTCGAGCGCTTTCGCCAGATATTCAGCGGGAATTCTGCCGAATGCGGTGTTGTCGCCGGCCACATAGGCGTCCTGCGCGCTCGTGTCGGTGAGGCCGCGGTCCACCACCGTCACGTACACGCCCTTCTTCTTCACCTGCGCAACCGGCTGCGTGAGCGAGGCCGATTCGAACGGGAAAATCACCAGCGCGTTGATCTTGTTCACCGTGACGAGATCCTGCAACTGGTTCGCCTGTTCAGGCGCGCCCGCCGCCGTCTTCACAATCACTTTCAGATCGGGATGCGCTTTCTCCAGATCGGCTTTCGCCTTGTTCGCCCACCAGACGATGCCGCCCGTGAAGCCGTGATCGGCCGTCGGAATCGCCACGCCCAGCGTGACCTTGTCGGCGGCGCGCGCCGTGCCCGCCGCGCCCAGTATGCCCAACGCCAACACGCCGGCGCCGACCGCTCGAATGACCTGCTTCATGGTTGTGTCTCCTTTGTTGTGGGGCGTTCGCGCGCCCCTGCCGTTGTTCCGCTTTGAAGCGCTGCCGCTATCGCCGTCCACGTTGAACGAACGCGACGAAGATAATCACGACGCCCTGCACCGCCGCGTTCAGATACACGCTGATGATGCTGGTCAGATTCAGAATGTTGGCGATCACCGAGAGCAGGATCGCGCCGATCACCGTGCCGATCACGCGGCCTTCGCCACCCTTGAGCGCCGTGCCGCCCACCACGACCGAGGCGATCGCTTCCAGCTCCCACAGCAAACCGGTGGTCGGCGTCGCCGAGCCGAGACGCGGCACGTACAGCACCGTGGCGACGCCGACGCAAATGCCGAGCAGCACATAGGTGACGATCTTCACCGTATCGACGCGAATCGCCGCATAACGCGCCACCTGTTCGTTCGAACCGATGGCCTGCACGTGACGGCCAAACGCGGTGCGATTGAGAATCAGCGCGCCGCCCGCCGCCGTCACGAGAAACACCCAGATCGGCACGGGCACGCCGAACAGGCTCGCGTAATAGACCGGTCCATATAGATCGGATAACGAATTATCGAGCGTCAGCGCGCCGCCGTCGGCGAGCCATGTCAGCACCGCGCGAAAAATGCCCAGCGTGCCGAGCGTGACGATGAACGGCTCGATGCGTCCCTTGGTGATCAGCAAACCATGCGCGCAGCCGAACAGCGCGCCGAGCACCAGCGCAAACGCAATGCCGAGCGTCACGATGACGAGCGGCGCGAACGTATGCCCGCCGACGCCGGCGGCGAGCCCGTTCATCAGCCAGATCATGCTGCCCGCGATCAGCGCCGCCATCGAGCCGACCGACAGATCGATGCCGCCCGAAATGATCACGAAGGTCATGCCGACCGCGATGATGCCGATGAACGAGGTGCGCGTGAGCACGTTCATCATGTTGTCGAGCGTGGCGAAATCGCGGTTGAGCAGCGTGCCGGCAATGCACAGCGCGATCAGGCCCGCGAACGGCCCGAGCGCATACAGCCGATGTGCGAAACGCAGCGCGCGGCCGGATTGCACGGCTTCAGTGGGTGCCGGTCGCATGAGCGATCAACTCCTCTTCGGTGAGATGGTCGAGCGTGAGCGTGGCTTGCAGGCGTCCCGCGCGCATCACCGCGACGCGATGGCACAAGCCGATCAGCTCGATCAGTTCGGATGAAATGACAATCACCGCGCGGCCCTCGGCGGCAAGCCGGTGAATCAGAAAATAGATGTCGCGCTTCGCGCCCACGTCGACTCCGCGCGTCGGCTCGTCGAGCACGATCACATCCGGCTGCGGTTGCAGGAACTTGGCGAGCGCGAGCTTCTGCTGATTGCCGCCCGACAGCATGCGCGCGCGGCTCGACAGGTCGCCCGTGCGAATGCCGAATTCGCTCACGGCTTTGGTCAACGCCGCGCGGCCCGCCTTCAGATCGAGCAGTGGATGCGCGTAGCGTTCGAGCGTCATCAGCGTGAGGTTGTCCTGCAGGTTCAGGTGAACGTGCAGGCCCTTGCCTTTGCGGTCTTCGCTGAGATACGTGAGGCCGTGGCGCATGGCATCGCGCGGACTTTTCAGATCGACGGCACGGCCGCCGATCTCGATGCGCCCCGCCGTGCGTTTGCGCAAACCGAGAATCGCCTCGAACGCTTCGGTGCGGCCCGCGCCGACGAGCCCCGCGAAACCGAGCACTTCGCCGGCGCGCACGTCGAAGCTCAGATCGTCGACCCAATCGGGCACCGTGAGCCCCCGCACGTTCAGCGCGATAGGCGCGGCGGCGGACACCGTGAGTTTGTCGGGGAACATGTCGGACACATCGCGGCCCACCATCAGATTGGCCATCTGTTGCCGCGCGAGCGCCGCCGTCTGGTTGCGCGCGACGAAGCGGCCGTCGCGCATCACGATCACTTCGTCGGTAATGCGCTCGACTTCATCGAGCTTGTGCGAGATGTAGACGATCGTCACGCCGTCGGCCTTCAGCTTCGCCATCAGCGTGAAAAGCCGCTCGGTTTCCGAGGGCGTAAGCGTCGCGGTCGGTTCGTCCATGATCAGCAGACGCGCGCGGCGCGACAGCGCCTTCGCGATCTCCACCATCTGCTTTTCCGCGACGATCAGCTCGCGCACCTTCGTGTCCGGCGCCTTGTCGAGCCCGACTTGCGCGAGATGGCGCGCGGCTTCGGCGCGCATCGCCGCGTCGTCGACGAACCAGCCGCGCCGCTTCTCGTGGCCGAGATACATGTTCTGCGCGATGCTCAGATGCTCGGCGAGATTGAACTCCTGGTGAATCAGCACGATGCCTTGCGCTTCGGCATCGCGCGAACCGGCAAAGCGCTGCGCGTGACCGTCGATCAGCAGCGTGCCCGACGTGGCGCTCTCATAGCCGGCGAGAATTTTCATCAGCGTGGATTTGCCCGCGCCGTTTTCGCCGAGCAAACCGTAGATGCGCCCCGGCGCGAGATCGAAGCTCACGCCGTGCAGCACGCGCACGGGGCCGAAGTCTTTGCGGATGTCGTCGAAGCGGACAGCGAGGCTCATGATTCACGTGCTCCCGCGAATCACGAGCCGATGCGGCAGCAGCACGCCCGGCACGTTGGCAAGCGGATTGGCGAGCCGCTGCAGCAGCAGGCGCGCGGCGGTCTCGCCCAGTTCGCGCATGGGCTGCGCGATCGTGGTGAGCGGCGGATCGACTTGCGCGGCGATCGAAATATCGTCGAAGCCGACCACGGCGACATCGTCCGGCACGCGCTTGCCCACGGTGCGCAAGCCGTGAAGCACGCCGATCGCGAGCGTGTCCGACACGGCGAAGATCGCGCTCGGCGCCTCGGGCGGCAACATCAGCGCGGCCGCCGCCGAGGCGCCCGCCTCGTAGTCGAGGCTGTTCAGATTCATGCGCCAGCCGTCGAGCGGCGTGATGCCCGCCCCGGTCAGCGCGTCGAGATAGCCTTGCTGACGTTGCCGCGCGTACAGATAGTCGACATCGGAATTGATCAGGCCGATGCGCCGGTGGCCGCGCGCGAGCAGATGCCGCACGGCGTCGCCCGCGGCCCGATAGTTGTCGATGCCCACATACGGCACGCCCACCGCCGGATCGAACTCGCAGCACGCGACCCACGGCAGCGCGCCTGAGGCGTCGCCGAGCGCCTGCTGGATCGTCGCCGGATCGAGACAGATCGCGCCGTCCGCGCGGCGGCGGCGCAGCAGATCGAAATAGCTGCGCTCGCGGCCGGGGTCCGCGCCGGTGTCGCAGAGCAGCATGAAGTAGCCGTGCTGGCGCGCGACGCTGTCGATGCCGCGCACGATCTCCGCGTAAAACGGATTGCCGAAATCGGGCACCATGGTCAACAGGAGACGGCTTTCCGCCGTGCGCAGATTGCGCGCGAGTTCGTTGACGCGATAGCCGCTTGTGTCGATGGCCGCCAGCACCTTGTCGCGCGTCGCGGGCCGCACGTTTTCGTGGGCGTTCAGCACGCGCGACACCGTCGCGACCGACACGCCCGCCTGCCGCGCCACGCCCGCGATGGAGAGCCCGCCGGCCTCGCGCGACGGACGCGCAAGCGCCGCGGCCCTGGACTGCGGACGAGTCGCGGGCCCCGCCGTGGGCTTCGCTTTCAATGTCGAACGTGACACGGGAAAAGGCCCGCAAAATGTAATCGATTACATTTTTTGGCGATGGCGCGCCGAATCGCAAGGCCGGATTGCTAGGGATTAACACGGGGGCGAACGCGGTCGAAACGCGGATCAAAAACGCACGCGGCACTGCCCGCGCCGGACCGGATTGCGGGCGCCATTTGGTACAATCCCGCAGTTACCCTGCCGTGGCTTGTGTTCGGAATCTCCGCAATCTGCGCACAGACAGCCCAACGCCGCCGCCAGGCAGTGGAAAATTCGCAAAACTCGCCAAACCAGAACCGCCAAACCCACCATGAACATCGAGCAAGCGCGTTTCAACATGATCGAACAGCAGATCCGCCCCTGGGAAGTGCTCGACCAGGACGTTCTGAATCTGCTGTCGATCGTCAAGCGTGAAAACTTCGTCCCGGCCGCCTTTCGCGACATGGCCTTCGTCGACTTCGAGGTGCCGCTGCGTGCCGGCCAGCACATGCTGGCGCCGCGCGTCGAGGCGCGCGTGCTGCAGGAACTGGCGGTGAAGAAGCACGAAAGCGTGCTGGAAATCGGCGCCGGCTCCGGTTACATGGCGGCGCTGCTCGCGCACCGCGCCCAACACGTGCTGACAGTGGACATCGAGCCGGAACTCGCCGAACTCGCGAAGACCAACCTGATCGCGAACGGCGTGCTGAACGCGGAAGTCGTCACCGGCGACGCAGCGCGCGGCTGGGCGGCCGCCGCGCCGTACGACGTGATCTGCGTGTCGGGCGGCCTGCCGGTGCTGCCGCAGGACATGCTCGAACACCTGAAGATCGGCGGCCGTCTGGCGGCTTTTGTCGGCACCGCGCCGGTCATGAAGGCGCAGATCATCACGCGTATCGACGAAAAGCAGTACCGCATCGCCGACGTCTTCGAAACCTATGTCGAACCGCTCGTCAACGCCGTGCAGCCGCCGCGCTTCAAGTTCTGATTCGCCTGTTTTTCACGGACGGGCGGCGCCGCCGCCGTCCTCTGAACCGGATGTCCCGCTGATGCAAAATCTGACCGCTCCCGCGCTCGCCGAATGGCTCGCCGACACTTCGCGCCCCGCTCCCGTGCTGCTCGACGTGCGCGAGCCGTGGGAAATCCAGACGGCGTCCATGGCCGGCGTCGTGTCCATTCCCATGCGCGAGATTCCCGCGCGCAGCGAAGAACTCGACGACGACGCGCAGATCGTCTGCATCTGCCATCACGGCGCGCGCAGCGCCCAGGTCGCGATGTTCCTGGAGTCGCGCGGCCACGCCAACGTCTTTAATCTGCAAGGCGGGATCGACGCGTGGTCGCGTCAGGTCGACCCGTCGGTTCCCACCTACTGATCCCACGCGCGATGAAGCGTCGGCGCGCGCCGGTTTGGGCGTCTGCTCTGGCGTCTGCTGCGGCGCTCGCATGCGGGCTTGGCCTCGCATGTCACGCGCCGCCCGCGCAAGCCGTGAGCCTCTCCCAGCTCTACGACGAAGCGCTCTCGAACGACGCGCAACTGCAAAGCGCGCGCGCCGCGCTCGCCGCTCAAAGCGAAGAATTGCCGCTCGCGCGCGCCAAACTGCTGCCGCAGCTCTCGGCGTCGCTCAACGGCAGCCGTCAGAACACGGATTTCGGCGGCGGATTTCCGGCCTCGTATGGCAACAGCTACGGCTATGTGATTTCGCTCACGCAGCCGCTGATTCACGTGGACAACTGGTATGGCTACGCGCAAGGAAAACTGGCGGTGGCGTCCGCGCAGGCGTCGTTTGCGAATGCGCGCCAGGATCTGATCGTCCGGTTGGGCCAGGCCTACTTCGACGCGCTCGCCGCACAAAACAGCCTCGCGATAGCGCGGTCGCAGAAAGCGTCGATCGCGCAGCAGCTCGAATCCGCGAAGCGTTCATTCGAGGTGGGCAACACTACGATCACCGACACCAACGAAGCGCAAGCGAAGTACGACCAGGCGATCTCGCAGGAGATCGCCGCGCAAAACGATCTGGCCGTGAAGCTCGCGGCGTTGCAGCAGATCGTCGGACATCCGGTCGAGCAGGTGGACGGTCTTGCCGCCGGCGCGCCGCTGCCGCCGCCTGTGCCCGCGGACATTAACCAATGGGTCGATGCCGCGGGCGATTCGAACTATCAGGTCGTGCTCAAACAGATCGCGCTGGATCACGCGCAGCGCGAAACGTCGAAGGCAAAAGCGGGCCATCTGCCGACCGTCGATCTGGTCGCGAGCCGCTCGCATAGCAGCCTCGGCGCGGCGGGCGCCGGCAACTTCGGCGGCAATTTCGGCAGCGGCTTCGGTAGCGGCGCGAACACGCCCTCGGCCAGCACGCCCGCGCTGGCGACGGAACTCGGCAACCTCGGTTCCTCCTACACGAACAGCACGATTGGCGTGCAGGTCACGATTCCGCTGTTCGCGGGCGGCGCGACGCAAAGCCGCGTGCGCCAGACGCTCGCGCTCGAAGATCAGGCCGCCGCCGATCTCGACACCGCTCGCCGCAACGCGGCGCTGTCCGCGCGTCAGGCGTTTCTCGGCGTGGTCAGCGGGCTCGCGCAGGTGCGCGCGCTGCAGACCGCCGAGCAATCCGCGCGGACGTCGCTCGAATCGAATTTGCTGGGTTATCAGGTGGGCGTGCGCATCAACATCGACGTGCTCAACGCGCAAGACCAGCTTTTCTCCGCGCGCCGCGATCTGGCGAAGGCGCGTTACGACACGCTGATCAACAGTCTCAAGCTGAAGGCCGCCACCGCCAGTCTCACCGACGAAGACGTGCTGCAGCTGAGCGCCCTGCTTTCCCCCATCGACGACGGCGCATTGACCGCGCTTCCGCAAGCGCCCACCGTGCCGCATCCGGGCGTCGCGGCGAAAGGCGCGGCGGGCAAGCTGGGGCGGCGGGGTATGACGGGAACGGGGCGGTAGCGCGACGTCCGCCTCGATGCCCCGGCAAGGCCCGCTCCCGCGGGCTCTTGCCATTTGACTAAGCCTGCACGAAGGCCAGCAGATCCGCGTTCAGAACGTCCGGATTCACCGTCAACATGCCGTGCGAAAAGCCGGGATACGTCTTCAGCGTCCCGTTGCTCAGCAGCTTGATCGACTTCAGCGCGGCATCGGCGATCGGCACGATCTGATCGTCTTCGCCATGCAAGACCAGCGTCGGCACGGTGATCGCCCGCAAATCCCCGGTCTGGTCGGTTTCCGAAAACGCCTTGATGCCTTCGTAATGCGCCTTCGCGCTGCCCTCCATGCCCTGACGCCACCAGTTCCGGATCACGCCTTGATGCGCCGTCGCGCCCGGCCGATTGAAGCCGTAGAAAGGACCGCTTGCCACGTCGAGGAAAAACTGCGCGCGACTGTCGGCCAGCGCCTTGCGAAAGCCGTCGAACACATCGAGCGGCAGACCTTCCGGATTCGCTTCGGTCTTCAGCATGAGCGGCGGCACGGCGCTCACCAGCACCGCTTTCGCGACGCGGCCAGCGGGCTGCCCGTGCTTCGCCACATAACGCGCGACCTCGCCGCCGCCCGTCGAATGGCCGATATGCACGGCATGGCGCAGATCGAGCGCTTCGGCCACCGCGAACGCGTCGGCGGCGTAGTGGTCCATGTCGTGCCCGTCGGAGACCTGCGCCGAACGGCCGTGGCCGCGCCGGTCATGCGCGATCACGCGATAGCCCTTCTGAACGAAGAAGAGCATCTGCGCATCCCAGTCGTCGGAAGACAACGGCCAGCCATGATGGAAGACGATGGGCCGCGCGTCCTTCGGCCCCCAGTCCTTGTAGAAAATCTCGACATTGTCCTGCGTGGTGACGTACGGCATGGTCATTTCCCTCGTTCAGGTTTTCGAGCTTCGGTGCTCGAACAGAAGCCGGCCGGCAACGTCCGGCGCCAGTGCTGCCAGGACCACCGATGGTGGCAACTCACTGTGAAACGTGCATTGCAGAAGACGACGGAAGGTGAACACGGAAGACGCACGGCGCTGTCGGATAGCGCCGTTTGAGAACCGTCGCTGCACCGTTGCAATGATCTTCGCGACGCGGTGACAGCGGTGTGTCGCGGCGCGACGCTTTGGCGTGAGCCGCATCGGGTGCGCATCGCGATTTATTGCGCTGCTTCGCGCATGCCGTTGGGAAGTTTCGCACGATTTCCCGAATACCACGCAGGCACCATGCGAGGTTCATTCAGGGAGCCGTGTGATGAGAATAACGAAGTTCGCGATGCTGAGCGCCATGTTGTTGCCGCTCTCGTCCTATGCCGCGTTGGGCGGCGCGCCGGTCGCGGCTGCGTTCGCACCATCCGTGCTGCGCGCCGTCACGCCGCAGCCGTCCCCGGCGCCGGGCACCAGCCAGCTGGCCCGCACGGCATCCTATGCCACGCATCAGTCTGTCGACGCAAACGGCGTCACGATCCGCGAATACGTGTTGCCCAATAACGTCGTGTTCGCCGTCACATGGGAGGGCCCGATTCGTCCCGACATGCGCGCGCTGCCCGGCAGCTACTTTGCGAATTATGTGGCAGCCGGGCAAACCGGCATGCGCGGTTCGGGGCCGCTGATCGAAGGCAACGACGATTTCCGCATCGAGTCGGCGGGCCGCCTCGGGCACTTCTCCGGCATGGCATGGGTGCCGCGTCTGGTGCCCGCGGGCGTGCGCCCCGGCGATCTCGAATAAACAGGCGCCCGCTCTCAGAGAACATCCTATGAACACATTAAAGAAGACGCTCGCCCTCGCGGCGGCCATCGCCGCTCTTGCACTATCCGCTTGCGGCGGCGGTGGCGGTGGCAGTGGCAACGCGAACAACCAGGGCAGCAATACCACCGGCTGGAACGCCACGCCGGACTGGACGCCGCGCGGCTCGGGCAGCGCCACCGGCAACTCGTCATTGCCCGCCACCGGCGACAACACGGTCGCGGTCCACGTCGACAGTATGGTGGCCGGCATCAACATGCTCAGGGTGTCCATCCAGGTGTGCGTGCCGGGCACACAGAGCATGCCCCAATGCGTGACGCTCGACAACATGCTGGTCGATACCGGCTCAACAGGCGTGCGCATCGCGGCGCGCGCCATTCCCACGCTGGCCCCGCTGCTGCTGACGCAAGTCGGCGCCGTGGACGACACGAGCGGCGCCGCGCCCATCGTCGAATGCATGCCGTTCGCCTCGGGCTACACGTGGGGCTCGGTCAAGCGCGCCGACATCACGATCGGCAGCAAGACGGCGAGCAACCTTCCCATTCAGGTGTATTCAGACGGCGCGTTCGGCACGCCTAACGACTGTTCCAATTACGGCGCTAACCTGGGCGACGTCTTCGCGGGTATCAACGGCATTATCGGTATCGACAATTTTGCCACCGACTCCGGCGACGCCGTCACCACCGCAATCCCCGGCAACTACTATTATTGCGTGTCGCAAAACGCCTGCACCAGCACACGCATGCTGGCCAGCAAGGAGGTCAAGAATCCGGTTGTCGCCTTCGCCACCGACAACAACGGCACCATCATCCGCCTGCCCGCCGTGCCGGCCGGCGGCCAGGCCAGCGTGACGGGTCAACTGGTGTTCGGCATCGGCACGCAGCAGAACAACGTACTGCCGGCGAATCCGACCATTCTCGCCGTCGACAAATACGGTCTTTTCACGACACAGTATCAAGGCCAGGTCTTAACGAGTAGTGCGATCGACAGCGGCACCAATTCGTATGCATTCCCGGACGACACCATTCCGACCGGCCCGAACGATTGGTACACGCCCACCAGCACCTTGAATCTGAGCGCCACCATGGAGGCCACGGACGGTAGCGGCAAGCCGGTCGACATGCCCTTCTCCATCGTCAATGCCATGAGCCTGGCAACGTCCGGCAACTATGCGCTCAACAACGCGGGCTCGTATTTTTCCTCTCGCAAGCACAGCATGTTCCTCTGGGGGCTGCCGTTCTTTTATGGCCGGGACATCTACACGGCAACAAGCAGCGTGAAAGCCGGCAATCAGACTGGACCGTTCGTCGCGTTCTGATAACTGGCCACTCGAAGACCGGAGGCGCGGCGAGATCGCAGCGCCTCCTTGTGTCATTTCCTACTCAACATTCAGCGTTATCGGACCATTCCGATATGGCCGCGCTGGCAACATGCTCCATCTTCTTTCTGGAGCAATCTGATGGTTCACGTAAAGACTGCGCTGGCCGCGGCGGTCATGCTGCCGATCGCGTCTTATGCAGCGCTGGGCGGCTCGCCGGGCGCGGGTGCGACGTCACCGTCGCTGCTCCGGTCGGCTGCGGCTATTGCCACGCCCACTGTTGCAGCACCGTACACGGTGCGCGAATCGCGTGACGCTGACGGCGTCAGGGTTCGCGAATATGTGTTGCCCAGCAACGTCGTCTTCGCGGTCGCGTGGCAAGGTCCGGTGCGCCCAGACATGAACGTGCTGCTGGGCAACTATTTTCAGCGCGCCGCGTCCTCTGGCACGGCACATCCTCGCGGCACGGGTCCGTTGATCGACCGCAGTAGCGACTTCCAGATCGAATCCGTTGGCCGGGCAGGAAATTTCTTCGGCAAAGCGCTGCTGCCGCGCCTCTTGCCCGCGCACGTTCGCGCTGAAGACATCCAGTAACCTCGCGCGTTGACTTCCCAGGCAACATCACAATGAATACTTTCAGCAAGACACTTTGCTTCGCGTTGCTAACGACCAGCGTGGGTCTGTCGGCTTGCGGCGGTGGCGGCAACGGCGACGACGCAAACCCGGCCGCGACGAAGACCGGTGACAAGGCGGCGCCTTCGATTCCGGTTTCGAGTCCCGCCACGGGACAAGGGCCGAGTCCGAGTCCGAGTCCGAGTCCGAGTCCGAGGCCGGCACCGGCTCCCACTCCCACACCAGCGCAAACACCGAGTCCGCACCTGACCCCGACTCCAACACCGAGTCCCCACCCGACTCCGACTCCGATTCCAACTCCCACTCCCACTCCCACTCCCACTCCCACTCCCACTCCCACTCCCACTCCCACCCCAACTCCCACTCCCACCCCAACTCCCACTCCCACTCCCACTCCCACTCCCACTCCCACTCCCACTCCCACTCCCACTCCCACTCCCACTCCCACTCCCACTCCCACTCCAACCCCAACCCCAACCCCAACCCCAACTCCAACTCCAACCACCACCAACACCGTCCCCATCACGATCGAGCGCTGGACCGGCGGCTACGCCAACACGCCCTATGTCAGCGTCACGTTCTGCATCCCAGGCGTGCAAGGTGCCAACCAATGCGCGACGATCGATCACATGCTGCTCGATACGGGCTCGGCAGGCGTGCGGGTGCTGTCCAGTGCGCTGGGTTCGGCGCTGGCAGGCCGGTTGCCCGCCCAGACCGGCGCCACCGACGACCCCACCCGCAGCGCGCCGATCGCCCAATGCGCGATCTTCGCGTCAGGTTATACGTGGGGCTCGGTCAAGCGTGCGGACGTGACCATCGGCGGGAAGGTGGCGGGCAGTCTGCCGGTACAGATCATCGGCGACGGCGCGAACGCCACGCCGTCGGACTGCGCGTCGCGTGGCGTCGCGGACCTCGGCAGCGTCGAGCAGCTCGGCGCGAACGGCGTGGTCGGCATCGGCTCGGCGGTACGCGACTTTCCGCTGGCCGCGCAATATGTGTTGCCGGCGACGTACTACTACTGCCCGTCCACGGGTTCGTGCACGAGCACGCGCGTGCCGCTCGACACCCAGATCATGAATCCGGTTGCCGACTTCACCACCGACAACAACGGCACGATCATCCGCCTGCCCGCGTTGCAGCCGGGCGGTCAGGCAAGCGCGACGGGGGAACTGGTGTTCGGGATCGGAACGCAGCGGAACAACGGCTTGCCGTCGGGCGCGAATATCATTGCGCTCGATAGCAGCGGCTTCTTCACGACCACGTACAAGGGCGGCGCGTTTGGCAACAGCGCCATCGACAGCGGATCAAACACGAGCATTTTCCGCGACACGTCCATTCCGTTCGACGCCTGGGGCCGCTACACACCGGCGACCACGCTGAGCCTGTCCGCGCTGCTCAAGCAGACAAGCGGCGCGGGCACGCCCGTCACCGTGCCGTTCGAGGTGACCAACGCAGCGAACCTCCTCGCCGGCACCGAAGCCGCGTTCGACAACCTCGCGTCGTACACCTCCGTCTCCAGCTACTTTATCTGGGGCTTGCCGTTCTTCTTTGGCCGCAGTCTGTACACCGCGCTCAACGGATCGCGAGCCGGATCGCAGACCGGACCGTTCGTCGCGTTCTAGGCCAGCCGCAAACCCGGCACGAGCGACATGAATCCGGCGCGGCAACGCGCCGGCCTCTTTCGCGCAATCCGAAGCGGCCCGATCCGTCTTCCTTCACCTCGCCGCTACCGCTTCCCGATATCGTCGAGCCGCGCCGACTCGATGGCATGCACAGTGCGGCGGCGCAGGTGCACCGTTCGCGTCCGTCGGCGGATCGTCACGCTTCGGCGCGGCGCGGCACGCACCTGAACGAAGCGCATCCCCAATCCTTGCACCAGATTCGCACACCACGCCTGAGACGCCAGCGCGCGTCCAGCCGCGCCACAGCGCGCAATGACAGCCCGAGCCGCATCGTCGATCACATGGCATGTGCCTTGCAATATCCCGGCGGCAAGTCATCCGGGATAACTCCTGTGGCTGAGATCGACGCCCATAAACATTCATCATCAACGGCAAGGGGATACACATGAAACGACGCAGTCTGTTGAAGTTCGGCTCCATGTCGGGCGCGCTCGCGCTGGCCGGTCGCGCGCCGTTCGTGCGCGCACAGTCCGCGAGCGGTCCGATCAAGGTCGGCATCCTGCATTCTTTGTCGGGGACGATGGCGATCTCCGAAACGTCGCTCAAAGACACCGCGCTGATGACGATTGCGGACATCAACAGGAACGGCGGCGTGATGGGGCGTCAGCTCCAGCCGGTGGTGGTCGACCCGGCGTCGAACTGGCCACTCTTCGCGGAAAAAGCGCGTCAACTGATCACGCAGGAAAAGTGCGCGGTGGTGTTCGGTTGCTGGACTTCGGTGTCGCGCAAGTCGGTGCTGCCGGTGTTCGAGGAACTCAACGGCCTGCTCTTCTACCCGGTGCAGTACGAAGGCGAAGAGATGTCGCGCAATGTGTTCTACACGGGCGCCGCGCCGAACCAGCAGGCGATTCCCGCAACCGAATATCTGATGAGCGCGGAAGGCGGCGGCGCGAAGCGCTTCTTCCTGCTCGGCACCGACTACGTGTATCCGCGCACGACCAACAAGATCCTGCGCGCGTTCCTGAAGTCGAAGGGCGTGCAGGAGGCCGACATCCAGGAGGTCTACACGCCGTTCGGCCACAGCGATTACCAGACCATCGTCGCGAATATCAAGACCTTCTCGCAAAGCGGCAAGACGGCTGTGATCTCGACGGTGAACGGCGACTCGAATGTGCCCTTCTATAAGGAACTCGGCAACCAGGGGCTGAAGGCGTCGGATGTGCCGGTGGTCGCGTTCTCAGTGGGCGAGGAAGAACTGCGCGGCATCGACACGAAACCGCTGGTCGGCAACCTCGCCGCGTGGAACTACTTCATGTCGGTGCGCAGCCCGGCCAACGAGAAGTTCAAGAAGCAATGGGCCGCGTGGGTCAAGGAGAACAACCTGCCGGGCGGCGCGAAGCGCGTGACCAACGATCCGATGGAGGCGACCTTCGTCGGCATTCACATGTGGAAGCAGGCCGCCGAGAAAGCGAAAAGCACCGAGGTCGACAAGGTTCGCGTGGCGATGATCGGCCAGCAGTTCGCGGCGCCGTCGGGCTTCACGCTGGAGATGGACGGCAACCACCATCTGCACAAGCCGGTGATGATCGGCGAAGTTCGCGCGGACGGTCAGTTCAATGTCGTGTGGCGCACGAAAACGGTGGTTCGCGCGCAGCCGTGGAGCCCGTTTATCGCCGGCAATTCGGGCAAACCGGATGTAGTGAGTTCGATCCCCGCGTTTCTGAAGCGCTCGCGGGTGGCTTGATAGCGAACGCACAGCGCGTTGCGTTGCGTTGCGTTGCGTTCTCGCGGCGCGACGTAGCCGTCGTGGCGCGGACGCGTCGAGGCAAATTCGCGATGTGATAGCGGGCGGGCGCCCGATGTCACATCGCGTCGCGTGCCGCCACGTCCCGCCACCTGCCGCCACGTCCCGCCACGTCACACCATGCCGCACCACCGCCGATCATTCTTCAAAGGCCATCCATGGCGTTATCATTCTTCACTTCCGCACGGCGGTTCATACGGCGGTTCACACGGCGGTCCGCGCGGCGCGGCGCCGCTTCCGCGCTGCTCGCGCTCGGCGTCTTCGCATCGCATGGTGCGTTCGCCTTGAGCCCCGCCGATGTCGCCCCGCTCGCCGCCGACGATTTCGACGCCAAGTCCGCGGCCATCGACAAGCTCATTGCCAACCACGACGCCGCATCGCTCGCGGTGTTGAAGGCGTTGTCCGAAGACAGCGTGCTCGCCACCGACTCCGGCGCCGTCCTGCTTCAGGACGGCGACACCACGCGCGACGCCGCCACCGGCAAGACCGTCGATGCCGCGCAAGCCGCCAGCGCGCAGCCCGTCACGTTGAACAATCTGCTTCGCTCGAAAGTGGCGGGCGCGCTGTCCGGGCTGCAACTCGACTCGCCCGACAAGGCGACGCGCGAGGCAGCGATTAACGCGCTGCTGACCAATCCCGATCCGTCGATCAAACCGCTCGTCGACGCCGCCCGCGCGAAGGAAACCGATCCCGTGCTGAAAAAGCGTCTCGACACGCTCTGGGCGATGAGCGCGCTGCACGACGCCGACGCCACAAAGCGCCTCGAAGCCGTGCAGCTCGTCGCCGCGCGGCACGACCTCGACATGAACGAACTGCTGCGTCCGCTCGTCGCGAAGAAAGCCGACGGCACGTTCGCCGAAACCGACGCTCGCGTGCGCGCCGCCGCGCAAGGCGGCATCGACGAACTCGACACGATCCAGCGCCGCAGCGAGATCGCCGGCACGCTGTTCGCCGGCCTGTCGCTCGGCAGCGTGCTGCTGCTCGCCGCACTGGGCCTCGCGATCACGTATGGGCTGATCGGCGTGATCAACATGGCGCATGGCGAATTCCTGATGATCGGCGCATACGCCACGTATGTCGTGCAGAACCTCTTTCAGCGCGTGGCGCCTCGCGCGTTCGACTGGTATCCGCTCTTCGCGGCGCCGGCTTCGTTCGTGGCAGCGGCGCTCGTCGGCATGGTGATCGAGCGGCTCGTGCTCAGGCATCTGTATGGCCGTCCGCTCGAAACGCTGCTGACCACGTTCGGCTTGAGCCTCATCCTGATTCAGGCGACGCGCATGCTGTTCGGCGCGCAGAACGTGCAGGTGGTGAACCCTTCGTGGATGAGCGGCGGCGTCACCGTGCTGCCCAATCTGATCCTGCCGTACAACCGGCTCGCGATTCTGGCGTTCTCGCTGATCGTCGTCGGGATGGCGTGGGCCGTGCTGACCAGGACGCGCCTCGGCCTCTTCGTGCGCGCCGTCACGCAGAACCGGCGCATGGCCGCGTGCGTCGGCGTGAAGACCGCGCGCGTCGATTCCTATGCGTTTGCGTTCGGCGCGGGCATCGCAGGTCTCGGCGGCTGCGCGCTCTCGCAGATCGGCAATGTCGGGCCGGACCTCGGACAGAGCTACATCATCGATTCCTTCATGGCGGTCGTGCTCGGCGGCGTCGGTCAATTGGCGGGCACGGTGATCGGCGGCTTCGGCCTCGGGCTCGTGAGCAAGGCAATCGAACCGTTCTGGGGCGCGGTACTCGCGAAAATCGCGGTGCTCGTGCTGATCGTGCTGTTCATTCAGAAGCGTCCGCAAGGCATGTTCGCCCTGAAGGGCCGCAGCGCGGAGGCATGAGATGACATCCGCGACTTCGTCCTCGACCGCGTCCGCGCATGGAAGCGCGATGGGCCACACGAGCGCCGCCGCGTCGCGCGGCGCGCAGACAGGATTCGCGTTGGGCTTGCCGCCGCGTCCCGCGCTGTTGTCGCGGCGCGCGTGGCTCGCGCTGATCGCATTGATCGTGCTGTTCGGGCTCGGCGTGCCGTTCGCCACACTGGTGGCGCCGGAAACGAGCCCGCTGCATCTCTCCGCCTATGCGACGACGATCGCAGGCAAGTTCATGTGTTACGCCATTGCCGCGCTCGCGCTCGATCTCGTGTGGGGTTACTGCGGCATTCTGAGTCTCGGCCACGCGCTCTTTTTCGCGCTCGGCGGTTACGCGATCGGCATGTACCTGATGCGCTCGATCGGTCATGACGGCAAGTACGGCAGCGATCTGCCCGACTTCATGGTGTTTCTCGACTGGCACCACTTGCCGTGGTACTGGCAAGGCACGCAGCATCTCGGCTATGCGTTGCTGCTCGTCGTGCTGGCGCCCGCGGTGGTGGCGTGGGTGTTCGGCTTCTTCACGTTCCGCTCGCGCGTGAAGGGCGTGTATCTGTCGATCATCACGCAAGCCATGACGTTCGCCGCGATGCTGCTGTTCTATCGCAACGAGACGGGCTTCGGCGGCAATAACGGCTTCACCGACTTCAAGCGTATCGGCGGCTTTCCGATCACGCATCCGGGCACCCGCACCGCGCTTTTGCTGATCACGTTCGCGGTGCTGATTCTCGCGTTCATCGGCGCGCGCGCGATTGTCACGTCGAAGCTCGGCCGCGTCGTCACCGCCGTGCGCGACGGCGAGACGCGACTGATGTTCCTCGGCTACAGCCCGCTCGCGTACAAACTCGTCGTGTGGACCGTGTCCGCGGTGTTGTGCGGCCTGGCCGGCGCGCTGTATGTGCCGCAGGTCGGCATCATCAATCCGGGGGAAATGTCGCCGGGCAACTCGATCGAAATGGCGATCTGGGTCGCCGTGGGCGGACGCGGCACGTTGATCGGACCGATTGTCGGCGCGTTCGCGGTGAACGGCGCGAAGAGCTTTTTCACGGCAAATTTCCCGGAATACTGGCTGTTCTTTCTCGGCCTGATTTTCGTGCTGGTGCCGCTCTTTCTGCCGAACGGCATCATGGGACTCGTGGCGCTCGCGACGCGCAAAAGGCATCGCTCATGAACGAAAACCCGATGGTTCCCGATCTCGCGTTGCCCGACTATCCGCCGGAACATCGGTCCGAGCATCTGTCCAACTTCGCGTCCGCGCATGCGTTGAGCGGCGTCGCGAGCATGGGACACGCGGTGGTGCCGGGCGAGATCGACGTGTCGCACGGCACGATTCTTTACCTCGAAGACGTGACCGTGAGCTTCGACGGCTTTCGCGCGTTGAATGCGCTGACGCTTGCCATCGACGCGGGCGAGCTGCGCTGCATCATCGGCCCGAACGGCGCGGGCAAAACGACGATGATGGATGTGATCACCGGCAAGACCGTGCCCGATTCCGGCAAGGTTTTTCTCGGCCAGTCCATCGACCTCACGCGCATGAACGAGCCGTCCATCGCGCGCGCCGGTATTGGACGCAAGTTCCAGAAACCGACGGTGTTCGAACAGCATCCCGTGTGGGAAAACCTCGAACTGGCGATGAAAGCCGACAAGGGATGGCTCGCGTCGCTGCGCGCGCGGCTCGATCGCGAGGCGCAAGCGCGCATCGAGCAGACGCTCATGTTGATTGGCCTGGAAAGCGACGCGCGGCGTCTTGCCGGCGAACTCTCGCATGGCCAGAAGCAGCGTCTGGAGATCGGCATGTTGCTGATGCAACAGCCCGCGCTGCTGCTGCTCGACGAACCCGCGGCCGGCATGACCGACGACGAAACCATGCAACTGGCCGACCTCCTCAACCGTCTGCGCGGCGCGTGCTCGATGATGGTCGTCGAGCATGACATGGAGTTCGTCGCGGCTTTATCCGGCGAGACCGGCAAGGTCACGGTGATGGCCGAAGGACGCGTGCTCGCGCACGGCACGCTCGACGAAGTCAAACGCGACGAGACCGTGATCGAGTCATATCTCGGCCGATGAACGGACAGGCGAACCAGGCGAACCCTAGGCCCGACAGACATGCTTGAAGTAGACAACCTGAACCAGTATTACGGCGGCAGCCACATTCTTCGCGATGTGAAGCTCACCGTGCCCGACGGCAAACTAACCGTGCTGCTCGGCCGCAACGGCGTGGGCAAGACCACGCTGCTGCGCTGCCTGATGGGCGTCGTACCGACGAAGAGCGGTTCCATCGCGTGGCGCGGCACGCCGCTCACGAAACTGCCCACTTACTCGCGCGTCCAGAAGGGACTCGCGTATGTGCCGCAAGGACGCGATATTTTTCCACGCCTGAGCGTCGAGGAAAATCTGCTGGTGGGCGCCGCGAGCAGGAAAGCGCCCAGGCAGATTCCCGAGCGCATCTATGCATTGTTTCCGGTGCTGAAGGATATGCGCCACCGACGCGGCGGCGATCTTTCGGGCGGGCAGCAACAACAGCTCGCGATTGCGCGCGCGCTAATGAGCGAGCCGCAACTGCTGATTCTCGATGAACCCACTGAAGGCATTCAGCCATCGATCATTCAGGACATTGGCCGCACGCTGCGTCGACTGGTCGAGGACATGGGCGTGAGCGTGTTGCTCGTCGAGCAGTACTACGATTTCGCGAAGGACATGGCCGACAGATATTGGGTGATGAGCCGCGGCGAGATTGTCGCGGGCGGCGAAGGCGGCCAGATGGATGCCGACGGCGTGCGCGCGCTGATCGCCGTGTGAGCCCCAGGCGTCAGGAGAGGTCAGGCCGCGTGCTATGCTCGGCGCGTCTTCGGGCGCGTTCCGCGCGGCTTGTATTCACACATCGATCGCACGATCAATCGCATGTCGCTTCACGAAAATCACGTCACGCTGGCGGGCGCTCAATCTGAAGCGCAGGGCGGCGCGCATTCCCAGTGGCGCGCGCGGCTCGAACTCGGATTTGTCGCGCAGGCGCAGCGTACCGTGCTCAGGCATCGGCTGCATGAGGGGCCGTTGCGCGTGCAGCGGCCGCTTTATCCCGAAGGCGAGCGCATATGTCATGCGGTAATCGTGCATCCGCCGGGCGGCATCGCGGGCGGCGACGAGCTGTGCATAGACGTCGATGTCGGCGCCGCCGCGCATGCGGTGATCACGACGCCTGGCGCGACCAAGTGGTACAAATCCAATGGGCGCGCCGCGCGGCAGACCATCGCGGTGCATGTCGGCGAGAACGCGAAACTCGATTGGCTGCCGCAGAACAATATCGTTTTCGATCATGCGAATGCAGCGCTGGATTTTTCGTTGACGCTAGGTGAAGGCGCTACCGCGATTGGCTGGGACGCGACGCAGCTTGGACGTCAGGCGGCCGGCGAGCGGTGGTCGCAGGGAAGCTTGCGCGCCGTGTCGCGGATCGTGCGCGCTGACGGCGAGTTGCTCTGGCTGGAGCGTACGAGTCTCGCGGCCGGCGATCCGCTGCGCGATGCCGCGCAAGGGCTCGGCGGGTTTCCGGCGTATGGGACGCTGTGGGCCGTCGGCGCGGCTTGCGACGATGCGCTGGCGCAAGCGCTCACGGCGCAGCTTCCCTTCGACGATGCCGTGCGCGCGGGCGCTTCCTGCGTGACCGAAGGCGTGCTGCTCGTGCGCGTTGTGTCGAGGTCGATGGAAACGTTGCAGCAGGCTTTGACTCGATGCTGGATGGCGTTGAGGCCTGTCGTGCACGGGGCCGAGGCGGTGCCGTTGAGGATTTGGGCGACATGAGTTTTTGTTCGGCGGCGTTGCTGACTGAGTCGGCCAATGTTTCTGTTTGTGCCGACGTGGCGCGGCCTGGCGCTCATCGTGGCACGGTCAAAGTAATATGAAAAAGAGCCGCATGACCAGGCTGTTGAGAGATGTCATCTGGATCGTGATGTCCGTCTGTAAGCGCGCCGTTAGCCGGACTTGATAGCGTCGCCATGTTGTCCGGCCGCGCACGCGTCGCCCGCGCGACGAGCAACGCCGATCCTTGCCGCTGCCTGATCGGTTCGAATCAGGCGCAACCCAACGCACTCATCCGATGAAGCTAACACCTCGCGAGAAGGACAAGCTGCTGATCTTCACCGCCGCGCTGCTCGCCGAACGGCGCCGCGCGCGCGGCCTCAAACTGAACTATCCGGAAGCGGTCGCCTTCATCACGGCAGCACTGATGGAAGCGGCGCGCGACGGCAAGACCGTCGCCGAGGTCATGCATTACGGCACCACGCTCCTCACGCGCGACGACGTGATGGAAGGCGTGCCCGACATGATCCCCGACATTCAGGTGGAAGCCACCTTCCCCGACGGCACCAAGCTCGTCACGGTTCATCATCCGATTCCCTGATCCGCTGATTCCATAAGGCACGTCCATGATTCCCGGCGAACTTCTGACCGACGACGGCGAGCACGAACTCAACGCGGGCCGCGCGACCGTCACGGTGCTCGTGTCGAATACCGGCGACAGGCCGGTGCAGATCGGCTCGCACTACCATTTCTACGAAGTGAACGACGCGCTCGCGTTCGACCGCGAAGCCGCGCGCGGCTTCCGGCTGAACATCGCAGCGGGCACCGCCGTGCGTTTCGAGCCGGGCCAGGAGCGCACCGTCGAGCTGGTCGAACTGGCGGGCGAGCGCGTCGTCTACGGCTTCAACGGCCGCGTGATGGGCAAGCTGTGATGCGCGTCGCGCGCCGCTGCGCTTGAACTCCAACCGCGTGCCGCTCATTTCGGGACTCTCATCATGACCTTACGCATTGGCCGCCGCGCATACGCGGAAATGTTCGGCCCCACCACCGGCGATCGCGTGCGGCTCGCCGACACCGAGTTGCTGATCGAAGTCGAACGCGACTTCACCACTTACGGCGAAGAAGTGAAATTCGGCGGCGGCAAAGTGATTCGCGACGGCATGGGCCAGTCGCAACGCGGGCACGCCGACGTGGTCGATACCGTCGTGACGAACGCGCTGATTCTCGATCACTGGGGCATCGTGAAGGCCGACATCGGCATCAAAAACGGCCGCATCGCGGCAATCGGCAAGGCGGGCAATCCGGACATCCAGCCGAACGTGACGATTGCGATTGGCGCCTCGACCGAAGTGATCGCGGGCGAAGGGCTGATCGTGACGGCGGGCGGCATCGACACGCACATCCACTTCATCAGCCCGCAGCAAATCGAAGAGGCGCTCGCGAGCGGCGTGACGACGATGCTCGGCGGCGGCACCGGTCCAGCCACCGGCACGAATGCGACCACCTGCACGCCCGGCCCGTGGCATCTCGAACGCATGCTGCAAGCCGCCGATGGCTACCCGATGAATCTCGGCTTTCTCGGCAAGGGCAATGTGAGCCAGCCGCAACCGGCGCTCGAACAGATCGCGGCGGGCGCGATCGGCCTGAAGCTGCACGAGGACTGGGGCACGACGCCGGCCGCGATCGACAACTGCCTCTCGGTCGCCGACGACACCGACACGCAAGTCGCCATTCACACGGACACGCTGAACGAAGCGGGTTTCGTGGAAGCCACCGTGGCCGCGTTCAAGGGCCGCACGATCCACACGTATCACACGGAAGGCGCGGGCGGCGGCCACGCGCCGGACATCATCAAGGTGTGCGGCGAGGCGAACGTGCTGCCCTCCTCCACCAATCCGACGCGCCCGTACACCGTCAACACGCTCGACGAGCATCTCGACATGCTGATGGTGTGCCACCATCTGGACCCGTCGATCGCGGAAGACATTGCGTTCGCCGAATCGCGGATTCGCCGCGAAACCATCGCCGCCGAAGACATCCTGCACGATCTCGGCGCGCTGTCGATGCTGTCGTCGGATTCGCAGGCAATGGGCCGCGTGGGCGAAGTCATCATCCGCACATGGCAGACCGCGCACAAGATGAAGGTGCAACGCGGCGCGCTCGCCGAAGACAACGCGCGGCACGACAACTTCCGCGCGAAGCGCTACGTCGCCAAGTACACGATCAATCCGGCGATCACGCACGGCATCGCGCATGAAGTCGGTTCGATCGAGCCGGGCAAGTGGGCCGATCTCGTGTTCTGGGAACCGGCGTTTTTCGGCATCAAGCCGTCGCTGATCCTGAAGGGCGGCATGATCGCGATGGCGCAGATGGGCGACCCGAACGCGTCGATTCCGACGCCGCAGCCGGTGCATTATCGCGAGATGTTCGCGACGCGCGGCGGCGCGCGCGGCCGCACGTCGCTGACTTTCGTCTCGCAACTCGCCGCCGATGCGGACGTCGCCGGGCGCTACGGCCTGCAAAAGCGTATCGTGGCCGTGAAGAACTGCCGCAACATCACGAAGGCCGACATGATTCACAACGCGTGGCGTCCGTCGATCAGCGTCGATCCGGAAACCTATCAGGTGATCGCCGACGGTCAACTGCTGACCTGCGAACCCGCCACGGTTTTGCCGATGGCGCAACGCTATTTTCTGTTCTGACCATGCGCACACTCGACAAACTGATTGCCCCGCATCTGAAACTCGCACCCGTGCTCGTGAAGCGCGCGCCCACCTTGACCCTCGCTTTCGACGATCGTCGCAGGAGCCGGCTCGCGGCCACGCTCGATAACGGCGAGGAAGTGGCCGTGCTGCTGCCGCGCGGCACGGTGCTGCGCGACGGCGATGTGCTCGTCGCCGACGACGGCGGCCTCGTGCGCGTGATCGCCGCGCCGCAAGCGCTGCTCTACGTGCGCGCCGCCGCTGCGTTGACGCTGACGCGCGCGGCCTATCACCTCGGCAACCGTCATACGCCGGTGGAAGTGGGCGCGAATTATCTGAAGCTCGAATACGATCCGGTGCTGGCCGACATGCTCAAGCGCATCGGCGCGACAGTCGATCAGGTGTCGATGCCGTTCCAGCCCGAGTCCGGCGCGTATGGCGGCGGGCACAAGCATGGGCATGACGAGACCTTCGCGGAAGACTACGCGTTAGCGCAGCAGGTGTTCGGCGAGCATCATGGCCATGAGCATGATCATGAACACGACCATGAGCACGATCATGCTAACGATGAATCCTGCGGTCACGCGCATCACCACCGTCATGCGCATCGCTGAGCTCACCGCCCTGCTGCATCTCGCGTCGCCGGCGCTGCCGATCGGCGCGTTCAGTTATTCGCAAGGTCTCGAAGCGGCAATCGAAGCGCAACTGATCACCGACGCCGACTCCGCACGCGCGTGGATCGAAAGCGGCTTGACCGACGTACTCGCGCACGGCGAACTGCCGTTCCTCGCGCATCAGATGGAGCGCTGGCGCGCGCACGACGCCGCCAGTCTCGGAGAAGCCAACAGCGAATTTCTCGCGAGCCGCGAGTCCGCCGAACTGCGGCGCGAAACGCAGCAAATGGGCTGGTCGTTGCGCCAGTTGTGCGTGTCGCTCGAATGGAGCGATGCGGCAAGGCGCGCCACGCTCGCCTCGATGACGCCGCTCGCGCAGCCCACGGCCTTCGCCTTCGCCGCCTATGCGCACGACGCCGCTACCGACGCCGCGCTCGCCGCTTACGCTTTCAGCTGGGTGGAAAACCAGGCGGCCGCTGCGTTGAAGGCCGTGCCGCTCGGACAACTGGCGGGGCAACGCATCATCGTCGGATTGCGTGAGCCGATCAATGCGGCGGTCGCGCGCGCGCTCGCCACCTCGCCTGAGAACCTCAATACCTTCGCGCCGCAACTCGGCATTCTGTCGGCGCGTCACGAGTCGCAGTATTCGCGGCTCTTTCGCTCATAAAACGATCCATCATGAACGCACTTCATCAAGCCGCTCCCGCGTCGATCCGCACGAAAAAACTGCCGCCGCTGCGCGTGGGCGTCGGCGGCCCGGTCGGCTCGGGCAAGACCACGCTGCTCGAAATGCTCTGCAAGGCGATGCGCGATCGCTACGACCTCGTCGCGATCACCAACGACATCTACACAAAAGAAGACCAGCGTTTGCTGACCGTGGCGGGCGCCTTGCCGGCCGAGCGGATCATGGGCGTGGAGACGGGCGGCTGTCCGCATACCGCGATTCGCGAGGACGCGTCGATCAACCTCGAAGCCGTGGACCGCATGTTGACGCGCTTTCCCGATGCGGACATCGTCTTCATCGAATCGGGCGGCGATAACCTCGCGGCGACCTTTAGCCCGGAACTGTCGGACCTGACCATCTACGTGATCGACGTGGCGGGCGGCGAGAAAATTCCGCGCAAGGGCGGCCCCGGCATCACAAAGTCGGACCTGCTCGTGATCAACAAGACGGACCTCGCGCCGCTCGTGGGCGCGAACCTCGACGTGATGGCGTCGGACGCGAAAAAGATGCGCGGCGAGCGGCCTTTTGTGATGTGCAATCTGAAGGCGCTGGACGGCCTGGACGAGGTGGTGCGGTTTATCGAGAGGAAAGGCTTGTTGCGAGTGTGAGGCAGAAGGCGCGTTGCGCGCCTGGGCCTCACTCCGGCAACACCGCCATGAGCACATCCACCGTGCGCGCGGTCGCGCCGCGATGGCGCGCGGCAAACGCCGACGCCGCGCCGCCCATGGCGAGCCGGCGCGCCTTGTCGTTGAAAAGTTCGCGCAGCGCGCGCGCCAGATCGGCCGGGTCCTGCACCTGCACCGCGGCGCCCGCGGCGAGCGCGTCGGCCGTGGCCTGCGTAAAGTTGAACACGTGCGGCCCGATCAGCACCGGCACGCCCACGCCGCACGCCTCGATCAGATTCTGCCCGCCGAGCGGCAACAGACTGCCGCCGATAAACGCGAGATCCGACGCCGCATAGTAAGCGCCCAGTTCGCCCATCGAATCGCCGAGCAGCACGTTCACGTCAGCCGGCAAAGCCGGCACGCCGCCGCTCGCCGCCAGCGCCGCCGACGCCACTTTCGCGTCCGGCGCCCACGCCGAGCGGCGCGCGAGCCGCAGCCCCGCTTTCTCGACGAGCGCCGCCACTTCATTGAAGCGCTGCGGATGACGCGGCACGAGAATCAACAGCGCATGCTCGAGGCCGAGCGCCGCGAACGCCTGCAACACGAGATCCTCTTCGCCCTCGCGCGTGCTCGCCGCGACCCACACGGGCCGCGCGCCGATCGCCGCGCGCCACGCATGACCGCGCGCCGCAAGTTCCGGCGGCGTGCACATGTCGAACTTCAGATTGCCCAGCACCGCGACGTTGCGCGCGCCGAGCGCGGTGAGCCGCTCGGCATCGGACGGACTCTGCGCCAGCACGCGCGCAAAGCCACCGAACACGTCTTTCGTTGCGCCGCCGAACTTTGCCGCGCGCTTATACGAACGCGCCGACATCCGCGCATTCGTCAGCACGAGTTGCACATCCGCGCGCCGGCATTCGTCGATCAGCGTCGGCCACACTTCGGTTTCCATCACGAGGCCAAGCGACGGCCGCCAGGCGCGCAGGAAGCGCCGCACCGCGCGCGGCATGTCGTAGGGCAGATAGCTGCGCAACACGCGGTCGCCGAAAATCTGCTCGCCGGTCGCGCGGCCGCTCGGCGTCATGTGCGTAAGGAGAATGCGCGCGTCGGGACGCGCATGCATGAGCGCGTCGATTAGCGGTTGCGCGGCGCGCGTCTCGCCGACCGACACCGCATGCACCCAGATGAGCGGCACGTCGTCCTCGGGCAAACGTCCGCGCGTATAGCCGAAGCGCTCGCCAATATGCTGACGATAGCCGCGTTCCTTGCGCGAACGGATCAGAAGACGCAGCACGGCGAGCGGCGCGACGATCCACCAGAGCGCGTTGTAGATCGCCCTTAGCATCGGCGCTCCTCGTGCTGGAGCGCGCGGCGACGGCACGCGGCCCGCGATTCGGAAGAAGCCGCGGCGCTCAAACCAGCGCCCTGCCCTTCAGGCGTTCGAGAATGCCGAGCGGCGCGCATTCGGGTTGCGCCATCGCCTTGACCGGCAGGAAAAAAGTCTGCTCCAGCATGAACTGGCCCGACATCACCGCATGCGAAGTCTGATCGGAGAAGCACACCCACACGCTGCCCGGCGGAAACGGCATGGTCTGCTGCGGGCTCGTTTTCTGATAATCCAGATCGGCCTTCATGCCGTCGTGCAGATGGAGCATCAGATGGTCGTACTCGCTGCGCGGCGACTTGGTGACGTGCAGCAGATTCAGCAGCCACGCCGAGCCCGGCATTTGCGGCTTGATATGCGGCAGGAAGCGTTGCGCCATGTCCTCGAACGGCTCGCCGACGCGCCACACGCGCGGCGCGCCATGCGGATTGACGTTGGTGAACACGCGCAGAATGCGCTCGCCGTAATTGGGCCGCGACGGAAAGGCGTCCACGTGCAAGCGGCTATCGTCTTTACGCCATGACGTCTGGCGCGTTTCCACCTGATGCAGCCGCAGACTCGTGGGCGCGACGCGCAGCTTGCCGTTGTACTCGGGAAAAAGACCATCGACCAGCGTGCGCGCATTCGCCTGATAACGCCCGATCAGCGCGCGCACCGCGGACTGCGTGACGGCGTCGCCGGCCACGCCATGCAATGCGCCGCCATTCGGCTCCAGGCTGATGTTCTTGCGGTTCGGATCGGCCAGCGCGGGGTCGAGGAGCGCGCGCTCGCCGCCCTCGATCGCGAAGCGCAGGTTCGAAAAATACAGCACTTTGCCGCGTTCGACGCCGGCGAGCAGCGTCTCGCGCGGCACGGACAGATTGCGTCCGTACCAGTCGGCGTTCGCCACTTCGATGATCTGGGTTTCGTTCATGATCGCCCTTGAAAACGGATGGAGCGTAAGGCGAAGCGCGCCGGACGATTTACAGCAGGCCGAAGCCGGCCAGCGCCGACTTCACCTGTTGCAGCGTGGGCGGTTGCCCGGCCGTGCCGAGATTGACGACATCCGGCGACCAGTAGCCGCCGGTGCGCCACGCGGTGGCGAAATTGTACAACTCGACGGTGGGCCGCTTCAGCGCGGCCGCGATGTGAACGAGACCTGTGTCAACACCGACCGTGGCAGCCGCGCCTTCGATCAGACCGACCACCGCCGGCAACGAAAGCTTCGGCGGCACGATGGCGGCCGCGCCGAATTCCTTCGCGAGACGCTCGCTGGTGGCGCGCTCGGACTCGCTGCCCCACGGCAGCACGATCGACGCGCCGCGCCGCACGAGCGCCTGCCCCAACTCGATCCACGCGGCGTCGGGCCATTGCTTGTCGGCGCGCGAAGTCGCGTGCACGAACACCACATAAGGCACCGGCAGATTCAGATTCGCCGCCGACAAAGCCAGCGCCGCGCGCCGCGTGTCGATGCCGAAGTCGATGTCGTCGGTGGGTTGCGGGCGCGGCTCGTTCAGCGCCGCGGCCACCAGTTGCCGCGTGCGTTCGACCACATGCGTGCGCGGCTCGATCGGCACGCGCCTGTTGTAGAAGAAGCGCACCGGCCATTCGAAGCCCGCGCCGTCGGTGCGATTCGCGAGACCGACAAGCGGTCCGCGCGCCATGCTCGCGACCCACGCGGTCTTGATGAGCCCCTGGCAGTCGATCACGAGATCGTAGTGCTCGGCCGCGAGCGCGCGCCGGAATGCGCCGATCTCGCGCCAGTTGTCCGCCGAGAGAATGCGTTTGCGCCAACGCCGCAGCGACACGGGAATCGCGCGCCGCACGCCGCTCACGAGTTCGACGAGCCCCACGAAGCTTTCCTCGACGAGCCAGTCGATCTGAGCGTCGGGATGGCGACGCCGGATGTCGGCGATCACCGGCATGTTGTGAACGACGTCGCCCAACGACGACACCCTCACTATCAGTATCTTTTGCACGCTCAAGAGTGGGAAAACCGGCTATCCGGCCCGAAGATGCGTTGAAGATGAGAAAACCGGAGTCGATCCACGCCGAAGCTCACGTTTTCTCACGAGGACGGCAATTCTAGCGCGACCAGGCTGATTGGCATGAAAAACCGGCATGAAAAAACGCGGCGCGGTAAGTGATACCCGCGCCGCGTTTCGCACGACGGCTGCGGTTCGTTGCGAACCGCGCCGCCGCGTATGCCTTCGTTCGTCACTTCGTTGATGCCTTCCTTCGAGCTTTAGAACGGCAGCTTCGCGTCGGCCTTCTCCGCCAGAATCACGCGGCGGAAGTCTTCCTGGATGCGCTTGAGCGCCGCCTCGTTATCGGCTTCGAAACGCATGACCACGACCGGCGTGGTGTTCGACGAACGCGCAAGACCGAAGCCGTCCGGATACTCGACACGCAGACCGTCGATTTTCACGACGTCGTCCGCGCCGGTGAACTTCGCGTTCTGCTGCAAGCGTGCGATCAGTTCGAAGTTCTCGCCTTCTTCGAGCTTCAGTTGCAGCTCCGGCGTGGAGTTCGAGTTCGGCAGCGAGTTCAGCAGCTTGCTCGGATCTTGCACACGCGTGAGGATTTCGAGCAGACGCGCGCCGGTGTACAGGCCGTCGTCGAAACCGTACCAGCGGTCCTTGAAGAACACGTGGCCGCTCATTTCACCCGCGAGCGGCGCGCCGGTTTCGCGCAGCTTCGCCTTCACGAGCGAGTGGCCGGTTTTCCACATGAGCGGCTCGCCGCCCTTGTCCTTCACCCACTTCGCGAGGTTGCGCGTGCACTTCACGTCGTAAATGATTTGCGCGCCCTTGTTGCGCGACAGCACTTCTTCGGCGAACAGCATCAGCTGGCGGTCCGGATAAATGATCTGGCCGTCTTTCGTGACGACGCCGAGACGATCGCCGTCGCCGTCGAACGCGAAGCCGATTTCCGCGTCCGTTTCCTTCAGCGCGCGAATCACGTCTTGCAGATTTTCCGGGTGAGCCGGGTCCGGGTGATGGTTCGGGAAGTTGCCGTCGATCTCCGTGAACAGCTCGACCAGTTCGCAACCGAGCTTCTTGAAGAGCTTCGGCGCGAGGCCGCCGGCGACGCCGTTGCCGGTGTCCACGACGATCTTGATCGGGCGCGCGAGCTTGACGTCGCTCGCAATGCGTTCGAGATACGCGTCGGCGATGTCGTATTCGGCGTACGTGCCGCTGCCTTGCGCGAAGTTGTCGTCCACGATGCGCTGATGCAGCGCCTGAATCTGCTCGCCATAAATGGCCGCGCCGCGCAGCACCATCTTGAAGCCGTTGTAGTCCGGCGGATTATGACTACCCGTCACGACGATGCACGAATCAACGCGACGTTCGCCGCCCGCGAGCTTCAGCGGTACGCTTGCCGCGAAGTAACCGACCGGCGTGGGCACCATGCCGACATTGACCACGTCGACGCCGGCCGCGCGCAGGCCGTCCGACAATGCCTGGATCAGTTCGGGACCGGACAGGCGCCCGTCGCGCGCGACCACCACGGCGTCGCCGCCTTGTGCACGCACTTCGCTGCCGAAGGCGCGGCCGATCGAACGCGCCGCATCGGCGTCGAGCGTCTTGCCGATCACACCGCGAATGTCATACGCCTTGAAAATGGATTTGGAGATCATGTTGGCTCACTTGCGTGCAATGGAAAATTTTGACCGGCGCAGCCATGACGAATCGGTAAAACGTAGCGATTGACCACGATGCTGCGCCCTTGCCGGAAGCGATCCGGTTCCAACTTATAATTGCGCTTTTCGGACCCGCCTTGAAACACCATTCTAATGCTTAGATGCCCTCCATTTGTAACGTCGCCGATACAACCGGCCGGGTGGGCAAGCTCGCGCGAAGCGCATCGGCGAGCGCTCACCGGATGCTGACCCTCAAGCGCTTCGCCAATCCGGACGTCACGCGCGCCTTCACGAATATTGTCTGGCTCGGGCTCGAACGGCTCACGCAAATCGGCGTGGCCATCGTGATCAGCGGCGTGCTCGCGCGTTACTTCGGACCCGACACGTTCGGCAAATGGCAATACGCGAATACGCTGCTGCTCGTGCTTTCGCCCATTACCTGGGTATGCGGCGCGGAGATCCTCGTGCCGACCATCATTGCGCGGCCGCCCACGCAGCTCGGCACCGTGCTCGGCAGCGCTTTCGCGCTGCGCTTTTCCGTCTCGGTCGCGGCCTTGCTGCTCACGTGGCTCGCCATTGCACTGCATGTCTTCGATCCGCTCGTCGGCGCGATGCTCGCGGGCCTCGCGGTGACAATGCTGTTTCGCGAACCGTTCGTCGGCGTGATCAATGCGTGGCTGCAAAGCATGACGTACAGCAAGCCGCAATTGCTGACCAGCATGAGCACTGCGGTACTGAAGGCGGGCTTCGTCTATCTGCTCGTGCGCGCCGCCGCCGAACCCGCGCGCTTCGGCTGGTTGTGGGCGCTGGAGTCAGCGGTCATCGGCAGTGTACTCGTGGTCTATTTCATTCGACGGCATGGCGGCAAACCCGGCTGGCATATCGACCGCTCGCTCTTCGGGCATTTCGCGAGCGCGGGCACGGTGTTCTGGCTCGGGCTGATCTGTATGTACCTGTTCCTGAAACTCGATCGGCTCATGCTGGAGCGGGCGATTTCGTTCGCCGATCTCGGGCGCTATTCCGCCGCGCAACAACTGAACGAGAACTGGATCACGCTCGCGCTGATGCTCGCGCAGACCATCGCGCCCGCGTTCGTCTATCGCGTGCAGCAGCCCGTGCAACTGCGCCGCAACATGTGGCGTCTCACGGCGATGACCGCCGCGCTGATGATTGCGGGCGCAACGGTTCTCGACCTGCTCGCGGGCTTCATCATTCGCCGCGTGTTCGGGCCGGGCTTCGAAGGCGCGATCGACATTTTCCGCTGGGCCGTGTGGCTTTCCGTGCCCGCCGGCATCGAAGCAATCGGCAACCTCGTCGTGCTGAAGTATCAGGCGAAGTTCGTGTTGCTCTTCAAGTGGCTGCTCGCGCTCGCGGTGGCGTTCGTCGTCGATCTGCTCGCGATCGCCCGGCTCGGCGCGTATGGCGCGCTCGTGGGGCTTGCATGCGGTTATCTCGCGGCGGCATCGGTTAATCTTTATTACATTCGTTTCAAATTGCGCCCATGACGCTCCCTTTCGCCGAAGCGCCGCCGCACTGTCTCGACAACGTCGCGGTCCTGATTCCCGCTTATAACGGCCAGGCCGACGTCGATCTCACGCTCGCGTCGTTCGAGGAAAGCGCGCAGGTGCACGTTCTGATCGTCGATGACGGCAGCACGCCGCCCATCGTCGCGCCGAAGCTCGCCAACCTGCACATCGAAGTGCTGCGCATGCCGCGCAACGGCGGCATCGAGCGCGCGCTGCAAACCGGTATCGAGGCGCTCGCGCAGCGCGGTTTCCGCTACGCGGCGCGCATCGACGCGGGCGATCGCAGCGTGCCGCAACGGCTCGCGAAGCAGCGCGCCTTCATGGAAGCGCATCCGCGCGTGGCCGGGCTCGGCATGTGGACGCAGGTCGTCACGCGCGCGGGCGAGCCGCTGTTCATGCTGACGCCGCCCGCCGAACCCGCGGCGATCCGCCGTCTGCGCTTCTTCCGCTCATGTCTCGCGCATCCTTCGATGATGCTGCGTATCGACGCCGTGCGCGCCGTCGGCAACTATCGCGCGGAATATCGCTCGGCTGAAGACCTCGATCTCTTCGTACGCCTGATGGAGCGCTACGACTGCGCGAATCTGCCGGAGCTGGGCCTGTATTACGAGCTGAACGAAGGCGGCATCAGCGCGACGAAGCGGCGCCGCCAGGTGCTGTCGACGCTGCGGCTGCAATTGCGCTACTTCAACGTCGCGAATCCGTACGACTGGTTCGGCCTCTTCAAGAATCTGCTGCATCTCGTCACGCCTTACGGCGCCTTGCAGCGCGTCAAGCGCACGCTGCTCGCGCCGCGCGCGAGCCATTGATCGGCCGCGCCGTCTGTTTGCCCTTTCATTCACCGCCGAGTTCGTTTCCGCATGAAGCCAGCCCTGAAGTCGACGCCCGCGTTGCGCATTACACTCGTGTGTAACACCGCCTGGGCAATCTATACCTATCGGCAAGGACTGATCCGCATGCTGGTCGCACGCGGCGTCGATGTCACGGTGCTCGCGCCGCGCGACCGCACATTCGAATTGCTCACTGCCATGGGTTGCCGCTGCATCGAATTGCCGGTCGCCTCGAAAGGCACCAGTCCGCGCGACGATCTGCGCACGCTCTACGCGCTGTATCGCCAGTACCGCGCGATTCGTCCGCACGTGGTGTTTCACTACACGATCAAGCCGAATATCTACGGCTCGATTGCCGCGAAACTGGCGGGCGTGCAGTCGGTCGCGGTGACCACGGGCTTGGGCTATGTGTTCATCCAGCAGAGCCGCGCGGCGCAAGTGGCGAAAAAACTGTATCGTTTCGCGTTCCGCTTTCCGCGCGAAGTCTGGTTTTTGAATCGCGACGATCAGGCCGCGTTTGTCGAACAGAAGTTGCTGGTGCATCCGGAGCGCGCGCGGTTGCTGCATGGCGAAGGCGTCGATCTCGATCAGTTCTGCTTCACGCCGCTGCCCGAACGCGCCGAATTCAAATTCGTGCTGATCGGCCGGTTGCTGTGGGACAAGGGCGTCGGCGAATATGTCGAAGCCGCGCGGCTTTTGCATCAGCGTTATCCGCACGCGCGTTTTCAGTTGCTCGGGCCGGTCGGCGTGGACAACCCGAGCGCGATCACGCGCGAAGACGTGGCGGCGTGGGAACGGGAAGGCATTGTCGAGTATCTCGGCGAGGCTCATGATGTGCGGCCTTTTATCGCCGATGCGGATTGCGTCGTCTTGCCGTCGTATCGCGAAGGCGTGCCGCGCACGCTGATGGAAGCGTCCGCAATGGGCCGGCCGATTGTCACGACCGACGTGCCCGGCTGCCGCGAAGTGGTCGCGCACGGCGTCAACGGATTGCTATGCGAAGTGCGCGACGCGAAGCGTCTCGCCGACGCGCTCGCGCAGATGCTCGACATGAGCGGCGCGGAGCGGCGCGCCATGGCTGAACGCGGCCGGCAGAAAGTCGCGCAGGAGTTCGACGAACGCGCCGTCGTCGAAACGTATAAGAACCTGGTGCAAAAAATGACGGGCGTTTTACTTTAACGGAGTAACAGCATGACCACGAAAGGCACGATTCTGGTTACGGGCGGCGCCGGCTTCATCGGCTCGCACACCTGCGTCGAACTGCTGAACGGTGGCTACGACGTCGTGGTAATCGACAATCTCGTGAACAGCAACCGCGAGTCGCTGCGGCGCGTCGAGCAGATCACCGGCCGCGCCGTCGCGTTCTACGAAGCCGACGCGCGCGACGAAGCCGCGCTCAAGCGCATTTTCGACGCGCATCCGATCACAGGCGCGATTCACTTTGCCGCGCTGAAGGCGGTGGGCGAATCGGTTGCGAAACCGGTGGAGTACTACAGCAACAACGTCGGCAGCCTGCTCGCGCTGCTCGGCGTGATGCGCGATCGCAACGTGAAGCAGTTCGTGTTCAGCTCGTCGGCCACGGTGTACGGCGTGCCGAAAAGCTCGCCCATCGACGAATCGTTCCCGCTGTCGGCCACGAATCCCTATGGCCAGTCGAAGCTGATCGCGGAACAGGTGCTGCGCGACCTCGAAATTGCCGATCCCTCGTGGCGCATCGCCACGCTGCGCTATTTCAATCCGGTCGGCGCGCATGAGAGCGGCTTGATCGGCGAAGACCCGGCGGGCGTTCCGAACAACCTGATGCCGTACGTCGCGCAGGTCGCGGTTGGCAAGCTGGAAAAATTGCGCGTGTTCGGCGGCGACTACGACACGCCCGACGGCACCGGCGTGCGCGACTATATCCACGTGGTCGATCTGGCGCGCGGACATCTGGCCGCGCTCGACGCGCTCGTTGCGCGCGACGCGAGCTTCGTCGTGAATCTCGGAACCGGTCAGGGCTATGGCGTGCTCGACGTCGTGAAGGCGTTCGAGAAAGCGTCGGGACGTGCCGTGCCGTATGAAATCGTGGCGCGTCGTCCGGGCGATGTGGCGTCGTGCTTCGCCGACCCGGCCGCGGCGCTCGCGTTGCTCGGCTGGCGCGCGGAATTCGGCATCGAAAGAATGTGCGCGGACCATTGGCGCTGGCAGTCCGCGAATCCGAACGGCTTCAGGTGATTCGGGTTCTATCGCAGTGAAACGGCGTGCGCCGGGCGAGCCCGGCGTCCGCCTGTTCGTGAACCACTCCTGATCACTCGTGACCCTTCACGAGCCCCATCAGCCGGCTCATCACGGGCCACTTCACGAGCGCCTCCGCATACGCATGCTCGGCCTGCTCGTCGACATATTTCGACGGATCGATTTCGCCAAGCGTGCGCGCGAGGCCCGCAATGTCGTTGACCGACCACTTGCGCTGGTTCGGCTGCGCTTGCAAACGCGGTTGCGGTTGCGTTGGTAGTTGCGTTTGTGGTTGTTGTTGCACTTGCGGCTGCAATTCAGCCTTCGATCCAGCCTTGTTCATTTCTCGTCCACCCACACGCCGTCCGGCGTCTTCACGACGTAACCGCTTGCGGTCTTCATCGTGACCGTGCCTTCGTTTTCGCCGACCATGTCCGTTTGCGGCAGATCCGCCGCGTATTGCGACAGCGTCACGCCCGGCTTGAACGGACTGTTCGACACCAGATTCGACAGCAGTTGCGCGACCGCCAGAAAGCTCGTGGGCTTGTCGATCACCGTGGTGGGCGCATGGTTGCCGGGGAAATTGATGAGCCGCACGCCGACCGGCCCGTGCACGATGCGCGGCGTCGGAATTTCGCGCAAGCCCGCCACCTGGTTGGCGTCGCCGCGCAGCGCCGCACCGTGCTCGGGCACGAACACAATCACCGCGCGCCGGCCCGACGCGGCGATCAGATCGCCCAGCCGGTCAAAGTCGTTCATCAGCTTGTTGACGCGTCCCGGATACGACTGGAGGCTGGTCTGGCTGCTGCCCGGCAACTGGTTGCCGTCGTGCAGGCTAATCGTGTTGTAGTACAGCGCGACCGGTCCGGCGATCTGCTGCCGTTGCGCGAACCACTTCGCGAGCACGCTGTAGTCGTCGTGAATCGGCGAGCCGTCGAAGGCGTGCATGGCGACCGGCACGTCGGTATTCGAAATCATCGGGACATTGGGGACGCCCAGGTTGTCCTTGATGACCTCCAGGAAGTTGTCGAAGTGTCCGTCGTGATTGAGGATGGTCTGCGGCGAATAGCCGGCCTGCGCCAGCTGCGCGAACAGATGACACTGCTGCGCCGCCGGCTTGTACAGGTCCGCGTGCGCCTCCTGTCCGCACGTCGCGCGCAACACGCGGATCGCCGCCGGGCCGCTGTAGCTCGCGGCCGTGCTGAAGTTCGAGAACAGATAGTCGAAGTGGCTCAACATGGGATTGTTGCGCGCGTTCGAGACATCCAGGTCGTCCCACGACAACGAGCACACGTGCAGCACGATCACGTCGAACTGCTCGCTCGGATTGTTCGTCAGATGCGCCATCGCGACCTGACGCTGCGACTCGCCGGCACGGAATGCGGCGAGCGCCGCCGTATGATCGAGCGGCGCGCCGGGCTGTGCGACGCCGCCGTCTTTCGCGCCCGAGCGCAAGCTCGCGGCCGCCTCGATCGACGAGAGCGCGTTGGTGCTCGCCTGCCAGACGGGCAGCGCCACGAGCGCGAGAATGACGAAGCTCGTCACGCGCAGCCAGCGATTCACCACCAGATAGCCGACCACCGCGCAGCAGGCCACGAGCAGCGCCGCGGGCGGAACGAAGCGTTGCGCGAGTTCCATCCAGTAACCGAAGCGGAAAGTCTCGAGGTTGCCGAATTCCTCGACGAGCCGCGAAAACGGCGGAATCGCGGCTTCGTGATACATCAGCATGACGCCGAGCACGAGCCCGATGACCCCGCGCAGCACGCGCAGGAAGCGGTTTCGCAAGCCGCTCGTCGCGGCGAGCGCGATGGCAAACGCGATGTTCGCGAGCCACAGCGGATGCAGATGCCCCGCACTGAACAGATACAGCTTCAACAGGAAATACAGATTCCAGAGACTCATTCGATCCAACCTCAGGTTCCGCCGGCGGCGCCGGCGGTTCAATAACGGCTTTCGTCCAGCGCGAGAAGCGCCTGCAATTTGCGCGACAGGCCTTGCAGCAGACGCGAGTAGCCTTCGATGCCCATCAGCACGACTTCCACGAGACCGCGCAGCGGCGCGTCTTCCTCGGTGGGGGTTTCGTCCGCGGCGGCAATCCAGGCGTCCGCGCGGCCGAACGTGCATTGCACGAGTTGGCGCTCCTGCTCGAGCGTCAGGTCATCGAACTGCACGCCGAGATTGCGCCCCGCCGCGCGCACCACGTGGACGGGAAACGCAAACTGCCGGTCGCCGCGGCTCACGCACACCTGCAGCCAGTCGCCCACGGCGAGCGGCAGGCCGGGTGTGACGTCGAGACCGAGGCCGCCGGTCGAGTAGTCGCTCGTCCTGCACGCGACGGTCGTTCCGTCGCTCAGCAGCAGCGTGGCCGGCATGCTCATCGGCACGCGGTGCGTGCTGCGAATCTGCTTCGCCTCGCGCGCGACGCTCACCGCCGCGCCGAGCATCACGAGATTGTAGGTAGTCCAGAACACGTTCATCAGCACGGTGGGCAGTTCGTCGCCGGTGCCGAACACGAGGCGGTACACGCCCGCGAACATCGCGATCGCGTTCAGCGTGAGCAGCACGATGTAGGGCTTCGACACGGACCAGTCGAGATAGCCCTCGTCCATGCGGCCGCCCTTGTCTGTCACGTTGAATTTGCCGTGCCTGGGGCTGAAGAACGCGAGCGTGGTAGGCAGCGCGATGTACCAGGCAAGCACGGATTCGTAGACCTCCGCCCAGAACGAGCGCCGGTAGCGTCCTTGCAAGCGCGAGTTCGCAATGCTCGACAACATGATGTACGGCAGCACGAATCCAGCGATTGTGGTGGCGGATGCATTGATCACGTACATGCCGAAGAACAGGTACGCCATCGGCATGGTCAGGAAGATCAGACGCGGCACACCATAGAAGAAGTGCAGCATCGCGTTGCCGTAGCAGATTCGCTGAAAGAGGTTCAGCCCGCGCCCGAAAAACGGATTGTCCACGCGGAAGATCTGCGCCATGCCGCGCGCCCAGCGGGTGCGCTGCTTGATGTGGCCGGCGAGACTTTCGGTGGCGAGGCCCGCAGCCTGCACATACGGCAGATAAGCCGTGGTGTAGCCGCGCCGATGCAGCTTGAGCGCGGTATGCGCGTCTTCGGTGACGGTTTCGACGGCGACGCCGCCCACTTCTTCGAGCGGCGCGCGCTTGATCACGGCGCACGAGCCGCAGAAGAACGTCGCGTTCCACAGATCGTTGCCCGACTGCACGAGGCCGTAGAACAGCTCGCCTTCGTTGGGCACGCGGCGGAACGTGTTGAGGTTGCGCTCGAACGGATCGGGCGAAAAGAAGTGATGCGGCGTTTGCACCATCGCGCAAAGCGGGTCGCGCAGGAAGGTGCCCATGGTCGTTTGCAGGAACGAGCGGCTCGGCACGTGATCGCAATCGAAAATGGCAATGTAGTCGCCGTGCGTTTTCGCAAGCGCGCGGTTAATGTTGCCGGCCTTCGCGTGCTGGTTGTCGGAGCGCGTCAGATACCGGACGCCCGCCTCGCGTGCGAATGCCTCCATTTCCGGGCGCTTGCCGTCGTCGAGCAGATAGATGTTCAGCCGATCGCCCGGCCAGTCGATGCCTTGCGCGGCCAGAATGGTCGGCTTCACCACCGAGAGCGGCTCGTTATAAGTGGGAATGTAGACGTCCACGCTCGGCCAGCAGGAACGGTCGGCGGGCAGCGCCGAGACCTTCCGTTCGAGCGGCCACGCCGTCTGGATGAAGCCGAGCACCAGCACGATCCACGTGTACGCTTCGGCGCTGAACAGCGCATAGCCGATGATCGCTTCGCCCGCGCCATGAAAGTCGAGCGTCTGGGTGGTGCGCCACCACACGTAGCGCAGCATCGCGAGCAGCGACAGCGAGGCGAGCAGCAGCACCGGCAAACGGCCCGGCAATCGGCGGATGGCCAGCGCGAGAAGGATGGTCAGCCCGAAGAACACATACTGGTTCGTGCCGGCGAACGGCGACGTGCCGACGAGCGCCCATAGCACGGCGCCCACGGCGACGAGCGTCACCGTCAGCCAGCGAATTCTTCCGGCGCGCACCGCGCCCGCTTCCAGCGATTCGCCCCAGCGCTGCCACGGCAGCTTCGCAACTTGCCGGTCGAGCGCGGCCTGCGCGCGCCGCCACACGCGGTAGACCGGCATCACGCCATAGCGCCCGATCCACAGCACAACGCGGCCGATGCGCGCCGCGACGGACGGCCCTGCGCGCGTCGGCCGCACGAAGACGCGCCACAGCCACGCGCGCCACGGCGCGCAATGCGCGACATCAAAGCGCTCCGCGAGAAAGACGATCCACAGGCGCGCGAGCGACAGCGGCAGATCGCGCCGCCCCGCGACGGGCGCCCGGAAAAAGAGCCGCACCCACCATTCGAGCGCGCTCGCGCCGACGCTCACACCAAGGCGGCGCGCCAGCCAGTCGCGCGCGCTGTCCTGGCGTGAGCGCCGCGAGCGCGCCGCTGACGGCGCGTCGTGCGAAGTGGCGCGTTGCTCCGGCGTCGTCATTTCAGCTCGGCTCCCGGAACGCGCGACGATTCGTCCAACGCGGCGAGCTGCTCTTCAACCGCGCTCGCGAGTCCGTGAAGATCGTGCGAGGTCTGCGAATACGGCGCATCGTCGAACAGCCACGAACCGCGCGCGAACGCTTCCGGCAACGCCGCGTCGGCATGCAGGCGCATGACGGGCGCAACGCCGCGACCGAGCGCGGCGGTGAGCATGGACAGCGCGTCGCGCTGCATCTCGCGCGCCGGATTCAGACGGTTCAACACGAACAGCGGACGCTTGCCCGCCGCGCGCAGCTTAGGCAGATGCCGCACCAGCGTCGCGAGCGCGCCCGGCTCGGGCGGCGTCACGCACACCACGAGGTCGGCGCAACGCAGCGCCTGGGCCGCATGCATCGACGGATAACGCGGCGTGTCGATCAGCACCACGCCTTGCCCGGGCAAATCGATGCCGCCGAGCGAGCGCGCCAGCCAGTCCGGTTCTTCGGCGAGGCGCAGCGTGGTCGGCGGCAGGCTGGCGAGCGCGCCGTCGGGCGCATCGGGCATCTCGCCATATGGCACGAACAGCACGCCTTCTTCGTTGCTCCATGTGTGCGCGTGCCAGGGCGCATCGCTTGTAATGGCCGCGCCGATGCCCGCGGGCGGCAGTTCGTCGAGCCCGAGATGCGCGCCCAACAGATTCTGCGGATCGAAATCGACCGCGACGACCGGCCGGCCGCGCCGCGCGAGCAGCATCGCGAGCGCCGCCGTGAGCGTGGTTCGTCCGGCGCCGCCCGCCGTGGAGAGAATGGCGATCGTTTTCATGGCGCGGACGACGCTCCAGTCGACGGCTCGCTCGCGTCGGCGCGCGCGGCAGCGGGTTGCGGCACGGGACGTCCGTTCAGCACGAGTGCGGCGGCCTCGAACGGCACGGCATGCCGAAGGTCGAAGCGGCGCGTGGCGCGCACGCCGGAGCGGCGGCGAAAGTACTGCCAGACGATCCACACCGGAATCCCGCCGATCAGTCCGATGCCGAAACACATCAGGAAAAAGAGCGTCATGCGGCCTCCTGTTTGCGCAATGGCATGGCGGCCGGCTCGGCCCGTCGACGGCGCGGGGGTGGCGCGGCGGTTTCGGCGGTTTCGGCGGTTTCGGCTGCTTGGGCTGCTTGCGTCGCCTCGACGGTTACGCCGCCTGAAAGATTGGCCGCCGATGCATGCGCCGCGCCCTCGGTTGTTGTCCCAAAAGGTTCCGCGAGCGGCGGCGCTTGCGGCGCCAGTTCAGCCGCGGACGGCGCTTGAGGCGAACCACCAGAACCACCGGAACTACTAGAACTACCGGGCCGCCCAGCCTGCACGGCATTTTGCGCCGCACTCCGAATCAACCCATGGGACGCAGCGCGTGCCGCCCCGCCCGCCTTCTGCACATCGAGGACGTCGCTATAGTCGACATTCGGCACGCGACGCTGCTCCGTCTCCAGCCGCTCGACCTCCTCCAGCAACGGCTCGCGGGCAATCAGTTCCGTGCTGTCCGCGAGCGACTCCACGGGCACGCGGAAAATGCGCGCGAGCGACCCTTGCGCGTCGGCCAGCCGGCACGCGAACAGGAACACGTACAGATGCGCGCTGTCGGCCGTGACCACATCGCCATTGCGCGTCGGACGGCATTGGCGCAGCGCGTCCGCATGCGCGAGTTCGGGCTTCAGCCGCAGCTTGACCAGCACATGCGGCAGCCTCAGCAGTTGCCCGCGCCCGAGCACATGGCGCACATGCGCGACAAAGCTCTCGACCGGGAGATAGCCGCACACTTCGTCGCTGAGCGCGGCGGCGAGCGCGGCGCGGTAATCGGCGGCGACCGGGCGCGCGTTCAATTGCCCTCTTAACGAATGCATCAGCGACTGCATCCGCGAAAACGGCACGTCCCGGCCGATCACGAGATTGGCGCCGAGATTCAGCACCAGCAGTTCGAACTGATGACGCAGCACCTGGCCGCGCTCGACCAGCACGATTTTCAGCGCGCGCCCGCAGGTGCGGCGCAGCGTGTGCACGGTCTCGCAGAGCGCTTCGAGCTGATCGCTGCCGGTGTAGTCGAGCACGACGCTCGCCGCGCGCGCGCCCAGACCGGCGGCGAGCGCCGCCTGCAGGTCGTCGACGATCTCCCATTCCTGCGGCACCCACGGCTCGTCCCCGATCACGCCGCGCGTCGCGATCACCCGCATTTCGTCCCGCGCGATGCGCGCCCGCTCGACGCCGTCGGCCTTGTCTTCCTGCGGCGCGACTATCAACCGGCCGGCTCGCGTGAAACGCAGCGCGCGCACTTCTCCGGCGGCCAGCGCCGAGCGCGTGCGCCAGAAATCGACATGCCACAACAGTTCGCCATGCGTATGCTGCAAGCGCGCGACGCCTCTGCAACTGCCGTGGAACTCGTCGCGCTCCAGATCGCGGGCCTCGTGTTCGAGCTGCTCCTCGGTGGCTTCCGCGTCGAGCGCGAGTTCGTTCGTGGACGGCGCCACGCTGCCCGCCAGCAGCACCAGCGTGATGCCGCGTGTCTGGCACCAGTTCGCGAGCACGCGGCCTTCGTAGGCGAGATCGTCGGGGCGATCCCAGCTGAACCACTGCTCCGCGCCTTCGACGAAGAACATGCTGCCGCGCCTGAAGCCGAACGGCTTGAGCGCGCGCAGCGCGCCAAACAGACGCGCGAGCGGCCGCGCGGCGTCGGGCTCCGCGTCTGCCGGGTTTGCCGGGTTTCCCGTGTCGCTGGCGGCATCGGCGGCGCGCGCGCGCGGTTGCAGCGTCAGCACGTTCAGGCGCGCCGGCAGACTGCGCGCGCCCTCTTTCGTCAGCAAGCGCGCGAGCGGCTTCTCCCGCCTCGCGGACAGCACGAGCGTCACCGCGCGCGCGGACGCGTCGCAGGCGCTTTCGAACAGCAGCGCGTCGGCTGCCGCCGTGCCGGCGATGCCGTACACGAGGTACAGCCTGCCCGGCGCGAGGGTCGCCCAGCCGTCGGGCAAACCGTCGATCGAGAGACGGTTCTGCACCTGCCGGCGTGCCGCGAGCCGCATGAGCGCGGCGCCGACCGCGCGCAGCGTCGACATGAAACCCGGCGCTTCGTCGGGCCTTCGACGGGGATCGTTGGAAACTGGAGTGGCGGATCGCATGCCGTCTTCCTCAATAACTCGAATACAGACGCGTCGGCGTCGGCGACAGGCCCGTGTCGGGTTTGCGTGCGTCCATGTTGTATCGCACATAGACCATCGCGGAACTCGGCGCGTAATCGTGCGAGCGGTCGATGTCGAACAGCAGCCCCGCAACCACGTGCGGGTTGAAACGGTACTCCAAGGCGCCGGTCAGGCCGTAGAGGAACGATACACCGCGCGTCGAACTGGCCGGATAGACGTCGTTGGCCAGCGCGCCGGACGACTGGAGCTTCGCCGAGGCCGGCAGGCCGTTCGGGTAGACCGGCGAACCGCGCTCATACGAATTCGAGACGCCGACCGTGGCGGTCAGGTCCCAGCGCAAGCCGCCGCGGCGGCCCTGCCATTCGACGGGAAAGCCGAGCGACAGATATCGCTGCGGACTGTAATAGCCGCCCTGCCCGAAGGTGTAATAGCGCAAGTTGTTGGCATAGTGCCACGCGTTGCCGACCACGCCGGTGCTGACCTTCATGTCCGCGCGCTCCAGCAGCGGCACGGTCACGCCGGTGCGCAAGGTGGCGCCGCTGTTCGGCGCGACGTTGCGGCCGGTCAGCACGGCCGCGCCGGCATCGGCGAACAGGTTCACCCGGCCGATGTCGAGCGACGAATGCACGTCGAGGCCGTCGCGGCGCACGCCGCCCCAGACCGAGCCGGTCCACGGATCGTGCAAGCCCGCATACGACAGTTCGCTGCCGGTTTGCGGCCGGCGCGACAGGTTCACGGTGACGCTGCCGTCGTCGCCGGCCATGCGGTAGCGCACGCCGCCCACGAGGTAATGCACCGGGAAGCCGATCGGCGTCGTGCCCAGATCGACCCGAAAGTTGTCCGACTTGTAGCCGACGCCGCCGCCCGCGCCGGTGGCATGCTGATGCAGGCTCGCGACCGGCGCCGTGCCGCTGTCGGTCAGCGCCGCGTGGGTGCCGACCGAGTCCGCAACCGTCGAATCGGACGGGTCGAGCGTGCCGGCATCCAGATGCACGGCGTCGATATGCGCGAACACATGCCCGCCGTAACCCACCGGCGCTTGCGCGTAGACCGGCACCTGCTGGGCGGCGTACTTCGAGACCCCGGCATCGCCGGACTTATAGCCGGGAAGCCAGCCCGCTTCGATCAAAGGATCGCGACGCTGCTCCAGATCGCTCAACGCGGCTTGCGCGGGCGTGCCGTTAGGGCCGGCGCTCACACCTTCGCCGCGCTCCTCGGCCTGCGACTTGCGGTACAGCGCGGCGGCGGCATCGTAGCGGCCAAGATCCTCGTCGATGCGGCCTTGCTGCACCGTCACGTCGGAGCGGCCCGGGAAGGCGCCCGCGAGTTCGTCGGTCAGCGCCTCTGCTTCGAACGGCCGGCGCAGCGCGGCCAGCCGGCGCGCCGCCGAGAGCCGCGTGTCGATGTCGTCCGTGGGCGTTTGCTCGATCACGCCATGCACGAGTTCGAGCGCCGCGCGGCGCTTGCCGCTTTCCTGCAACACGCGAGCAAGCGCCAACTGCGCATCCGGATTGTCCGGTTTGTCGGCCAGCAGCTTGTCGAGCGTGGCGCGGGCGTCGGCGAATTTGCCCTGCGCGCGCTGGAGGTCCGCGATTTCGAGCGCATAACGCGGATCGCGCCGGCCCGCTTCGTCGACGCCTTCGAGGCTCGCCGTCGCGCGCCGGTAGTCGCCGGCGTCGATGGCCGCGTCCGCGCGGCGCAGCGCGAGCCGCAGCGACTGGTCTTCGAGCCGCGTGCTTTGCGCGGGCGTCAACGCGGCCTCGCTTCGCAGTTGACGCAGCCACGCGTCGAGCTGATCGTCGCGATGCGCCGAGCCGAGCAGATCGCCGTAGCGCAGCTTCACGTCGGCGTCGGTTTGCTGGGGGTGCGCCTTCATCCAGTCGGCGAGCCGCGCGAGGCCGCGATCCGGCTCGCCGATGTCGATTTCGAGCGAGCCGACCGAGGCGCTCAGATTCGCGTCGTCGGCGCCGAGCGTGGCGGCCTGGTTCAGCGCGGCGGCGCCTGCCTGCGGGTCGCCCGCCGCATACGCGGCGCGCGCCGCGGCGAGCGCCTGTTGCGCTTCCAGATTGCGGGCGAGCGCGCGCATCGAGTCGGTTTGGTCCTGCGCCGGCACGTCCGCCAGCACGGCGCGCGCGCCGGCGACGTCGTCCGTCGAATTGCGATAAAGCGCGGCGGCGTAATGCATTTCGGCGGCGTTCGATGCCGAAGCCGACGCATTCAGGCCTTCGTCCATCACCGTGCGCCCGAGTTGCGGCAGGCCCATGTCGCGATAGATGCGCGCCAGCGCGAAGCGCGTCCACGGCGAATCGGGTGAGGCGCGCAGCGCCGCTTCATAACGGTCGATGGCCTGAGCGCGCAAGCCTTGCTGCAACAGCCGCTCGGCCTGCGCCACGAGATTGTCCGCGCGAATCCGCGCGAGTTCGGTACGATCCGCCGGCGCGCGGAAGCGGCTTTGCACCGCATCCAGCAGCGGCCCGATGCGATCGTCGCGCCCGGTACTGTCGAACAGCGTCGCAGTGCTGCGTACCGCCGACAGGCTCGGATCGCGCGCGCTGAGCAATTCCCTGAGCAGCGGCTCGGCGTGCGTCCAGTCTTTCTGGGCGAGCAGCGCGTCGGCCAGCACCAGCTTTGCGTCGGCGTTCGATACGTTCATCGCGAGCGCCTCGCGCGCCGCCGCCGCGGCGTCGGCTGGCCGGCCGGCGGACGCCGCTTCGCGGGCGCGGCCGAGCGTGGCCCAGAAGCGCGCGGTCTGCGCGAGGCCGGTCCACTTCGCGCGATTGTCGGGCGCGAGCTGCGCGGCGCGCGCGAACAGTTTTTCCGCCTCGTCCTGGCGTCCCTCGCGCATGCGCAACAAACCGAGGCCGCCGACCGCATCGGCGTCCTGCGCGCGTGCCTGAGCGGCGCGCGTCAAGAGCGGTTCGGCGGCGGCCAGATCGTTGCGCGACAGGAGCGCCAAACCGCGCTGCTGCGCAATGTAGTTGGGATCGCTTTCGAGACGGCGTTGCGCCTCGACTTTGCCGTTGACCTCGCCGAGGCGGTCGCGGAATTCGGCGTCGTCCGGCGAGAGCGCGACGTAGGCTGCGAGTCCTTGCGCATACGCCGGGTCGGCGCCCGCCGATTGCAGCACGCGACGCCACAAGTCCATGGCCGCGTTGTGATCCGCGTCGCTGCGGGTCGCCAGCGAACGCGCGATGCGCTCGGCCTCCGGGCGCGTGTCGCTGCTGCTGTTGAGCAGACCGGCCAGCACCATGGCGGCGTCGACGTCGCCGGGATCGGCGGCGAGCCGTGCGCGCAGGGCGGCAATCGCGCGCACGCGGCCAGCCGGCGTGCCCGCGATGAGGTTGTAGTACTCGGCACCGAGCGGCCCCGACGGCGCGCCATGCGGGAACAGCAGTTCGAGACGTTGCGCGGCTTCGTCGGCGTGGCCGCTGCGCGCCAGCAGACGGATCGCCGCGAGTTCGCCGCGGCCGCTCGTCACCGCGCGGAATTCGTCGTCGGACTGTTGAGCGAGCGTGGTGCCGGGCGCGGCCTGATGCAGCCGGGTCAACGCGGCCTGGGCGGCCTGCGCCTGCCCGAGCCGCAGATCGATCCGGACCTGCTCGGCCAGCAGCACGGGCGACTGCGGGGCGATGAGCAACGCCTTGTCGATCGCCTGTTGGGCCAGATCGTCGCGATGCTTGACGCTCCACAGGCGCGCGGTCGCATAAAGACGCTCGACGTTGGCGGAATCGGTGCGGGACAGCGCCGGGGCGGGCGCGGCGCGGGGGGCGGTTGCGGCGGTTGCGGCAACCGCTGCGGGCGCGCTCGCGCCCGGCTTCGCGTTGCCATTGCCATTGCCATTGCCGCTTCGCGGCGCAGCGGCCTTCGCCGCCACGGCGGGCGCGTCCACGGAGGAGCGCGGCAGTTGCGTCTGCGCGTCGGCGGCATGGGCGAGCGACGGCGCGCAGCCCGCGACGCCGGCTACCCACAGCGCGCGTGCAATCCGCGACGGCGCGCGAACCACGGCGCCTAGCGTTTGGCGGGACGGCAAATGGAACTCCAAGGCAAGTCGAGCGAGCCATCGGCCGCAAAACGATAGCGGCCGTCGCGCCAGCCGAGGCCGAACAGCGTCAGCACGCTCGTGTAATAACCGGGCGCGGTCTGGACGTCGAGCTGATCGACCCGCGCGGCCTGCCGATCGGCCAGCGCGGCCTCGCCGCGCGCGATCAGAAACGGAATGGCCGCAGCCGAAAACCCGGCGTTGCCGTCGTTCGGACCCGGCTTCGCGTCGGTCGTGTCGATGCGCTCCGGCGGCGCGCCGTGCGCCTCGATAAAGCGGGCGAACGGCGCAAAGCGGCCAAGCAGTGCGCCTCTCAGCGGATCGCTGCCGTTCAGCATGCCGGCCCACAGGTACACGCGAATCGCGTTGTAGGCGCTTTCGGCGTGCGTTTCGGTATCGGGCTGGAAGCCCTTCCCCGTCCGATAGAGCGACCAGTCGGGCGAAAAACCCTGCGGCGCCGTGTCGGCCAGTACGCGCGCCGACGAATCGACGAGCGCCTGCCAGCGCCGGTCCGACGGCAGCGCCGCCGCGAGGCCGCGCAGCACCTGCACGGGCGCATAGCTTGGATTGACGCGCCACAAGTCCGGCTGCGGATGAAAACCCACCGGTCCGGGCAGCAACGTGAAGCCGAGCCCCGGCACATGGGCGGTCTCGCTGTCGAGCACGCGCTTCGCGAGCGACGCGCCGCGCACGGTGTAGCTGCGCTCGTTCCAGACGCGGCCCGCCTCGAGGAGCGCGTAGGCGATCCACAGGTCGGCGTCGGAAGCCGCGTTGCTGTCGAGCACGCCCCACTTGCCGTCCTGGCCTCGACCCCACAACCAGGCGGGCAGATGCAGGGTGAGATCGCCGGCGGCCAGATTGTTTTCGGTCCAGTGCAAAAGACGATCGAACGACGCGCGATCGTTCGCGACCAGCGCAAAGAAAAGTCCGTAAGACTGGCCTTCGGAGACGGTGCGCTCGTCGTCCGAGCCGACATCGATCACGCGGCCGTCCGCCGAAACGAATTTGCTCCTGAACTGCTCCCAGGCAGGCCAACCGGCCGACACGGCGGAGCGGGCCGCGCGGGCGTTGTCGAATGCGTGGAACGCCGTGGTGGGACACGTGGGGGTTGCGGATGGCGTGGACGCGGGCTCGCTGGGCGTGGCCGTGCTGGGCGTGGGCGTGCTGGGCGTGGGCGTGGGCGTGCTGGCCGTGGAAGTGCTTGCCGTGGCCATGGCGATGCTGGGCGCGGCCGTCGCCGCGAACGTGGCCGTGGGCGTGCTGGGCGCCGGCGTGCTAGCCGTAGCCGTAGCCGTAGCCGTAGCCGCCATACTCGCCGGCGACAGCGCCGCCGTCCCAGCCATCAAGGCGAGCGCGCCACCCAGCGCGCCACGGACGCCGGACACGCGACGCCACTCGCCGCGAGCCCCGCGCTTCACAAGCGCGGAGGCGGCGCGCGGCGGCAGCATCGTCGGCGGCACGGTATTCGTGCGGGTCAGAGCGGTGCGTTTGGCCATCAGATACCCCGGCGGCGCGCGGCAAGCTCCTGCAGCGCGACGAAGGCGCCGATTGCCAGCATCAGACCGCCCAACGCACCCAGCAGGCCAAGCAGCACGGGATGCTGAATCGCACTGCTCCAGATACGCGCGTACCACGGCACATAGCCGATCAGATAAGTTTCCCCGACTCGCAAGCTGTCGATCTGGCCGTCGCGCACGAGCGCCAGATCGCCCTGCAGGCGCGACACGCTGTCGGCACGCTCGAACACATCGAGCATGTCGTTCAGATGCGCCGGGCTCGTGGCCTGCATCACGACCACGCTGCGGCCCTTGGTGCCCGGCTGCTGGAAGCCAAAGAGCGCCGCGAGCGCGCCGTTCTGCTCCAGTTGCGCGCTGCCGCCGGCGACCGGCGCGCCGTTGCGCCAGCGCTCCTTGACCGAGAACGACGCGTGTTGCGCGCCGCCCGCCGCCGTGGCGCCAGTGCCGCCGGCGTTTCCATCGAACGCGGCGAGTGTCAGCGGCAGCGCCGCCTGCCACGGCGTCTCGCGCAGCACGCCAGGCGTTCCGCCGATGAACAGCATGTCTTTCGTCGGAGCCAGCGCGGCAACGTTCGCCGGACGGATCACCTGTACGCGCAGCGCCGGATAGCCGGTCCATTGGCCCATGTGGCCCATCATCGTCAGGTAGGCTTCGAGGTCTTCCGCGCCCGGATGCGGCGAAATCACCACTGCCGTCTGCGACAGGTCGGCGTAGCGCGTGAACGGAAAGCCGCTATTGGCGAAAAACGCGAGATTCGGCATTTGCGCGTAGTGCACGAAATGCGAGAAATCGATGGTCGAATCGGGATCGACCGCCGCCTGCACCGGATTGGCCGCGACGCCTTGACAGAGACCCGTCTTTTGCGAATCGAGGCTGAAGCGCAATTGCAGCTGATTCGAACTGCCCACGCGAAAGGCCGGAATGTCGATCGAATTCGTCGCGTGACTCGGCTGATCCGCAAGAACCGGCAGCTGCATGCGGCCTTGCCCGTCTTCGGCGGCCGCCTTGGGCAGACGCAGCGACTTCACGAGCTGATCGTTGATGTTCACCGCCAGCGCCGAATTGTTGACGATGGTCGGCTCGGTATAGCGGTAATGCAGGTCGAGCGGCACGCCGGTGCCGCTCCACGAGAACAGGTCGGCGGGCACGCGCAGATTGACGCGGATCGCGTCGGGCGTGCTGCCGCTGACCTGCAACTGCGACGGATCGTCGACGAGTTCCTTGAACGTCACCGCACGGTCGACCGGCACCCAGCGCGGCGCGTCGTAAGGCTTGCGCGGCTCGCCGATGTCGATATGCGCGACCGTCGTGGACGAGCCCGACAGCGCCGCGCGCCCCAGCACCAGCGCATTGGCGGCCTGCTGCACTTCCGCGTTGTCGCGGCCGCTCACGATCAGCAGCTTCTTGTCCTGAGCGGCGGGGTTATCGACGACCATCAACGTGGGACCGGCAAGCGGCGGCAGCTTCAGTTGCGCCGGCAACGACGACGCCACGCCGATCACAACGCCGTGGTTATCCGCGGGCAGCCCGGACACCACGGGAAAGCGCGCCTGACGATAGTCGGCCAGCATGCCGAACCACGACGCCAGCACGCCCGCGCTGCGCAGCGTGTCGTTGTCGGGATTGCCCGGCAGCAGGAACGGCAAGGTCAGGCGGGACACGTCGCGGCGGTCGAAAAACGGCGCCGGCAGCAACGCCAGGTCGTTCGGCAGATGAACCGCCGAGGTGGTCAGGATCACTTCGCTCGTCGGGCTGACATCGGCCCAGAGCGCGGAATTCTGCGGGTCTTCGCAGTGATCGAGCGTGTAATGCGCGATCAGGTTGAGCTTGATCTGGTTGAAATCGGTAAAAAAGCGCGGGTCGAGCGCAATGTCCCGCGTGACGGCCTGCCCCGCCTGTTCGCTTTGGAGCGGCACCGTGGCGACCGCTTCGCCGTTCACCGACACCTTGATATGCGACATCGGAAACACGAGCGACGGCGAGTACGTGTAGCGCAGCCGTAACGTGGCAGCCGTCACCACGCGGTCGAGCCGCACGCCGACGTTGACGACGCGGCTGTCGTCGAGACCGCGCAGGCCGAGCGTCTGATATGCGCCCAGCATGGAGAAAGGCAAATGCAGCGCGCTCGCGCCGCCTGCCGCCGCCGGCGCGCTCGCGGCAGCGGCAGCGCCAGCGCCGGAAGACGCCGATGCAGCCGGGACCGCAAGCAGGTTGGCGGGCACATCAGCCGCCTCTACCGAGGAGGCGGCGACGGCACGGATCGGAGCCTCGCCGGCGCGCGCGGCGAGCGACATGGAAGGGTGCACGGCGGCGGCAATCGCGCAGGCGCCTGCAACCAGTGACACAAAAAACGAAACAGCAGGCTTCATAGACCGATCGGGTTCTCGTGCCCCGCAGCGCAATTGCTGGCGCTGCCGTGGCAGCACCAATTCCCTGGCCGGGACGCTCATGGGTGGAGAGCAAACGGGGCCAATGATAAGACAATGGGCCCGAGGCTTACACTTCTTTGCAGTCGAGCGCCGGAAAAACCGAGGGCCAGGTCGGGAAATATGCCGGCCGCTGTCGCATGCGCGCGACAGGCGCCGGGCCGTCCGCGGCCTCTAACACAGAACTGACACAGACCCGTGCACGTGTGGCATTCTGCTGCGGATCTCAGGAAAAAATCGATCGATGCGCCGCCCTAACGATCCGCCTCCTTCTCCAATCCCCCCCAAACGCAGCGGAATCATGCGCGGGCTGTTCGCCCTGCGCCACTCATACGACGGGTTCGTCACGACTCTCCGCGAGGAAAGCGCGTTCCGTCAGGAAACCGTGCTCGCGGCGGTGCTGCTGCCCGCCGCCTTATTGCTGCCGGTCACGGCGGTCGAGCGCGTGCTGCTGATCTCGTCGGTGTTGCTCGTGCTGCTGGTCGAGTTGTTGAATTCGAGTATCGAAGCCGCCATCGACCGCATTTCGCTGGAACGGCACAAGCTTTCCAAGCGCGCCAAAGACTGCGGCAGCGCAGCGGTCACGCTGTCCTTGCTGATCTGCGCGACGGTGTGGCTCATTCTCGCCGGGCCGCTTGTGGTGAGGCTGGCGGAGGTTTATTTTTGAACGCCTTGCCAACGTAGGCGAGACACTACGCGTATAACGTGCCACAACGACGCGCGGGCGGATATCGCACGACAATGCGCCCGGCCGGTGTCGACCGCGTCGCTGTCGCCTACTCAACAGCCTCTTGATTTACGTCAGATCCTGTTCATTGATCCGTCGCGTCACTCGCCCTTTACACAGGCCACCGGGTTGGCGTCAACCATAATGAACTTCGGCATGGGTTTGCGCCCGGCCTACTTATGCGGATAATGCACTCGCCTCCAGCCGACCGTTCACCGCGGTCTCGCCGGTAAATGCAGTGACGTAGCTCACATTATCGAAAGGCTTCACGCCCCATCCGATTTTCAAGTCCGTGACTCACACTCCGAACCTGCGCAAGATGGCTCGCTTTATTATCGGCGCGCCTATTCGCACGAGCTTGCGCAGTCCTTCATCGCGGCCCACCCTCTCTTCCACATTGTCGATCATGGCCTGCATGACAGTCGCGGGATAGAACTCGCTGAAGAGACCGATGGCGCCGGTCTTCCCGAACAGATAATGCAGAAACGAACCGCGCGGCGGCCCGATGCGCTTGAACAGTCCCATTCTAACGAGGCGATTGTTCCAGAGATGCAAGGTCTTCGCCTCGGCACACGACGCGACACATTCGTCGAAGTACCGCGGAAGGAAGACCTTGTAATAGTCGTCAAAATGCACGGGGTAAAGGATCTCTGGGGGCAAGCCAGCCTTCACGCCGTAGACCTCTGTGAGAAGCCGTGGCCCCGTGTCGCCCCATTCGATGCGGCTTCCTTTCATCGCCTCAACGCGTTCAACAAGCGTTTGCAGCCGATGATCGGCGGGATCAAGACGCAGGAGTGCTGTGCAGATGCTGGTAGCGCTCTCTTTTCCGATCAGGCTGCCGCGGACATCGAGGCTGAACGGCCGCAGCAACATCATGTCGGTATCAACCCAGATCTCGTCGGTCTTCGTGAACATGACGAAGCGAAAATAATCCGTGAAATGAGCCATCGACGGAACGCCATTAATGGAGAAAGCGTTCAAGGCTATGGCCGGGAGGATTGCTCTGGCATCTCGCGCGACAATACCTTCTGGTAAGTTCTCGACTTCGCAATAGCTGTATAGGAAGGTCTGCACAACCCGCTTTGGAAGCGTTACCTTTGACATCCAGCGCAGCCTCGGCGCTCAGATCGTTGTTAGTGAGTTGACCACCTGGGTTTTTCCGCAAGCCGGAGCGCTTCAACCA
>NZ_JAYXBK010000007.1:0-421669 GCF_036016995.1 Paraburkholderia sp. MPAMCS5
CCGCTTCGTCGACAAATCCAGACCAAGACCAAGCTGCGTCATCATGTTGCCCCTCACCAAATCCGCTCTGTTTCCAGGATAGCTCGGCAGCAACGTAATGTCAGGACTTTTGCAGATCTTCCTTAACAAGCATGGCGCTCGCTTGTGGATAAGTACGAACCTTGTTTATGGATCAACAGGTTGCGGAATCGATAAGTCTGCGCGGTAAACGTGAACAGAAACTCGGAGCCAGGGAGAACTTTTGGGGTGTCTCTTCAGGTGAGGCATTTATCAAGGTTTCGCTCACAAGGTGTCAGCGTGGTTTTACAGCGGTTGTTCAGAGGCGGGTGTGGATAAGTTGGGGGCTTTGGGGAGTGGGCGAAGCTATTGGGATCAATGGAATGACCTGGACGTCTTGGCTGTTAAGAAAAAGGCCCATAAGTTGCGAAACTTATGGGCCTTTTTTCTCAGGTTATGCAGCTATCTACAACATGCCTCTGTCGGGTGCCACAGAAAGTGAAAAGAGAGCCATTGAATTTGCTCGACTTTTTCACTAACGATGACACGCCTCGGACAGACGGTGACAGGATAAGTGAAAAGAACCGCTGTTCGTGCCACAGAATATGAAAAATTCCGAACGCAGGCCATGGATCCCCCTTTGACGGGACTCTCCGTTGCGGCCCATTGATTTCAGAGACCCACGCGGCCCGATGCTCCACCGGCGGCGTCGTGTAAGTAGGCTAGACCTACTCGACGGACGAGCCGAAACATGTTTGATTGATCCAAAGCATGTGGGATTCCAATCCCAACTCGATTCGTTGACGCTGTTGGAAAGGTCAAGATCCGGAGTCGCTCAAAGAGAGGGAGGATCGTCTTTGACCAGCATGCCGGCGTCCGGAGCGGGCCGTAGTCCGTCTGCGCGACGCATAGCAACCGAGCCAATCAACCACGGTTCTCGCCGACTACTGTCTCATGCGATTTGCATATAGAGCGTTTTGTCGACATGTTGTAACTGACCAACGACCCTTAGCGGCCACCGAAGTTTGGATCGACGTGTCCGCTACCGAAATCTAAGCGGCCTAGCAAGGATACTCGGATATCATGCACTCCATTACCGAGATACACGAACGGATTGCGCCGAGAAGACCACTGCGAATACGTGAATTGTTCGTGTCTTGCGGAGTTAAAGAGAGAACAAATCTATGCGTCACTTGCTGAGCAACGGCTATTTTCCTGCAGAGCTACCCCCACCATTTCAGAGCACCGAATACGCAAAATTCCTGACTTCCCCCCCGCCGACGGGCACCCCATATCTGGTGCCGAAAGACAAGACTCCAAATTATGTTTCGCGACCCACGACATATAATCTTGCCAGAGCTGGATCCTTGAGGCGCGTTCTCGCGATCCCCAATCTGATTAATTTTTATCAACTGGCGAGCCTAATGGACTCCAAATGGTCGACTCTTGACCGTCATTACAAAAAGTCGACTCAAGCCTTAAGCAGGCCCAAAAGGGGGCTGCCGTTTTTGTCCGGGAGGGCTTTTGAGTGGAGTCGGAGTTTTAAGGATATAGCATCCGAGCGATCAACCATTCGTTCTGGCATGCGGTATAGCTTATCGGTAGATATAAAATCATTTTATCCTTCGATCTATACACACTCAATTGCATGGGCCATGCATACAAAGGAGAAGGCGCAGGCGAATACGGGATATCATGATTTGCTGGCAAATCAATTCGATCGCCTAATACAAAACTCGCAATCGAAGCAGACTAAAGGCATTCCGATAGGACCTGACACATCTTTTTTGGTGGCGGAGTTGCTATTATCCAGCATGGATGCACTCATCAAGAAGCACGTTGGAAACCGATATTTCAGATATCTGGACGATTATGAATTTTGTTTTCGGACCTCGACTGAAGCAGACTCCGCTCTTTCTAATTTTCAGGAAATCCTTGGACGTTTCGAGCTAAACGCGAACGAGGTTAAGACCAAGATTGAAGAGCTGCCAGCTCCCTTGGAGAGTTCATGGCTGCGACAGCTCCGAGTTTTCGACATTGCTAGCCATAATTCGGCTGCCCGACAGAGAACGGATCTTTTCGATTTTTTTAATTTGAGTATCGAAATGTGGAAGCAATTTCCACAAGAGTCTGTAATCCGCTATGCAGTCACAAAAACAAGCGGAACACAGATTGCAGCGACAAGCTGGAAACTGTATCAGGAACTCCTTTTTCAATGGGCGATGGCCGAGCCAGCAGTGTTGCCGACAGTCTTGGACTTGCTTTTGGTTTACAAAAATAATGGCTACGGCATTAACTTTCCGTCGCTCGAAGAGCTATTAATTGATTTGATATCAACTCATGCGCCAAGAGGGCATACAAGCGAGGTCGCTTGGGTCTTGTGGGCGCATCTTTTGTTTGGAATTAAAATATCACCACGCGCCTCAAGAATTGTTTGCAAGTTTAATAACCCAGTTATCGCATTGCTCGCCTTACAGGCACGAAAAAACAAACTCCTTCCAGTTTCAGCCAATATTGAGGACTGGAAAAATAAAATGTCGGCAAGCGAACTATATGGTGAAAACTGGCTGCTTGCGTATGAGGCTCGTATAAAAAAGTGGCTGCCGCCACTTGCATCGAAAGAATACGTGAAATCGGCCGACGGTTTCGGATATCTCGGTTCCGCTGGGGTGTCGTTTTATGACGAAAGCAAAATAAAGACTTATTCACCTCGTGATTTAAAATTTGTGGCGCTCAAGCTCGCCCTTCGCAGCGGATCCGGTTACGCCTAGTCCTTGTGGGAAAGATGTGCAACTCTTTCAGAGCTTACGCGATGGGCTGCTAGTGGACGATTCGCCTCGAATAAGCGAAGGGGAGCACTACCCGCATGACGAACGTTCTTTATCGACTCGTGATGGGACATTCGTCAACCTGAGCCGAGCGCCAGTTCATGGCCGTTAATTGTAATCGTTGTGCAATCGACGAGAGCGTTGCGCGAGTGGCTTCACCTCGACGAGCACGAGCCCACCACTGGAAAGAGTCAGCTCGAAATCCGGCGTATACCTGCGCAACCGGGGACCATCAGGAAATAGAATCGTCCGAGGCTGTTCCCGGTAACTTGCAATCCGAGGTGATGCCTCGAATAAGTAGATGGCATCGAGCTCCAATAGACCCTCGTGGTGCACCATCCTGCCATTCTTGCGGCTGGGAAACTTGCCGCGCATGATTCCGCCCGATGGGCTAATGACCCTGCGTGCTCGGGTATGCGGGTCACTGGCGGGCCGCCGCCCGCGCCAAGTGCCGCTCCAATGGAATTCAGGCATGAGCCCTCCCCCGCCTTGCCTCGGCCAGCAGCAGAGGCGGCGTACAAATCGATGAATATCTCTGTGTTCAGGCGTAAGTACGCCCACGCCGGGTGATAAAACCGCCGGGCTAGATCACAGCCGAGGGAAACGGACTTGACGCCGTGGGGGCAGGTGACGATACTGAAGGCGACCAACCGTAGGTGTCGTCAGATGCCTACCCCCACGGGACAGGCCGCAAGGTTTGTCCCGTTTTACATGGTGGCCTCCTCTCTACGGCGGCGCTTGATTCGACGCAACGGCTCGGGTTCAGGATGCATGAGCGAGCCCTTGAGCTTGAGAATGTCGCGGATCATCTGAACCTGTGCCGGATGCAGCTTGTCGACTTGCTGCCGCAGCTCATAAAGCATCCAATACAGCCCTTGGGGACTCTCGGTATCGAGCGCAAGCTTGCGCTGCGAAGCCTCAGCGATCTGCTCCAATTCCCGTCGCTCTGCGTCGTCCATTTCGAATGCTCGCGCGAGCTTGGCCAGGAACTCTGGCGTTGGTGGCCCCTTTGTCCCGATCTCCAGCGCTGAGATATAGCTCTGCTCATAGCCCAGCATTTCCGCTAGTTCAGTCTGGCGGATAACGTGTTTCAACCTCAACTCATGGAGGTAGTGGGCGAACGGGCTCATGGCTTCTCATGCTAGGTTAACCAGCTTTGAGAGTATGAATTGCACGCCGCAGATGTCAAGACCCATATTCGCGCTAAGTGGCTGATAAAAAACGAGTTTTTGCCAAAATACTGTTTTTGGTTGCCACCAAAAGTGAAAAATGGGCCTGAGTTCAGGGAGTTAGTTCGTCCGGCGGTTACGGATTCACGGACTGACTCAGTGGTGGATTGTGGTTAAACCACCGCAAGATTTTTCGATCGTAACGGGATCTGCCTTGACGAACGAGATCTCTCAATCCGACAGGGGCCATTCGACAAGACAATGCTCCGATGACGAATCACAAGGTGTACCGGCTGCAGGCGTACCTCGGTGCGGTTGCGAGTCTCAACGATCGCTGTATGTGTACTAGAATCTCAAACACGAAGATACGCCGTCCCGATCGAGCCGTTTCGCCCACTTGGATGGCAGATAGATAACAGATGTTCGGGGTCACCGTGGATATCTCGTCCGTCTGACGCTGCGTCGATCGCGAACATAATCAGAAAAACTACCGCCCTAGGACGCGACATGCAAGATATGCTTCTTGGATTTGAAAAATTCAAAAACATTTCGCTTAGCGATCCCTTTTTCAACTCTTTGAAATCCGATTACGGTGAATTTGGTGATTGGTTTCTGAAAAAGGGTGGACATCAGGCCTATACCTTCCGGAACGCGGCGGGGCTACTCGACGGTTTCTTGTATCTCAAGCCCGAAGACGGGCCGGTTCTCGATAGCAATCCACCGCTGCCATCCTCGCGCAGGTTAAAGATCGGCACATTTAAAGTTAATCCGCACGGTACACGGCTCGGAGAGCGGTTCATCAAGAGGGCGTTCGATGTTGCTGTTCATGAAGGCGTCGACGCCCTTTATGTGACGATCTTCGCGAAACACACGGCACTCGTCGAGCTGTTTTATCGCTACGGGTTTGTGCAGCAGGCGATCAAACAGACGGGCAACGGACGGGAACTGGTTCTTGAGCGTCGCCTTGATCGTGTGTTCAACGATGTGGTGCTGGACTATCCGCGCATACCTGTGGGTGCGGGTCGCCATTTCGTCCTGTCGCTGTACCCGCAATGGCATTCCCGACTGCTTCCTGATTCCCTGTTGAGAACCGAAAGCTCTTCAATTCTGCAGGACATTTCTCACACGAACAGCATCCATAAGATTTACTTGGCGGCGATGGGTGGCATCGAGCAGCTAACGCGAGGTGACACTTTGCTGATTTATAGGACTGCGGATGGTGGGCCCGCGTACTACACCTCGGTCGCTACTTCGCTGTGCGTCGTCGAAGAGTTGACGAATGTCAATAACTTTGCCACCGTCGAACGGTTCTTAGCCTACTGCGCCCCGTACAGCATCTTCTCCGAATCAGAGCTGCGCAGCTTCTATCAGAGCAGACGTTACCCTTGGGTCATCCGGTTCACATACAATCTTGCGTTTCACCGACGCCCGAATCGCAAGGCGCTGGTTGAACAGGTCGGGATCAATCCCAGTATTTACTGGGGCTTCTTCCAGATTTCAACACCGCAACTTAAACAAATCCTCCAGCTTTCCGGTGACTATGAAAAAGCGAGTTCTCTTGTCTATTCATCCTGAATATGCAAACGCAATCTTCGCCGGCGAGAAAGGGTTTGAGTTCCGACGGGTAATTTTCAAAGAGGAAGTGAGCCAGGTTGTTGTCTACGCGACGTCTCCCGTTTCGCGGGTCATAGGTCACTTCAAGATTGACGGAATTTACCAAGATACGCCTAGCAAACTTTGGACTAAGACCGAGGCTCGGGCGGGTGTCACAAAGGAGATGTTCGACGCGTATTTCAAAGACCGGGTGAAAGGTTTCGCGATCAAGGTTTCTGAGCCGATTCGCTTCGCCCGACCTCAACCCCTGTCCAAGTATCTGCAGTCCAACATTCCGCCGCAGTCATTCTGCTACATCTGAAGCCAATGGCAACCAGTAACACACCTTCTACCTACGGCCTGCTTTGTTTTGCGCGCGGCGGCCAGCCGCCGTCCAGTCCGGTAGCAGCACATAGTCAGTCCGCTTCCACATTGCCTGAGCTTCACCTGAATATTTGGGAGCGTGACCCGGACCGGCGTTCAAAAAATCCAGATTCCTTTCTGGATATCGGCCTGATGCTGGATCTGGGTGAACCAGCGGACTCCATCGAGCTAGTTTTTCCGCAGAAGCTTCCTGCCGCATCAATCGTTGACCTGTCCCCAACTCTGGCATACGTCCAGGCGATTCCCGCGATCTTCAACGAAAGCTGGGCGATCGTACACGTCGGGTCACAGGGTTCAGACTCGGTGGTCTACGACCCCACTAACGTGGGCAGGAGTTTCGCCGTGGTCAGCATCAATGGGGCGATCACGGAAACCCGGCATGCGGGACATGAAGCGCTATCAATTTCCGTATCAGAGCTGGTGGCACGGGCAAATGCCGTGGCGCAGTCGGCGGGGCGAGAAATCGAACGTGTGTATGTCCGCTTCAGATTACTCGAGTTTAAGAAACAGTATTACTGCGTTGGTGCCGGCGAGCGAACAAACGATTGGTGGCAACCCTCCTGGCAAAGAACGGAAGACATCGATTTCCGCCTGAACGTCAGGCGCGGCGCACCTCCGCGTCTTGAAAGCCAGATCGGACGCTTTCTCGAATTCTCAAAGGTACACCTTTTTCTGATGCGGTCACGTGATAAGGACATCGTCTTTCAGGACAAGCTGTTTAAGGCTTCCCGGTCTCTTGAGGACGAAGATTTTTGGGCACAGTATCTAATATTCGGTACAAAGCTGTCCCGCGAAACCAGCCTCAAGCGTGTGCAAAGTAGCTTGGGTTATCATTGGAAGGCGGCAGGATCCGAGCCCGTTGAGGAATTCGGAACTCTCGCAAGATTTAAAATTGTGGAGTTCGGAATCGGGAAGTTTATGGCGGTCGCGTTGATCGTCGGCGCGATGGGAAACATGCTCTGGGACGGCGTCAAGGACGTGTGCGGTTTGCTGACAGCACACGGTAACGAGCATGCGGTAACGACGGGTGTGGATGAGACGCAGACGTCCGTTCGCATAGCGGGCTCACGGGCAACTGCTAGCGGCATCAAGGAGCCGGCAAAGAAAAGGGGGGGTGGATGAACTATCTGCTTACGAAGGCTTCCCTCGAACAGAGTCCTTGGCTACTGGACGAAGTCCTGAGGCTCGCATCCGAAGATGTCGAATTCTTGCGGCTGAATTACCCGCATTTCGATAACTGGTTTGCGACAAAGGTCATCCCAGGGATACGCCAGGGAGAGCGGACGTTGCTGCTCGAGCGGAGACTTGACGCTGGTACGGTCGGACTTCTAATCGTGAAACATACGGCCATTGAAAAGAAGCTGTGCACGCTTCGCGTCCGCCGGAACTTCGAAAGCAAGGGACTGGGGGTGCGTCTCTTTCAAACGGCGTTCCACTTGCTCGAGACGGAGCAGCCGCTGCTATCGGTATCCGCATTAGCAGCGCCGAGGTTTGAACGTCTTTTCAGATATTTCGGCTTCGCACAAGAAGCGGTGTACCAAGAACGGTATCTTCCGAATGTAGACGAATATTCATATAACGGGCTTCTGGAGCCTGCAAGCACGTACCGCGATTTCCAAGCAAATTCAGACGATTGCGCGCCATTGTCGATTCATAGCGGCCACCGTCCCATACACACTCTGTAGAACGAGTATCGACAATGGCATCCGTGCCTCACTCGCCGGACGGCGGAGCGTTTTTGCCCGAATACAAAGGGCTCGCACCATCACTTTTCGCTAGCCATGCGCGGTATCCATCAACATCGGGGCCTCCAATGTTGATGGCGAGTTCCAGTCCGTATAACGCTAATACGAAATACAACTCGCCTAGCTCCGTGTAAAGAAAATCGTATTCATGCACCACTTGAACGTTATCGCCGCGTTCATCGTTCCAGCGGTGGTTGATGTCGTAAATTCTTCGCGAATGGTGCGGCCACGCCTTTGGTTGTCCAACCCGTGCTAATTTCCTGATTGGATCGAAACAAACCTCATCGATCACATAGTCCAGACCGCCTGGAAAATTCAGGAGCCGCTGCGCTAGTGCTTCTATTGCGACTTTCGCCAGAAATCGAGACACGATTTGGGCCGCGGGAGGTTCTGTCTCGGCCGGCAGCACCAATGTGCTGCTTTTCCCACTCAAGATTTCGTCAAAGGCCTGCGGAGGAAGGGCAACGGATGCGACGAATGGCCCTTCTACATGACGGCGCATGCGAACTACGTGCCCCGGCAGAATTAGGCCATCAATTTCCGGAATTCGTCCGCGCTTGTTGGGTACAGCTTCGTGGAACCGCAAATGCGTAAGCGCTGGCGAGTCCAGAAGAGGTTTCTCCACGTTTCGCGCGAAGTAATTGTTACACTTGTCGCAAACCACGCGTCTTGGAAGAATTTGTTCCGTATTCCACAGGCTTTCGGGAATGATGTGTTCTACGCTCTGGGAATCAGAAGAATCTGCCTTGCAAAAAATGCAACGCATGGAATCCCTCACTTGATGTAAGAAACGACAAAGGCGTTGGTGGAGTACCGTACAGCCGTGCACTATTGAAACTGAACCGCCCTGCGCTGACTAGTCAGCTCATGTCGCATTACCCCAACGTTTGCCACCACCAGGTGGAGCGATAGATATTCGTGCCCTTCAGATCGCCGCAAGCCTCCCACATGTTTGTCCCGTTGCTGAACTTCATGGAATCGTTCATGTTGCTGTAAATGGCCTCAGTGATGTACTTGGAATGGCTGGACGGCATGGCCGACAGCTTGGCGGCATAGTTGGCGGCACGGCCGACCCAGACCAGATCATTCGCCCCCCGCACGCCGGTCTTAGCAACAAACAGCTTGCTCGTATCGATGCCGCAGACATGTTTTAGCTCGAATGCCGTCTTTGTGTAGAAGCCGTTAAAGGCACTTTGGACGATGTTGCGCGCGGCCCAAGCGATTTTCATCGAGGTCCGAACCGCGTTGGTGTTCTTTGAATCGCCGATGTAGACCGCCATGATGCGGTCACCGTCATAGGCGGTGATTTCGCCTCCTTCGGACCGGATTATTTTCGCGCAGCAATGCAGGAAGGTCTTATAGACCTCCGCTGCAAACTGTGGCGTGTAGTAGTTCACCATATCGGTTGAATCAGCCAAATCCGCATATAGTACGGTGGCCTCGATCTCGACGCCGTCGTTGCCGAGAGTCACGGAATTGTCGCTCGGAACCACGTTGCCGTTTCGAGTCGTCCACGTTGAACGAACGATTTTGCTAATTTCTGCTTCGAGGTCTGCTTGTAGCGTCATGTTTTTATGCGATCGCGCCGAAGCTAAGAATGTGATTGCGAAGGGCGTTGCAGGCGGGACCGAACTTCGCTTCGGTATCGGCTTTGGGATCGTAGACATAGGGGATGGTGGTGATCCCTGCCATGTCGCTCGGCAGCTTTACGCCCTCCCCGCGCGGCTCCATCAAAATGGCTCGTTTCCGGCCCAGTCTGCCCATAAACAGGCCGAGCTCGAAGATGACGTTGTCGCGGGGGGCCGGCCATTCCGTGCCCCGGCTGGTGGTGCTGTCATCACCGTGTGCGATTGCCACCGCGAAATCGCACTGGTCCAACTCTTTTTCAATGTCATCGAGCGTGTACGAGGCAATCTTGAAAACGCCTTGGTTCCACGGCACGGTCAGAAACGGATCGCGGGCGAATTGATCCTGCAGCAGCCGCGCAACCGGGATGGCCTCCGCGCTCGAAATCACGAAAACCCTGATTTTTTCGCGCTTAGCACCGACGAGGAGGTTTCGTTCCATCAGCCGCTTCGATAACGCTTTCGCCATACGCCGCCACATATCCGGGTAACGCGATCCAAGATCCGAAAGCTGCGCTTCGGTGATCTTGGCGACAAGTGCGTCCCCGGTCGCACTCACCGTTGCGGAGCGTCGCTGGATTGGTTCGACGGCCGCCATTTCCCCAACTGAATCGCCTGGCCCGCGCTGCTGTACACGGGTTGCGTTCACTGTGATATCGAACGTGCCGGCGATGATGAAATACAGGTCGTTGTCGGTGGCGTCCTGCTCAATGATGGACTGGCCGGCCTTGACCTCAATCAGTTCTGCCATATCGGCCAGCTCCGTCGCCAGCGCATTGTCGCCGCCGACGAGCTTCTGATTAAGGAAAGCCTCCGTACGCAGCCGTTTTCCAGCCTCCCCCGAAAATCTCTCGATCATTTTTCTCTCCTCGTCCTCATCGTCGTGTCATGCGAGACGGCGACGAGAGACTATCACTGATTATTTGACGAAATTGGGCTCGAATAGGGTCGCGTGTCGGGAGCCAGTGTCATGTGGGTCGGCCGTGCTCCGCTCCTGTGCTGCGAACAAAGCTCCACGGTTAATACCGTGACTTACTACCTTCCTGACTTCGCTGTCTCAACATTCCGTTTTCTGCAGTCTCGCGAAACATAACCGAGTCGCACCAATTCGGTACCGCTACGGAACATTGCCATCTGTCAAAAAAAACGCCCGGACAAAGCCGGGCGTTTCCATGATCCGATCCTGTCGGATCTTTCCACTATCTGTGGCAGCAATTTTTCAGTTAGCTGGCACAGTTTTCACTTTCGATGGCATACGACAGCCTCAAACATCAATATTCCCAGCCCTCAACGCATTCGATTCAATAAACGCGCGACGCGGCTCCACGTCATCACCCATCAGCGTAGTAAAGATGCCATCAGCCGCAATAGCATCCTCGATCTGCACCCGAAGCAAGCGACGCACCGCCGGGTCCATCGTCGTTTCCCAAAGCTGCTCGGGATTCATCTCGCCGAGCCCCTTATAGCGTTGCTTGGAAACGTTGCGTTCGGCGTCGGCCAACAACCACTTCATCGCCGACTTGAAGTCGGTCACAGCCATACTGCGCTCACCACGTTTAATCACAGCACCCGCCTGGATCAAACCCTTGAACGTATTGGCCGTATTCACCAACTGCTGGAAATCAGCCGTGAGCTGAAATTCTTCGTCGAGCACGGAGATTTTCTGATTCCCGTGATGCGTCCGGGCAACCTTCAGCGAGCGCAGTTCGCGCACCGGGTCGTACATCGTGGTCACAGTCACTTCGGGCTTCAAGGCATCATCGCGCAGCTTTGCTTGCAATGCCTGAGCCGATGCCTCAGCCGCCGCCTCGCTGGAGAGATCGATCGTCACGCCATCCATCACAGCCTCGAGCGCGCCGGCGTCATACAACCGGCTCAACCGATTGACCACCGCTTGCGCGAGCAAGTAAGCGCGAGCCAGTTCACCCAACGCATCGCCGGTAATCGCAGTGGCATTCTCGGAAGGCAACAACTCCGATCCCTGCAGCGCGAGCTTCAGAATGTGAGCATTAACCTCGGTTTCATCCTTCAGATACCGCTCGTCCTTACCCGCCTTGATCTTGTACAGCGGCGGCTGCGCGATGTAGATATATCCGCGCTCGATCATCTCCGGCATCTGCCGATAGAAGAACGTCAGCAGCAGCGTGCGAATGTGCGCGCCGTCCACGTCAGCATCGGTCATGATGATGATGCGGTGATAGCGCAGCTTGTCGAGGTTGTAGTCTTCCTTGCCGATGCCGCAGCCAAGCGCCGTAATCAGCGTCACGATCTGCTCCGAAGAAAGCAGCTTGTCGTAGCGCGCTTTCTCCACGTTGAGCACCTTGCCGCGCAGCGGCAAGATCGCCTGGAACTTCCGGTCGCGGCCCTGCTTTGCCGACCCGCCTGCCGAGTCGCCCTCGACGATATAAATCTCCGACTTCGCCGGATCTTTCTCCTGGCAGTCCGCGAGTTTTCCAGGCAGACCGACGCCGTCCAGCACGCCCTTGCGACGCGTCATTTCACGCGCCTTGCGAGCCGCGTCGCGCGCGCGCGCGGCATCGACGATCTTGCTGCAAATAATCTTCGCGTCGTTCGGCGTTTCCAGCAGGAACTCTTCGAGCGCCTTGGCGACCACGTCTTCCACCGGCGCGCGCACTTCCGACGACACCAGCTTGTCCTTCGTCTGCGCGCTGAACTTCGGTTCGGGCACCTTCACCGACAGCACGCACGACAGCCCTTCGCGCATGTCGTCGCCGGACGTCTCGACCTTCGCCTTCTTGGCGACTTCGTGATCGGCAATGTACTTGTTCAACACGCGCGTCATGGCCGCGCGCAAGCCGGTCAGGTGGGTGCCGCCGTCGCGCTGCGGAATGTTGTTCGTGAAGCACAGCACGTTTTCGTTGTAGCTGTCGTTCCACTGCATGGCCACTTCCACGCCCACGCCGTCTTTCTCGCCGCTCACGTGGAAAATGGTCGGGTGCAGCACGCTCTTGGTCTTGTTGATGTACTCGACAAAACCCTTCACGCCGCCGACAAACGCGAAATCGTCTTCCTTGCCCGAGCGCTGGTCGCACAACCGGATGCGCACGCCGTTATTCAGGAACGACAGTTCGCGAATCCGCTTGGCCAGAATGTCGTAGTGGTATTCGACATTGCCGAAGATCGTTTCGTCGGCCATGAAATGCACTTCGGTGCCGCGATTTTCGGTCTCGCCCACCACCGGAATAGGCGACACCGCCACGCCGTCGATTTCTTCGATCACGCGGTTCTGCGGCACGCCACGGTGAAATTCCATGAAGTGCTTCTTGCCGTCGCGGCGCACCGTGAGGCGCAGCCACGCCGACAGCGCGTTCACGCACGACACGCCCACGCCGTGCAGGCCGCCCGACACCTTGTAGCTGTTCTGGTCGAACTTGCCGCCGGCATGCAGCTCGGTCATCACGATTTCGGCGGCGCTGCGCTTCGGCTCGTGCTTGTCGTCCATCTTCAGGCCGGTCGGCACGCCGCGGCCGTTGTCGGTGATCGAGATGGAGTTGTCCGCGTGAATGATCACCTGGATGTCGTTGCAGTACCCGGCCAACGCTTCGTCGATCGAGTTGTCGAGCACTTCGAACACGAGGTGATGCAAACCGGTGCCATCCGATGTATCCCCGATGTACATCCCCGGCCGCTTGCGCACCGCCTCCAGACCTTCAAGGATCTGAATGGACGAAGCGCCGTAGCTGTTGTCGGGTTGCGTATTGTTCGTTTCAGTCATGGATTTTTTCCGGTTCTGCATTACTGCTGGGTTGCTGCTCGGGACTTTTCAAAACGCCATAAAAACGCCAAAGGGGCGCTGCGCCCCTTGGTGTGTTCCTGGTATTGGACGCGTCAGATGCGCATCGGCATCACCACGTATTTGAATTCGTCGTTCTCGGGAATCGTGATCAGCGCGCTGGAACTGGCGTCGCCGAGGCTCACTTGCAGCATGTCGACCTTCAGGTTCGCGAGCACGTCGAGCAGATACGTGACGTTGAACCCGATATCGACGCTGTCGCCGTCGTACGCGATTTCCAGTTCTTCCTGCGCCTCTTCCTGATCGGCGTTGGTGGACATGATCTTCAACTGGCCCGGCTCGATGATGCAGCGCACGCCCTTGAACTTGTCCGACGTCAGAATCGCGGCGCGTTGCAGCGAACGCTGCAGTTCTTCACGGCCAATCACGAACTGATTCTTGTGCGACTTCGGAATCACGCGCTGGAAGTCGGGGAACTTGCCTTCCACCAGCTTGGACACCAGTTCGACCTGACCGAAGGTGAACTTCACCTGCGTTTGCGCGATGTCGATCTTCAGCGTGTCGTCGATATCTTCCAGAAGACGTTGCAGTTCCAGGATCGTCTTGCGCGGAATGATGACTTCCTGGCGCGCAAACGAGCCCTCGATTTTCATCGACGAAAATGCCAGACGGTGACCGTCTGTTGCGACTGCCATCAGCTGGTCGCCGTCTACGACCAGCAGCATGCCGTTCAGGTAGTAGCGGATGTCCTGCTGGGCCATCGAAAAATGGACCATGCCGAGCAACTGGCGGAACGTCTTTTGGGGAACCACGAGGCTCGCGCCGTAGTCTTTAGCTTGCGCGACCGTCGGGAATTCGTCGGCGGCGAGCGTTTGCAGCGCGAAACGGCTCTTGCCGGATTGCACCGTCAGACGCTTGTCGTTCAGCGTAAGCGTGACCTGGCCGTCGGGCATGGCGCGCAGAATGTCGAGGAGCTTTCTCGCTGCCACCGTGGTCGCCACCGAATCGCCGCCCACGCCGAAATCGGCGCGCGTGGTGATCTGCAACTCGAGGTCGGTCGACAGGAACGACACGTCCGGGCCGTTCTTGGTAATCAGCAAATTGGCGAGGATCGGCAACGTATGGCGGCGTTCGACGATGCCGCTCACGGTTTGCAGCGGCCTGAGGAGGTTATCGCGTTCGGTCTTGACCAGTTGCATAGAGTTCCTTCGTTGATATAACGGCCTGCGCGCCTGGACAGCATTTCCGGCACGCAGCCGCAGCTCCCCGCCGGCGCCACGCAGCGCCCGTCACGGCGTGAAATCCGCCCGCGGCCGCCGGGCGGTTAAACCTGTATTGTGCCTGAAAACGGAACCGCCTCACTAAAATGGGGGCGAGTTTGAAAATAAACAGGTCGATTTTCCCGTCCGCGCCGCTCAGCCTTTCAGCGTCTGCTCCAGCACGTGCAATTCGTGGTTCAGTTGCGCGTCCTTGCTGCGCTCGTCGGCAATCTTGCGCACCGCGTGCAGCACCGTGGTGTGGTCGCGCCCGCCGAACAGCTCGCCGATTTCCGGCAGGCTTTTCTGCGTGAGTTCCTTGGCCAGATACATCGCGATCTGCCGCGGCCGCGCGATGTTCGCCGGACGTTTCTTCGAATACATGTCCGCGACCTTGATGCTGTAGAAATCAGCCACGGTCTTCTGGATGTTTTCCACCGAAATCTGCCGGTTCTGCACCGTCAGCAGATCTTTCAGCGCTTCTTTCGTCAGTTCGATGGTGATTTCGCGGCCATGAAACTTCGAGTACGCGAGGATCTTGCGCAGCGCGCCTTCCAGCTCGCGCACGTTGGAGCGCAAATGCTTGGCGACGAAAAACGCGACGTCTTCATTCAGGCTCACGAACTCCGACTGCGCCTTGCGCATCAGGATCGCGACGCGCATTTCCAGCTCGGGCGGCTCGATCGCGACCGTCAGACCGGAGTCGAAGCGCGAGATCAGGCGGTCGTCGATACCCGAAATTTCCTTCGGATAGGTGTCGCTGGTGATGATCACCTGCGCCTTGTTCGCGACCAGCGCCTCGAACGCGTAGAAGAATTCCTCCTGCGTACGCGACTTGCCGGAAAAGAACTGAATATCGTCGATCAGCAGCAGATCGAGCGAGTGGTAGTAGCGCTTGAAGTCGTCGAACGCCTTGCGCTGATAGGCCTTCACCACGTCGGACACGTACTGTTCCGCGTGGATGTAGCGAATCCGCGCGCCGGCCTTGTCCATCAGCAACTGGTTGCCGATTGCGTGGATCAGGTGAGTCTTGCCGAGACCCACGCCGCCATACAGAAAGAGCGGGTTGTACGAGATGCCGGGATTGTCCGCGACCTGGATCGCGGCAGCGCGTGCGAGCTGGTTCGCCTTACCCGTCACGAAGTTGTCGAAAGTCAGCACCGGGTTCAGCTTGGAGCGCTCGTACATCGAGTCGTTGTCGCCGCTGCCGTTCGCGCCCGCGCCCTGGCCCGGACGCCATGAGCGGCGCGCCGCCGCGGCCTCGTTCGCGTCGAGGCTCGGCAAATCGAGGTCGGCTGCGTCTTCGGCCGCCGCCGTGCGGGCGCTGGCGTTTTGCGCTCCGAGCGCCGCGTTCGACGGATTCGCGCGCGCGGCGTGCGCCGCCTGCACCGCGCCAACGGCGGCGTCCACCGCCGCGCCGCCGCCCGAATTGCCGCCGACAGCCGCAGACGACGAACCCGCGCGCGCCGGAGCCGGAGTCGCCGCGGGCGCGCGCATGCCGGCTTTCGGGTCCAGGACGAATTGCACGTCGACCGGCGCATTCCAGAAATCGCGGGCCATATCGGCGATGCGGCCGGAGAACTGGCTCTTGACCCAGTCGAGCTTGAAGCGGTTCGGCGCGGCAATGCTGAGCGTGTTCGCAGCGGCGTCGAAGGCGACCGGGGCCAACGGTTTGATCCACGTCACATACTGCTGGGGCGTGAGTTCACGCTCCAGCAATGCGGAACAGTGTTGCCAGAATTCGTTCATCAAGGTGCTGTCGTTATGGTGTGCACGGCGTTCGCCGCTGCCCCCGTCGCGCGCACGCAACAAGGCCCGAAGCAGCCAGGCGTAACAGCCCCAGGCGCCTGTGCCACAAGGGTTTGCGGGGCAAGCGAGCCGGAGCGGCGTGCATCATTTTTGGGAAGTAAGGCGAGATTCTAACGCCAAATCGAAGGCGAAAGTGAGTTATCCACAGGGACGGATCATCCCGCGAAGCGGATCGCACGCGCCGGCGGCATCGGCTAAAGTATTGACGGTCAACGAAAAACCGGTTTAAATAGCGGGTTCCGCGAAAACCAATTCAGCGAACCTCCGGCCATTGCGCTTTCAGCGATGATCGCGCGGTTTTTTTTCGATCAAGTGAGAGCAACATGAAACGTACTTACCAACCTTCCGTTACCCGTCGCAAGCGCACCCACGGCTTCCGCGTTCGCATGAAGACCGCTGGCGGCCGCAAGGTCATCAACGCACGTCGCGCGAAGGGCCGCAAGCGCCTCGCGATCTAAGGCAGGCGAGCGGATTGCGCGCTCTGTCTGTGCCAGGCCAGACTGTGCCAGGTGACGCCCGCGGCGAAGCGGGACCGGCAGAGGCGCCGCAGCAGGGCTCCGTACCGTTGCGAGCGCAAGCCGCCTTCCCAAAAGCCGCAAGGCTACTGAAAACGGATGAATTTTCATCCGTTTTTCGTTTGCGCCCATGGCGCCGCACTGCGCACTTCGTCGTGTACGGGCGGCCCACCGGCAATGACGCTCGCCTCGGTCTCGTGATCGGCAAGAAGTATGCGCCGCGCGCGGCCACGCGTAATCTGGTACGTCGAATCGCGCGTGAAGCCTTCCGGCTGCGGCGCGCGGAATTCGGCGGTTGGGATGTGCTGCTGCGTTTGCACACGCGCTTTGACAGGAAAGCTTTGCCGAGCGCCTCGTCGCCGCCGTTGAAGTCGCTGTGCCGCAGTGAAATCGAGGCGCTGCTCGACAAGGCAGCGCGCGAAATTGCCCGTCGTCAGGCGCCGCCCGCGGAAGCGCCTGCAACGGAATGACGCTCAAGTGACCGCCCGCTTTCCCGTTCAGGCCGCCGGTGCATCGCCGGCAGCCCCGGCCGGCGGGCGTCGTCCGGTACTCCACGTTGCGCGGCGCCGTCCGGCCGCACCAGCCATGCAAACGGTACTCATCGCTTTATTGCGCTTTTACAAGCTCGCCGTGAGCCCCATGCTCGGCAGCCGGTGCCGTTTTTACCCTTCCTGCTCTGATTACGCGCGCGAAGCAATCCAGTATCATGGCGCCGCGCGCGGGACTTATCTCGCCGCCAGGCGTATTTGCCGCTGCCACCCGTTTTCCGCGGGCGGCATCGATCTTGTCCCGCCTCCCACTTCTGAAAAGCGCTGACGCGCCGTTCCATCGACACTGAGACAACGCATGGATATCAAACGCACCGTCCTATGGGTCATCTTTTTCATGTCAGCGGTCATGCTGTTCGACAACTGGCAACGCGACCACGGACGCCCGTCGATGTTTTTCCCGAGCGCCACGCCGACTAAAACCGTCGGTAGCGCCGCACCGGGAACCACGACGCCGGGAACCCAGCCCGCCGATTTGCCGGCCACCAACGCAGCAGCACCGGCCAACACGCCGGCGGCCGCCCAATCGCAACTGATCAAGTTCAGCACCGACGTCTATAGCGGCGAGATCGACACTCGCGGCGGCACGCTGTCGAAGCTGTCGCTCGTCAAGCAAGGCGACGGCAAGCAGCCGGATCTGGTCATCACGCTGTTCGACCGCACCGCCAATCACACGTATCTGGCGCGCACAGGCTTGCTCGGCGGCGATTTCCCGAATCACAACGACATCTACACGCCGCTGCCGAATCAGCCGCACGATCTGACGGGCGACGCCAAGTCGTTCCAGCTCAGCTTCGAGTCACCTGAGAAGGGCGGCGTGAAGGTCATCAAGACCTACACGTTCACGCGCGGCAGCTATGTGATCGGCGTCGATACGAAGATCCAGAACGTCGGCAGCACGCCGGTGAGCCCGTCGGTTTACATGGAACTGGTGCGCGACGACCAGCCGGTGGAAACTCCGCGCTTCTCGCACACGTTCATTGGGCCGGCGGTCTACACCGACCAGCATCACTTCCAGAAGATGACGTTCGGCGACATCGACAAGAACAAGGAAGATTTCGCCAAACAGGCGGATAACGGCTGGATTGCGATGGTGCAGCATTACTTCGCGTCGGCCTGGATTCCGCAGCAAGGTGCGAAGCGCGACATCTATGTCGAGAAGATCGATCCGGCGCTGTATCGCGTCGGCGTGAAGCAGGCAGTCGCGACGCTGGCGCCGGGCCAGACGGTCGACGTGTCCGCGCGTCTTTTCGCCGGCCCGGAAGAAGAGCGCATGCTCGAAGGCATCGCGCCGGGTCTGGAACTGGTGAAGGACTACGGCTGGGTGACGATCATCGCGAAGCCGCTCTTCTGGTTGCTCGAAAAGATTCACAGCTATGTCGGCAACTGGGGCTGGTCGATCGTGCTGCTCACGCTGCTGATCAAGGCGGTGTTCTTCCCGCTGTCGGCCGCGAGCTACAAGTCGATGGCGCGCATGAAGGCGATCACGCCGCGCATGCAGGCGCTGCGCGAACGCTTCAAGGGCGATCCGCAAAAGATGAATTCCGCGCTCATGGAGCTTTACAAGACCGAGAAGGTGAATCCGTTCGGCGGCTGTCTGCCGGTCGTGATCCAGATTCCGGTGTTCATTTCGCTGTACTGGGTGCTGCTGTCGTCGGTGGAAATGCGCGGCGCGCCGTGGATTCTCTGGATTCACGATCTGTCGCAACAAGACCCGTTCTTCATCCTGCCGGTGCTGATGGCCGTCTCGATGTTCCTGCAGACGAGGCTCAACCCGACTCCGCCGGACCCGGTTCAGGCCAAGATGATGATGTTCATGCCGATCGCATTCTCGGTCATGTTCTTCTTCTTCCCGGCCGGTCTGGTGCTGTACTACGTGGTGAACAACGTGCTGTCGATCGCACAGCAGTACTACATCACGCGCATGATGGGTCAATCGAAGACGAAGCCGGCCTGATGTTGGTGAAGGCGCAAGTGGCGCGCTAAGCGCGCCACACAAACGGCGCTTCAGCTTCGGCTTCAGCCGCAAAAAAAGCCGCCCGGTGCAATGAACCGGGCGGCTTTTTTATGAACTCGGTTTGCTTGCCGAAGCTGGCGTTATTCTTCTTCAGCGTCCTCGCCGTAGAAGCGCCCGATCATCTCTTCGACGAGAAAGCGATCTTTCGGCGTCAGCGACGCAATCTTCGAAGCAAGCTCGATGGTTTCCTGCGAAGGCGGATATTTCTCGCCGCGCGCCATGGGTCTGGCGCTCGTGCCGGGCGAAGGTCCATAGTGGAGCCAATGCTCCTTGACGTTCAACCACTCAGCCAGCGTGCGCAACTTGTCGGGCTTGGGGATTGTCGTGCCCGTGAGCCACTTGTGCGCGGTTTGCGGCGTAACCGGACGATCGCCGCGATAGCGAAGATTGAACTGTTCGGCGAGTTTGGTCCCGCCGCGAATTTTCAACGGCTCCAGACTTTCCTTCAGTCTCTTGGAGAAGGCGGCTTTTTCTTTGAGGGTCGGCATGGGCCAGATTGTGCAATTCAGCGTCCTCCCCGTTGACAACCAATCAAGCTCATGTTTTGCTTATTTGAGATAGTTTTAGCTCGCACGCCGCTGGGAACATGCTCTTTGGCGGGATGTCAATTTTTGCGAATTTTCTCTATGTGGTGGGGCTTCCGACGATCCATCCCTCTTCTGAGGTCTCAGTTTGTCCTAGACGCGCGGTAACAATCCTAGCTTGTTTAAGATCAATCTTAATCGCGACGCCAAAGCGCGTGCAACGCCCACGACGAGCGTCGGTGGCCGGCTCGCGCGTGGCCCCGCGTTACAATGCCCGGCGCCGCTAAGACGTCCGCGCCGCCCTGCCCTTCTCTCCCGTTTTTTGCCGCCTCTTTCATGTTGACCACCGATTCAGATCCGATCGTCGCCATTGCCACCGCGTCCGGCCGCGGAGGCATCGGGGTCGTGCGAATTTCGTTTGGACGCGCGGGCGAGGCTGCCACGCAACCGCTGATGCAGGCGCTCGCCGGCCAGGCGCTCGCCCCGCGCCACGCGAGCTACGTGCCCTTCCTCGACGACAGCGGCAACGCGCTCGATCGCGGCATCGCGCTGTACTTTCCCGCGCCGCATTCCTATACCGGCGAACACGTGCTCGAACTGCAAGGACATGGCGGTCCGGTCGTGCTGCAACTGGTGTTGCAACGCTGCATCGATGCCGGCCGCGCGTTCGGTCTGCGCCTCGCCGAGCCGGGCGAATTCACGCGCCGCGCGTTCCTCAACGACAAGCTGGACCTGGCGCAAGCCGAAGCCGTCGCCGATCTGATCGAGGCGAGCACCGAGGCGGCCGCGCGCTCGGCGGGCCGTTCGCTCGACGGCGCGTTTTCGCGCGACATCCACGCATTGGTGGAGGACGTGATCACGCTGCGCATGCTGGTCGAAGCGACGCTCGATTTCCCCGAAGAGGAGATCGACTTTCTCGAAGCCGCCGATGCACGCGGCAAGCTCGCCCGCATTCGCGAGCGTCTTGCGCACGTGCTGAGCGAGGCGCGGCAGGGCGCGCTGCTACGCGAGGGTTTGTCGGTCGTGCTGGCGGGACAGCCGAACGTCGGCAAATCGTCGCTGTTGAATGCACTCGCGGGCGCGGAGCTTGCCATCGTCACGCCGATTGCCGGCACGACGCGCGACAAGGTCGCGCAGACCATCCAGATCGAAGGGATTCCGCTGCATGTGATCGACACCGCCGGCTTGCGCGACACCGAAGACGAAGTCGAGAAGATCGGCATTGCTCGCACGTGGAGCGAGATCGAGCGCGCGGACGTGGTGCTGCATCTGCTGGATGCGCGCACCGGCATGACCGCGGAAGACGAGACCATCGCGAAACGCTTCCCCGCGGGCGTGCCGGTCGTGCGCGTGCTGAACAAGACGGACCTGGTCGGTCTTCCGCCCGAAACCAATGCGCTCGACGCGGACCTCGATCTCAGCGAAGTGCGGCTCTCGGCGAAACAGGGCGACGGCGTGAGCCTCTTGCGCGACGAGCTGCTGCGCATCGCCGGCTGGCAAGCGGGCGCGGAGAGCGTCTACCTGGCGCGCGAGCGTCATCTGATTGCATTGCGCACAGCACAGGAGCATCTCGCGACGGCCGCCGCTCACGCTGATCAGAACTCGCAGGCGCTGGATCTTTTCGCCGAAGAACTGCGGCTCGCGCAGGATCAGCTCAATTCGATCACGGGCGAGTTCAGTTCGGACGATCTGCTCGGAGTGATTTTTAGCAGGTTTTGTATTGGCAAGTGACGCGGCAGTCGTGAGCTACCGAAAAAAGCCAGTGGTTGGATCATTCGTCGGAATATGGCGATCATGCAGCGAGCCGCCAGATCAGTTCAGGCAGACCTAAATCGCTGCAATTTGTTGGTACACAATGGCGAGACCGTTTAAACTCGCGCTGTCCCCGTACCTGCACTCTCCAGCATGCCCCGCCTAGCCGTTCCCCTCACCGAATCCCGGATCCGCGCGCTTGAACCGCGCGCGGCCCGTTACTGCGTCGCCGATGGTAACGGCCTCGTCATCGAAGTCATGACGACCGGCACCAAGATCTGGCGCTTCCGCTACTCGCTAAACGGCAAACGCCAGCCGCTCGCAACCATTGGCGACTACCGGATGATTTCGCTGCGGGTCGCGCGTGCCAAGGCGCAGAAATACGCGGACATGGTCGCGCAAGGCGTTTCGCCGGTCGCCACCGCGCGGCGCGACCGTGGCGCGGAAGCGAAGGCCGACGTTTTGCGCGAAGCCGCCGAGCTTTATATGGCGAGCGAAATGGCCGGCAAGTCGGACGAGTACCGCCGCACAACCCGGCGCGCGCTCGACAAGGACGTGTTGCCCGCCATCGGCGGCATGGCGATCAAGGCGGTGACCGCAGAAGACGTGCTCGCCGTCTGCGAGCGAATCAAAAGCCGCGGCTCGCCGAAAATGGCGCTGCATACGCGCAACGTCATCAAGCGCCTTTATGAGTATCTGATCGCGCGGCAACTCGCGCCCAGCAATCCCGCCGAAGTCGTGCCGGCGCGCTCCCTCGCCACGTTCGAGAGCCGCACGCGCGTGCTTTCCGGCGACGAGATCGGCGCGGTGCTGCATGCGATCGAAGCATCGAGCATTCGCCGGCCCCTTAAGCTCGCGCTGCATCTGCTGGTGCTGACGATGGTGCGCAAATCCGATCTCGTCGAATCGACATGGGACGAGTTCAACCTCGACAACGCGTCGTGGTGCATTCCGGCCGCGCGCGTGAAGAAGGACGCGGATCAGCTCGTCTTCCTGTCGCAGCAGGCCGTGACGATGCTGCGCGAGCTGCACCGCACGCGGGCCAGCCGGACGTTCGTGTTCCCGAGCGTGCGCGGCGACGACCGGCCGATTGCGAAAAGCACCTTGAACCAGGCGGTCAAGGCGCTCGGCCTGGAAGTCGAGCATTTCGTGCTGCACGACTTCCGCCGAACGGCATCGACGCATCTGCGCGAGATCGCGGATTCTGCACAACGGGACAAAACTTCAGTGCGAACGCGCCAAAACAGATCCGAGAAAGCGCTTGCGAACGGTGATGCCGAACAGCGCCGAATCTCGCAGCGCTGGGCGGACTTCGTCGAAGCCCAGCTTGACGCGGCGCGCAAGCGCGCCGGCAGCGAAAGGTGAGTTCAGCGGCGAAGCTATGCATGGATTTATTGGTACACAACGACAAGCAGGTACGCAGCAAGTCACTGCTTCATAACGATAAATAACCTAGCATAAGAGGTTACTAAACAGCACCTCCAAACCTTGGCCGCCCGACCGCGCCGCTGCGTCACGCGGCGCTTTTTTCCTGCAGTCCATCGCCTACACTGGAGCAACGACGCAACCTTTTGCATGGAGGCTGCCATGTCCGAGTCGTTGATGGCCTACCTGCTCGGGCCGACCGTGATGGTGCTGGTCGGCGCGGCAATCTGGGCGGCGTCCCGCTACCACCACAAGGCGGGACCACAAAAGCTCGAGCGCTGGCTCGATACGCATTACGCCGAGTGGCTGCATCACAAGCACTGATCAGCACTTAGCGGCGCCCAAATGAAAAGGCCGTCGCGTTCACTGCGACGGCCTTTTTGTCTGTAGCGACAGCGCGCCGCCTCGGCGCGCCTGCGCGTCTTACCATCTCGGCGCGGGCTCCGGATAGCCGTATTGCTGCGGCGGCGCTCCGCACGGCACATACGCGCGCTCGTATCGGTCGTAGCAATATCCTGGCGGCGGGCCGTCATAAACGGGCGCGGGCTGATAGGCCGGCTGGGCGTACATGGGCTGCTGGTAGGCCACCACCGGCGCGGGATTCAATACCGATGTCACCACCGCGCCCAACACCGCGCCGCCGATCAGCGCGCCGACCACGTCGCCGCCGTCATGACCATGAGCCGACGCTTGTCCGGCGACGCCCAAGCTGCCCACCATCGTTAACGCCACTGCAATCTTTTTCATGTTTCGCTCCCGCCGTTGAGGCATGGAACGAATTGTCGGGCATGCGCGCGGAAATAGATGCTGCAAGTGGTAACGACGCATTACCTATGTAACGTCCGCAGAAGACCGCGCGTGCAAGCGCGCTTCAGCATTGCCACGGGGCGGCGCTGAGCGGCGCGTCGCCGTAATACTTTCGACGCGCGTCGCCGAGCACGCGCGCGTCGACGGCGCCCTCGTCCGCCAGCGCTTTCAACGCCGCCATCGCGATCGCCTTGCGGTCCACCTCGAAGAATTCGCGCAACGCCTGACGGGTGTCGCTGCGGCCGAAGCCGTCGGTGCCGAGCGTCACGTAGCGGCGCGGCACATAGGCGCGAATCAGCTCCGGCACGGCGCGAACGTAATCCGTGGCCGCGACGACCGGACCTTGCGATGCCGCGAGCGCCCGCGTGACGTACGGCGCCTCCGAAGCGGCCTCCGAACGCCCGCCGTGGCGCGCGCGCCGCTCGGCCGCCATACCGTCGCGCTGCAATTCGGTGAAGCTCGTCACGCTCCACACCGCCGCCTCGATCTGCCAGTCGTCTTTGAGCAGACGCTGCGCGGCGATCACTTCACCGAGAATCGCGCCGGCGCCGAGCAGTTGAATCTGCGCGCGCGCCGCTTCTTCGGCATTTGGCGTCAGCGAATAAATGCCCTTCAGAATGCCCTCGCGCATGCCCGCGAGCTCGCCGCCGCGCACGGAAGGCTGCGCGTAGTTCTCGTTCATCACCGTGACGTAGTAGAAGACATCGCGCTGCGCTTCGACCATCTCGCGCATTCCTTCGTCGACGATCGCCGCGAGTTCATATGCGAACGCGGGATCGTAGGCGCGGCAATTCGGGATCGTCGATGCCGCCAGGTGGCTCGTGCCGTCCTGATGCTGCAAGCCCTCGCCGCCGAGCGTCGTCTTGCCGGAGGTCGCGCCGATCAGGAAGCCGCGAGCGCGCTGGTCCGCCGCCGCCCAGATCAGATCGCCAATACGCTGAAAACCGAACATCGAGTAGTAGATGTAGAACGGCAGCATCGGCAGATCGTGGACGCTGTACGACGTGGCCGCCGCGATCCACGACGACACCGCGCCCGCCTCCGAAATGCCCTCCTCCAGAATCTGGCCTTGCGTGTCCTCGCGGTAATACAGCATCGAGCCGAGGTCTTCGGGCTCGTACAACTGGCCGAGCGGCGAATAGATGCCGACCTGGCGGAACATGTTCGCCATGCCGAAGGTGCGCGCCTCGTCGGCGACGATCGGCACCACGCGCGGGCCGACCTGGGCGTCCTTCAGCAGCGCGGTCAGCATGCGCACGAGCGCCATCGTCGTGGACATCTCGCGGCCGTTGGAATCCAGCGCGAACTGGCTCCAGGAGGACATCGGCGGGACGATCAGCCCTTCCGATGCAACTCTCCGCCTTCTGGGCAGATAGCCTCCGAGAGCGGCCCGGCGCGCATGCAGGTAATGCATTTCCGGGCTCTCTTCCGCGGGTTTGTAGAACTTCAGCTGTTCGACGTCGGCGTCCGTGAGCGGCAGGCGGAAGCGGTCGCGAAACGCCTTGAGGTCGTCGAAATCGAGCTTCTTCTGTTGATGCGTGGTCATGCGGCCCTGCCCGGCGGTGCCCATGCCGAAGCCCTTCATCGTCTTCGCGAGAATCACGGTCGGCTGGCCGCGATGCGCGAGCGCTTTCGCGTAAGCGGCGTGCAGTTTGCGCACGTCGTGACCGCCGCGGCGCAGGCGGTCGATGTCCTCGTCGCTCAATTGCGCGGCGAGCGCGGCCAGCTCCGGGTTCTGGCCGAAGAAGCGTTCGCGGTTGTAAGCGCCGTCATTCGCCGAGAAAGTCTGGAACTGGCCGTCGACGGTGTGCGCGAACGCCCGCAGTAACGCGCCGCTGCGGTCGCGCGAAAACAGCGCGTCCCAGTCCGAGCCCCAGATCACCTTGATCACGTTCCAGCCGGCGCCGACGAAATGCGCCTCCAGTTCGTCGATGATCCGGCCATTGCTGCGCACCGGACCGTCGAGCCGCTGCAAATTGCAGTTGATTACGAACACGAGATTGTCGAGCCTTTCGCGCGCGGCGAGCGAAAGCGCGCCGGTCGATTCGGGCTCGTCCATTTCGCCGTCGCCGAAAAAGCCCCACACCTTGCGGCCGGCCGTTTGCGCGAGGCCGCGATTCGCGAGGTAACGCATGAAGCGCGCTTGATAAATCGCGTTGATCGGACCGATGCCCATCGAGCCGGTCGGAAACTGCCAGAAGTCCGGCATCAGCCAGGGATGCGGATACGAGCACAGGCCAGGACCGCCGATTTCGCGCCGGTAATGCTCCAGATTCTCTTCGGACAGGAAGCCTTCGAGATAGGCCCGCGCATACACGCCAGGCGAAGAATGCGGCTGGAAATACACGAGATCGCCCGTGCCCTCGCCCGCTTGCGTGCCCGGCGCCGACGCGCGGAAGAAATGGTTGAAGCCGACCTCGAACAGATCCGCCGCCGACGCGTAGCTCGCGATATGTCCGCCGAGTTCGCCGTACGCCCGGTTCGCGCGCACGACCATCGCGAGCGCGTTCCAGCGCAGCGCCGCGGCAAGCCGCTCTTCGATTTCGAGATTGCCCGGATAGCGCGGCTGATCCGCGAACGCAATCGTGTTGCGATATGGCGTGACGTTGGTGCGCGCCGATTCGACGCCGAGCGACAGCGCGTGGCTCGCGAGCTTGTCGAACAGAAATTGCGCGCGCTCGCGGCCCACGTGTTCGACGACCGCGTCGAGCGCCTCCAGCCACTCGGCGGTCTCCTGCGGATCGGCGTCTGCCGGTTCGGCGCGCCCGGCACCCAGAGACCGCACCTGCTCGTTACCGCTGGACAAATCCGTCATGGCACCACTCCCGCATCGAGGCGTTCGGTTCAAGATCGAGTGAGTCAATGGTACTTGCGAGTCCACAAAATGAGCGTCTCATTTGCTTGCGATCTCACACTGAGATAGGCTATTTATTCCGGATTTTGCTTCGCCCACGGAATATTTCGACTATGACCACCCCGACCAGACGGCTCGACCGCATCGACATCGGCATTCTGAGCCAGTTGCAGCAGAACGCGCGCATCACCAACGCCGATCTGGCGCGCTCGGTGAATCTGTCGCCCACGCCGTGCTTCAACCGCGTGCGCGCGCTCGAAAAACTCGGTCTCTTCAAGCAGCAGGTCACGCTGCTGAACCCGGAGCCGCTTGGGTTGCGCATCAACGTGTTCATTCAGGTGAGTCTGGAAAAACAGGTGGAAGACGCGCTGCTGCGCTTCGAGCAGGCCATTTCGGAGCGACCCGAGGTGATGGAGTGCTATCTGATGACAGGCGACGCCGACTATCTGCTGCGCGTCGTGATGCCGGACATGCAGACGCTGGAGCGCTTCATCGTCGATCATCTGACAAAGATTCCGGGCATTTCCAATATCCGTTCGAGCTTCGCGCTCAAGCAGGTGCGCTACAAGACGGCGCTGCCGTTGCCGTCGTCGGGACTGACGCTGACCGACCCGGACGATGTCGCGACCGACTGGCACTGACGCGTGCTCAGGCACGCCGCGCTGTAACAGATCTGCGGGACAATAGCCGCCAAAGCGGCCTTTCCATCCCTGACCAGCCTGCAATCAGGAGCAAAGCACGATGAGCTACGACAACAACAATCCCTTCGCGAAGATTCTGCGCGGCGAATTACCCTGCATCAAAGTGGCGGAAACCGACGCGGCGCTCGCCTTCATGGATCTGATGCCGCAGGCCGACGGCCACTTGCTGGTGGTGCCGAAAGAAGCGGTCGCGGAGATTTTCGATTTGTCGGATGCGGCGACCATTGCGTGCATGCGCATGACGCAGAAGCTCGCCGTTGCAGTGCGCGGGGCGTTGCGTCCGGACGGCGTGTTCATCGGTCAATTCAATGGCGCGGCTGCCGGGCAGACGGTACCGCACGTGCACTTTCACGTCATTCCGCGCTGGGAAGGCCAGCCGCTGCGCATGCACGCCCGCGACGTCGCCGATGCGGACACGCTGGAGGCGCTCGCCAAACGCATTCGCGCGTATTGGCGAGCGGACTGAGGCGCGGCGAAGGCAGTCAAGCCGCGCGTTACAACCGATGCCGCGAACGGCGCAGCGGATGGCGCCAGTCCATGCGCCGCGGCTTCGCGTGCAGCGGATGCATGTCGTGCAGATGCCGGTGTTCCTGCCACAATTCGTCGGAGAAAAGGAACGCGACGATCAGCAGAGGAAGGACGAGAAACACGCCCAATATCAGGTTCTCCATCACGATGGCCTCCGTTCGCACGAGCTTGATTTGAATTGTAGAGCACCGCACGTACCCGGCTCGCGGCTATCGGGTGAATCGCCCCGCCGCATCGCGACAGGCGCTGTCTGGCATTCTTTATCTTCTGCATCTGCACCGTTATTTCATGGCTTTGTTTCAACTGCCGAAATGACTTTGTGTGCGATGCACCAAGCTCGATATACGTTGTATTAAATCGCTTAAATTGAGTATGGCGTTTACGCGGATATGCCTCGCAAACCGTTACGGGCTAATGAGCCGCGTGCGGCCGGTCTTTTAGTGATCCCTTCGAAATCCAGATGTTTCGCGTGCTGCCTAACGTTTAGGCAGGTGCGGCGCACACTGCGACAATTCGCCGCTGTTGCGACCGCACACAAGTTGTGCTTGTTGTTCCTGCGCGTTCTCCTAAAGTGCAAGTTGCGGGTTAGACGTTGAAGTTAAATACATAGCTAACCTGAGCAATTGGCCCGCACCGGAGGATCAAAATGAAAACTCGAATCGCCCTTGTTTTCGCCATTGCAAGTTTGGCTGCCGCAAGCGTTCAGGCACAAGACGCCTTGATCAAACCGCAGCAGACCATTCAGTTCAAGGCCAACGCGTATGGCTGTCTGTCGAAAGACAAACTCGACGCCGCCGACGTGCACGCGCAAGCGGGTGAACAGCAAAAAATGCAGGAATTCTTCTCCGGATACCAATGCGTTTCGACGCCAGAAAATTCGAGCTTCCGCGTGGTGCGCGTGGTCGGCCACGACATCGAGTTTGTGAATGCGGCGAATAGCGACACGCAGGGCCTTTGGGCGAATGATCGGTTCATCAAGCAATAACATCGTAAAACGCTAAGTGCGCAATCTCCGGCTTTTAAACGCCGGAGAGGGTGAAGTTGCGATTAAAGAAGTCGGTTGGACATTGTGAATGTCGCGCCGATTTTTTTATTGGCGGACGTAAAGCGCATTGGCGCGGCCCGCAAATAAAAAAGCCGATGCGGTGATGTCGATCCGCATCGGCAGTACGCCTTCTCGCAAAGCGCAGGGAACAACCGTTCGAGCCGCCGGCGCGGCGGCTCGCCGTTCAGTGCGAATCGCGCGGCACGGGCGCGCCGCTCGATCCGACCAGGAAATCGAGATCCGCGCCCTGATCGGCTTGCAGCACGTGTTCGACGTAAAGCTTGTAGTAGCCGCGCTTCGGCGACTCGGGCGCCTGCCATGCGGCGCGCCGTCGCGCGAGTTCGTCGTCGGTGACGTCGAGGTGCAGGCGCCGCGCCTCGACGTCGAGTTCGATCATGTCGCCCGTCTGCACGAACGCGAGCGGGCCGCCCGCGGCCGCTTCCGGCGACACGTGCAGCACCACCGCGCCGTACGCCGTGCCGCTCATGCGTCCATCGGAAATGCGCACCATGTCCGTGATGCCTTTTTGCAGCACCTTTTTCGGCAGCGGCATATTGCCCACTTCCGCGAAGCCCGGATAACCCTTCGGCCCGGCGCCCTTGAGCACCATGATGCAGTTTTCGTCGATGTCGAGCGACTCGTCGTCGATCTTCGCGTGCAGTTCCTCGATGTTCTCGAACACGACCGCGCGTCCGCGATGCTTCAACAACTGCGCGGTCGCCGCCGACGGCTTGATCACCGCGCCGTTCGGCGCGAGATTGCCCTTGAGCACCGCGATGCCCGCCTTCGGCTTGAACGGCTCGGCGAACGTGGTGATGACTTTCTCGTCGTGATTCGGCGCGTTGCGCACGTTGTCCCAGATCGTTTTACCGTTGACGGTCAGCGCCTCGCGATGCAGCAGACCTTGCTCGCCGAGTTGCTTCAGCACCGCCGGCAAGCCGCCTGCGTAGTAAAAATCTTCCATCAGGTATTCGCCCGACGGCTGCAGGTTCACGAGACACGGCACGTCCGAGCCAAGCTCCCAGTCTTCCAGCGAAAGCTCCACGCCGATACGCTTCGCGAGCGCGATCAGATGCACGACCGCATTGGTCGAGCCGCCAATCGCCGCGTTCGTGCGGATCGCGTTTTCGAACGCCTGGCGCGTGAGAATCTTGTCCATCGTCAGATCCTCGCGAACCATGTCGACGATGCGCCGTCCGGCCAGATGCGCGAGCACCTGTCGGCGCGCATCCACGGCGGGAATCGCCGCGTTGTGCGGCAGGCCCATGCCGAGCGATTCGACCATCGAGGCCATCGTCGACGCCGTGCCCATCGTCATGCAATGGCCGCGCGAGCGGTTCATGCACGACTCGGCTTCGGTGAATTCCTCCTGCGTCATCGAACCGGCGCGCACTTCCTCGGACATTTGCCAAACGCCCGTGCCCGAGCCGATGTGTTTGCCGCGGAACCGGCCGTTGAGCATCGGCCCGCCCGACACCGCGAGCGACGGCAGATTGCACGACGCCGCGCCCATCAGCAGCGCGGGCGTGGTCTTATCGCAGCCGACGAGCAGAATCACGCCGTCCATCGGATTGCCGCGAATCGATTCCTCGACGTCCATCGAAGCGAGGTTGCGAAACAGCATGGCCGTGGGCCGCAAATTGGTTTCGCCGAGCGACATCACCGGAAATTCGAGCGGCAGGCCGCCGGCCTCATGCACGCCTTTTTTCACGTATTCGGCGAGTTCGCGGAAGTGCGCGTTGCACGGCGTGAGTTCCGACCACGTATTGCAGATGCCGATCACGGGACGTCCGTCGAATTCGTCGTGCGGAATGCCCTGGTTTTTCATCCACGAGCGGTGCAGAAAACCGTCGCGGTCCTTGAGGCCGAACCACGCCTGGCTGCGTAGCGGCTTTTTAGTCTGGTTGGAATCAGCCATGAAATCTCCTGTTGGCAAACATGTAAGAGCGCGCGATCGGCGGGTTCAGTGCACGCGCTTGCTGCGGCGGAACTGGTCGAACAGCACCGCGAGCAGCAGAATCCCGCCGCGAATCAGGTATTGATAAAAGGTCGGCACGTTCATCAGGCTCATCGCGTCCTGCACGGAACCCATGATCAGGACGCCCACCAGCACGCCGGAAATCGTCGCGACGCCGCCCGTCAACGACACGCCGCCGAGCACGCACGCGGAAATCACGCCGAGTTCGAGACCGACCGACGTTTTCGGATCGCCCAAACTCATCCGCGACGCAAGCATCACGCCTGCAAAACCGGTCACGAGACCTTGCAGCACGAACACCGTGATCTTGATGCGCGTGACCGGCAAACCGGCCAGCAAGGCGGCCTCGCTATTGCCGCCGACGGCCAGCACGTTCTTGCCGAACACCGTTTTCTTCAGCAGAAAACCGAACAGCACGAAGCCGACGATGTTGCTCCAGATCGGATACGAAATGCCGAGGAACGAGCCGCCGCCGAGATCGAAGAAGCGCTCTTCCGAGATCATCACCGCATCGCCGTTCGACGTGATGTACGCAAGGCCGCGCACGACTTCCATCATCGCGAGCGTGACGATCAGCGAGTTGATCTTGTAGCGCGCGACCAGCACGCCGTTCACCAGTCCGACCGCGCCGCCCGCGAGCACGCCGGCGGCGACGCCGAGCAGCACGCTATGAGTCGCGGTGATCAGCGTGGAGGCCACGACGCCCGCGAACGCCACAATCGACGCCACCGAAAGATCCACTTCGCCGAGTGCGAGCACGAACATCATCGTGACGGAGATCGACCCGATCAGCGTGACGGAAAGCAGCAGGCCCTGAATGTTTCGCGAGCTGAGAAAGTCGGGCACGGTGAACGACAGCGCGGCGAACAGGATGATGAACACCATCACGATGCCGGACTTGTTGATCAGATCCCAGGTGCGCGCGGCGCGCGCGCTCAAACCCGCGGAGGCGACGGCTGGCGTGGAGGAGTCGGTTGAAGGTGTATGCATGATGTGTGTTCCGTTTCAATGCCGTTCTTCGATTCGACGGCGCGATTCAGTGGCCTTCGTATGGTCGGGGCGGTTCGGCGTCAGGTCGGTTCGGTTGGCGTGCGGCGTCAGCGGGGCAGCGCGAGCTTGATGAGCGCATCCGGCGTGGCCTGCGCTTTCGGCAGGTCGCCCACGAGGCGGCCTTCCTTCATCACGATCACGCGATCCGTCACGCCGATCACTTCGGCGAGATCGCTCGACACGACGATCACCGTGCGTCCCGCCTCGGCGAGCCCATACAGCAGCCCGTAAATTTCGCTGCGCGCGCCGACGTCGATGCCGCGCGTGGGCTCGTCCATCAGAAACACGTCGATGTCTTCCGCGAGCCAGCGCGACAGAATCACCTTCTGCTGATTGCCGCCCGAGAGCGTGCCGATCGGCGTCTCGCCATTGCGCGTCTTGATCGAGAGCTTGCCGATGAACTCTTTGGCGGTTTGCGCTTCCTTGCGTCGGTTGAGCACGTTGAAGCGGCTGAAATGCCGGCGGCAACTGATGTTCAGATTGTCCGAAACCGAAGCGATCGACACGATGCCTTCCTGCTTGCGATCTTCCGGACAGAGCGCGACGCCCGCGCGCACGGCGTCGCGCGGCGTGGCGAAGCGCACCGGCTTGCCTTTGAGCGCGATCTCGCCGGCGGTGGGTTTCACCGCGCCGTAGATCAGCTTCATCAACTCCGAGCGCCCCGCGCCGACGAGCCCGAAAAAGCCGACTATCTCGCCTTTGCGCGCCGTGAACGAGGCCGGCTCGCGCAGCCCGAGACCCATCAGTTCCTTGATGTCGAGTTGCACCTCGCCGAGTTCGCGCGTGCGATAGCCGTACACGTCGGCGATCGAGCGGCCCACCATGCAGCTGATCAGCCGATCGCGATCGAGACCCGCGCCGGCATCGAATGTGTCGATGCGGCGGCCGTCGCGAAACACGGTCACGCGATCGCACAGTTCATAGACTTCATCCATGCGATGCGTCACGTAGATAATCGCGCGGCCCTCGGCTCTCAACGCGCGAATGATCCGGAACAGTTGCGTGGTTTCGCGCGACGACAGCGAACTGGTCGGTTCGTCGAAAGCAATCACGCGCGCGTCGCGCATCAGCGCCTTGCCGATCTCGATCATCTGCCGCTGACCGATCGACAGATTCTTCACCTGTTGCGACGGGTCGATCTTTTCGCCGAGCCGTTCGAGTTCGCGCACCGCGCGCGCGACCAAGGCCTTTTCGTCGAGCACGCCGAAACGATTCGGCAGCGCGCCGAGCATCAGGTTTTCCGCGACCGTCAGTTCCGGCACCAGATGCAATTCCTGATAGATGATCGCCACGCCCGCTGCAATCGCCGCCTTGGTCGTGGCGAACTGCTGCTCGACGCCATCGAGCGACAAGGTGCCCGCCGCCGGCTGATTCACGCCGGACAGCACCTTGAGCAGCGTGGACTTGCCCGCGCCGTTTTCGCCCATCAGGCCGTGCACTTCGCCGCGCCGCACTTCGAGCGACACCTGGTCGAGCGCGAGCACGCCGGGAAAGCGCACGGTGATGCCGTCGAGTTGCAGATACGACGCGCGGGAAGACTCGCTGGAAACAAGCGCAGGCGAGGGCGCTTGCACCCGGCCGCCCGCCTCGCCGATTGCGCGCGAAGAAGACGCAGTGTGTGAAGACGTCATCAAAAGAGCCTCAAGGGTGGACAAGCTGGGCGGGCCGCGCTTCGATCGGCGCGGGCCGCCGCGTACAAGCTCGAGCGCGCTTAAATGCCAAGTTCTTTACGCACGTCCTGCCAGTTGCTGCGCACCATCAGCTTGCCGGTGGTTTGCGTGTCGGCGGGCGGCTGCTTGCCTTCCTTGATCCATTCGACGAGGTTTTCCGTGCTGTCGCGGCCGTGCATCGTCGAGCTGACGGCGATCGTGCCGTAGAAGCCCGTCGGCTCTTTTTTCTGAAACTCGGCAAACGCCTCGCCCGCACCGTTGATGCCGACGCCGATCACATCCGCTGCCGGAATGTGCAACTGCTCGGTGGCGCGCACCCCGCCCAGCACGCTTTCTTCGTTGAGCGCGAAGATCACCCACTTCTTGATATTCGGATGCTGCGCCAGCACCGGCGACGATGCGTTGAAGCCGCCTTCGTCATCGGTCGTCTTTTGCGGGGCGTCGAAAATGTTTTCCTTCTTGAAGCCGCCGGCGAGCAGCGTTTGCGTCGCGCCATCGGTGCGCAGCTTGGCCGTCGGCAATTCGTAGTTCGTAATGCGCAGCGCGCCGACTTCTTCCGGCTTCCAGCCGCGCCGTTTCATTTCCTCGGAGATCGCCGTGCCGACCTGATTGCCGATCTTGAACGCGGACATGCCCAGATGCGGCACGTTAGGCAGCGGCTTGCCGCTGGAGTCGACCAGTTGATCGTCGACGGTGACGAACTTCATGTTGTAGCGCTTCGCGCGCGCCTGAATCGCCGGTCCGAGACGCACGTCGGGCGCGCAGATCACGAAGCCCTTCGCGCCTTGCGCGCCGAGGTTGTCGATGGCGGACAGCACTTTTTCGCCGTCCGGCGTGCCGATATTCACCACCGAAAAGCCGTCCTTCTGACCGAGCGCGGTCGCGGCTTTCTGTTCGTTGATGAACCACGCCTGCTCCGGCATCTTCACGAGAAAGCCGACTTTGAGCGGCTGATCCGCGTGCGCGGAAAGTTGCATGGCGAACGGCGCGGCGAGCGCGGCGGCGGCCATCGCGGTGAGCGTCAATCGGCGAAGCTTGTTGGTCATGTCTGTCTCCTGAGGTTGAAAAAGCTGCATTGATTTCGTTTATGTGCAGCATGGCGATACGGCGGCGCTACCCGGGTCGTAAGAACAGGTTGGCTGTCGAACAGGCGGCCGCGTGAAGAGGTGTCGTCACCATCAGCTCGCGACGTAAGCCGTTTTCACGGCGGTCCAGAAAGCGGCGTCGGCCGAGCCATACGCGGAGGACTTGCGCCCGCCGCCCGGCGCGTGGTGCTCGACTGCCGTGGTCGGCAGATTGATCGTGACGAGGCCGCTATGCACGTGGCGGCGGAAGTGCCGCGCGCGGGCGAGCGAGCGTGTGCAGATGCCCGCGCACAACCCGTACGCGGAGTCGTTCGCGAGATGCAGCGCGTGGTCGTAGTCGTCGGCGCGCAGCACGACCGCGAGCGGACCGAAGATTTCTTCGCGCGCAATGCGATGCTCGGATTCGCCCATGAACAGCGCCGGCTCGAAGAAGTAGCCGCGCGTCGCGCGTTCGAGCCGTCGTCCGCCGTGGAGCAATTGCGCGCCTTCCTGCTCGCCGATGCGCACGTAGTCGAGATTGCGTTCGAGCTGCGCGGCGTTGGCGACCGGGCCCATGTCCGTGCCGTGCTTCAGCGCGTGATCGACGGTGAGCTTGGCGAGTCTCGCCTGCAACGCGTCGACGAACGGCTCGAACACTGCGCGTTCGACCACGAGCCGCGCCGCCGCCGTGCTGCGTTGTCCGGTCGAGCCGTAGGCGCCGGTCAAGGCGGCATCGACGGCGCTGTCCAGATCGGCATCCGCCAGCACTACGAACGGATTCTTGCCGCCCATCTCCAGTTGCACGCGCGCCTGGCGGGCCGCGGCGGCCTGCAACACGCGCGTGCCCGTTTCCGCCGAGCCGCTGAAGCTGATGGCCGCGACAAGCGGATGCGCGACGATGCGCGCGCCGACCTGCCGGCCGCTGCCCATCATCAGATTGAAAACGCCTGCGGGCAAACCCGCGCGGCTCACGATGGATGCCAGCGCCGCGGCGCAAGCCGGAGTCGATTCAGCCGGCTTGAACACGACGCAGTTGCCGTGCGCCAGCGCCGCCCCGATTCTGGCCGCGGCGATGGCGAGCGGCGCGCTCCACGGCGTGATGATGCCGACCACACCGAGCGGCTCGCGTGTCATGTCGATTTCGACGCCCGCGCGCGCCGACGCGACCGGCTCGGCATATGCGCGCTGGGCGTCGGCGGCGAGCAGTTTGAAAGTCTGGCCGGCGCGCGTGGCTTCGGCCAGCGCTTCGTGCAAGGTCTTGCCGACCTCCCGCGCGAGCAGACGGCCAAGCTCGTAGCGGCGCGCGAGTATTTCGCTGCCGATCGCGTCGAGCGCGTCCGCGCGGCGCTGCGCGGAACTCGCCGACCACTCGTCAAAGGCGGCGTTCGCCGCTTCGATCGCGCTATCGGTTTGCCGGACGTCGGCGCGAACATATTCGCCGACGGGGTCGTCCAGATCCGACGGATTCAGCGAGACGCCCGTGGTCGCGCCCGTCTGCCAGCCGCCATTGATGTAATGGCGCAGCGGACTCGCAACGAGCGGGATGAGCGGATCTCGGTTCATCGACGAAGGGCGACATGAGAGGCTGAAAGTCCACGAATGGTATGAGCCGGCCCAATAACTTTCCAATCCCTTTTTCGGCTATCCCGATAACAATTCCGGTATGGCATGATTGAAGCCATTCGGCGCAACAAGCGGGGAGACAGAAGCCATGACGCGTAGCTACTCGAACTGGTTCGTGCGGGCGCGGCTCAAGACGCGGCAGTTGCTGCTGCTCGCGGCCATGGAGGAAGAGGGCAACGTGCGGCGCGCCGCCGACGTGCTCGGCATGACGCAGCCGGCGGCTTCGCGTCTGTTGAAGGAGCTGGAGGACATGCTGGGCGTGAGCCTCTTCGACCGCACGCCGCACGGCATGCATGCGACGCTCTACGGCGAAGTGATGATCCGTCACGCGCGCATGGTGCTGTCCAATCTGAGCCACGCGCACGACGAAATCTCGGCGCTGCGCGCCGGCCTCGCGGGGCAGGTGCGCATCGGCGTGATTGCGGCGGCGGCCGCGACGATGGTGCCGCGCGCGGTCGCCAACGTGAAGGAGCGCTATCCGCAGCTGCAGATCTGGGCCGAAGTCGAAACCTCCGATGTGATGCTGCCGCGGCTCGCCGAGGGCGAACTCGACATCATGATCGGCCGCGTGCTCGAACGGCAGAACCAGTTCAAGGAAGACGTGCGTTATGAACCGCTCGCCGACGAGCCGCTCTGCGTGGTCGCGCGTCCTGGACATCCTCTCGAAAATGAGACAGGTTTGACGCTTCGCGGGATCGTCAACGCAAGCTGGGTTTTGCATCCGCCGGGCAGCGTTTTGCGGCATCGTTTCGATCTGATGTTTTCGCAAATCGGCTTGAATCCGCCGCAAAACGTGGTCAATACCAACAATTTTCTGGCCATTTCGAGCCTGCTGCTTCAGAGCGACATGTTGGCGGTTTTACCCGACGAAGTGGCGCGGCAGTACCAACAGTACGGTGTGTTAAAGCGTATGCCGATCGATTTACCGTGCAGAATGGATACATTCGGTATCATCACGCGCCAGTCGCATCTGCTTTCTCCGGCGGCCTCGGTGGTGCTCGACGCGCTACGAGAGGCGGCGGGCGAGGTCTACGGCGCGCCTTCGGAGCCGATCATGGCTCGATAAATGCTTCTTCCCGTCTATGAGATGGCCGGTAAACGGCGCGGGAGGGACGCAAAATGTACAACAAACACGGTAGACGGCAGCGCGCTGTCGACGACTCATTTTCCGTTCGCTCCGCAGGGGCGAGCGTCTGGTTTAACAACGGCATGGCTCTCAAATCGACGATTTACAAGGCAGAACTGCAGATTGCCAACATGGACCGGCACTATTACGCCGATCATTCGCTCACCATCGCGCGTCATCCGTCGGAAACCGACGAACGGATGATGGTCCGCGTCGCCGCCTTCGCGCTGTTCGCGCAGGAACGGCTCGAATTCTGCAAAGGTTTGTCGGATGTCGACGAGCCGGACCTCTGGCAAAAGGATCTGACCGGCGCGATCGAAACGTGGATCGAAGTCGGGCAGCCCGACGAGCGGCGCATCGCGAAGGCAAGCGGGCGCTCGAACGACGTGATCGTGATCGCCTACGGTGGCCGCGCTTCGGACATCTGGTGGCAGGGCGTGCGTAATAAGGTCGAGCGCATGCGCAATGTGACGGTGTGGTCGCTCGGCGAGAGCGTCGCGGCGGACCTCGGCTCGCTCGCCGAACGCACGATGCGGCTGCAATGCACCGTGCAGGACGGCGAAGCCTGGCTCGGCAGCGCCGACGCCGATGCCGTGAAAATCGAGTGGACGGTGCTCAAGGAGCCTGCGGGCGCCTGAAGTTCGCCGCCCGCGCAACGACGTTCAGATCGACGTCACGCGCGCCGCTTCCGGCGGCCCTTTGAGTTCGACCATATTGCCTTCCGGGTCGAACAGATACAGCGACGGCCCATAGCCGTCCGCGCCATAGCGCAGCGCCTGCTCGCCGAGCCGCGCGCCGTGTTCCGTGAGATGCGCCTTGAGCCCCTCGGCGTCGAAAGGTTCGACGCGCAGACACACGTGATCCATGTTCCGTCCCGCGCCGGGCACGCCGTTTTCGGCGTGATCGAGCTTCGCGCCGACCTGCAACAGGTCGATCAGCGAGCGCCCCGCACGCAATTGCGTGAGACCCAGTTCGCGCTGCTCTTTCTCCAAACTGCAACCAAGCACATCGCAATAAAAGCGCGCCATGGTTTCGACGTTCGACGCCCGAATCACCACGTGATCGATCTCGCGGATATGAATCTTCATATGGAACGGCTCCAAGTGTCCGGCTTGCGAAACGGTTGAACAGCCAGTTTAGAAGATAGAAGAAAGCGGAGCTTGGGAGCGCGACGAAATCGTCCGATGAGGAGCAACAGGGGTCGGATGCAGAATGTACAGACGAAAAAAAGCCCGCTCTATGTGGAGCGGGCTGAATCCATATCAGGAGGAGACATGGAGGAGACAAGTACTAATATACACACCCGTCTGGTGCGACGCAATAACTTTTTAAGGGAAAACCCGATATCGTGCGAAATTGTCGCATCGTGAGGCAAAACGGGCAGTGGGCGGGGCGTCCAGCGGGCCGCTGACCTGCGGAGACCCGCAATGACACAGCAAGAACCGGAGCGTACTGTGTACGCATGCGGCTTAAATTAGGGAGCATCGACAGCTTCTATCCGGGACCATCATCATGAACCGCAACCTCCACTCCACGGAAATCGGCACGCTCGGTGAATCCGCCGCTTGGCATTCCGACGACGAGCGCTGGGAAGCTGTCACGCGCCGCGATCCGCAGGCCGACGGCGAATTTTTCTACGGCGTGAAGACGACAGGTGTGTTCTGCCGCCCGTCGTGTGCTTCGCGGCAGCCGCGTCGCGAGAACGTGGCTTTTTTCACCAGCGCCGACGCCGCGCGTGCCGCGGGCTTCCGCGATTGCAAGCGCTGTCAGCCGGGCGGCTTGCCGCGCGAACTCGACATCGTGAACCGTGCTTGCGCCGCGCTCGACGCCGATCCGCAACAGCGTCTCACGCTCGCGCAACTCAGCGACGCCGTGCATGTCAGCCCATTCCATCTTCAGCGCCTGTTCAAGCGCGTGGTGGGCGTGTCACCGCGTCAGTACCAGGCCGCGCAGCGCGGTGCCGCCTTGCGCGACGCGCTCAAGCGCGGCGCGGACGTCACGCGCGCCACGCTCGACGCCGGCTTCAATTCGCCTTCGCGGATGTACGACAGCGCATCGGCGGAATTGGGCATGGCGCCGTCCGCGTATCGCCGCAAGGGCGCAGGGCTCACGGTGCGCTACGCGAGCGCGCCGACGTCGCTCGGCTTTGTGCTCGTGGCCACCACGGACAAAGGCATCTGCAAGCTCGGTTTCGGCGACGACGCCGCGTATCTCGTCGACGAACTGCGCGGTGAATTCGCCAATGCGGATCTGCTCGAAGATCCGCAGCGGCTCGCGCCGTTCATCGCGCAGATCGACGCGTATCTGCGTGGCACGCGCCAGGACTTCGATCTGCCGCTCGACATCGCCGCGACGGCCTTCCGGCAACGCGTGTGGGACGCGCTGCGGCGCATTCCGTACGGCGAGACGCGCAGCTACACGGACATCGCCGAAGCGGTCGGCGCGCCGCGTGCCGTGCGCGCGGTGGCGAGCGCCTGCGCGACGAATCCGGTCGCGCTGGCCATTCCGTGCCATCGCGTCGTGCAAAAAGGCGGGGCGCTGGCCGGATATCGCTGGGGTTTGCCGCGCAAGGCCGCGCTGCTCGATAACGAGGCGCAACACGCCCGCGCCATTTCATCCGATGAACCCGGCCGCACGCCTGCGGCCACCAAACTGGACCACGCCGCGTGAGCACGCTTGACGACGTCGCAACCCTGGAATTGCCTTATAAACCGCCATTCGACTGGCCGCGTCTGCTGCGCTTTTTCAGCGGACGCGCGACACCAGGCGTCGAGACCGTGGAAGAGGGCGCGTATCGTCGCGCGATCGAATGGACGGGCGACAGCGGCACGCTCAGCGTGCGCCAGCATCCACGCAAGCGGTGTCTTGTCGCGAGCATAGAAGGCCCGGTGAGCCGTCACGCCGACGCGCTCGCCGCGCCGATTGCAAAAATGTTCGATCTGCACGCCGATCCGAAGAAGATCGGCGCCGATCTCGCCTGTGACCCGTGGCTCGCGCCGCTGATCGACGCCGCGCCAGGCTTGCGCGTACCCGGCGCGTGGTCGGGCTTCGAACTGGTGGTGCGCGCGATCGTCGGCCAGCAGGTCAGCGTGAAGGCCGCGACCACGATCATCGGGCGCCTCGTGCAGCGCGGGGGCGAGCGGATCGACGGGCATCCGCATGAGAACACGGCGTGGCGTTTTCCGACGCCGGAGGCGCTCGCGAGCATCGATCTCGCGCAGATCGGCATGCCGGGCAAGCGCGTGGCGGCGTTGCAGGGTTTTGCGCGGGCTGTCGCGACGGGCGACGTGCCGCTCGACAGCGCCGCCGCCGACGCCACGAGCCTGCGCGCCGCGTTGCTCGCTTTGCCCGGCATCGGCCCGTGGACTGTCGAATATGTCGCGATGCGCGCGTGGCGCGATGCCGACGCGTGGCCTGCGTGGGATCTCGTGCTGATGCAGTCGATCTGCGCGCGCGATCCGTCGCTCGCGCGGCCCGCGCAGCAACGCACGCGAACCGACGCGTGGCGGCCTTGGCGCGCTTACGCCGCGATGCATCTGTGGAATGAGGTGGCGGATCGGGCGGGCGCGGCGCGCGGCGGTTGAGTTCGCGCGCACTTCAGAATCCACGAAAAATCCCGCCGGAATCTTCTGGTCACAACCGCGTTTTCGTCGTCGAAACAGACGGGCAAGCGGGCCGGCACAGCCCGCCGAAGCGGCCTCAAGCAGGCCCCGTGGCGAGATGTTAAAGTGCCCGCTACTGAAAAATTTGCCGAACGTTGTCGTCAGCGCCATGCTCGCCCGCGAGCGGCGAAGGCGCATGCCGGCCGACAACGCCCGACTCGCATCAATGCCAAACACCACATCATCCCGCACGACCGACGCGTTCTTGCACCGCCTGTCCGTGCTGAGTTCGGGCCCGCAGCGCGACGCGCTGATTCGCGGCCTGCGCGGCATCGAAAGGGAAAGCCTGCGCGTGACGCGCGACGGCCAGCTCGCCTTGACGCCGCATCCGCGCGCGCTCGGTTCGGCGCTCACGCATCCGTCGCTCACCACCGACTATTCCGAAGCGCTGCTCGAACTGATCACGCCGGCTGAAGAAGACGTCGCCGTCACGCTCGACAAGCTCGACACGCTGCATCGTTTTGTCTACACGAAACTCGGCGACGAAATCCTGTGGAACAACTCGATGCCCGGCCTGCTGCCCGACACGGACGAAGGCATTCCGATCGCGAACTACGGCACGTCGAATATCGGCAAGCTCAAGTACGTGTACCGGATCGGCCTTGCGCTGCGCTATGGCCGCACCATGCAGTGCATCGCGGGCATCCACTACAACTATTCGCTGAACGAAGAAGTGTGGCGGCTCCTGCATGCCGATCAGCAATCCGCGGCGAACGCCGTCGATTTCCAGTCCGACCGCTATCTCGCGCTGATCCGCAACTTCCGCCGCACCAACTGGCTGCTGATGTACCTGTTCGGCGCGTCGCCGGCGCTCGACCGCCGCTTCCTGCGCGGGCGCAAACATACGCTCGAGACTTTCGACGCCGACACGTTGTACCGTCCCTACGCGACGAGTCTGCGTATGAGCGATCTCGGCTACTCGAACACGACCGGACAAGCCGCGCTGCACGCGGACTACGACACGCTGCCCGGCTATCTCGACGCACTCGCGAAGGCCGTCAGTCAGCCGTATCCCGCATATGAGGCGATCGGCACGCAGCGCGACGGCGAGTGGGTGCAGATCAACACGAATGTGCTGCAGATCGAAAACGAGTTTTACTCGACGATCCGCCCGAAGCGCGTCACGTATCCCGGTGAGCGTCCGCTGCATGCGCTCGCCGCGCGCGGCGTGCAATACGTCGAAGTGCGTTGCATGGACATCGACCCGTTCGAGCCCATGGGCATTTCGCTTGAGACGTCGCGCTTTCTCGACGCGTATTTGCTGGTCTGCGCGCTCGACGACAGCGCGCCGCTGCCGCCGCCCGCTTATGCCGAAGCCAACCAGAACTTCGCGCGCGTGACGACCGAAGGGCGCAAGCCCGGTCTCGAACTGACACGCGACGGCCACGCGCTCGCCATGACCGAATGGGCCGACGAGCTGTTCGTCAAGATCGAAGCCGCGGCGGCCGCGCTCGACGCATTGCACGGTGGCGACGCGCACGCGCGATCGGCGGCGGTTCAGCGCGCGAAGCTGGCCGATGTCTCGTTGACGCCGTCCTCACGCGTGCTGCAAGTGCTGCGCGACAAGCAGCAAAGCTTCCTGCAATTCGGTCTGGAGCAAAGCGAGGCGCACGCCGCGTATTTCCGCGCGCATCCGCTTCCGGCGGACGAGGCGCGGCAGTTTGCGGATCTCGCCGCGCAATCGCTCGACGAACAGGCGAAGCTCGAACGCGAGGAAATCGGCTCATTCGATGCCTTCGTCGCCGCTTACCGTGCGTACACGTTGAACCGTTTTAGCGTGTAGGCGCAACGGCTCACGCGTTCGCAGAAAGGAAAGCGGCCCATGTGGCCGCTTTTTGTTGCGCGCCGCTGCGCAGGTAACGGCTACGCCGCCATGCAGCGGGCATCGGCCGCATCGGCAAATTGTGCGTGGGCTCCACGTTTAGCCGATGCAGATGAAACACCCTCGGCACGTCATGGTCCAAACTGATACGACACGCTCGCAAGAGGGAGGCTCGACGTGATGAAGAAAAGTCTGTTGGCCGTACTATGCGTTACCGCAGCGGCATGTTCCACGCGAGGGCAGGTCGATCCCGACGTCATGCAGATCGCCACCACACCGCTGACGTGTTCGAGCAAAGCCGAATGCGACCTCTGGTGGCAACGCGCGCAAACTTGGGTGACGAACAACTCGACATACAAAATCGAATCCGCGAACGACGAGCTGATCCAGACCGCCGGGCCGGATGGCGGCAAGCGCGCGCTGGCCTATCAGATCACGCGCACGTGGAACCCCGACGGCACGGCGACGATCGGCTTCGCCGCACACTGCGACGCGTCGCTGGGCTGCAAGCCGAATCCGTGGGAAGCAGGTGCGAGCTTCAAGGAATTTGTGCGGGGCGCGGCGGCCGGCGCACAGAAAACCGGTGCACCAACCGCCATGCATCCCGACGCGCAACAAGGACAGTCGATGCCCGCGTCAAATGAGTGAAGCAGCGAGCCAGTGAATGGGGCGTTGCGCGCCGCTCAATGTCCCATCGACGGTCCGACGCCTTTGCGCGGTTTCGTGATCCACACCAGCACGGCGAGCACGAGAAACGCCGCGCACGAAATGCGGAAGAAGTCGTTGGTGGCGAGCATATAAGCCTGCGAAGTCACCACCTGGTTGAGTTGCGCGGTAATGCCGTCGCCGGAAAGGCCCACGCCGGAAAGCAGATTGGTGTAGGCGTTCGTGTTCGCGGCGTATACGTTGACGTTGTCGGCCAGCATCGCGTGATGGCGGATCGTGTCGTTCTCCCAATACGTCGTGCTGATCGCCGTTCCAATCGCGCCCGACAAGGTCCGGAAGAAATTCGACAGACCCGAGGCGCTTGCCAGCCGCTCGTCGGGCACGCTCGATAGCGTGATGGTGGTCATCGGCACGAAGAAGCAGGCCACGCCGATGCCTTGCACGAGACGCGGCCAGATCACGTGATTGAACGGCACGTCGAGCGTGAAGGTCGAGTTCCAGAACGACACGAACGCGAACACGATGAACGCGAAACTCGCCACCACGCGCAGGTTCAGCCGGTGCATGTTCTTGCCGATCAATGGCGAGAGGAAAAGCGCGAGCAAGCCGACCGGCGCGGTCGCCAGACCGGCGAGGCCGGCGGTGTAGCCCATCACGGTTTGTAGCCACAACGGAAAAATCACCACCGAACCGAAGAAAGCCATAAAGCCAAACGAGATAATCAGCACACCGAGCGCGAAATTTCGGTCCTTGAACAGCGAAAGATCTACAACCGGCTCTTTCTCGGTCATCTCCCACACCAGCATGAATGCAATCGAGACAACCGCGATCACCGCGAGCGTCACGATGAACGTCGAGTTGAACCAGTCGCGGTCCTTGCCGAGGTCGAGCACCATCTGCAAGCAGGCCACGCCGATCACGAGCAGCGTGAGACCGACGGCGTCGATACGCTGCTGCGTCGTTTTGGTTTCGCGTCCGCGCAGCAGCAGGAACGCGCAGATTGCCGAGAACAGCCCGATTGGCACATTGATGTAGAAAATCCACGGCCACGTGTAGTTGTCGGTGATGTAGCCGCCCATCACGGGCCCGAAGATCGGCGCGCAAATGACGGTCATCGCCCATAAACCGAGCGCGAGGCCGCGTTTCTCAGGCGGGTACGAGCGCATGAGAATGGTCTGAGAGAGCGGCACCATCGGCCCGGACACCAGCCCCTGCAGGAGACGGAACAGGATCAGCGACTCGAAGTTGTGCGCGAAGCCGCACAGCGCCGAGGCCAGCGTAAAAAGCAGCACGGACAGCGTAAAGAGCCGGACTTCGCCGACGCGCCGCGCGAGCCAGCCGGTGAGCGGCACAGCAATGGCCGATGCCACCGAATACGAAGAGATCACCCACGTGCCCTGGCTGGTCGCGACGCCGAGACTGCCGGAGATGGTCGGCACGGCGACGTTCGCAATCGACGTGTCGAGCACTTCCATGAAGGTGCCGAGCGCAAGGCCGACGGTAAGCAAGGCGAGCGCGCCGCCTTTGAGCGGCGCCGGTTCGGCGGCCTGCGGCGCGACGGGTTGAGCGGCTGGTTCGTCGTGGGAAGCCGTAGCATCCATATGTTTTCTCCTCAGCGCGTAAAGATTGTCGTGCCAGGTTTATTGCGTCCCATGGATGGCGCATATCCATGCTCCATCACACTCTGCCCAGACAGATATTTACGGACAATCGCACCTCGAAAGGCGCTCCCTCGGGTTGCTTTTCGGTATAGCTCGCCGTTTTCCGGCGATCAGTCTTCGTGCGTTTCGTCCGATGATTCGCCGTGAGCGCCGAGACCGCAGCCGGCGTTGGACCCGGCATCGATACCGTTGGCGATGAAGCGGCCGAGCAAACCGATCAGCGTCGCGAGGTCGGCGGCAGAGAAGCCGCGCAACTGCTCGTTCAGCACGGCGGCGCCGATGCCCGGCAACTGACGCGCCGCGTCGTGGCCTTGCGGCGTCAACTCCAGCTTCACCATCCGGCGGTCGGCGTCGCTGCGCGAACGCAGCACAAAGCCTTTCTTTTCAAGGCGATCCAGCAGACGCGTCATGGAACCGCTGTCGTAAGACATCACCCGCGACAGCTCGAACGGCGTGTTCGCGTGCCCCGCGGCCAGCATCAGAACCACGCCGATTTGCTGCGCGGTCAGGCCAAGTGGCTTGACCGCGCGGTCCGTGCGCTCGACGAGCACATTGCGCGCCTTCGACAGGTAATAGCCGAGACTCGTATCGAGCCGAATCTCATGCGCGTTGTAGAGGCCGTCAGTCATCTCGTATCCGGGGACATCGCAAGCAAGCGAATTTTAGCTGCTTATCTAGCTGCCTGGGCAGACAGATCAATTGCCGATTCTGGTCGTGCGGACCGCCGAAAAACAACAGCAGGGTCGCGCTCCGCGCACAGTATCTTGAAATTTACTTGCATAGTCAATATTATGTTAAGCAACGAGTTACGCGATCTGCGCCACCCGAGACTATGTTCTGACCGCTTTTTTCGTCCGCCGCCATGGCGTCGTGACCCAAGGATGTCCCTCCCATGCCGTACCTGAAAAATACCCTTGGCGGCTTGAGCCGCTCCCTGACCGATTCCGCTCTGCACAGCTTCCAGGGCCCGCATCGCTGGTGGAAACTCGCGCTGTTTGCGGTGCTGTTCGTGTTGCCGGGCGGGTCGGTGGGTGTGGCGGTATTGGCGTGGGTGGAACATCGGCGCGGGCGCAAGAGCGAGAAGGCGGCTTCCAGGGAAATCGCGGCGGCGCCCGCTTTGGCGGACAACGCAGCGACAGCCATTGCGCGCGGCGCTGCCGGGGCCTGTCAGTCTCGCGGCGGCGCGCCGTGCCGCGCGGCGGCCGGCAAGCTGGCACGCAAGACGACATCGACGGAATCGCGCGGTGAGTCGCGGGCCTGAGTTGGCCGCTTTGCCGGGGCACCGGGCCGCCCGGCCGCCGGTAACAGCGCGTAACCTTCGCGACACCGTCAGTAACACACCTTCATCGCTCCCCGCATTACCCTTTCAGTTTCTCGCGACACGCGGGCTCATACGCTAACATTCCAGCAAACCCTATCGGCTGGCGGCGCCGTCACAGGCGGCTTTGCGGCGTCCAGAAGGAACCAATGCATGCAGTCTGATCGAATCTCGTCCGTGGGGCGCTTTGCGCCGCGCGCCATGACCCTCCCGGTTGCGCTGTGCGTCGCGGGGCTCGTCGCCGCTTGCGCGGTCGGCCCCGACTACCAGCGCCCCGCCGCCGAGATTCCCGCCTCTTACAAGGAAGCCGCGCCCGGCTGGAAAGTCGCGCAGCCGGCCGATCGGCAGGACCGCGGCGCATGGTGGACCATCTATCAGGACCCTCAGCTGAATGCGCTCGAAGACAAGCTGAACGCCGCGAATCAGACCATCGCCCAATATGCCGCCGCCTATCGGCAAGCGCGCGCGCTGGTGGGCGAAGCGCGGGCCGCGTATTTCCCGACGGTCGGCTTGTCGGCGGGCGCAACGCGCTCGGGCAACGGTTCGTCGTCGAGCAAAGTGTCGACTAGCGGCACGACGCGTTCGGGCGTCAGCAACAGTTTCAATCTTCAGCTCGATGCGAGCTGGGAGCCCGATCTGTGGGGCTCGGTCGGGCGCTCGGTGAACGCGCAGAAAGCCGGCCAGCAAAGCGCCGCCGCCGATCTCGCCAATGCACGGCTGTCCGCGCAAGCCACGCTTGCGCAAACCTATTTCTCGCTGCGCGCGCTCGATTCCAGCCAGAAGCTGCTCGACGAAACCGTCGCCGCCTATCAGCGCTCGCTGCAACTCACGCAGAACCAGTACGCCGCAGGCGTCGCCGCGCGCTCGGACGTGATCCAGGCGCAAACGCAGTTGCAATCGGCGCAGGCCTCCGCGATCGAAAACGGTGTTCAACGCGCTCAGGACGAGCACGCCATCGCCGTGCTCGTGGGCGAACCCGCATCGACCTTCGCCATTCCGCCGATGCCGCTCGCCGCAACGCCGCCCGCCGTGCCCGCGCAAATGCCATCGGCGCTGCTGGAGCGGCGGCCGGATATCGCATCGGCGGAACGCAAGGCCGCGGCGGCGAATGAGCAGATCGGCGTGGCGATTGCCGCGTTCTTTCCGTCGCTGACCTTGTCGGCGACAGGCGGCTTCGAAAGCTCGGTACTCTCGCAACTGCTCACCGCGCCGTCGCGCTTCTGGACGCTCGGCCCGCAACTGGCGGCAACTTTGTTCGACGCCGGGCTGCGCCGCGCGAAAACCGAAGCCGCGCGCGCCGCCTACGACCAGGATGTCGCGACCTACCGTCAAACGGTGCTCGCCGCGTTCCAGGACGTCGAAGACAACCTCGCGTCGCAGCGCATCCTCGAACAGGAAATCGTGGTGCAGCAGCAGGCGGTGGAGTCGGCGCGTCAGGCGCTCGCCATCGTGACGAACGAGTACAAGGCAGGCACGGTCGGCTACGTGAACGTGCTGACGGCGCAGACCACGGCCTTCACGGCTGAGCAGAAGCTGCAAAATATCGCGGGGCAGCGGATGGTGTCGTCGGTCGGACTCGTGAAGGCGCTGGGCGGCGGCTGGGACGTCGAGCAGATGAACCGCGAAACTGGCGACGTGGCCGCGCCCGCGCCGTTGGCGGCGTCATCGGCGGCGCCGGTTGCCCGGAGCGCCGCGAACGCGCCGTTGCAGGCGCAGACACCCGCGCAGGCCCAAGCCCAAGCCCAAGCCCAAGCCCAGAAACAGGCGCAGAGCAACTAAGCAACAAGGCAACCACGCGCCAGACAACTCGCCAACACGCTCATCACCGTCAGAAACAATAAAGGCATGACCGGACACCAACCCGGTCATGCCTCTTTTTTTGTCACCAGACTCAATGCGCGAACGACAACGTCACCGTGTCGGGTCCGCTTGGCCGTCCCAGCAGATTCAACAGCCCCGCGAGATTGTCATGCGCCTCGGGCGCGGCACTGGCCGTGCCACGAAACGACGTCGATGCCGTCGAGACCACGCCGTGGCCGCTTAGCTTCAGCGGGCCCTTGACGGTCCGCAAATCCAGCGTGGACGACACGCCCTCGGCCTGAAACACGAGCCGATACGAGCCGAGCGGCTTCACCAGCGAAACGCGCGAACTGACGTCGTTCAGCGCCAGCGTCAACTGACCGAATGCTTCGCGATTGAAACTGCGCCAGTCGGACCACGACAGCCGCACTTCACCTTGCAGATCGAGCGTGTTGAAAGGCGCGCCGAGCCCGCTCAGCAGCGAAGCCGGCACGGCAATCGTGCCGGGCGTGACGTTGGCGCTGCGCGGCGTCGCGTCGATGGTGATCGGGTCCGGCATTGCCTCGCTATGCCGCATGATCATGCGCACACGGCCCGTGAAGAGCGGCCAGAACGCCGTGTGCCATTCGATCCGTCCCGGCAACAGGGTCGCGGCGCTCATGTCGGAGCCGGCCGCGAGCATCAGCGTGGCGGAGCCGTGCCACAGCGATCCGGCCGGATCGACGAGATTCACGTGGCCGCCGCTTTGCCGCGCAAATTGCGGCGTGATCCACGCGGCGGGCAACATCGCGAGCATCACGGCCGCGCAGGAAAACAGCGCGACGAAGAACCAGGGCAGCGCGGCGCGCACGCGCCGCATCCAGTAAGTCATGCGAAATCCCGTGAAGGCGCGGTCATTTCACCGTGGACGGCTGCAAGGACGCGGTGAGATCCACCTGGCCATCGTCCTTGAGCGCGGTCACGTGCGCCTCCGCGACCTGCACCTTGAACTGACGGCGCACGTCGTCGACCCAGGCTGTCCACGCGGGAAACGAAGCATTCTTCATCTGCACCTGCACCGCGTTGCCGATCACCTGAACCTGCGTGGCCGCGAGCCCATGGTCGCTGAGCGACGCGGAAAGCGCATCCTTCAGCGCGCCGCCGGTCGGCGCGACACCCTGAGCCGCGCCCGACAGTTGACGAGCCTCGTTGGCCTGCGCGGTCATTTGCGCGAGTTGCCGCTGCAAGGTGGGCAGCGAAACTTGCAGACGCGCGCGCCCTTCCTGCGCCGGCGCCCACAGCACCGACCACGCGATCACCACCGCAAGCGCCGCGCCGCCCCACGTCAGCAACGCCTTTTCGCGGTCGGTCCGCTGGTCCCAGAAGCCTGCCCAGGTTTGAGCGAGTTCAGCTTTCATTGTCCGTTCCTGATGGTCCACTTGCCGGTATTGCTGTCGATCGCGCCCGTGAGTCCGTTGCGCGCGAGGCGTTTGGCGAAATCGGGATCGAGCTTGACTTCGGGCTTGAAGGTCACGTCGAGCCGCCGGTCGTGATAATCGAGCCCGGCAATACCGTTCACCGGCACGGGCGGCAGCGATCGCGCGAGACCATCGGCGAGCGACAGGAAGTCATCCGGCGAAAGCTCGCCCGCGGCCACGCGCAACTGCTGCAATTGACGCGCCATCTGATCCGGCGCATCCAGCACGACCGTGGTCTTGGGGAACGCATTCAGCAGCAGTTCGGTCATCTGCGTGTTGATCGCCTCGCGCTGGCGCGACAGCATCAGCCACTGCACATTCGCACCGATGACCGCCACCACCAGCGCGCCGAGCGCCAGCAGCACCGGCAGTCGCAAGCGGCGCAGCGTCGCTCGGTCGAGCCGCCATGGCTGCGACGCGAATTCGAACTGGCAGAGGTCGAAGCGGCAAGTCAGCGCGCGCCGCGCGAGCTGCTCGAAAGGCAGCGGACTTGCACCGTGCACATGCGCCGCGAGCCGCGCCGGACTGCTCGCGGCCAGGCTCGGTTCGTTGCCGGGGACTTCGGTCAGCATATACAGCGAAACCGGCGCCGCGCCGGCGAGCGCGCCGAGCGTCGCGTTCACTCCGTTCGCGGGCACCGCCAGGCCTTCGCCCTGTGCGCCGCGCGCAATCGCCAGTTCGACGCGCGGGATGCCGCTTTCGATGGCGCCTTCGAGCAGCATCGCGGGCGCGGTCTGCACCACGGCGCCGAGCACGGCGGCGACCATCGGCGCGACGTCAGACGCCGCATCGGACGAGACCGTCGGCGCGCTATCCGCCGACGCGGCCTCCCGCACCGACGACACGCCCGCGGCCGCCAGCGCCGGTTCGCGCGCGCTCACGGTTTCGGCGACTTCGACGGGCGCCGCCGACCGCGACGCTTGAGGCAGGCAGCGCGTGACCGGCACGGCGCGCAGGCTGCGGTGACCGGCCGCCGCGAATCCTTCGCAGATGAAGCGGAACCAGCCGCGGTCGATGATCGCGAGCACCTGCCGCCCGCCCGGCGCCGGCTGCGGATCGACGGCGATATGGCAGGTTTGCGGGTCCTGGATCAGTTGATCCTCGACGATATTCGGCAGCGCCTGGCGCAGCTTCGGCCCGCGCAGCGGCGGCAGCGCGGCGGGCATCATCAGCAGGTCGCGCGCGGCGACCATCAGCACCGTGGTCGAGGCGCGCGGCAACAGCGCGAGCGCCGAGCGGCCGGCGCGCTGGGTGCGTCCCGACTTGTCGAGCAGCACGAACGGCAAGTCCGGCAGTTGCCATTCCTGCGACGGCACCGCCGGATCACGCGGCGGCAATAAGACGATCAGCGTGCTCAAAGGCCACTCTCTCTGGGAAAGGCGTTGTTCATAGTTGGTCTTGTACCCGCACGATACGCGTAGTGTGAGTCAAAGCATCGCGATAGACGAGCGTCGTGCGATCCACTTCCGCCCGCTCGTGCTGCACGCGGCCATGCACGAGGAAGTAGTGCGTGTTGACGTCGAGTTCATTCGGATCGATCGACACCGACTGCACGCCCGCGCCGCGCAACGCGAGCTGCACGTCGCCGACGTTGTGGAAAAACACCGTCTGCCGGCGCGCGACGAACGCCTGCGCGGTCGACACACTCATGCCCGGCACGACCGCCGCGATCACTTCGGCGGAAGCGGTGTTCATGTTGACCGCCGACACCGTCGGCAACACCGTGACAAACGGGCGCAAGCGGTCGACCATCTCCGGCGTATAGCCGGGAATGTCGAGCAGCGAATCCACGCTGGTCATTTGCAACGGCCTGTGCTCGACGCTGCCTTCGTCGTCCTCGATGCCGGGTTTGTCGGTGAAGCCGCCACCCGTCGCGCCGCCCTGCACAGGCTGCGTCGACGTCGTGGTGGTGGTCGACGTGACCGTTTGAAAACGCGTGGCCGATTGCGCGAGGCTGTCGCGCATCTGCACGGCGGTGTTCTTCGCGAGCTGGCTGTTCACGCCGAGCGACACCAGCAGGCGCTGATACGCGCCAATCTGCTCCGTGTTCAGTTGCATGACGCCGGGCGCCGGACTCGTCACCAGATTGCGCAAGTTGAATTTGGCCTGCGCGTCTTCAATCGATCCCGACAGATAGGTCGCCGCGCCCTGTTCGGCCCGCACTTCGCCGATCTGGCCGAGGAAGTCCGACAGACGCGTCTTGGCGATCGGCACGCCCCAGACGCCGCCGAGATACGTGATACCCGCCGACGTATCGCCTTCCGAGCGAAGAATCAGACGCGTCCAGTCCAGCGCGCCGCGCGCGACCCATTGCGCCTGGGCGAGCAGGCGCTGGTTCTCGATCCGGCGAATCTGCACCTGCTGGCGCCACAGCATGCCGGAAACGAGAATCGCCGACAGCGCGACTACCAGCAACGCGCTGATGATCGCCGCGCCGCGCTCGCCGCTACGCCTGACCCGACGTCGTGCAAAAACCTGGGAGAATCTCATTTCATTCTCCGACGAGAAAAATCCGCTTGATCGGCCGCGCCAGCGACTTCGCGCCGACGCTCACTTCGAGTCCGGTCACGGAGCGCGGCAGCGGCGCGTTGCCGAGCTGCGGCACCTTCAGATTATTGGTCGCCTCGGCGATCGCGCTCTCCACGTCTTTCATCTGCGAGGTCCAGCCGACTCGCGGCACATAGAGGCGCGCGGAAATCGCGCCGACGCCGCCCATCAACGGCAACGCGGTCCACCCTTCGCCTTCGCCGCCGCGCAGCGCCGAGCGCAGTTCGCCGACATTGGCGAGCGGCGGCGACGCATAGCGAATCACGCGCCCTTCCGCTACGCGATAGCGCACCACCTGCAAACGCGGTGCGGAGCCGGGCAACCTGATCTGACGCACGACCTGCAATGCGCCGCCCCACAGCGACACGGCGGCCTGGCCCGATTCGTCATCCGATGCGGCCTGGCGGACGTCGATACGCATCTGGTCGAACAACTGCGCGAAGACGCGCTCGTCTTCCATGGCGTTCGTGATGGTCTGCCTGCCGCGGATGATCTGGTCGAGCCCGCGCCACGACAGCACCGCGATCACCGCCATGATCGCAATCGCGACCAGCAGCTCGATCAGCGTGAAGCCGTGCGCGCCCGTGCGGCGGCGGCGCTCAGAGCGAACGGTTCGTTTCATTCGCGACCACCGTGACCATCTGGGCGAGATTGCCGGAACCGCCGGGCATCGTCACCATCACTTCCACTCGACGAAACACCGGGTTCGGCGTCGCCGTCACATGCTCGGTGCAGAGCAACTGCAAATTGCCTTGCGAACAATCGAAACTTGTCGAGCCCACGTTGGGCCACGCGTGCGTCAGACGCAATTGCGCGAGCGTGTTGTCGGCGCTCCAGCCCGCCAGCAGCCGCCGGTGAAGATCCGCCTCGCCGCTCGCGAGACTGCCGACCGCGCGCAACGACGCGGCCAACGCCACCGCGATGATCGTGAGCGCGACCAGCACCTCGATCATCGTGAAACCGCGCTGCGCGCGCGGCCGGCGATTTCCGGCTTTGCCAGCCGCCATGCTCCTGCGACGACGCATGTCAGTGCACCTCGTAGCGGCCATTGCCGGTGCCGACGATCGTCGCGCGCCCCGCGGCGGAAAAGAGCGTGATGCGCACGGGCACGTCGATCGCCTCGGTGCCGAACACCACGCGGCTCGCTTCCGAATTCGAGCCGGGATAGTCGATCGTCACGCCGTTCACGCCGCCTTCCCAGGCGCGCTGCTTGAGCAGGTCGTCGCGCAGCAGCGGACGCCAGCCGTCTTCCGTGTGCATGTCGAAACGAAAGCCGCCTTCGATGGGTTGCCACGCGATCGGACGCGCGCGCACCTGGGCTTCGTCGCCGGCGGATTCGAACAGCAGCGCGAGACGCTGCGCTTCTTCGTTCAGATCGGTGCGCGGATTGCGCGTCATGGTCAAGGCGGTCAAGGACACCAGCAAGCCTGCAATCACCAGCACCACCAACATTTCCAGCAGCGTGAAACCCGCCGCACGACGCCGGCCACGCACGCGACGAGCCGCGCCCGCCGCGCGCGGCGACGGGTTCAGGCTTGCATGCGCAGTTTTACCGCCTACTGCCACGAGCCCACATCGGCGTCATTGCCTTCGCCGCCCGCCTTGCCGTCCGCGCCGTAGCTGAACACGTCGATCTCGCCGTGCACGCCCGGATTCAGGTAGTTATAGGCATTGCCCCACGGATCGTTCGGCAGGCGTTCGAGGTAGCCGCCGTCCTTCCAGTTATTCGGCACGGGATCGGTTGCCGGCTTTTCGATCAGCGCGCGCAGGCCTTGCTCCTGAGTCGGATAACGGCCGTTGTCCAAACGATAAAGCTTGAGCGCCTGCATCATGGTGCCGATGTCCTGCTTCGCGGCCACGCGCCGCGCTTCGTCGGGACGGCTCATGATTTTCGGCACGATCAACGCGGCCAGGATGCCGAGAATCGCGATCACAACCATGATTTCGATCAGCGTGAAGCCGCGTTGACGACGGCTGCGCAAACCCGCGATTTCAGTGCGGCGAGTGGTCGACAGTTGCATAGCTTGCTACCTCATTTCAGGTGAAATTTTCGACTGGGCGGGATGCGCGTCCAGCACTTCTGGTGCCATTGAACGCGCCCGGCCGGTCATTTTAATGTCATGCCGTTGAAGGGTTTCAACCCAACGCAATTTTCACAATAGTCCGTACAATGATGCGCATGAACGCCATCCAAATCCGCCTTCTGTCGCTCGCGCTCTTCGCCGTGTTCTGCGCGACGCTGACCTACTGGGTCATCACGCTCGCCGCCATGTCGCATGCGCCGTCGCCCGCAGCCGCCGCGCACGCGCAGGTTTCGACCGACCAGGCCGCCACTCTGTTCGGCGGACAACTCACGCGCAGCGCCAACCAGGACGTGCATCTGTTCGGCATCCTCGCGTTGAGTCAGGGCGCGGCGGCCATCGTCAGCGTGGGTGGCGAACCGCCGCACGCCGTGTCGCTCGGCGGCACGCTGATGCAAGGCGCCAAACTCTCCGAAGTCCGCGCCCGCTCGATTGTGATCGACCGCCATGGCGTGCATTCCGAAGTATTTCTGCCGGCCAACGCGGCGGGCCCGACAATCTACGTTCGCTAAAAACGTTCGCTAACATTCAAACGAAGCGAAGCGCGCGCTGCTTCGCTTCGACCCGCACCACTTCACGCGCAGCATTCACTGCACCAGGTTGTTCAACTCGATGATCGGCAGCATCACCGCCAGCACGATCACCAGCACCACGCCACCCATCGCCAGAATCAGCAGCGGCTCCAGCAGACTCGTCAGGAACATCGTGCGGCGCTCGAGTTCGCGCGCTTCGCCGTCGGCCGCTCGGTCGAGCATCGTCGTGACGTCGCCGGTTGCTTCGCCCGAGCGGATCAGGTGAACCAGCACCGGCGGAAACGTCTTCGTATTGCCGAGCGCGCGCGACAGTGACGTGCCTTCGCGCACGCGCACGATTGCATCGTCGATGTTGCCGCGCATCGCCATGTTGCTGAGCGTTTCGGCCGCGGCTTGAAGCGCGCGCAGAATCGGCACGCCCGCCGCCGTCAGAATGCCGAGCGTGCTCGCGAAACGCACGGTGTTATAGCCGCGCACGAGCTTGCCGAGCAGCGGGGCGGTGAGCAGCCACCGGTCGAAGGCGAGGCGCGGGCCGGCTTGTTTCAGTGTGGAGCGCACGATGTACACGAGCACGGCGAGCGCGATCAGCACGGCCCACCACCAGTTCCGTACGAAACCGGAGAGCGCCATCATCATGATGGTGAGGAAGGGCAGTTGCTGCTTCGTGCTCGCGAATACGTTGACGACCTGCGGCACCACATAGCTCAACAGAAACGTGACGATGCCGAACGCAATGATCGTCACGATGGTCGGGTAGGTGAACGCGAGCACGATTTTCTGCTTGAGCGCGTTGCGTTGCTCGATGTAGTCGGCGAGACGCGACAGCACGAGGCCGAGCTTGCCGGTATGCTCGCCGGCCGCAACCAGCGCGCGATAAATCTCGGGGAAGTCCTTCGGATGCTGCGTCAGCGCGTTCGCGAGCGAATGACCGCCGAGCACTTCCGCGCGGATCGCCGCCATCAGTTCGCGAATGTAGTCGCGCTCCGATTGCTCGGTCAGCACGGCCAGCGCTTCGTCGAGCGGCAGGCCGGCAATCAGCAGGCTCGCGAGCTGACGCGTGAGAATGGCCTGCTCGCGTTGCGACAGACGCCGCCCCAAAGACAGCCGCTGATTGCGTTCGCCGCGCGTGCGCGTGGCCGCCGGTTCGACGACAAGCGGCGTCAGTCCTTGCGAACGCAAACTGGTGCGCGCGCCGCGTGCGCTGTCGGCATCGAGTACGCCTTTTTGCGCCTTGCCCGCCGCGTCGATCGCTTCAAAACGAAATGCCGGCATGCGCTTACGCTCCGCCCGTCACGCGAATCACTTCTTCGAGCGACGTCAGCCCCGATGCGAGCCAGCGCTCGGCGTCCTCGCGCAAGGTGTGCATGCCTTGCGCGCGGCCCGCGGCGAGAATGTCCGCGTCCGACGCGTTACGGTGAATCAGCGTACGGATTTCGTCGTCGATGAGCAGCAGTTCGTACACACCGCGCCGGCCCGCGTAGCCGGACTGGCCGCACTTGTCGCAACCGACCGGATGCCACTGCACGCGCCCGTCCGCTTCGACGCGCTGTTCGCGGCACACCGGACATAATCTGCGCACGAGTCGCTGCGCCAGCACGCCGAGCAGCGACGACGCGAGCAGATACGGCTCCACGCCCATGTCGGTCAAACGCGTGACGGCCGAGGCGGCGTCGTTCGTATGCAGCGTGGCGAGCACGAGGTGGCCGGTGAGCGAAGCCTGCACCGCGATCTGCGCGGTTTCGAGGTCGCGGATTTCCCCGATCATGATGATGTCCGGGTCCTGCCGCAAAATGGAGCGCAGCGCCCGCGCGAAGGTCATGCCGATCCGCTCGTTGACCTGCGTCTGGCCGATGCCCGACAGGTCGTATTCAATCGGATCTTCCACCGTCATGATGTTCGTGGTCGCCGTTTCGAGCCGCGACATCGACGCGTACAGCGTGGTCGTCTTGCCCGAACCGGTCGGGCCCGTCACCAGCACGATGCCGTGCGGCCTGCCGATCAGTTTGTCGAACTTGCCGAGCGTGTCCGGGCCCATGCCGAGCGCTTCGAGATTCAGGCGCGTCGCGTCTTTTTCCAGCAGACGCAGCACCGCGCGCTCGCCGTGGCCGGTCGGCAGCGTCGACACGCGCACGTCGACGGGGCGCCCGCCCACGCGCAGCGTGATGCGGCCGTCTTGCGGCAAACGCTTCTCCGCGATGTCGAGCTGCGCCATGATCTTGATGCGCGAAATCAGCGCGCCATGCAGCGCTTTTTTCGGACGCACGACGTCGCGCAACGTGCCGTCAACACGAAAGCGCACCACCGACGCATTCTCGAACGGCTCGATGTGAATATCCGACGCCTGTTCGCGCGCTGCTTGCGTGAGCAGCGCGTTGATCATGCGGATGATCGGCGCGTCGTCTTCTGATTCCAGCAGGTCTTCCACCTCGGGAATGTCCTGCATCAGACGCGACAGATCCACTTCGCCTTCCACTTCGCCGACCACTTGCGCCGCGCTGCCATCCTGGCGCGCGTACGCCTGATTGATCGCCTGCGCAAGCTCGTCGGCGGGCAGACGCACCACCGACACCGCGCCGAAATTGCGCGCGACTTCCGCGAGCGCGGCCTCACTGGTGCGCTCGCTGATCCACACTTCGAGGCTGTCGACGTGCTGGTGCGCGACCAGAATCTGGCCGCTGCGCGCGAAGCCGTACGGCACGAGCCGCGCGGCGATCGCCGACGGCGCCGCGCGCTCGGCATGCTCCGCGTGCCCGGTCATGCCAGCCGGCGCAGTCCCAGCGGCCCGCGCCGATGCCGGCGACGTTGAAGCTGACGGCGGCATGGACGGCGTGTTCACGGCTGAACTCCTGGCGATGCGGTAGACGGCGCGACCGGCACGGGATTGCTTTGCACGGCGCCGTTCACGGCGGGCGCCGCGTTGGACTGCGGCGTGACAGGTTGCGGTTGAGACTGCGGTTGCGGTTGCGGTTGCATCTGCTGCATCTGCTGCGGCTGCATCTGCTGGCGGCGCATCTTGTCGAGGTCGAACAGGTTCAACTCCGGCGCGGCGCCCTGGCTCGGACCGGCCGGCATCGGCGGAACGACCGGGTCGTCCTTGTCGCGCATGATGTTGTTGTTCGAGCGGTACGCGCCCTGCACGCCTTGAATATAGTCGTAGCGATTCGACGTGACAGCCTGCGCGGTATCGCGATCGTTGATGATCACCGGGCGCAGGAACACCATCAGGTTAGTCTTGTTGCGGTTCTTCTGCTCCGAACGGAACAACTGCCCGATCCACGGGATGTCGCCAAGCAGCGGCACCTTGCTGTTGCTGACCTGGTAGTTGTCCTGCATGAGGCCGCCGAGGACGATGATCTCGCCGTTGTCCGCGAGCACCGTGGACTGGATCGAACGCTTCGTGAACTGCGGGCCGGCCGGGTTGGTCGTCGCGTTGGTCGTGCCGTTCACGATGGCCGAGTCTTCGGTGTAAAGCTGCAGCTTGAGAATGCCGCCGTCGGTGATCTGCGGTTTGACGTGCAGCGTGAGACCGACGTCGACGCGATCGTAGGTGTTGAACGCCGCGCTCGTCGCGCCGCTCGTCAGGTTCGAATACGAACCCGTCTGAATCGGAATGTTCGTGCCGACGACGATCTTCGCTTCCTCGTTGTCGAGCGTGATGAGGTTAGGCGTGGACAGCACGTTGGCGTCGGCCGTTTGCGACAGCGCCTGAAGCAGCGCCCCGAGTCCCTGCACGCCGAAAATGTTGTGAATCCAGCCGACGTTGAGACCTTGCTGAAGAGCTTGCGTGCCGAGCGCCGTGGCGAGACCGCCGGTCGTGCCGGCCGCCGCGGCTGCCGCCGTCAGGTTGATGATGCTGTTGCTCGAACCGGTTGCGAGGTTGGTGCCCGCGAACAGCGAATTATTCGCGACCTGCCACTGAATGCCGAGATTGCCGCTCGTGTTCGAATTCAGCTCGACAATCAGCGCCTCGATATAAACCTGCGCGCGACGCGCGTCGAGCTGGTCGATGACCGCGCGCAGATTGCGGTACACGGGCTCGGACGCGGTGATGATCAGCGAGTTGGTCGCGGCGTCCGCCTGAATCATGCCGCCCGGCTGATTCTCGTCGTTCTTGTCCTTGTCGCCGCCCAGCAGGCCGCCGGATTGAGCGGCGTTGTTCGAGCCATATCCGCCCGCGCCGGAGCCGCCCATCGGCGACGACATGGAGCTGGCGTTGAGTCCGCCCGAGGGTAGCGGCGGCGTACCCGAGGTGCCCGTCGAACTGTTGCCGCCGGCGGCGCCGCCATTCTGGTTGAACGAATTCGCTTCGTTCGAGCCGCCCGTCGAGCCGTTTTCGCCGCCTTTGCCGAGCATGCCGCGCAAGGTCTTCGCGAGCTTGGTCGCTTCGGCGTTGCGCAGCGGCACGACGTGCATGTTGCCCGGCATGCTGGTCGGTGCGTCGAGTTCGCGCGCGAGCGTCTTCGCGGCGGCGAGACGCGCGGCGTTCGACGCGCGGATCAGCAGCGAGTTGGTGCGCGGGTCCGCGGTAATCGACACTTTCAGCGTGGCGTCGGTACTGCCGATGGCGCCGGGGTCCAGCATCTTGTTCAGTTGCGTGGCGATGTCGAGCGCGTTCGCGTTCTTCAGTTGCACGACCGACACCGACTGACCCGCCGCCGTATCCACACCCGCGATAATTTGCGCGATGCGCCGCACGTTGTCCGCGTAATCGGTGACGACGATCGTATTGTTGGCCGGGTAGGCGGCGACGGTATTGTTCGGCGAGATCAGCGGACGCAGCACCGGCAACAGATTGTTCGCCGATTCGTTCTTCAGCACGAAGACCTGCGTCACGACCTGATCGCCGCGCGCGGTCGGCGCATTGCCGACGTAGGTCGGCACACCCTGCAATTTCGCGTCGGCTTCGGGCACGACCTTCAGTACGCCGTGGTCCTGGACGAGCGCGAAGCCCTGCATGCGCAGCGCGGATTGCAACGTCTTGAGCGCCTGATCCTCGGGCACTGCGTTTTCCGACACCAGATTCAACTGCCCCTTCACGCGCGGATCGACGATGATTGTCTTGCCGGTCGCCGCGCCGATCGCCTTGGCCACCTGGTCGATATCGGCATTGACGAAGTTGAGTGTCACCTGTGCCTGTGCCGTCTGCGCGGCAATCAATCCAGCCATCAGCAACGCCGTTGCGACGCGACGCAAAGCCATACGATTTCTTCTCATGGAATGTAGTGTCGATGCCGGCAGCACGAGCCGCCGACGGTCTTGCAATCCGAACAAGGGAGCAGTCCGCCGCCCGGTCGGTCTGCCGGTGAGCCAGGTGGGCGAAAGCCGCCCGCAAATGCTGGCCGTCCGATGTCCGAAAAAAATGAACAGTAACAGTTTTTCATGTCCGATTTGTCACAAAAGGAAAGGCTCAGAGAGATTCCCCCTGGATTCCCGTCCGATTGGCACGCATTGAAAGCGAATGCGAGGCGATCAGAAAGCAGCGTGAAAACTGAGTGTTTTCGCGAGCTTATGTCTGTTAGCCAACTTGACGGGTATCGGCCTGCCGGTATCATACGAGCGGTTCGAGCCCTCGGTGAGTTGTTGCGGACGCGGGTTTTCCCCGATGTTCCGACAATATCCCCACCGGCGCGAGCTTCCCGGCACTAATCGGCTGAAGAATGGCCGACGCGAGTTCTTACGAAACCTTACCCTTGCGGTTTGATTAGTCGTTCTGACCGATGAAACGAACCTTCGTCACTTTTCTGGCAGGAATTACCGTATTGGCGGCAGCCGGGTCGGCGCGCGCCGATTGCTTTGACGAAGCAGCGAAATATCAGAAGGTCAACCCGCTGATTCTGCGCGCGATCGCGTGGCAGGAATCGCATAACCGGCCCGACGCCCAACACAAGAACGCCAACGGTTCGACCGACTTCGGCGTGATGCAGATCAACTCCATCCATTTGCCCACGCTCGCTCAATACGGCATCTCGCAAGGCACGCTGATGGAGCCGTGCAAGAACGTGTACATCGCCGCATGGCACCTGCGCCGGCAGATGAACAAATACGGCAACACGTGGCAAGCGGTCGGCGCCTATCACTCCGAGACGCCCGCGTTGCGCGACAAGTACGCGCAGCAGATCGCCGCGATTCTGCGCAAGTGGAATCTGATGCCGGCAGCGCACTGAGCGGCGCATCGCCCGGCTGTCTTCTGTTTTGATGCACAATGCGGCTTCGTGCTGCCGCCCGCGCTCGACTGTCCAGAGCTTGCAGACAGCGCCACGCTCGCGCAACCATGCGGCGTGAAGCCGGGCACGCCTTCCAATCCCTCTCGTTTTCCGTACTGCGATGAACCAGCCGCTATTGCCCGTCACCGTGCTCTCCGGTTTTCTGGGCGCCGGCAAGACCACGCTCCTGAATCACATCGTTGCGAATCGCGGCAGCTTGCGCGTGGGCGCGATCGCCAACGCCTCCGGCAACGACTTGCTGGCCGAGATCAAACGGCTTGCCGCCGAACAGCGCTTCGACGCGATCGTGGTCGAGTCGGCGGGCGTCGCCGAACCGCTGCAGATCGCCGAAGCTTTCGCATTCGACGACGATGAAGCTGCACCGCTATCCGCCGTCGCGCGGCTCGATACGATGGCGACCGTGATCGACGCGTCCCGTTTTTTGCGTGACTACGGCTGCGCGGACGCGCTCGCCGAACGCGGCATCGCCGCGAGCGACGAAGACGACCGCACGCTGGTCGAGTTGCTGATCGAGCAGGTCGAATTCTGCGACGTGCTGGTGGTGAATAAAGCCGATCTCGTCAGCGCCGAGGAACTCACGCGTCTGCAACGCATTCTCGCGCGGCTCAACCCGCGCGCAGCGCAAGTGGTGAGCCGCTTCGGCGAAGTGCCGCTCGAACAGGTGATCAACACGGGCCGTTTCGATTTCGACGAGGCGTCGAGCGCGCCGGGCTGGCTCGCGGCCCTGAATCACGACGCTGCACATGAGCATCCGGACAGCCGCGGCCATCGCAGTGAAGCAGACGAGTTCGGCATCGGCCACTTCATTTACCGCGCGCGTCGACCGTTTCATCCGGAACGTCTGTGGGCGCTGTTGCATGAGGAGTGGAAGGGCGTTTTGCGCAGCAAGGGCTTTTTCTGGCTTGCCACGCGTCACGATATAGCCGGTTCGCTCTCGCAGGCGGGCGGGGCTTGCCGGCATGGCCCGGCGGGCATGTGGTGGGCGGCGCAGGATCGCAGCGAATGGCCCGACGCCGACGACGAACTGGCCGCCGAAATCGCCGCCGACTGGTATGGCGCGCCGGACGATATGAGCATCGGCGACCGTCGTCAGGAACTGGTATTGATCGGCGTGGGCATCGACCCGGCGCTGTGGTCCGCGAGGTTCGACGCGTGTCTGCTCACGGACGACGAATATGCATTGGGACCACAAGGCTGGCAGCACCTTGCCGATCCGTTCCCCGCATGGGACTTCGACGAAGACGATCACGATCACGATCACGACCATGGCCACCATCATCACGGGCATGACCACGATCACGATTGAGCGGCTTGTTCGCTAAAAACGCGGACGAAAAAAAACCCGCCGTTGGCGGGTGTCAACTGCCAGGCAGTAGTCTGCTTAGCGCTTGTTGACTGCGTCTTTGAACGCCTTGCCTGCCGTGAACTTGACGGTCTTTGCGGCCGGAATCTTGATGGTTTCGCCCGTCTTGGGGTTACGACCCGTACGTGCTGCGCGCTTGCCCGAACCGAAGCTACCGAAGCCGATCAACTGGACCGCGTCACCCTTCGACACAGACTTCTTGATCACTTCAAGCAACGTGTCCAGCGTTTCACCGGTTTGAGCCTTGCTGGCGCCCGTCTGTCCTGCGACGGCGTCGATCAGTTCCTGTTTGTTCATTAAGGTTCCTTTCTGAGTTTAGGTTGACACGAACAGCGCGAACGCGCCGATTATACGTGCGCGCACCGCGCCGTCGAGCAGCGACGGCTCCGGAGCCCCTCCGGACCTGAGCGCCGGGCAAATGCGCCTAGCGGCCGTGCTGCCGCTCCTCTCGCGGCGCTTGCTATGATAGCGCAGCGCAAACCCAATCAGGACAAGGGTTTCGAAGAATTACGCAGTTTTGGAACCTATACGGCAAGGAAACGGCACTTTTTGCTGATCCGGCCACGTCGCCAGGCCTGAAACCCAGCACTGACGGGGCTTTGACGTTGGTTTTTGCCAACGCTCGGCGCGTCTTTCACGCCCTTCGGCGAGCCGCGCGCGTTGGCGGCAATGTCCTTTCCGCATCTTTAGCGTCATTTTCCCGTCGCGCATGACCGATCCGCTGATCCCAGCCGTCCTCGCATTCCGAGACAACGGCACGCCTTTTTCGCCCGTCTACGACGACATCTATCACAGCGCCGTCGGCGCTCTGGAACAGGCCAACTACGTGTTTCTGCACGGCAACGCGCTGCCCGAACGCTGGCAGGGGCGGCGCATTTTCACCGTGCTCGAAACGGGCTTCGGCATGGGCATCAACTTCCTGATGACCTGGGCCGCGTGGCGCGCCGATCCCGCGCGGTGCGAGCGGCTGCATTTCGTCTCGACGGAGAAGCATCCGTTCACACTCGCCGATTTGCGCCGGGCCTACGCGGCGTCGCTTGTCGATCCGGCTATCGCGGCGCTCGGCGAAGCGCTCGCGAGCGAATGGCCGATGCTCGTGCCGGGCACGCATCGGCTGGAATTCGACGAAGGGCGCGTGGTGCTCACGCTGGTTTTCGGCGACGCGTTGCAGAGCTTGCCGGCCTTGAGATTGCGCGCCGACGCGTTCTATCTGGACGGCTTTGCGCCGGCCAAAAACCCCGAACTGTGGACGCCCGCGATCTTCAAGTCGCTCGCGCGGCTGGCCGGCGAGGGCGCGACCTTCGCGACCTACAGCAGCGCCGGCGAGATCAAGCGCGCGCTGACCCAATGCGGCTTCGAGTATCGCAAGGTGGAAGGTTTCGGCTGGAAGCGCGCGATGCTCGTCGGCCACTTCGCGCCGCGCTGGCGCGTGCGCCGTCATGAGCCGCCCGCGCCGCTCGGACCGTTCGCGGCCCACGAGCGGCATGCGGTCGTGATCGGTGCCGGACTCGCGGGATGCGCGGTCATCGAGCGGCTCGCCGCGCGCGGCTGGCGGATCACGTCGCTGGAACGGCACGCGTCGGTTGCACAGGAGGCGTCCGGCAATCCGGCCGGCGTGTTCCATCCCATGATTTCTCGCGATGACAGCGTCGCCTCGCGCGTCACGCGCGCCGGCTTTCTGTATGCGCTGAGGCGCTGGGCCGCGCTCGAACGGCAAGGCCACGCGCCGTTGCGCGGCAGGCCGGGCCTCCTGCAAATCGCCGAACACGACGACGAAGCCCGCGCAATGCGCGAAGCCATCGCTGCGTTGGGCTATCCGCCGGAGTTCGTCACACCCGTTTCCGCCGACGACGCTCGCCAGCTCGCCGGCACGCCGCTCGCGCGCGGCGGCTGGTTGTTTCCGCACGGCGGCTGGATCGATCCGTCGACGCTGTGCGCCGCGCAGTGCGCCGCGGCGGGCGACAAGCTCGACCGGCGTTTCGGCGTGCAGGTCGCGCGAATCGAGCGTTCGGGCGATCAGTGGCGCGTGTTCGATACGGCGGGCGACGAAGTGGCGCGCGCGCCGGTCGTGATCGTCGCGAGCGCTCACGATGCCGCGCGCATCGCCGGCTTGCTGCATACGCCGACTCGCAGCATCCGCGGCCAGCTCACGCTGCTGCCGCCGGGCGCCGCGCCCTCGCTCGACGTGCCCGTGATCGGCGAAGGCTATGCGATACGGCTGCCCGACGGCGTGACGCTGACGGGCGCGACCTATGAACTCGACGACACCGGGACGGCGCTTCGTCGTGCGGGTCATCTGGAAAATCTCGAACGCGTGGCGCAGATGCTGCCCGGCTTCGCGCAGGTTGCGAGTCACGTCGATCCGTCGACGTTTGCTGGCCGCGTCGCGTTTCGCTGCGTGACTAGCGACCGCTTGCCGATGATCGGCAATCTCGCCGACGAAGCCCTCGCCACGCGCGAAGCCCAACGCCTGCGCGGCGCTTGGCCGCTCGATTTGCCGCGCGTCGAAGGTTTGTACGGCGCCTTCGCCTATGGCTCGCGCGGTCTGGTGTGGGCAGCGCTCGGCGCGGAGTTGATCGCTTCGCAGATAGAAGGCGAGCCTTGGCCGCTGGAACGCGATCTGGCCGAAGACATCGACCCCGCGCGCTTTCTGCTGCGGGCGTTGCGGCAAGGAAGCGTCGCCGGTTAACCGCCGCCGCCTGCGCGCCGGGTTATCCACCGCGAATTGTGGATAACCGCTCTGTTTACGCGCGCAACTCGTGTGGAACCGTTGTGGACGTAAACGGGGTAACTCGGACGCCGTCGAAATCCTTAAAAAGTTACCCTCTGCTACGCACGCTCGCCGCACACGCTGTGCATCCGGTTATGAAGTTTGCAAAGCGCTGATTCGCTTCGGTAAACAACGGTTATCCACAGAAACCGAGGCAGCTTGTTAACTGCTACTACGTATACATACAGTAAGCGCGTAAACAACCAGGGCCGTAGCTGGACTGTGCGTTGCCTCACATCTCGAACGACGTCGCAAACGAATGTCGCCAACACGCACGTCGCAAAACGCGCATGCTGACCTTGACGATGCTTCGTCCTGAAAAGCCCAGCGAACAGGTGCACACTCTGCAGGCGAGCACGGCGCAAACGTCCTGAATGAGGCTCCGACCCGCCAATAAAACGGTCGGTTTTTCCACAGCTCGCGAAGATAAAGCACGTTTTTACCGTTTTACCGGCATGTTCGTGTCTTTTCGGTTGAAGCTGAACAAGCTATGGCACAATCGCCGTTCTTTTCCGCGTGGTGCCTCGCCTCTAACGGCACCCGCTGCAACGGAACGGTGTCGTTCAATCAGAATCTGATTCGACGTCGACAGCGTTCTTTCACCGTGCCGTGCTGGTCGCTACGGCTGCACCCTGGAATGCGTCGGGCTCCTTGCGACCTTGGCGCGTTCGAATCATCCGATCGTTGAAAACTCGCAACGCGGGTCACGCGAAGCGATCGCGACAGTGAGCGCTCGTGCGCCCACCCGCTCGCCGGTGTTCGCGCCGGTTGACGCTGGTTCGTGTCATCTGCCGTTGCTGCAAAGGAGAACCCATAACGATGAACTCGGCGTTTTCATTTTTTCCAGCCTGGCCGCTCGCTCCCGACGCCATCTTTTGGGCTGGTCTTGCATTGCTGGCCGCGGGTTTGTGCGGCGAACTCTGCTATCGCGCGTGGCGTTTGCCGCGTATTTCCGGTTACGCGGTGATCGGTCTGATAGCCGGCGCGGCCGGTTCGGGCGTGATCGACGCCGAATCGGCCAAGGCCGCCCGGCCTTTGCTCGATGTCGCGCTCGGTTTGCTGCTGTTCGAGCTCGGCAGCCGGCTCGACTTGCGCTGGATTCGCCGTAATCCGTGGCTCGTCATGTCGAGCGTCGCCGAAGCCACGCTGACTTTCGCGTTGGTGTTGCCGGTCCTGCTGTTTCTGAAGGTGCCGCTGATGGTCGCAACGGTGCTCGCCGCGATTGCCATGGCGACGTCGCCGGCCATGGTGATTCAGCTCAAGACCGAACTGCGCGCAGAAGGGCAGGTCACGCAGCGTCTTTTGACCTTGACCGCGCTCAACAGCATGTATGCGGTGGTGATCGAAAAGCTCGTGTCGAGCTGGCTGCACCAGGAAGCGTACGGCAACGTTTTTGCGACGATTCTCCAGCCGCTTTATCTGCTGGTCGGCTCGTTCGTGCTGGCGTATCTGCTCGCGCGCACGTGCACGTTCTTTTATCGCCGGTTGAACATGCAGGACGAGCATTCGTTCGTCGCGCTGTTCGGCCTCGTGCTGCTGGCGATCGCGCTCGCGCACCTGTTCAAGCTGTCGACGATTCTCGCGCTGCTTGCCGCCGGCATCATCGTGAAGAATCTGGAAGCGCGGCCGCAGTTGTGGCCGCGGCATTTCGGCACGGCTGGCTGGCTGCTGACCGTGATTCTGTTCGTGCTGACGCTCACGCCGTTCGAATGGAAGGACATTGCGCTTGGCGGCGTCGCGGCGCTGGGCCTGATCGTTGCGCGGCTCGTTGCGAAGCTGGTCGGCGTGCTTGCGTTCGCGAAGCCGAGCGGACTGAACTGGAAGCAGGGCATTGCGCTCGGTTTGTCGCTGTCGCCGATGTCGGCGCTGGCTTACCTGCTGGTCGACGATACCTACAACCTTTACCCGAATTTCGATCCACAACTTCGGGCAATCGTCATGTGCGCGATTGTCGTGCTCCAGATTCTCGGTCCGTGGCTCGTTTATCGCAGCCTCGCGCTGGTCGCCGAACGCCGCGAAGAGTAAGCGCGGTCAGGTCCAACCGCGCGTTTTATCCGGATTCATTCGCTTCAAAAACGGCCGGGCATCCGACAACTGCCCGGCCGATCTCACTCAGGGGACGCCATGTCACTCGAACCCTTCATCGATTCGAAGCCGTTTACTTTCGGCGTCGAACTCGAGATGCAGATCGTCAATACACACGATTATGATCTGACCAAAGCCGGCTCGGATCTGCTGCGCCTCGTCAAGGATCAGAAAATTCCCGGCAATATCACGCCGGAAATCACCGAAAGCATGATCGAGCTGTCGACCGGCATCTGCACGTCGCATGAACAGGCGCTCGCCGATCTGCGCAAGATTCGCGACACGCTCGTTGCCGCGGCCGATCATCTGAATGTCGGGCTGTGCGGCGGCGGCACGCACGCGTTCCAGCAATGGAGCGAGCGGCAGATCGTGGATACGCCGCGCTTTCAGTACCTTTCTGAGTTGTACGGCTATCTCGCGAAGCAGTTCACGGTGTTCGGCCAGCACGTGCACATCGGCTGCCCGGATGCGGACAGCGCGCTATTCCTGCTGCATTCCATGTCGCGCTTCATTCCGCACTTCATTGCGCTGTCGGCTTCGTCGCCGTTCGTGCAAGGCGTGGACACGGGTTTTCATTCGGCACGCCTGAATTCCGTGTTCGCGTTTCCGCTGTCGGGCCGCGCGCCGTTCGTGCTGACCTGGGACAGTTTCGAGGAATATTTCTCGAAGATGGTCCACACGGGCGTGGTCAACAGCATGAAAGATTTTTACTGGGACATCCGGCCCAAGCCGGGTTTCGGCACGATCGAAGTGCGCGTGATGGACACGCCGCTTTCCGTGGACCGCGCTGCGGCGATCGCCTGCTACATCCAGACGCTCGCGCGCCATCTGCTGCTCGACAAGCCGATCACGCCGCACGAAGACGATTACCTCGTCTACACGTTCAACCGCTTCGAGGCATGCCGCTTCGGGATGGCGGGCACTTGCATCAATCCGCAGACGGGCGAGCGCAAAACAATTTCCGAGGACATCCTCGAAACGCTCGATCGAATCGCGCCGCACGGCGATGCGTTGGGTTCGAGCCATGCGCTCGCCGAGGTCGGCGCGATCGCGCGCGGCCAGATCAACGATGCGACGTGGCTACGGGGCGTCGTCGAAAAGGAAAAGTCCTTGCACGAGGCGGTCCGGCAACAGTGCCTGAGATGGCGAGCCTAGCGGGCGCAGAGCCCGCTTTGTGTCGAACCGTAATAAAACCCGCAACACGCGGGTTTTTTTTCGTCGTAAAAAAATTCCAGTTCGGGGCCCTTAAGATTTTTCCAATATTTACGTATACATACGTAGTAGTAGATAACAAGCATAGCCGCCGGCTGTGGACAACCGAATAATCCCCTACAAAGTCAAGGCGCTGGGAGATGCATAAGTAGGCCGTCAGCCGGTGCATCGGCGGCGGTAAACGAGGACAACTTAAGGACTGGCGACGGGGGTGCTGACGCTTATCAAGAATCGGCACACAGGTCGTTCGCTATGTTGTCCCACGGTTATCCACAGCTTGCGTTGGATAAGTTAGCTGTACGATTCGCCGCTCTCGCATAGAATGTCGTCTTAACCGCTTCGGCTTGCAGGGCGGTGAATTTTTGAGATAGTCGAAACCGTCTCGTCCTGTTTTGGGCGGGGCTACCCCACACAGGCTACGGGCGTTCCCGGCGAGCAGTCGGCCGGCACCGCACAAGAGCTGTAAATAAACCAATCGAAGATTATGAGCGAAGGCGTATACGGAGAACAGGCAACCGGGCGAGTCACCCACAGCCTCTTGCGACTGAGCACGGCAATGCGAAGCCAGGCTTGGGAATGGGCGGAAGGCGCGGGCCTCACGCCCACGCAGGGCGAAATCCTGGTTTTGTTGATGCAGCGTAAGGGCCCGATGCGGCTCGGCGAAATCGCGCGTGAAACGGCCCTGACCGCCGCCACCACCAGCGACGCTGTCAGCACGCTCGAAACCAAGGGTCTCGTCGAAAAGCGCCGCGCGCTCGACGACGGCCGCGCGCTTGCCGTCCGCCTGACCGCCCGTGGCCGCACGGCTGCGAAGCGCGCCGCGCAATGGCCGGACTTCCTGGCGAAGGCAGTCGGCACCTTGCGCGACGACGAGCAAGCCATGTTTTATCGCACGCTGCTCAAGACCGTTCATCAGCTGGAAGCGCAAGGCCAGATTCCGGCACATCGTATGTGCCTGAGCTGCACGCACTTCGAGCCGAGCAAGAATCCGAAGAAGACGCCGCATCACTGCGCGCTGCTCGACATGAACATGGCGGACACGGATCTGCGTCTGGATTGCTCGGTGCATGAGACGGCGGACCTCGCCACCCAGAAGAAAACCTGGAAGATCTTCGCCCAATAAGGCGATCGCTTCGGGCAATCCGCTACACTGCAAACCGGCGCCGGGCGGGCGCCTTCGCCGCCCGTCATCCGTTTCGCGCCGCGCTGCGGCAGCTTTCCAGTCAACGTGAAGGTGACAGGCTGATGAATCAGGAAGTTCTGGCCATTCGCCACGTGCACTTCGAGGATTTGGGCAGTCTCGAGCGCGTGCTCGGCGAACGCGGACGCCCGGTCCGTTATCTCGACGTCGGCTTCGCGCGCATCGAGGCGCCGAATCCTGTGACGCCGTCGTTGATGGTGGTGCTGGGCGGTCCCATCAGCGCCACCGACGACGCGCTGTATCCCACGCTCGTGCCGCTGCTCTCGATGATCGAAAAGCGCATCGAGGCGGGTCTTCCTACGCTTGGCATCTGTCTCGGCGCGCAACTGATCGCGCGTGCGCTCGGCGCCCGGGTTTATCCCGCGGGTCATACCGAGCTTGGCTGGACTCCGCTTACGCTGACCGACGCGGGCCGCGCTTCGCCGCTGCGTCATCTCGACGGCGCTCACACTTCCATGCTGCATTGGCATGGCGACACCTTCGATTTGCCGGCCAACGCCACGCGGCTTGCATCCACGGCCGTGTGTGAAAACCAGGCTTTCGCGTGGGGCGATCACGTGCTCGCGCTGCAATGTCACCCCGAAATTCGCACCGACCGCTTCGAGCCGTGGCTGATCGGCAATGCCGGCGAGCTTGCCGTTCACGGCATCGACGCGCGTCGGTTACGTGCCGAGACCGCGCAATTCGGTCCGGCTCTGGAAGCCGCCGCGTGCCGCATGTTCGGCGACTGGCTCGATCAGGTCGAGCGCAAGCCTTAAGCGCAAGCATCTCGCGTACAGCGCTCTAGCCCAAGGTCGACAAGCCATTGTCTGCAGCAAAATAACCGCGGTGCTATGCTCGTTCGCTCTTGGGTTTTTACTGGGCGGTGGTCCATGAGCGCACTATTTTCTCCACTCACGCTGCGTAGCGTGACTGTTCCCAATCGCATCGTCGTGTCGCCGATGTGCCAATATTCCGCCGACCGCGGCGAGGCCACCGCGTGGCACATGATCCATCTCGGCAGCCTCGCGTTGTCCGGTGCCGGCATGTTGTTCATCGAAGCAACCGCTGTCGAGCCGGACGGTCGCATCACGCCCGGCGATCTCGGCTTGTGGGACGACGTCACCGAAGCCGCGCTCGTGCCGGTGCTCGCCGCGATCCGCAAGCATTCGCCCATCAACGTAACGATGCAGTTAGCGCATGCGGGCCGCAAGGCGTCGAGCCATGCGCCTTGGGAAGGCGGCCAGCTGATTCCCGTCTCGCAAGGCGGCTGGTTGCCGCATGCGCCGTCGGCGTTGCCGCACAAGGCAGGCGAAGAGCCGCCGCTGGCGCTCGACGCACCCGGCCTGAACCGCATTCGCGAAGCCTTCGCGGCGTCCGCCCACCGCGCTGCGCGCCTCGGTATCGATGCCTTGGAAATCCACGCGGCGCACGGCTATTTGCTGCATCAGTTTCTGTCGCCCGTCGCCAATCAGCGCGATGACGACTACGGCGGTTCGCTCGAAAACCGCATGCGCTTTCCGCTGGAAATCTTCGACATCGTGCGCGCTTCGTTTCCCGCCGACAAACCGGTCGGCGTGCGCGTTTCCGCGACCGACTGGGTGGAAGGCGGCTGGTCGCTCGACGACACCATCGCGTTCTCGCACGAGTTGCAAAAGCGCGGCTGCGACTGGATCGACGTATCGTCGGGCGGCGTGTCGCCATTGCAAAAGATTCCGCTCGAACCGGGCTATCAGATGCCCTTCGCCAAGGCTGTCAAAAAAGCGACCGGGCTCACGACCATCGGCGTCGGACTCATCACCGATCCGGTTCACGCCGAGCAACTCATCGAACAGGGCGACGCCGATCTGATCGCACTGGCGCGCGCGTTGCTGTACAACCCGCGCTGGCCGTGGCACGCCGCCGCGCAACTCGGCGCGACAGTCGACGCGCCGCCGCAATACTGGCGTTCGCAGCCGCGCGATCAGAAAGCGTTGTTCGGCGAGATTTCGTTTGGACAAAGATGAAGCGGTCGATGCGCGCCGTGCATCCACGCGTTTTTGGCGGTTGAACGAAGCCGTCGTGAGCGTGTAGGATGCCGGTTGTGGCGCATGAGCGTCGCAGGTCGACGCGGCGCTCGCAGGGCGCCGCGTTTGCTATCAGCGCCAGAAAAAATCAGCGCGTCAGACGCGGGCGTTTCCGACGGCTGCCGGACTTCATCCCCAGTTCTTCACAAGGATTCATTCAATGAGTTCACGCAGGATCGCCGTGCGTCGTTCAGGTGTGCACGGCAAAGGCGTGTTTGCGCTCGAACCGATTGCGGCCGGCGAGCGGCTAATCGAATACAAGGGCGAGCGCATTTCCTGGAAAGAAGCATTGCGCCGTCATCCGCATAATCCTGACGAACCGAATCACACGTTCTACTTCGCGCTCGATAGCGGCAAGGTGATCGACGGCAAGGTGGACGGCAACAGCGCGCGCTGGATCAACCACTCGTGCGCGCCGAACTGCGAAGCCGAAGAGATCGACGGTCACGTGTATGTGCATGCGCTGCGCGACATCGCCGAAGGTGAAGAGATTTTTTACGATTACGGCCTGGTGATCGACGCGCGTCAGACCAGGAAGCTCAAGCAGGAATATGAATGCCGCTGCGGCGCGCGCAAGTGCCGCGGCACGATGCTGGCGCCGACAGGCAAAGAGAAGGGCGAGAGCAAATCGGCGAAGGCGGCTAAATCCGCGAAATCCAGCAAAGCGGCGAAAAAAGAGAAAAAGAAGTAACGCGCGGGCCGCGTCGCACGTCATATGAACGACGCGCGAGCGGCCCGGCGAAAACCGCGAATGCTACAAATCCACCGGCGCCGAGTGCGCCGGTTTTTTTTCATGCCGATGCGCTTCGTCGCCGGCGCCGGTTTCAACGGCAGGACGGACGAGCGGAATTCGCACGATGAAACGCGCTCCGCCGTCCGGCGCGTCTCCGTAATGCACGCTGCCGTTATGCAGCGCCATGATGTCGTGGACAATCGCGAGACCGAGACCGGCGCCGCCGTCCACGCCGTTATCGCTTTGGCCGTCGCCGCGGAAAAAGCGCTTGAACAGATCGGCTTGCTGTGCGAGCGGCACGCCCGCGCCGTTGTCTTCCACCACGATCTCGGCCATGCGGACACCGTCGATCTCGGTTTGCGACACGGTCACGGTGATGCGTCCGCCGTCGAAGCGCGACGGCGGCACATACTTCAGCGCGTTATCCAGCAGATTCGCGATCACTTCGTGCAGCAGCACGGGATTGCCGCGCGCGACCAATGGTTGATCGTTGGCCGGATCGTCGAGCCGCTGAAAACCCAGATCGACGTGCGACGTCAACGCGCGCGGCACCCATTCCGCGCCGGTATCGAACGCGAGCGCCGCCATGTCCACATTCACGAAGCGCGCGGCCTGCTCAGCCGGCTCCGCGCGCGCGAGCGACAGCAACTGATTCGACAGACGCACCGCGCGGTCGGCAGCCGCGCGCAGCTCGCGTACCGCGGCGAGCGTCTGCTGCGGATCGCGGGCCACCGCCGCCTGTTCGGCGTGCAGCTTGACGGCCGTGAGCGGCGTGCGCAACTGATGCGCGGCGTCGGCGATAAATTTGCGCTGGCCGTCCAGTGCGGTTTTCAGGCGACCGAGCAGCGCGTTCACGGCGCCGGTCAGCGGCCGGATTTCGACGGGCACAAAGGTTTCGTCGACCGGTTCGAGCGACGTATGCGTTTGCCGGTTCAGCGAGTCCGCGAGATCGGTCAACGGATTGAGCTGCTGGTTGACCACTCGCCAGACGATCACCCAGCCCGCCAGAAGCAGCAACAGGAGCGGCATCATGATCGCCACGAGAAACTCGGCGGCGATGCGAAAACGGTGGTGCACCGGCTGCCCGACTTCCACGACAACCGGGTTGCCAACCGGTTGATCGACGCGGACTTGCGCGACTCTCACCGTCACGCCGTCGTGCTGGGTTTCGAACACGTACGCGTAATGCATGCGCCGAACGCTGGTGCCTTGCAGCGGCAGCGTTTTATCGCCGGCGATTTCAGTCTCGCCATTGCTGATGCGGTACACGAGATGCTCGACCGGGTCCGAGAACATGGCCTGCGCGAGCGGCGGCACGGTAATCGGCGCTTCGGGACCGGCAATCTGAATCTGCTTGGAAATGGCGGTGGCGAGATCGGCCAACGAACGGTCGACCACATGCTGCGTGTATTGCCACGCGAGCCAGTAGGCGATCAGGCCGCTCATCAGCGCGAGCAGCGAAAGGGGAGCAGCGAGGCGCCGCAGCAGCGTGCGGCGCAGACTATTGGCGGCCGGCTGGGGCATGATCGAACGCGCGGGAAAATGGCAGGCGCGAGGCGCCGTGAAATTTCGCCGGGTGCCGGCGAATCGCGCACGAAGTGCGCTGCGCCGGCCCGGCGCCGTCAGGCCGCAAGCGAGTTGCGGCCCTCAGGGCGATTATGCGGCCTGGCGAATTTCCTGCAACAGGTAACCAAATCCGCGCACCGTGACGATTTCGACGCGGCAGTTTTCGAGTTTCTTGCGCACGCGGTGCACATAGACTTCGATCGCGGTGTCGCCGAGGTCGCCGCCGAAATGCGTCAGATGGTCTTGCAGTTGCGCCTTGCTGACCACGCGGCCATGGCGCAGCAGCAGCATTTCGAGCACGGCGAATTCGCGCGGCGACAGTTCGAGCGGCTTGTCGTCGTTGAAAATGCGGCGATCCACGCCAGACAGACGCACACCGCCGAGCGACACTTCCGGACGCGGCATGTCGCCATGAGGGCCGCTGCGGCGCATCACGGCGCGAATCCGCGCTTCGAGTTCGGTCGGCTCGAACGGCTTCAGCATGTAGTCGTCGGCGCCGGAATTCAGGCCTTGCACGCGGTCGTTCAGTTCGTCGCGCGCGGTGAGGATGATCACCGGCGTGTGGCGGTTGCTTTGGCGGAAGCGCGAGAGCAGCGTCATGCCGTCGATGCCCGGCAAGCCGAGGTCGAGAATCACCAGTTCGTGGCGGTTTTGCGTGAGGGCCTGTTCGGCAAAGATGCCGTCGTGGACCATGTCGACGGTGAAGCCGGCTTGTTCGAGACTGCTTTGGATGCCGCGTGCGATGGGGCGGTCATCTTCGATCAGAAGGAGTCGCATGGATTTCGCTCAAGTACAATGGGTTTAGGCGTTTGGGCAAGCGGTTCGCCGGGGCGCCTGCTACACAGACCACATGGGGCGGCGGTGCCGAATGGGCTAACCGGCCACGAAGCAGCTGTCGATTAGTCTGCTGGCGGCCATTGGGTGATCGAAGCCATGTCCGAAATAAGCATTCAGGAACTGGAAGCCGCGATCAACTTCTGGCGCGCCCGCTCACCTTCGAGCGGAGACGAACTCGTTCTGTGCAAGGAGGCAAGCGCGCTCTCCAAGCCGTATGCGCTCCTGATTGTACAGCGTCAGAACACGCTCTCGCCGGATCGTTTGGACGCGATTGCGAGGCAAGCGTGGGATTCTTACGAGCGCCTTAAAAATAGCCTGTAGAACTGAAGGTTTGACTCCGGCGCGGCCTGCAAAGCCCTTTCAGTACGACGAATGCTTTACCGCGCGGCGATGCTGTCGATAAACCGCGCCAGTTCAATGTCGCGCTTCGTCACGCCATCCGCTTCGTGTGTGGAGAGCGTGATGTCCACCTTGCTGTACACGTTGAACCATTCCGGGTGGTGATCCATTTCCTGCGCTTTGATCGCCACGCGCGTCATGAAGCCGAACGCCTCGTTGAAGTCGGCGAATTCGATTTGCCGCTGGATCGCGTCGCGGCCCGCCACGGGCTGCCAGCCATGCAAGCTGGCCAGCTCCGCGGTGCGGTCTTCGGAACTCAATTTCTGAATCATGGTGCATACCTCGTGTTCAATGCGCGCGCCGACACGCGAGCGCTGTCCTATTTTTTCACGGATGCCGCGAACTCGCTGACGTCCGGCCGTCGCGGCGCGGTTGCGTCCGGTCAGATATCGCCGTCGGCGAGCCAGCCTTCCTGCGTGCCGCGCGTGATGATGCGGTCGCGTTCGAGCACGTCGCCGGCCGCGAACGCCGGTGCGTCGGCGAGACGCGCGAGCAGCGGCGCGAAATCCGTCTGCGCGACGCGGAAAAGTTGCGTGAAGTTATCGATCACAAAGTAGGTTTTCTGGAACGTGTCGATGCGATAGCGCGTGCGCATCACGCGTTCGAGATCAAAGCCGAGCCGGTTCGGCGCCGCGCTTTGCTGGCTGTACAGCGTTTCGCCTTTGCTCGACACGATGCCCGCGCCATAGAGCTTCACGCCGTTGGGACTCGCGGCGTCGCGGATCAAGCCGAATTCGACGGTGTACCAATAGAGCCGCGCGAGGAGCGGCAACGCGCCCGCGTTGTGCGCGGCGAGCGCGGCGCGGCCATAAGCGTGCATGTAGTCGGCAAATACGGGATTGATCAGCAGCGGCACATGGCCGAACAGATCGTGGAAGCAATCGGGTTCCTGCAGATACTCGAGCTGATCCGGGCGGCGCATCCACCATGTCACCGGAAAGCGGCGGTTGGCCAAATGCTCGAAGAACACCTGATCGGGCACGAGGCCGGGCACCGCGACAATTTGCCAGCCGGTCGCGGGCGTGAGCTTCGCGTTGATTTCGTCGAAGGACGGCACGCGGTCCGTCGGCATGCCGATGCATTCGACGCCCGCCAGAAACTCGTCGCACACGCGGCCTTTGAGCAGCGCGGTTTGCCGCGTGTAGAGCTGCTGCCACACGGCGTGATCGACGGCGGCATAGCGCCCGGTCGGCTGCTCGATGGTGAAATCGGCGCGGGTTTCGAGGCCGGCGTCGAACTGCTCCTTGAGTTTGGCGGTGTTGGCGATGGACATGGACTTGCGCTCTGCGGTCAAGGCTAATGAAATTTACCGTGCAAGTGTAGAGCTTCAGTCGTGCGGGATGAGCGCAAAGATGGCGTTAAACAGCGTTGACATGCAATAATCGTGCATGACACTGCCATTTCATGCGGATTATATTCATGCTAGAACTTGACCACTTCGACCTCGCCTTGCTCGACGTGCTTCAGCGCTTCGGGCGCGCCACGCATCAGCAACTGGCCGAGCAGGTGCCGCTGTCGCCGTCGCAGATCGGACGGCGATTGCAGCGGCTCGAACAGGTGGGCGTGGTGGACGGCTATCGCGTCGTGTTGCGGCCCGAAAAGCTCGGGCTGGGCGTGACGGCTTTTACGAGCCTGAAGCTCAAGCACCACGGCGATTCGATCATCGAGCAGTTCCAGCAGCAGATCGACGTGCTGCCGGAAGTGCTCGAATGTCATGCGGTGGTGGGCGACGCCGACTATTTGCTGCGCATCGTCGCGCCCGATCTGAATTACCTCTCCACCTTCGTGATGAAGAAGCTGATGCGCGTGCCGGGCGTCGATAGCGTGCGCTCGAACATCGTGCTCACCACGTTCAAACGCAACGGGCCGTTGCCGCTCGGCCATCTGTCGCCAGGCACGGCCGCCGCCTGAAGGACGCCCGGCGGCCAGGGCGCACAGCGTTATGCGGCTTGCTTGGGCTCGCTGTCGGGGCTCAGCAGATCGACATAGGCCACGGCCACCAGATCCGCTTCCGCCACGCCGAGGCGCGCGAACATGGCGTGGGCTTCGGCATGGCCGTCTTCTTCCTTGTCGTCTTGCGCGAGCACTACTTCCAGCTCGACGAAATCGCCGAGGCCGTCGACGCGATCCAGATGAATCCGCGTGCGTCCGGCCAGATACACATGCCGTTCCTTGGTCACGATGCCGCGCGTGGTCAGCGCGGTGGCGAGCAGCGCGTGCATGGCTTCGGGATTCGTCACGGGGCTGCGCGTGTAGTACGACGCTTTCGGTCCGTCGCGGTCGTCGCGTTGATAGAAGATCAGTTCGGCGGGCGTGCCGTCGTCGAACTGGCGCAGTTTCAGGCGCCCGCGCGGCACGTCGTAGAAAAAGTCCTGTTGACGAAAAATCAGCGGCGCATCCGGCGCGAGCTGCGCCGCGCGTTCGCGCAGTTGCTCGAAATGCTGCGCGCGGGCTTTGATTTCGATGTTGCGTGCCATGTCAGGCTCCTTTCGAAGAATGGAGGGGGCGGCGGCTTCCGGTGGATCGGAACGAAGCTGCCGGGAAGGACAGAGTCAGTGGAATGGAAAGCGGCGAGGAAGGGCGCGCCGGCGCAAACCGCCAATCTAACAAAAACTGCGTGACCGTGCGGTTTCAGTCGGCCCGGCTGTCATGATCTGTCATGAGAGCGGCTCATATCGCGGCCGCGCGACGTTCACGTCGTCCATTGCTGCTCGATCAGCTTCAGCGCGGCGGCAATCGCCGGCTCGTCCTTGCGTTCGGCAAGCGCGATAAAGCTAAGTTGCGTCGGCACCGTAATGCCTTCGACGATCGTCAACGCATGCGCGTGGGCTTCGGCAATTGCAATGGCGTCGCGCGCGAGCGTGAGGCCCACGCCCGATTTGACGAGATCGAGCATCGACGGCTCCTGATCGACTTCCGCGACCTTGACCGGCTTCACGCCCGCCTCGCCGAAGCAGCGCGACAGCAGGCGATTGTGCGCGGAAGCGGGCGGCGTCCAGATCCACGGAAACGCGGCGAGCGAGCGCCAGTCGCGCGCGCCCTTCACGCGATCTTTCCAGCCCGCCGGCGCCAGCACGCGGTACTGGAAGTGCGTGAGCGTCAGTGTATGGAAGGCGGGCGCTTCACGCGGGTCGTCGTCGGAGGGCACGCCGATGTAGTAGCCGACATCCAGCTCGCCCGCGCGAACCTGGTCGAGCACCCAGCCCGACATGCCGTGGCGCAAAGCCGTTTCAATGTGCGGCCACGTTTCCACCAGTTGCTTGAGAAAGCCGCCGAGCCGCAGAAACTCGGGATCGAGAATGGTGCCGATGCGCAGGCGTCCGCGCACCTCGTGACGCAGCGATTGCGCCGCCCGCTGCACGTCGCTTGCCGCGCCCAGCGCGCGTTCGGCGTGCGGCAGCAGCGCCTGGCCGTCGCGCGTGAGCGAGAGTCCGTGCGACGTCCGCGTGAACAGCGTCACGCCCAGCGTCTCCTGCAAATGCTTGATTTGCAGACTCACCGCCGGTTGGGTCAGATGCAGTTGCACCGCCGCGCGCGTGAGGTTGCCCTCGCGTGCAACAGTGACGAAGGCACGTAGCAGAGTCAGGTCCATCCGCTGATATTAACGCGGCTTATACCGCAGTTGAGCATTACTCATTGGATTTCAGCCGGTGTTGCGCCGTACGCTGGCGTTTCGACACGCCATTGCACGGGCCGCATGGCCGCGGGCGCGGTGGCGGAAGATTTCACACCAACCTCACCTGAGGACAGGACATGAGCGAGACATATCAGGACCAGGACAATGCAGTTCGCGCGGGCGCGGGTGTCCGGACGCTGACGCATTTCATCAACGGCCGTGCGGTCGAGGGAACGAGTGGCCGCTCGGGCGACGTCTTCAATCCCGCGCTCGGTGACGTGAGCGCGCGCGTGCCGCTGGCGAGCGTCGCCGAAGTGGATGCCGCGGTCGCGGCCGCCAATGCCGCGTTTCCCGCGTGGAGCGAAACCGCGCCGATCAAGCGGGCGCGCGTGCTGTTCAAATTCAAGGAACTGCTCGACCGCCATCACGACGAACTCGCGGAACTGATCACGCGCGAACACGGTAAGGTGTTCTCGGATGCCAAGGGCGAGGTAATGCGCGGCATCGAAGTGGTCGAGTTCGCATGCGGCATTCCGAACCTGTTGAAGACCGACTTCACCGATCAGATCGGCGGCGGCATCGACAACTGGAATCTGCGGCAGCCGCTCGGCGTGGTCGCGGGCATCACGCCATTCAATTTCCCGATGATGGTGCCGTGCTGGATGTTCCCGGTCGCGATTGCGTGCGGCAACACCTTCGTGCTGAAGCCCTCGGAGCGCGACCCGTCGGCATCGAACCGTCTCGCGGAATTGCTGAAGGAAGCCGGCTTGCCCGACGGCGTGTTCAACGTCGTGCACGGCGACAAGGTCGCGGTCGACGCGCTGCTCGTGCATCCCGATGTGAGCGCCGTGTCCTTTGTCGGCTCGACGCCGATCGCCGAGTACATCCACACCGAAGGCGCGAAGCACGGCAAGCGCGTGCAGGCGTTGGGCGGTGCGAAGAACCATCTGGTCGTGATGCCGGACGCCGATCTCGATCAGGCCGTGGACGCCTTGATCGGCGCCGCGTACGGCTCGGCCGGCGAGCGCTGCATGGCGATTTCGGTTGCGGTTGCAGTGGGCCATATCGCCGACGAACTGATCGAGCGGCTCACGCCTCGCGTGAAAAGCCTGAAGATTCTGAACGGCATGGAATCAGTCGCCGAAATGGGACCGTTGGTGACGGCCGCGCATCGCGAGAAGGTGGTGGGCTATATCGAGGCCGGCGTCGCGTCCGGCGCGAAGCTCGTCGTCGATGGGCGCGGTCATCAGGTCGCGGGCCACGAGAAGGGCTTCTTTCTCGGCGGCACGTTGTTCGACGACGTATCGACCGAGATGAAGATCTATCGCGAGGAAATTTTCGGGCCGGTGTTGTGCGTGGTGCGCGTGCCGGATTTCGCGTCCGCGGTGGAACTGATCAACGCGAACGAGTTTGCCAACGGCGTGTCGTTGTTCACCTCGGATGGCGGTATCGCGCGCGCATTCTCGCGGCAGATCCAGATCGGCATGGTCGGCATCAACGTGCCGATTCCCGTGCCGATGGCGTGGCATTCGTTCGGCGGATGGAAGAGATCGTTATTTGGCGATCATCACGCGTATGGCGAAGAAGGCGTGCGCTTCTACACGCGCTACAAGAGCATCATGCAGCGCTGGCCCGACAGTATTTCGAAGGGCGCCGAGTTCACTATGCCGGTCGCGAAGTAGTTGCAGATGCCGGCCTTCGGCGGCGTCATCGTGACGCGCCGAAGGCGTCGATAAAACCGGCTTTGCATCGGCCAAAAAAAATGATTAGGAGACTGAACGATGAGCCACGCGCAAGCCGCATCTTCAGGGCGGCGTCTCGAAGGCGAATTCGACTACATCATTGTCGGCGCCGGCACGGCGGGCTGCGTGCTCGCTAATCGCCTGACCGAAGATCCGGACATCCACGTCCTGCTGCTCGAAGCCGGCGGCAAGGACGACTATCACTGGATTCATGTGCCAGTCGGCTATCTCTACTGCATCGGCAATCCACGCACGGACTGGCTCTACAAAACGCAGTCGGAACCCGGCTTGAACGGCCGCGCGCTTTCGTATCCACGCGGACGCGTGTTGGGCGGCAGCTCGTCGATCAACGGCATGATCTACATGCGCGGGCAGCGCGAGGATTACGACGAATGGGCGCGCGTCACGAGCGACTCATCGTGGTCATGGAACGCGGTGCTGCCCATTTTCAGGCGCAGCGAAGATCATTACGCAGGCGCAAGTGAATCGCATGGCGCGGGCGGTCCGTGGCGGGTCGAGAAGCAACGCCTCAAATGGAAGATTCTCGAAGAGTTTTCAAAGGCCGCGCAAGAGACCGGCATTCCCGCCACCGACGACTTCAATCGCGGCGATAACACGGGCGTCGGCTACTTCGACGTCAATCAGAAGCGCGGCATTCGCTGGAACGCTTCCAAAGCATTCCTGCGCCCCGCGATGAAGCGCCCGAATCTCACCATCATCACCGGCGCGCACACGCAGCGCGTCGTCTTCGAAGGACGTCGCTGCACCGGCGTCGAATATCGCGGCGACAACGTGGACTACGTCGCGCGGGCGCGCTGCGAAGTGATCCTGAGTTCGGGCGCGGTGAACTCGCCGCAATTGCTCGAACTGTCCGGCATCGGCAATGGTGCGCGCCTGCAAAATCTCGGTATCGCCGTGGTCAACGATCTGCGCGGCGTCGGCGAAAATCTTCAGGATCATTTGCAGTTGCGCATGGCGTATCGAGTGGACGGCGTTCGCACGCTCAACACTGCGTCCGCGCATTGGTGGGGCAAGCTGATGATCGGCGTGCAGTACGCGCTCTTTCAAAGCGGCCCGATGTCGATGTCGCCTTCGCAACTCGGCGCGTTCGCGAAGTCGGACCCCGACGATCGCTCGCTCACGCGCCCCGATCTCGAGTATCACGTGCAGCCGCTTTCGCTGGATCGCTTCGGTGAACCGCTGCATCGTTTCAATGCTTTCACGGCGTCGGTGTGTCAGTTGCGGCCCACTTCGCGCGGCAGCATCCACATCGAATCGGCGGATGCTTCGGCGCCGCCGCTCATCGCGCCCAACTATCTCTCCACGGATTACGACCGGCACGTCGCCGCGAGCGCATTGCGTCTCACGCGCCGCATTGCAGCCGCTCCCGCGCTCGCGCGCTATCAGCCGCGGGAAATCTTGCCGGGTATCGAGTATCAGAACGAGGAAGAACTGCAGCGTGCGGCAGGTCTCGTCGGCACGACGATCTTTCATCCGGTCGGCACATGTCGCATGGGCACCCCCGACGATCCGGGCGCGGTGGTCGATAACCGCCTACGGGTTATCGGTGTTGACGGGCTGCGCGTGGTCGACGCATCCGTCATGCCCACCATCACATCGGGCAATACGAACTCGCCCACGCTGATGATCGCCGAGCGCGCGAGCGACATGATTCGCGAGGATCGTCGCGCGCGCGTGGCGGGCAGCGTGGCTGCACAAAGCAGCACGATACGAACGATGTCCACTGCGTGACACGCGTGTGCATATGACGCGGCGTGCCTGCGCAAACGGCGTGCCGCGTCATCAGGTTGTCTCCGATAAGAGACGCCGATGGGCAGAACGCATCGCCCACTAAGTGCAAATCCCGATGAATGCGGTGCATCATTGGCGCGACAATGACAGCCATGCTGCGTGCTGCGCCGAGGCTTTCCTTTGGATTGGTGCACCACGCCAACGAGCGTGCACGGGGTGCCGCCGTCCAGACAAGTCGCGCAGAGTTTCGCGCGACAGATCGTAGTGCTTCGCCTTACTCCGTATGGAAGGGAACATGATTCTCGGCGATACGATTCTCGAAACGCGCGGCCTCACTCGCGAGTTCAAAGGCTTCATCGCCGTGAACGGCGTGAACCTGCGCGTGCGCCGCGGCTCTATCCATGCGCTGATCGGCCCGAATGGCGCGGGCAAGACCACGTGCTTTAACCTGCTCACCAAGTTTCTCGAACCCTCCGCGGGTCAGATCGTCTTTAACGGCGTCGACATCACGAGTGAGCGGCCTGCGCAGATCGCGCGGCGCGGCATCATCCGTTCGTTCCAGATTTCCGCTGTGTTTCCGCATCTGACGGCATTGCAGAATGTGCGCGTCGGTTTGCAGCGCTCGCTCGGCACCGCATTTCATTTCTGGAAAAGCGAGCGCTCGCTGCGCAAGCTCGACGACCGCGCCATGGATCTGCTCACGCAAGTCGGCCTCACCGATTTCGCCGATGTGCTGACCGTCGAACTTTCGTATGGCCGCAAACGCGCGCTCGAAATCGCCACCACGCTCGCGATGGAACCCGAGCTGATGCTGCTCGACGAACCGACCCAAGGCATGGGCCACGAAGACGTCGATCGCGTCACGGCGCTGATCAAAAAAGTATCGAGCGGCCGCACGATTCTGATGGTCGAGCACAACATGAATGTGATCGCCGGCATCTCCGACACCATCACCGTGCTGCAACGTGGCGAAGTGCTCGCCGAGGGCAGCTATGCCGAAGTGTCGAAGAATCCGCTCGTGATGCAAGCCTACATGGGCAGCGCCGACGCGGCGCTCGCCGGAGCCCACGCATGAATACAATCGCCGAGCGCGAAAGCGTCGAAGTGAGCGGCACGGACGCGAGTGCTCCCGCGTTGGAGATCGCGGGATTGCAGGCCTGGTACGGAGAATCCCACATTCTGCACGGCGTCGATCTCACCGTGAACCGCGGCGAGGTCGTCACGCTGCTCGGCCGCAATGGTGCGGGGCGCACCACGACGTTGCGCGCGATCATGGGTCTCACCGGTCGGCGCACGGGGTCGATCCGCATCGGCGGACGCGAAACGATCAACCTGGCCACGCATCGCATCGCGCATCGCGGCATTGGTTATTGCCCGGAAGAACGCGGTATTTTTTCGAGCCTCTCGTGCGAGGAAAACCTGCTGTTGCCGCCGCCCGTCGGCGACAAGGCGCACATGATGTCGCTCGAAGAAATCTATTCGATGTTCCCGAACTTGCAGGAACGCCGCATGAGCCAGGGCACGCGGCTCTCGGGCGGCGAACAGCAGATGCTCGCGGTCGCGCGCATTCTGCGCACGGGCGCGAGCCTGCTGCTGCTCGACGAGATCTCGGAAGGGCTTGCACCGGTCATCGTGCAGGCACTCGCGCGCATGATCGTGACGCTAAAGGCGCGCGGCTACACGATCGTCATGGTCGAACAGAATTTCCGCTTTGCCGCGCCACTTGCCGATCGCTTCTATGTGATGGAGCACGGTACGATCGTCGAGCACTTCGGGGCAAGTGAACTCGAAAGCAAGATGCCGGTCCTGCACGATCTACTGGGCGTATAGAGCATGACGCCCGACTGCCTCTGATAACCACAAGCGAAGAACCAGGAGACACGAATGAAAAAGAACCCACTCGCGCGGCTTGCCTCAGTTTGTTTCGCGGTCGCCGCCGGCGCCGCCATCTCGATGGGAAGCGCGCAAGCGGCTGACGATTCAGTGAAGATCGGTTTCATCACCGACATGTCGGGGCTCTACGCGGATATCGACGGCCAGGGCGGCCTCGAAGCGATCCGCATGGCCGTCGCCGATTTCGGCGGCAAGGTCAACGGCAAGCCGATCACCGTGCTGTACGCGGATCACCAGAACAAGGCGGACATCGCGGCGTCGCGTGCTCGCGAATGGATGGATCGCGATGGCCTCGACCTGTTGATCGGCGGCACGAACTCCGCAACCGGTCTGTCGATGAACACCGTCGCGGGTGAAAAGCACAAGGTGTACATCAGCATCGGCGCGGGCGCCGACACGCTGACCAACGAGCAATGCACGCCCTACACGATCCACTATGCGTACGACACCACGGCGCTCGCCAAGGGCACCGGCTCGGCGGTGGTGAAGCAGGGCGGCAAGACGTGGTACTTCCTGACCGCTGACTACGCGTTCGGCAAGGCGCTTGAAAAGAACACGTCGGACGTGGTGAAGGCGAGCGGCGGCCAGGTGCTGGGCGCAGTGCGTCATCCGCTGTCGGCATCGGACTTTTCGTCGTTCCTGTTGCAGGCGCAATCGTCGAAGGCGCAAGTGCTCGGTCTCGCGAATGCCGGCGGCGACACGATCAACGCGATCAAGGCCGCGAAGGAATTCGGCATTACCAAGACGATGAAGCTCGCCGCGTTGCTGATGTTCATCGACGACGTGCATAGCCTCGGTCTCGAAACGACGCAAGGCCTGGTGCTGACGGACAGCTGGTACTGGAACAAGGACGCGAACACGCGCAAGTGGTCGCAGCGTTACTTCGACAAGATGCGCAAGATGCCGTCGAGCCTTCAGGCCGCCGACTATTCGGCGACCATGAATTATCTGAAGGCGGTGCAGGCAGTCGGCTCGACGGATGCCGACAAGGTGATGGCGCAACTGAAGAAGACCAAGATCGACGACTTCTACGCGAAGGGCTACATCCGTCAGGACGGCAGCATGATCCACGACATGTACCTGATGCAGGTGAAGACGCCGGCGGAATCGAAAGAGCCGTGGGACTACTACAAGATCACCGCGACGATTCCCGGCGAACAGGCGTTCACGACCAAGGCGGAATCGCGCTGCGCGCTGTGGAAATAAGCGCGGGCTGAACGTCTGACGGCTGGCTGTCCGCGCGCGGGCGGACAGCCGTGCGTGTTTTAGACCGTTTCATAGGCCGTACGCGGCCGGCGTCGTGAGTGAATTTCGCGTGCCGGCCCGGGCCATGTCAAGCGGCTCTCACCTTGGCAATGGGTTAAGGCTTCAATGGACATCTTTGGCATTCCGCTTCCCGCGATGCTGAGCCAGTTGCTGCTCGGGCTCGTGAACGGCTCGTTCTACGCAATCCTGAGTCTGGGTCTTGCGGTGATCTTCGGCTTGCTGAACGTGATCAACTTCGCGCACGGCGCGCTGTTCATGCTCGGGGCGATGCTCGCCTGGATGGGCTTCTCCTATTTCGGCGTGCCGTACTGGGCGATGCTGTTTCTCGCGCCGCTGATCGTCGGTCTGTTTGGTGTCGCCATCGAACGCACCATGTTGCGTTGGCTCTACAAACTCGATCATCTATATGGACTGCTGCTCACGTTCGGGCTGACGCTCGTCGTGGAAGGCGTGTTCCGCTCCATTTATGGTTCGTCCGGCCAGCCATACGACGTGCCGTCCGCGTTGTCGGGCGCAACCAACCTCGGCTTCATGTTCCTGCCGAACTATCGCGCATGGGTCGTGGTGGCATCGCTGATTGTCTGCTTCGCCACGTGGTTCGTGATCGAGAAGACGCGCCTCGGCGCCTATCTTCGCGCGGGAACCGAGAACCCGAAGCTCGTGGAAGCGTTCGGCGTAAACGTGCCGCTGATGATCACGCTCACCTACGGCTTCGGCGTGGCGCTCGCCGCGTTCGCCGGGGTGCTGGCCGCGCCCGTCATCCAGGTCTCACCGTTGATGGGGCAGCCGATGATCATCACCGTGTTTGCCGTCGTGGTGATCGGCGGAATGGGCTCGATCATGGGCTCGATTCTCACCGGCTTGCTGCTCGGCGTGATCGAAGGGCTGACGCGCGTGTTCTATCCGGAGGCGTCGGCGACCGTCGTGTTCGTGATCATGGCGCTCGTGTTGCTGGTGCGTCCGGCGGGTCTCTTCGGCAAGGAAAAATGATGCAGAGAAAAGTGCTCTACGGTTTGCTGCTGCTCGGGCTCCTCGCGGTGCCTTTGCTCGGCATCTATCCGCTCTTCGTGATGAAGGTGATGTGCTTCGCGCTCTTCGCCGCGGCCTTCAATTTGTTGATCGGCTACACGGGGCTGCTCTCGTTCGGGCATGCCATGTTTCTCGCCTCGGCCGGCTATATCACCGGCTACGCGATGCAGACGCTCGGCCTCTCGCCCGAATTGGGCGTGCTCGCGGGCACGGTATCGGCGACCTTGCTCGGCTTCGTGGTCGGCATTTTCGCGATTCGCCGCCAAGGCATCTACTTCGCGATGGTGACGCTCGCGCTCGCGCAGATGGTCTACTTCGTGTTTCTGCAAGCGCCGTTCACGCATGGCGAGGACGGCCTGCAAGGCGTGCCGCGCGGCAAGCTCTTCGGTGCGCTCGATCTTTCGTCGGATGTCGCGTTGTACTTTGTCGTGCTGGCGATCATGGTGCTGGCTTTCCTGTTGATCGTGCGGATCGTGCATTCGCCGTTCGGGCAAGTGCTGGTCGCGATCAAGGAGAACGAGCCGCGCGCCGTGTCGCTTGGCTACGATACCGATCGCTTCAAGCTGCTTGCGTTCGTTCTGTCGGCGGGGCTCGCGGGCCTCGCGGGTTCGCTGAAGGTCGTCGTGCAGGGCTTCGAAACATTGAGCGACGCGTATTGGACCATGTCCGGCCTCGTGATATTGATGACGCTCGTGGGCGGCATGGGCACGCTGTTCGGTCCTTTGCTCGGCGCCACGCTGATCGTCGCGCTTGAAGATCGGCTCGGCGATATTGGTGGCGCGCTGGCGTCGACGACAGGCATCGACTGGTTCCGCTCGCTGGGCGAGTCGGTGACGATCGTCACCGGCGTGATCTTTATCGCGTGCGTGCTGGCTTTCCGGCGCGGCATTGTGGGCGAGATCGTCGCGCGCGTGCGACCGCTGCGCGCGTGACGGCGATGCATCTCGCCTCACGTTTTAATTCGCCATCCGAAGTATTTACGCTGCTTTGCAGTATGAACGGGCGATGCAGTTTGAGCCCTTATTTACGCGGGCGACGCCAAACGCGGCTGACCCTGCCCCAATTCGGTGCCGCACTGCACCACTAGGGTAAGTGCTAGTTGTAGCGGTGGGGGTGCTCGTTTAACCTTCATGCAGTTCTGATGCACCACGAATTTGCAGGTGGAGAACGAGGAGACATGAGGCACTAAGTGCCCACACGAAAGCGCTGTTGGATTGATATCCAACAGCGCTTTTTATTTGCGCTTTTCAAAAGACGGCAATCAAAGCGCCATTTAATTCCTTTTCAACTTCGGCGCATTTTTATGCCGCCAGTCATGCTCTTATTTCCCGCGCTGAAAGCCTGCAAAATGCTTGCAGCGTGCCGCTCGCGTCCGCTACACTCTTTATTCACTGACCGTTGAGTCGGCATTTAAATCACGAATTTAATTGAATTTGTTTTAACGGGGCATAGAGGAGCGGGATGAAGTCGGCATTGCGTTGGATCAGCGCGGCATTGGTCGCCACCGGAGTATCCGCAGCATGGAGCAGCCATGCGTTCGCGGACGTGAAAATCGGCGTCACCGTGTCGGCAACGGGTCCGGCGGCCTCGCTCGGTATTCCGGAAAAGAACACGATCGCGCTGCTGCCCAAGGAAGTGGCCGGCCAGAAAATCGATTACATCGTGCTCGACGACGCCACGGATTCCACCCAGGCCGTCAAAAACGCGCGCAAGCTCACGAGCGAAGACCACGTTGACGCGCTGATCGGCTCCACGGTCGTGCCGAATTCGCTCGCGCTCATGGATGTCGCCGTGGAAAACACCACGCCCGTGATCTCGCTCGCCGCTGCCGCAAGCATCGTCGAGCCGATGGACGCAAAACGCGCGTGGGTCTTCAAGACGCCGCAGAACGACATTCTGATGGCCACGGCCATCGCCCAGCACATGTCCAATCATGGCGTGAAGACCGTGGCGTTCATCGGCTTCTCCGACGGATATGGCGAGGGCTGGTTCAAGGAATTCAGCAAGGCCGCGGATCTCGCGAAAATCAAGGTCGTCGCGAACGAACGCTTCGCGCGTAACGACGCGTCGGTCACCGGCCAGGTGCTGAAGATCATGTCGCAAAAGCCGGATGCGGTGTTGATCGCCGGCGCGGGCACGCCGGCCGCGCTGCCGCAGAAAACGCTCAAGGAGCGGGGCTACAAGGGCATGTACTATCAGACGCACGGCGTCGCGAACAACGACTTCCTGCGCGTGTGCGGCAAGGATTGCGAGGGCACATATCTGCCGGCTGGCCCGTTGCTGGTCGCGGAGCAACTGCCCGATTCCAATCCCGTGAAGAAGAGCGCGCTCGCCTATAAGCGCGCCTATGAAGCGGCCTACGGCGCGGGCTCGGTGTCCACGTTCGGCGGTCACGCATGGGACGCGGGCTTGCTGCTGCAACGCGCGATTCCGCTCGCGCTGAAGAAGGGACAGCCGGGTACGCCGGCGTTTCGCGCGGCGTTGCGTGCGGCGCTCGAAGGAACCCAGAATCTGCCAGGATCGCATGGCATCTTCAACATGAGCGCGAACGATCACGCCGGCCTTGATCAGCGAGCGCGCGTAATGGTGGAGATCGTCGGCGGCAAGTGGAAGCTGTCCGGCGACTGAGCAAGGGCGAAGCGATAGGGGATCTCATACAAAAAGACGCGTGCAGTTGACGCGTCTTTTTTATTGCCCGCGTCGCAGGAAGAGTGTGGTTTGGCGGCTTCGGGACAAACCCGCATTTGGGTTGCCGTCTATTGACCGTCCGCGATGCACAACGCAATACTACTAACATGTTAGTGGTTTGACGATGCTGATTCGTCAGCACGTCCGCAGGAATCGCAGCAGCAGGGAGCGAAATCAAGTGGCGAAGGCATGCGTGTCGAGCAGGGAAAACCATGCTTGGCACGCCCGGACCCTATAACTAGATTCAGACACCCGGCCGATGAGTCGGATTACAGATACGCGCTTCAAGCGTTTGGAGACTTGTAATGACAAAGACAAAGACAAAGACAAAGACAAAGACAAAGACAAAGACAAAGCAATGGGTACGCACCGGCATCGCGATGGCGTTGATGTGCGGCGCGGGTGCAGTGTTCGCGCAGGTGAAAATCGGCGTGACGCTGTCTACCACGGGGCCGGCTGCATCGCTCGGGATTCCTGAAAAGAACACCATCGCGCTGTTGCCGAAAGAGATTGGCGGCAAGACGGTGCAGTACATCATCCTCGACGATGCCTCCGACACAGGCAAGGCCGTGCAGAACACGCGCAAGCTGATCGATGAAGATCACGTCGACGCGATTATCGGCTCGACCGTCACGCCGAATTCGCTAGCCATGCTCGATCCCGCGGCTGAGGGGAAGACGCCGGTGATCTCGCTGGCGGCATCGGCGGCGATCATTTCGCCGATGGATGCGAAGCGCGCATGGGCCTTCAAACCGCCGCAGAACGACAGCTTGATGGCCGACGCGATCGCCGAGTACATGGAGCATCACGGCGTGAAGACGGTCGGTTTCATCGGCTTCGCGGACGCCTACGGCGACAGCTGGAACAACGTGTTCTCGGCTGCCGCTGCCGCGCACAAGCTGAAGGTCGTGTCCAACGAGCGCTTTAACCGCACCGACGCTTCGGTGACCGGCCAGGTGTTGAAGACCATGGGCGCGAATCCCGACGCGGTGCTGATCGCGGGCTCGGGCACGCCGTCGGCGCTGCCGGCCAAGACGCTCAAGGAGCGCGGCTACAAGGGCAAGATCTATCAGACGCACGGCGTCGCGAATAACGACTTCCTGCGCGTGTGCGGCAAGGACTGCGAAGGCGAGATCTTGCCGGCCGGTCCGATTCTCGTCGCCGATCAATTGCCGGACTCGAATCCGGTGAAGAAGTCGTCGCTGGCTTATAAGGCGGCATACGAGAAGGCCTATGGCGTGGGTTCGGTGGCGACGTTCGGCGGTCACGCATGGGACGCGGGCCAGATGCTCCAGCGCGCGATTCCCGAAGCGCTGAAGAGCGCGCAACCGGGCACCGAGGCATTCCGTGTGGCGCTGCGCAGCGCGCTCGAAAACATCAAGGATCTGCCGGTTTCGCACGGCATCATGAATATCACCACGAGCGACCACAACGGCCTCGACAAGCGCGCACGCGTGATCGTGGAGGTTGTCGACGGCAAGTGGAAGCTGCAGAACGACTAATACAAAAACGGTACGCGCCTCTCGCGACCTGCGGCGCATGACGCCGCATTGCCATTCGGTTCGATGAGAATGGCACCGACCGCCGCGCCGTGCTTCGGCGCGGCGGTCGTCTTTTCAGGCATTTCAGGTCGATGGACGGCGTGCGGGTTGTGCCGTCCTGACTCTTTCCGGTTTCGATTTCGACGCTTCAGGACGAGGAAGTATGGATCTATCAATTGCGGCGATCCTCGCGCAGGACGGCATCACCACGGGCGCGATCTACGCGTTGCTCGCGCTCGCGCTGGTGCTGGTGTTTTCCGTCACACGGGTGATTTTTATTCCGCAGGGCGAATTCGTTTCGTATGGCGCGCTCACGCTGGCCGCGCTCCAGACCCAGAAGTTTCCGGCCACGTGCTGGCTGTTGATGGCAATGGGCGCGGCGTGCTTCGTCGTCGAAGTAGCAGGGTTCGTGAGGCATGCGGAGCGGCGGCGGCATGCTGCGCGCATGCTGGCTGTGCTGGTCGGCAAGTATCTGCTGTTTCCGGTAGCGGTGTATGCGCTCACGCAAGGCGTTTTCATGCAGCCGCTGCCGATGATCGCGCAAATCGCCTTGACGCTGCTGATCGTGATTCCGATGGGGCCGTTCGTGTATCGGCTCGCGTATGAGCCGATCGCCGAGGCGACCACGCTGCTGCTGCTGATCGTCGCGGTGGCAGTGCACTTCGCGATGGTCGGCCTCGGCCTCGTGATGTTCGGCGCGGAGGGCTCGCGCACCACGGCGTTTTCCGACGCGACCTTCAATCTCGGCAGCTTGTCGATCTCGGGACAAAGCCTGTGGGTGGTCGGCACGGCAGTCGTGCTGATCGGCGCGCTGTATCTGTATTTCGACCGCTCGATTTCGGGCAAGGCGTTGCGCGCGACGTCGGTGAACCGGCTCGGCGCGCGGCTCGTCGGCATCGGCACGACGCAAGCGGGGCGCCTCGCCTTTACGCTCGCAGCGGGGCTTGGCGCGCTGTGCGGCGTGCTCGTCGCGCCGCTGACCACTATCTACTACGACTCGGGCTTCCTGATCGGCCTGAAGGGCTTTGTGGGGGCGATTATTGGCGGGCTCGTCAGCTATCCGCTGGCTGCGGCGGGCTCGATTCTGGTCGGCCTGCTGGAGTCGTATTCGTCGTTCTGGGCGAGCGCCTACAAGGAAGTGATCGTGTTCACGCTAATCATCCCGGTGCTGCTCTGGCGAAGTCTCGCCAGTCCGCACGCCGAAGAGGAAGAGGAGTGACGCGATGAAACGGATCATAAAAAACAAGTTCTTCTGGCTGTTCCTCGTGGTGTTGTTCGCACTGCCGGTGCTGCCGCATCCGATTCACGTGCCCGAGTACTGGGTGACGCTGCTCAACTACATCGGCCTGTATGCGATCGTCGCGATCGGGCTTGTGCTTCTGACCGGTATCGGCGGGATGACGAGCTTCGGGCAGGCGGCGTTCGTCGGCATTGGCGCGTACGCCACTGCGTTCCTGACGACCCGCTACGGCGTGTCGCCCTGGCTTGCGCTGATTGCAGGCGTCTTGGTCACGGCGTTGATCGCGCTGATACTCGGCCTCGTGACCATGCGTCTGTCCGGCCACTTTCTGCCGCTCGGTACGATCGCATGGGGGCTCGCGCTGTTCTATCTGTTCGGCAACCTGGAAATGCTCGGCAAGTACGACGGCATCAACGGAATTCCGGTGCTGAATGTTTTCGGCATCGACCTCGAATCGGGGCGCCATATCTATTACCTGATCTGGCTGGTCGTGCTCGGCGCCGTGGTGTCCGTTCAAAATCTGCTGAACAGCCGGCCGGGCCGGGCGATTCGCGCGCTGCGCGGCGGCGGCTTGATGGCGGAAGCGATGGGCGTGAATACGGCATGGATGCGCGTCGTCATTTTCGTCTACGCGGCCGTGCTGGCTTCGGTGTCCGGCTTTCTATACGCGCATTTGCAGCGCGCGGTGAACCCGACGCCGTTCGGCTTGAACCACGGCATCGAGTTTCTCTTCATGGCGGTAGTGGGCGGCGTCTCGCACGTGTGGGGTGCTGTGCTGGGCGCAGCGATCCTGACTGTGTTGCAGGACTACCTCCAGACGCTGCTGCCCAAGCTGCTCGGCGAGAACGGCAACTTTGAAGTGATCGTGTTCGGCATTCTCATGGTGCTGTTGCTGCAATACGCGCGACAGGGCGTGTGGCCGTTCGTCGCGCGCTTTTTCCCACGCGGCCCGCGCGCGCATCTGGCCGACCACGCCGACGCATTGCCGCAGCGCAGCAAGCCGACGGCCGGCGAGAACCTGCTGACGGTGAACAAGGCGCGCAAGCAGTTTGGCGGACTCGTCGCGGTGAACGACGTGAGCTTCGAGGTGAAGGCGGGGCAGATTATCGGCTTGATCGGCCCGAATGGCGCCGGCAAATCGACCACGTTCAACCTGGTGACCGGCGTGTTGCAAGCCACCAGCGGCGAAATCACGTTCCGCGGCGAACGCATCGATTCGCTGAGCTCACGTGAAATCGTCAAGCGCGGCATTGGCCGCACCTTCCAGCATGTGAAGCTGCTGCCCGGCATGACTGTGCTGGAAAACGTCGCGATTGGCGCGCATCTGCGCGGACACGCCGGCGTGTGGCGAAGCATCGTGCGCCTGAACAGCGTCGAAGAAGCACGCCTGATGGCTGAGGCTGCGCGTCAAATCCGCCGGGTAGGCCTTGAGCAGCACATGTACGACGAAGCGGGAAGTCTCGCATTGGGTCAGCAGCGGATTCTCGAAATCGCCCGGGCGCTGTGTTGCGACCCGACGTTGCTGCTGCTGGACGAGCCGGCGGCCGGTCTGCGGTATCAGGAGAAGCTGCAACTGGCCGACTTGCTGCGTCGATTGAAGGCGGAAGGCATGAGTGTGCTGCTCGTCGAACACGACATGGATTTCGTGATGAATCTGACCGACCGGCTGGTCGTGATGGAGTTTGGCACGCGCATCGCGGAAGGCCTGCCGCAAGAAGTGCAGCAGGACCCGGCGGTGCTCGAAGCCTATCTGGGTGGGGTGGAGTAATGGAGAGCATCATGAATGCTGCGGCGCCAATTCTGGACGTGAGCGGGTTGTCGGTCCGATACGGCAAAGTCGAGGCGCTGCATGGCGCGGCGATCAAGGTGCGGGCCGGACAGATTGTGTCGGTAATCGGTCCGAACGGTGCGGGCAAATCCACGTTGCTGAACGCGATCATGGGCGCTTTGCCGACAACCGGTCACGCGAAGGGCGCGGTGGTCTATCAAGGCGAAGACGTCAGCGCCGTCGCGGTTGAGAAACGGGTCGCGCTCGGAATGTGTCTGGTGCCCGAAAAGCGGGAGCTGTTTGCGTCTATGACGGTCGAGGACAACCTTGTTCTCGGTGCCTATCGTCGCAAGCGCGCGGGCGAACGCAACTTTCTCGATCAGATTGAGCCGGTGTTCGAGCTGTTTCCGCGCCTGAAGGAACGTCGGAAGCAGGCAGCGGGGACGTTGTCAGGCGGCGAGCGCCAAATGCTTGCAGTGGGGCGGGCGCTGATGGGCAAGCCTGATTTGTTGATGCTGGATGAGCCGAGCTTGGGCTTGGCGCCGCTTATCGTGAAGGAGATTTTCCATATCATTAGCGCGCTACGTCAGACGGGAGTGGCGACGCTTCTGATCGAGCAGAACGCGCGGGCCGCGCTGCAGATTTCTGACTATGGTTACGTGCTGGAGACGGGCGAACTGGCGCTGGAAGGCGCCGCAGCGGACCTTGCGCAGAATCCTAGGGTGATCGAGACATATCTCGGCTTGGCGAAGAAGGTCGCCTGATTGCCTGGTTGATGAGAGGTTGAAGCGGCGTGTTTCACGTGAAACACGCCGCTTTTTTATTCCTTAGGCCATTCGGCCGAATTCGTGCCAAAACCGAACCCGCTATAATTCGCCCATACATTTTTCTTTGAAGGCTCACGCGGCGATGCGGCGTGAGATCCGCGATGCTTTTTCCCACAGAATTTGACGTAATCGTCGTCGGCGGCGGTCATGCCGGCACCGAGGCCGCTTTGGCGTCGGCACGCATGGGCAACAAGACGCTCCTGCTGACTCACAACATCGAAACGCTCGGCCAGATGAGCTGCAATCCCTCGATTGGCGGTATTGGCAAGGGCCATCTCGTCAAGGAAGTCGATGCCCTCGGTGGCGCCATGGCGGCGGCGACGGACGAGGGCGGCATCCAGTTCCGCATCCTGAATTCGTCGAAGGGCCCGGCCGTGCGTGCGACGCGCGCGCAGGCCGACCGTCTGCTGTATAAGCAGGCGGTCCGCTATCGGCTGGAAAACCAACCGAACTTGTGGCTTTTCCAGCAAGCGGTTGACGATCTGATGGTGGAAGGCGATCGCGTCGTCGGCGCTATTACGCAGGTGGGAATTCGCTTCCGTTCGCGCGCGGTTGTTCTGACGGCGGGGACTTTTCTTGACGGCAAGATTCACGTCGGCCTGAAAAACTACACGGGCGGCCGCGCCGGTGATCCGGCTGCGGTGTCGCTGTCGGCACGCCTGAAGGAATTGAAGCTGCCTCAAGGGCGTCTCAAAACCGGAACGCCGCCGCGCATTGATGGCCGCACCATCGATTTTTCTCAGCTCGAAGAGCAGCCGGGCGATCTTGATCCAGTTCCCGTGTTTTCGTTTCTTGGGCGCGCTGAGCAGCATCCTCGACAAATGCCGTGCTGGGTGACGCACACGAATGAGCGGACGCACGACATCATCCGCGGCGGGCTTGATCGTTCGCCGATGTACACAGGCGTGATAGAAGGGGTGGGGCCGCGATATTGCCCGTCCATCGAGGACAAGATTCATCGCTTTGCGTCGAAAGAATCGCATCAGATCTTTCTGGAACCTGAAGGGCTGACCACGAACGAGTTCTACCCGAACGGGATCTCCACGAGCCTGCCGTTCGATGTGCAGCTCGAACTCGTGCGGTCGATGCGCGGCCTCGAGCACGCGCACATTCTGCGGCCGGGCTATGCGATCGAATATGACTATTTCGATCCGCGTGGATTGAAGGCATCGCTGGAAACCAAGGTTATTAGTGGTTTGTTCTTCGCAGGTCAGATCAACGGCACAACCGGCTATGAGGAAGCCGCGGCTCAGGGCCTGTTGGCCGGCATCAACGCAGGTCTGTTTGTCCAAGGCAAAGAAGCGTGGTGCCCGCGTCGCGATCAGGCGTACCTCGGCGTGCTCGTCGACGATCTGGTGACGCGCGGAGTGTCCGAGCCCTATCGAATGTTCACGAGCCGAGCGGAATATCGTTTGAGTCTGCGCGAAGACAACGCGGATATGCGGCTTACTGAAATGGGTCGCGAGATCGGCGTGGTGGATGACATTCGCTGGGACGCATTCAGCCGCAAGCGCGATGTTGTTTCACGTGAAACAGAGCGGCTACGGACCACTTGGGTCAATCCCAAGACCCTATCTGGGGATGAAGCAACCGCGTTATTGGGCAAGCCCATTGATCACGAATACAGCCTCGCGGATCTGCTGCGCCGGCCGGGTGTGACATATGACGGAGTCTGCGCGCTGCGAGAAGGTGGTTGCGCCGCGCCCGAAATCCTCGCAGAAGACGAAGTGTTGCTGGCTCAGATCAAGGAGCAGATTGAGATCGGCATTAAATATCAGGGTTACATCGACCGCCAAGCGGGCGAAATCGAACGCAATGGGGCGCAGGAAAACACGCGGCTACCAGAGGCGCTCGACTATGCGGAAGTCCGGGGGCTATCGTTCGAGGCGCGTCAGAAGCTCACGCAATTCCGCCCGGAAACCATTGGCCAGGCATCGCGCATCTCGGGGATCACGCCCGCTGCCATTTCGTTGCTGATGGTTCATCTCAAGCGTGGGTTGGGGCGCCGCACGGGGAAATCCGGCGAATCGGGCTCTGACAGCAAGCCGGTGGCGCAATGACGTCGAGGCAGAAGGGCAGCGAACGGGAAGCGTTGGCCCCACTACTGGCAGACGGCGTGCGTCAACTCGGCCTCGAATTGAGCGACGCGCAGTTGGGCAAGCTGCTGGACTATGTGGCGCTACTGGCAAAGTGGAACGCCGTCTACAACCTGACGGCGATCCGCGATCCGCAGCAGATGCTGATTCAGCATATCCTCGACTCGCTCTCGATCGTGCACGGATTGGCGCAGCGCAACCCGCGCTCCGTGCTCGACGTTGGCTCAGGGGGCGGATTGCCCGGTATCGTATTGGCAATTGTTCGGCCTGACTGGAGCGTCACGGTGAACGATATTGTTCACAAGAAAACCGCTTTCCAGGCTCAGGCGAAGGCCGAACTTGGGTTAGTCAACCTGTCGGTGGTGACGGGTAGAGTCGAGACACTGCAGCCGGGCGCCGAAGTTCCGGCAAAGTTCGACGTAATCGTCTCGCGAGCATTCGCAGAACTCGCCGATTTCGTTACACTGGCCCGTCATCTCGTTGCGCAGCATGGCGCGATCCTGGCGATGAAGGGTGTACGTCCGGACGGCGAAATCGAGCGCTTGCCAGCAGGCGCCCACGTGGAAAAGATCGTTCGGCTAAACGTGCCGTTCCTCGACGCCGAGCGCCATCTGATCACGGTCCTGGTGGATGAAGCCAAGTGACGTCGCGGCTCGCGCACGCCACGATTTCAAACTGATCCCGTAACCACTTCTTCTAGCAGCAATAGGACATTCCAACGATGGCAAAAATCTTCTGCGTTGCGAACCAGAAAGGCGGCGTCGGCAAGACGACGACGACAGTCAATCTGGCGGCGAGCTTGGCAGCGCAGGGACAACGAGTCCTTCTCATCGACCTGGACCCGCAGGGCAACGCCACGATGGGTAGCGGCATCGACAAGGCGGCATGCGCCAATACCGTTTACGAAGTGCTGGTGGATGGAGTCTCTGTCGCGGACGCGCGGATGCGCCCTGAAGCCGTCGACTATGACGTGCTGCCCGCCAACCGCGAACTGGCTGGAGCCGAAGTCGAACTGGTCAGCGTGCAGAACCGAGAACGTCAGTTGAAGGTCGCGCTTGCCGCGGTCGAAAGCGCCTATGACTTCGTGCTGATCGACTGTCCGCCTGCCTTATCGCTGCTGACGCTCAACGGACTGTGCGCCGCGCATGGCGTCGTGATTCCGATGCAGTGCGAGTACTTCGCGCTCGAGGGGCTGTCCGACCTCGTCAACACGATCAAGCAGGTGCATGCCAACCTGAATCGCGACCTGAAGGTGATCGGCCTGTTGCGCGTCATGTTCGACCCGCGCATCACATTGCAACAGCAGGTTTCGGATCAATTGAAAGAGCATTTCGGCGATAAGGTGTTCGACGCGGTGATTCCGCGTAATGTGCGTCTCGCCGAGGCGCCGAGTTATGGTTTGCCGGGCGTGGTGTTCGACAAGGCGTCGCGCGGCGCGCAGGCCTATGTGCAGTTCGGCGCGGAAATGATTGAGCGGGTGCGCGCACTGAATGACGCGCCCCTAGCATCCTAAGCGGATCGAGGAAGCACGATGAACGCAGTAGCAAGAAAAAAGGGTTTGGGCCGCGGCCTGGAAGCGTTGCTCGGCGGCAGTGCCGACATCACCGAGGCGGTGACCATCGAGGGCGCACCGAACGTGCTGTCGCTCAACAAGATGCAGGCGGGCAAGTATCAGCCGCGCACCCGCATGGACGAAGGCGCATTGCAGGAGTTGGCGGCCAGCATTCGTGCGCAGGGATTGATGCAACCGATCCTCGTGCGACCGATATCAGCGGACAAATACGAAATTATCGCGGGCGAGCGGCGTTTCCGCGCGGCTCGTCTCGCGGGCCTGGAAGAGGTGCCGGTGCTGGTCAAGGATGTCCCCGACCAGGCTGCGGCAGCCATGGCGTTGATCGAGAACATTCAGCGCGAGGATCTGAATCCGCTGGAAGAAGCGCAAGGCATCCAGCGTTTGCTCGACGAGTTCAATTTCACGCATGAACAGGCGGCGGAATCGGTCGGCCGCTCGCGCAGTGCGGTATCGAATCTGCTGCGTCTCCTCAACCTTGCCTCGCCGGTTCAGACGATGCTGCTCGCCGGCGATCTCGACATGGGTCACGCCCGCGCATTGCTCGCGGTCGATGCCGCGACGCAGATCACGCTGGCCAACCAGGTTGTTAACAAGCGCATGTCCGTGCGCGAAACTGAAAAGCTGGTGACGGCGACCACCAAGGCGGCGCCGGCGGTCAAGGCGCGCGCCAATCCGGACGGTGGCCGCGACACTCGGCGCCTGGAAGAAGAGTTATCCGATCTGCTCGCCGCGACGGTGAAGATCAAGCTCGGCCGACGCGGCCGCGGCCAGGTGTTGGTCGATTTCGGCGATCTTGATGCGCTTGAGGGCATTCTGTTGCGGTTGCGTGGGAATGCCACTGCTTGAAATTTGAATCGCTCGAGATTCAGCACGCGAGCGGCGGCAGGTAAAGTACCTGGTGCGCCGCTCAAACTGTCCGGGAGTCCTAAATAATACCCGTGCTCGTGAAACGCCCACGAAGCGAGAGAAGGGCAGGGCACTCTTCTTCGCCAGGTTCTCAAGAAAAGAAACATCTCGTCGCGCTGAAGTAAATCACCAATAGTCGTTTGTTGCATTTTCGAGACGTCCGCCGAAACGTTTTTCGCGCTCATCCGCGAAAGGAAAACTTGCCAAATTGCGCACATGTTTTGCCTCTGCCCGACAGCCTTACATTTGACGTGCTGCCCTTTGCCATGAGGGCTTTTCCACATCGCGAAGCGTCATTTCGCAGTGTTTATTGAACGGCCTAAAGTCTTGAATTGCCTGCAACTATCGCTTACAATCGCCCGGATTTAATTGCACGGCAACCCCGAAAGCGCAGCGAAAGCTCGCTGATCGGAACGAGACTTTCGGAACACTGCGATGGCGGTCAAAGCGTCGAATCAAGCGCCGAAAAATGGGCGCGACGAACACCGCGATGAGCGCACCGTTTCGGATGCCTCGACCGCTCAGCCAGTCACGCGCGAAGATTCGTGGGACGTGGAGCAAGATAACAATATCGTTCCGCTCACGCGGTCCGAGGCCGAAAAGCTGTTTGGTCCGGACGTGAGTCGTCCATCGCGCGTTACGCCTTTCAAGGTCGTGGCGGCGCAAATGGTTTTGTCCCTGGGTGCAACGCTGGTGTGGTGGCTGTTCTATAAGCCGCCGGGCGCCGCTGCGCTGTCCGCGTTCCTGGGAGGCGCGATTTGCTGGGTGCCGGGCGCATTGTTCGCGGCACGATTGAGAACGCTGAGCGGTGCCGAAACAGTGATGAGCTGGATGATCGGCGAAGCGCTCAAGATGGGGACGACGATCGCGATGTTTGTAGCCATCGCCTTCTGGTATCACGACGTACGCTGGGTGCCGCTGCTCGTGACCTACCTCATTGCGCTCAAGACGTACTGGATCGCCTTGGCCTGGCGCTGAGGCAGCAACAAGGTAATGCCACAAGATTTAAAGCCGGCGCGAGGCGCCGGTGAGAGCGTGCGGATATGACAGAGTCCGCACCCGGCGCGTTCCCGCAATAAAGCATTGCGGCGGGCACGGCCTAAGACGATTTTCGACAATTTGGGTGGCTTTAACGATATGGCAGCTAGCGAAGGCACGCGCGCAATGGATCCGTCCGAGTACATCGCGCACCACTTGCAGAACTTTTCCACCGCGCACCAGACGTCGATTTTCGACATCCACGTGTGGAATCTGGACACCCTTTTCTGGTCGATCGTCTGCGGCGTGATCACCATTTTCATCCTGCATCTCGCTGCCCGTAAGGCAACGCCCGGCGTGCCGGGCCGTTTCCAGTGCGCCATCGAAATGCTGGTCGAAATGGTCGAAGATCAATCGAAGTCGATGATCCACGGCACGCGCACTTTCATTGCGCCGCTCGCCCTGACCGTGTTCGTCTGGGTCGCGCTGATGAACTCGCTCGACTTTATCCCCGTCGACTTGCCCGGCCACGTGATCGGCTGGCTGGGTCTGTCGGAAGCCATCCCGCACCATCGTATCGTGCCGACCGCCGACCTGAACGGCACGCTCGGCATCGCCCTCGGTGTGTTCGCGCTGATGATTTACTACAACTTCAAAATCAAGGGCGCTGGCGGCTTCGTGCACGAACTGCTGTCGGCACCGTTCGGCGCGCATCCTTTGCTGTGGATCCCGAACCTTGCACTGAACATCATCGAGTTCGTCGCGAAGACGGTCTCGCTCGGCATGCGGCTGTTCGGCAACATGTACGCGGGCGAACTGTTGTTCCTGCTGATTGCCCTGCTCGGCAGCATCTGGAGCTTCGGCGCGGACACGACGGTGCTTGGCTTCATCGGCCACGTGATCGCCGGCAGCGTGTGGGCAATCTTCCACATCCTGATCGTTCTGCTGCAGGCGTTCATTTTCATGATGCTGACGCTGGTTTACATCGGCCAGGCACACGACACGCACTAACCTGCGCTGCCGTAAAAAGAATCGTAGTTTTTTAAATCCCAGTTCCAATCAGTTCTAAAAGACTTTTCACAAAGGAGTGATCATGCAAGCTTTCATCGCCAACATCCAGGGTCTGACCGCCATCGGTATCGGCATCATCATCGGCCTGGGTGCAATCGGCGCCTGTATCGGTATCGGCCTGATGGGCGGCAAGTACATCGAAGCATGTGCTCGTCAGCCGGAATTGATGAACCCGCTGCAAACCAAGATGTTCCTGCTGGCTGGTCTGATCGATGCAGCGTTTCTGATTGGCGTTGGTGTGGCAATGCTGTTCGCGTTCGCGAACCCGCTGCTGTCGAAGCTGGCAGGCTGAGGTTCCTCGGAAGTTTGCGCCTGAGCTATAACTGAAGGCGCAGGGCGGAACGGGCACTGGGGCGCTGATCGAGCAAAAAATCGATGAGCGCCTTGCCGTTTCACTTTCCGAACTAGCAACGTTTAAGGAAACACCGTGAATCTCAACGCAACCCTGTTTGCGCAAATGGTCGTGTTCCTGATCCTCGCGTGGTTCACGATGAAGTTCGTGTGGCCGCCGCTGATCAACGCCCTCGACGAGCGCTCGAAGAAGATCGCCGACGGTTTGTCGGCTGCCGAAAAGGGCAAGGCCGAACTCGAAGCCGCTCACAAGCGCGTCGACCAGGAACTCGCCCAGGCACGCAACGACGGTCAGCAACGTATCGCTGACGCGGAAAAGCGCGCTGTGGCAGTCGCTGACGAAATCAAGGCTCAAGCACAAGCTGAAGCCGCTCGCATCATCGCGCAAGCGAAGGCCGACGCGGACCAGCAAGTCGTGAAGGCGCGTGAAACGCTGCGCGGTGAAGTCGCCGCACTGGCTGTGAAAGGCGCTGAACAGATCCTGAAGCGCGAAGTCGACCAGGCAGCTCACGCTGACCTGCTGAATCAACTGAAAGCCGAGCTCTGATCATGGCCGAACTTGCAACCATCGCCCGTCCGTACGCAGAAGCGCTGTTTGGCGTGGCCGAAGCTGGTGACATCGCCGCCTGGTCCACGCTCGTGCAGGAGCTGGCACAGGTTGCGCGTCTGCCCGAAGTGCTGTCGATCGCCTCGAGCCCGAAAGTGAGCCGTGCCCAGGTCAGCGAACTGCTGCTGGCTGCGGTCAAGTCGCCGCTCAAGGACAACGCGCAAGCGAAGAATCTGGTGCAAATGCTGGTGGACAACCATCGCCTGCAATTGCTGCCGGAAATCGCCGCGCAGTTCGAAGAGTTGAAGAACGCCCGCGAAGGGGCGGCCGATGTGCTGATCGTCAGCGCATTCCCGCTCGAAGGCGCGCAGTTGAACGACCTCGTCGCAAGTCTCGAACGCAAGTTCAAACGCAAGCTGAAGCCGACGGTCGAGATCGACTCGTCGTTGATTGGCGGCGTACGCGTGACGGTGGGCGACGAAGTGCTCGATACCTCGGTCCGCGCGCGGCTTGCCAGCATGCAGACGGCTCTGACGGCCTGAAGCGCCCACGGCGCTGAAGCGGCTGGCACGCAACAGAATTGACTATCAGGAGCGAATAATGCAACTCAATCCCTCTGAGATCAGCGAGCTGATCAAGAGCCGGATCCAGGGCCTTGAAGCGAGCGCAGACGTTCGCAACCAGGGCACCGTGATCTCCGTGACCGACGGTATCGTGCGTATTCACGGTTTGTCGGAAGTGATGCAGGGCGAAATGCTCGAATTCCCGGGCAACACGTTCGGCCTCGCACTGAACCTCGAGCGCGACTCGGTCGGCGCCGTGATTCTGGGTGAGTACGAGCACATTTCGGAAGGCGACATCGTCAAGACGACGGGCCGTATTCTGGAGGTGCCGGTTGGTCCGGAGCTGCTCGGCCGCGTGGTCGACGCGCTGGGCAACCCGATCGACGGCAAAGGCCCGATCAACGCAAAGAAGACCGACGCAATCGAAAAGATCGCTCCGGGCGTGATCTGGCGTAAGTCGGTTTCGGAACCGGTCCAGACCGGTCTGAAGTCGATCGACGCGATGGTGCCGGTTGGCCGTGGCCAGCGTGAGCTGATCATTGGCGACCGCCAGTGCGGCAAGACCGCCGTCGCAGTCGACGCGATCATCAACCAGAAGGGCAAGAACCTCTTCTGTATCTACGTTGCGATCGGCCAGAAGGCTTCGTCGATCATGAACGTGGTCCGCAAGCTGGAAGAAACCGGCGCGCTGGAATACACGATCGTCGTGGCCGCTTCGGCTTCGGAATCGGCCGCGATGCAATACCTCGCGCCGTACGCCGGCTGCACGATGGGCGAATACTTCCGCGACCGCGGTCAGGACGCGCTGATCGTTTATGACGACTTGACCAAGCAGGCTTGGGCATATCGCCAGATCTCGCTGCTGCTGCGCCGTCCGCCGGGCCGTGAAGCTTATCCGGGCGACGTGTTCTATCTGCACTCGCGTCTGCTCGAGCGTGCTGCGCGCGTCTCGGAAGATTACGTCGAGAAGTTCACCAACGGCGAAGTGAAGGGCAAGAGCGGTTCGCTGACGGCACTGCCGGTCATTGAAACGCAAGCCGGCGACGTGACGGCGTTCGTTCCGACGAACGTGATCTCGATTACCGACGGCCAGATCTTCCTGGAAACCGACCTCTTCAACGCAGGTATCCGCCCGGCAATTAACGCAGGCGTGTCGGTGTCGCGCGTCGGTGGTGCGGCTCAGACCAAGGTCGTGAAGAAGCTGTCGGGCGGCATCCGTACCGACCTCGCACAGTACCGTGAACTGGCAGCGTTCGCGCAGTTCGCATCGGACCTCGACGAAGCGACCCGCAAGCAGCTCGAGCGCGGCCGCCGCGTGACGGAACTGCTGAAGCAGCCGCAATACCAGCCGCTGCAAGTGTGGGAACTGGCTATTTCGCTGTTCGCCGCGAACAACGGCTACCTCGACGATCTGGAAGTGCCGCAAGTTCTTTCGTTCGAAAAGGGTCTGCGCGAATATCTGAAGTCGAGCCACGCTGACCTGGTCAAGCGCATCGAAGACAACAAGGAACTCTCGAAGGACGACGAAGGCCTGCTGCACACGGCCGTCAAAGACTTCAAGAAGTCCGGCGCTTATTGATCTGCGAGTGATCCGCAAGGCCTAAAAGGACCTTGAAGCGGCGCGGGCCGCATGTGAATGCTCCCGCGCTGCTTTGATCGCTTTGCATGGGACCCGAGTTCAGCACAGAACCGCTCACTCGGGCCGACAAGGAGCAAGCAATGGCTGGAATGAAGGAAATTCGCGGCAAGATCAAGAGCGTGCAAAACACGCGAAAGATCACGAAAGCGATGGAGATGGTGGCCGCATCGAAGATGCGCCGCGCTCAGGAGCGCATGCGCGCTGCTCGCCCGTATGCCGACAAGGTCCGCGACATCGCTGCACACATGAGCCGTGCGAACCCCGAGTATCGTCACCCGTTCATGGTGGCGAACGAAGGCGCGAAGACGGCGGGCATCATCCTCGTCACGACCGACAAAGGTCTGTGCGGCGGCATGAATACCAACGTGCTGCGTGCGTCGCTGCAGAAGTTCAAGGAACTGGAAGGCCAGGGCAAGACGATCGAAGCAACTGCGATCGGCACCAAGGGTCTGGGTTTCCTGAACCGTTTGCGCGCCAAGGTGGTGTCGAATGTCGTGCATCTGGGCGACACGCCACATCTGGAAAAGCTGATCGGCGCGGTGAAGGTGCAGCTCGACCTGTACTCGGAAGGCAAGGTTTCGGCGGTGTATCTCGCGTACACGCGCTTCGTCAATACGATGAAGCAGGAGCCGGTAATCGAGCAACTGCTGCCGTTGGCGGCAGATCAGTTCGAGCGCAAGGAAGAAGACGGCACGGTGCCGAGCACGCAGTGGGATTACATCTACGAGCCGGATGCGCAAGCCGTGGTGGACGAACTGCTCGTGCGTTATGTCGAAGCGCTGGTGTACCAGGCCGTTGCGGAAAACATGGCATCGGAGCAATCGGCCCGTATGGTCGCAATGAAGGCCGCTTCGGACAACGCGAAGACGGTCATCAACGAACTGCAACTTGTGTACAACAAGAGCCGTCAGGCCGCGATCACGAAAGAACTGTCGGAAATCGTCGGTGGCGCGGCGGCAGTCTGACCTTGATGGTCAGGCACGCCGCCTCGTGTGCGCCCTCGTGGCGCACCCGTCCAGGCGACGCCCATCGAAACAGCGCCTTTGCGCGAGTGAAGAATTGAGTATCTAAAGGAAAAGCGATGAGTACTACTGCTTTGGTAGAAGGCAAGATCGTACAGTGCATCGGCGCGGTGATCGACGTGGAATTTCCGCGTTCGGACATGCCGAAGGTTTACGACGCGCTCATTCTCGAAGGTTCGGAACTGACCCTCGAAGTCCAGCAACAGCTGGGCGACGGCGTCGTCCGTACCATCTGTCTGGGTGCATCGGACGGCCTGCGTCGTGGCACGGTCGTGAAGAACACCGGCAAGCCCATCAGCGTGCCGGTCGGCAAGCCGACGCTGGGCCGTATCATGGACGTGCTGGGTCGTCCGATCGACGAAGCCGGTCCGATCAACTCGGACGTGGTTCGCGGCATTCACCAGAAGGCTCCGGCGTTCGACGAACTGTCGCCGTCGACCGAGCTGCTCGAAACCGGCATCAAGGTTATCGACCTGATCTGCCCGTTCGCAAAGGGCGGCAAGGTGGGTCTGTTCGGTGGCGCCGGCGTGGGCAAGACCGTGAACATGATGGAACTGATCAACAACATCGCTAAGGAACACGGTGGTTACTCCGTGTTCGCCGGTGTTGGCGAGCGTACCCGCGAAGGGAACGACTTCTATCACGAAATGAAGGACTCGAACGTTCTGGACAAGGTCGCGCTGGTCTACGGCCAGATGAACGAGCCGCCGGGCAACCGTCTGCGCGTCGCGCTGACCGGCCTGACGATGGCTGAGCACTTCCGTGACGAAGGCCTCGACGTGCTGTTCTTCGTCGACAACATCTACCGTTTCACGCTGGCCGGTACCGAAGTGTCGGCACTGCTCGGCCGTATGCCGTCGGCAGTGGGCTATCAGCCGACGCTGGCTGAAGAAATGGGCAAGCTGCAAGAGCGTATTACGTCGACCAAGACCGGCTCGATCACGTCGGTTCAGGCCGTGTACGTCCCTGCGGACGACTTGACCGACCCGTCGCCGGCTACGACTTTCGGCCACCTGGACGCAACGGTCGTGTTGTCGCGTGACATCGCTTCGCTGGGTATCTACCCGGCAGTTGACCCGCTCGATTCGACCTCGCGTCAGATCGACCCGAACGTGATCGGCGAAGAGCACTACTCGATCACGCGCGGCGTGCAGCAAACGCTGCAGCGCTACAAGGAACTGCGCGACATTATTGCGATTCTGGGCATGGACGAACTGGCGCCGGAAGACAAGCTCGCCGTGGCGCGCGCTCGTAAGATCCAGCGTTTCCTGTCGCAGCCGTTCCACGTCGCTGAAGTGTTCACGGGCTCGCCGGGCAAGTACGTTCCGCTGAAGGAAACGATCCGTGGCTTCAAGATGATCGTTGAAGGCGAGTGCGACCACCTGCCGGAACAGGCGTTCTACATGGTCGGCACGATCGACGAAGCCTTCGAAAAGGCCAAGAAGATCCAGTAAAGGTCGGGTGTAACGAAGCGGGCGCCGGCGTCCGCGCTCAACGGATGCTGCTACAGCATCCGTGCGTAAAACCGGCTCCCTCACTACGCTCAACCCAGCCTTGCATGGGACGAGAGTCAGCGTTAAAGCGCCGGTTCTCGTCGACAGGAGTCGACACTTATGGCAACCATTAAAGTAGACGTCGTCAGCGCGGAAGAGCAGATCTTCTCGGGCCAGGCGAAGTTCGTCGCGCTGCCGGGCGAAGCAGGTGAACTCGGCATTCTGCCGGGCCACACGCCGCTCATCACGCGGATTCGTCCGGGTGCGGTGCGCATTGAAGCTGAAAACGGCGAGGAAGAGTTTGTGTTCGTCGCCGGCGGCATTCTCGAAATCCAGCCGGGCGCTGTGACGGTTCTCGCCGACACCGCAATCCGCGGCAAGGATCTCGACGAAGCCAAGGCCGAAGAGGCGCGCAAGCGTGCGGAAGAAGCGCTGCAGAACACGGGCTCGAACCTCGAATACGCCACCGCGCAGGCGGAACTGGCGTACGCGACGGCTCAGCTCGCTGCGATCCAGCGTCTGCGCAAGCTGCGCGGTCAAAGCTAAGCAACACGTATCAGAGAGAAAGCAGCCCGCGTGGCTGCTTTTTTTTGACCTTCACTTGACGTTTACGGAAAGGTCACGGAAATTGTGTGTCCGCAGCCCATGATCCAACGGGCGAGTAGCCGTGCAAGTCGACGCGCTGCGGGTAAGACTTGATGCCGGACGGACACAGGCCGGTGGCACAATCGATTTCAAATTCATTTCAATAGGGCAATTCGCTCACGGAGACAGCACCATGGCAACGCAAGTGTCAGGCGAAGGCGCAATCATCGAACCGAAAGACGGGCTGTCGTATGTTCGCGGATCGACCGAGATTCCGTTGAGTGAGGCGACGATCGGCGAGTTTCTGCGCGCCACCGCCGAGCGCTTTCCCGACCGGCCAGCCGTGGTGTTCCGCGAGCAGCGAATTCGGTGGACATGGAAGGAGTTCGCCGACGAAGTGGATGTGCTCGCTGCCGGCTTTCTGGCGCTTGGCATTACGAAGGGCGATCGCGTCGGCATCTGGTCGCCGAATCGGGTCGAATGGTTGCTGACCCAGTTCGCGACGGCGCGCATCGGCGCGGTGCTCGTCAACATCAATCCAGCGTATCGGCTCGCCGAACTCGAATACGCGCTGAATAAGGTCGGCTGCAAGGCGATCGTTGCGGCGGAGCGCTTCAAGTCGTCGATGTACCTGGAAATGCTCCAGCAGCTCGCGCCCGAACTCGCCACGCAGGCGCCCGGACAACTGCACGCGGCGAGGTTGCCCGAACTGCGCTACGTCATTCGCATGTGCGACACGGAAACGCCGGGCATGCTGAGCTTCTCCGAGGTGATCGAGCAGGGCCGCGCCGCGCTCGACATCGCCAGGCTCGATCAGGTCGGCGCGACCCTTTCGTGCCATGAGGCGATCAACATCCAGTTCACGAGCGGCACGACCGGCAATCCTAAGGGCGCGACCCTCACGCATAGCAACGTGGTCAACAACGCGCGCTACATAGCGATCGCGATGAATCTGAGCGAGCAGGACGGCCTGTGCATTCCCGTTCCGCTGTATCACTGCTTCGGGATGGTGCTCGCGGTGCTGGCCTGCGTCTCCGTCGGGGCGAACATGGTGTTTCCGGGCGAGGCCTTCGACCCGGCCGCGACGCTCGCGGCCGTCGCGGAAGAGCAGTGCACGGCGCTGCATGGTGTGCCTACCATGTTCATCGCGGAGCTGGATCATCCGGACTTCGCCACGTATGACCTCTCGCGTCTGCGCACCGGCATCATGGCCGGCTCGCCATGCCCGATTGAGACGATGAAAAAGGTCGTCTCCCGAATGCATCTCAACGAGATCACCATTGCGTACGGCATGACTGAGACGAGCCCGGTGTCGTTTCAGAGTTCGACCACCGATCCACTCGACAAGCGCACCACCACGGTTGGCCGCATCCAGCCGCATCTGGAGGTGAAGATCGTCGATCCGCTCGGCAACATCGTGCCGGTCGGCGAAACCGGCGAACTTTGCACGCGCGGCTATTCGGTCATGCAAGGCTATTGGGGCGACGAGGCGAAAACGCGCGAAAGTATCGTCGATGGCTGGATGCACACCGGCGACCTGGCCACGCTCGACGCCCAAGGCTATTGCAACATTGTCGGCCGCCTGAAGGACATGCTGATTCGCGGCGGCGAAAACATCTACCCGCGCGAAATTGAGGAATATCTCTTTCGTCACCCGAAAATTCAGAGCGTGCAGGTGTTCGGCATTCCCGACGCGAAATACGGCGAAGAAGTGTGCGCGTGGGTCGTGCTGCGCTCAGGCGAACAGGCGACTGCCGAAGAGATCCAGCAGTTTTGTCATGGCCAGATCGCGCACTATAAGGTGCCGAAGTACATTCGCTTCGTCGACGAGCTTCCCATGACCGTTACCGGCAAAGTGCAGAAGTTCGTCATGCGGGAGCGCATGATCAGCGAGCTTAAATTGCAGGAAGGTAAGACGGCTTGATTCGGGGCGTGACACCTGAGCCGCTGAGTTGAACGCCGCTTTCGGGCGGCGTTTTTGCGTACATTCGCGCTGCGACTCAAAAGTGTGACTTAAAAGCGAAGGTCAAATGGCGGCCAAAAGCGAACAATAGTCGCCAATGCGCTGACAGCAAACGTTTGGGCAGACGAAAAAAAGCGGGCCTGGAGCCCGCTAAAAACCACACGCTACGGGGTTAGCGCGAGGAGACCAAAGTAGGAACCGACTGAGACGACGACCCAGCGTCGACTACGGCCCCAGCAGGGATGCCCCTTCACAGGGCTTCGGCATGAGCCGACCGGCAAGTGCATCGTATCCGCTCACACCACGCACCCAGCCACATCCGTGTTGAAACCGTTGAGGGCATTGTGGGCGAATTAACTCAAGAAGGCCGTAACAAAGTGTTTCAGGTTGTAACGCCCGCCAGATAAGGCGCTGCGGGATTTATTGCGAATTTTCGACTGTTCGAAACGTAGTTTTTACCTGTGATTCGACGGCAAATTAATACGCTCGTTTAACGATATTCGAGAAGCATAGCGCCGCATAAACCATTCAGTTGATTCCGCATGAAATGGTTGCATCCTCATCTTTTCGATAAAAAATCGCTGCGGTTACAATCAGTTCGCATTCACAACTCAATTTTCAGACGATCACTGGCGGATCGCGGTGCGCCGCAACAAAATGGTGCGTGAAACAGTGCATAAAGCACGAGCGGCAAAGGGCCGGTTCAGCAAAGCCCGCACGCCCGCGTGATTGTTACTCGCGCCCCGCGTATCGAGGCAGCGTTACACGATTGAACTGACAAACCAGACGCCGTCAGGTTTCGGACCGCCGCGTTGTCAGGCGAGCCCGAAAAACGGCGACCGAAAGCCTCGTGCGTCACTTCAACCATTTGTCCGACACGGCCTGATATTCCCCGGTTGCGCGCGCCAGATGCAGCCACTGATCGACGTATTGCTGGAACGCCACATCGCCTCGTGGCAGCAGCCACGCCTTTTCGCCGTATTGGAACGGCTTGTCCGGATGCACCGAGCACAGACCCGGGTTGAGCTTCTGCTGGAGCAGCGTTTCGGACGCATCCGTGACCATCACATCCGCCTTGCCAGAGAGAATCTGCTTGAAGATCGTCACGTTATCCGGATAGACGGTGAGGTTCGCGTGCGAAAAAAACTGCTTCGCGAAACGTTCGTTGGTGCCGCCTGGATTGACGATCACGCGGGTCGCCGGCTGATCGATCTGCGCGACAGTCTGGTACTTGTTCACGTCGTCGCAACGGACAATCGGCGTCTTGCCGTCCACCATATACGCCTGCGTGAAAAACGCGCGCTTCTGCCGATCCAGCGTCGGCGACACACCGCCCACGCCGATGTCGCATTTGGCCACGAAGTCATTCATCAGGTTCGACCACGACGTCTTGACGTACTCCGTCTTGACGCCGAGCGATTTCGCCAGCGACTCCGTCATGTCGATGTCGATCCCTTCGAACTGGCCGTCGCCCTTGTAGTACGAGTAAGGCTTGTAGTCGCCCGTCGTGCAGGCGCGCAGCGTGCCGCGAGCCAGAATTTCGTCGAGTCGCGGAGCGGCCGGGGCCGCAGTCGCGCCCGCGGTCTCGGCCTGTACCGAACCGGTGTGCATGAGAACGCCCACCAGAGCGCCGAGCAGTGCGAGTGCTGCCTTTTTCATTGAGTCTCCTTCATTGTGTTGTTGTAAGGCTGTCGGATGATAGCCCGGCAATTCGCGGTTGAACATTGGCCGTTCGGCCAGGTTGCGCCGCTGCTCCCGTCGGGGAAAATGTCGACGAGCGCCGCGCCAGACTTATTGCCCGCATCAAGCGAGATGTGGTGGGCGTGGTCCGGTAAAATGCCCCTTTGCCTTCAGTCGCTTGCAACGTGGCCCATAAACTCCTGAACGACACTTTCCTGCGCGCGCTGCTGCGCCAGCCGACCGACTACACGCCTGTCTGGCTGATGCGGCAGGCGGGCCGCTACCTGCCCGAATACAACGCCACGCGCGCACGCGCCGGCAGCTTCCTTGGGCTGGCGAAAAATCCCGCGTTCGCCACGGAAGTCACGCTGCAACCACTCGAGCGCTATCCGCTCGACGCCGCCATTCTGTTTTCCGACATTCTGACGGTGCCGGACGCAATGGGCCTGGGGCTGGAGTTCGTCGCGGGCGAGGGGCCGACATTTGCGCGCCCGGTGCGCACGGAAGACGACGTCGCGCGCCTGGCCGTGCCCGACATCGACGCCACGCTGCGCTACGTGACCGACGCCGTGCGCGAAATCCGTCAGGCGTTGACCGACGCGCAGGGCCATCAGCGCGTGCCGCTTATCGGCTTTTCGGGCAGCCCGTGGACGTTGGCGTGCTACATGGTCGAAGGCGGCGGCTCGGCGGACTTCCGGACCGTCAAGTCCATGCTCTACGCGCGGCCGGATCTCATGCATCGCATTCTGGAGATCAACGCCAGTTCCGTGGCGGCTTATCTGAACGCGCAGATCGACGCCGGCGCGCAGGCCGTGATGATTTTCGACACGTGGGGCGGTGCGCTCGCGGACGGTGCCTACCAGCGTTTCTCGCTGCACTACATTCAGCAGGTCGTGAGCCAGTTGAAGCGCGAGCACGACGGTGAAAAAGTGCCGGTTATCACGTTCACCAAGGGCGGCGGACTCTGGCTCGACGAAATCGCCGAAATTGGCGTGGACGCGGTCGGTCTGGACTGGACGGTCAATCTGCACAAAGCGCGCGAGCGCGTCGGCGGCAAGGTGGCTTTGCAAGGCAATATCGATCCGTCTGTGCTGTTCGCGCCGCCGGCGTCGATCCGCATGGAAGCGCGAGCCGTGCTCGACAGTTTCGGCAACCATCCGGGCCACGTTTTCAACCTCGGGCACGGAATTTCGCAGTTCACGCCGCCGGAAAACGTCGCCGAACTCGTCGACGAAGTGCATCGACACAGCCGCGCCATTCGTAGCGGCGCCCACATTCCTTCGTGACACTGTACTTTTTACCGTTTCATGTTGCGGCGCAGCGTGGTGGGCTCTCCCCCTAAGGGAAATCTTGTACTGAATGGGCCGCTGGGCGGCGGTCTTGCGGTTGTCAAGTCTTGACTTATACACATTCATCACGCTGCGGCGCGGTAGAAGCTTTAGTCGTGTCCCGACCCTTGCACAGGACCTCCGTCTTTGATCCAAGCCTTGTCTGGCAAGGGTTTCACGGCATTTTCGAGAAATGTGCGGAACCCCACAGAAGGCCGCAGCCACGCGGTTTGCGGGCCGTCGGAGCGAAGTTCTCAACAAAGTTATCCACAGGCAAGCCGGGGCGCGATCAATTGTTCAGCCGGATCCAAAACTTAACGGCGAAATTGAAGTTTTACTTTAACTTCGACGACGCGGCTCATGGCCGCACGCAGCCGACTGTTCGGTGCGCCACTATGCCGCGCATGGTCCGCACGAATCTCTTCGCCGCCGCATGAGCGAAATGTTTGTCCGCGTCGCGCTGGATCATCCGCTGCCGACTCTGTTCGATTACCGCTGGGGCGCGTCGGAGCCGGCCGTTCCCGGCATGCTGGTGAGCGTGCCATTCGGCAAGCGTCACGTGGTGGGGCTGGTGTGCGAAGTGACGGCTCACAGTGACGTTCCCGCCGATCGGCTGCGCACCGTCGACAGCTTTTGTGGCGCATGTCCGCCGCTGTCGGCCGAATGGCTGGCGCTCGCGACTTTCGCCGCCGATTACTACCAGCGCGGCCTCGGCGAAGTGGCGTTGCCGGCGCTGCCTCAGGCGCTGCGCGATGCCTCCCGCTGGACGCGCCTGCTCGCGCCCGAAGAGCGCTACAGACTGACGCCTGAAGGCCGAGCGACGTTGCCCGAAGCGTTGCCGGCGCGCGCCACCGCGCTGCGAAACCTCGCGCAGGCGCTCGCCGCCACGGAGTTCCTCACCGCCGCCGACGCTCGCGCGCTTCACCCGAAAGCCATCGCGACGCTCGCCACATGGGAGGCCGACGGCTGGGTTCAGCTTGAAGTCGTCGATGCCGCCGCTCTGCTGCCGCCCACGGCGTCCACGGAAACGCTGCCGCAGACGCTGCCTACACTCACCGACGAGCAGGCCGTCGCCGTCGAGGCGATCCGCGACGCGCGCGGCTTCGCGCCATTCCTGCTGCACGGCGTGACCGGCAGCGGCAAAACGGAAGTGTATTTGCGCGCGCTCGCCGAGATTCTCGCCGCGAACCCCGACGCGCAAGCGCTCGTGCTGGTGCCTGAAATCAACCTGACGCCGCAGTTCGAGGCGGCTTTCCGCGCGCGCTTCGCGGCCCTCGCGGACACCGCCATCGTCACGCTGCACAGCGGTCTCGCGGAAGGCGAGCGCGCCCGCAACTGGTTCGCCGCGCACACGGCGCGGGCGCGCATCGTATTGGGCACGCGCCTCGCGGTGCTCGCGTCGCTGCCGCGGCTGGCCATTATCGTGGTCGATGAGGAGCACGATCCCGCGTACAAGCAGCAGGAAGGTCTGCGCTACTCGGCGCGCGATCTCGCCATCTACCGCGCGAAGCAACTCGGCGTGGCCGTCGTGCTCGGTTCCGCCACGCCGTCGCTGGAAAGCTGGTGGCAGGCCGATCAGGGGCGCTACAAGCGGCTCACGCTGTCGCGCCGCGCGGTGGCCGACGCCGTGCTGCCCACCGTCCGCCTGATCGATCTCGAAGACGAGCGGCGCCGCGGACGGGCCTCGGTGGAAGGTTTGTCCGGCCCGTTGATCGCCGCGCTGAAGACGCGGCTGGAGCGCGGCGAGCAGAGCCTCGTGTTCCTGAACCGAAGGGGCTACGCGCCGCAGCTCGCCTGCGACGCCTGCGGCTGGGTCTCAGGCTGTCCGCGTTGCAGCGCCTACGTCGTGCTGCACAAGCCCGAGCGGGCGCTGCGCTGTCATCACTGCGGATGGGAGTCGCGCATTCCGCGCTCGTGCCCGGAATGCGGCAATGTGGACATCGCGCCAATGGGCCGCGGCACGCAGCGCGTGGAAGAGACGCTCGCGAACGCCGTGCCGGGCGCGCGGGTGTTACGGATCGACGCTGACAGCACGCGCCGCAAAGGCAGCGCTCAGGCGCTTTTTTCCGACGTGCACGCGGGCGAGATCGACATTCTGGTCGGCACACAGATGATCGCAAAGGGGCACGACTTTCAGCGCGTATCGCTGGTCGGCGTGCTGAATGCCGATACTGCGCTGTTTTCCCACGACTTTCGCGCGAGCGAGCGCCTTTTCGCGCAATTGATGCAGGTGAGCGGTCGTGCCGGTCGTGGCGGTTTGCCGGGCGAGGTGCTGGTGCAGACGCGCTATCCGCGTCATGCGCTTTATCACGCGCTTGGGCGTCATGATTACGTCGGCTTTGCTAATTCGACGCTGGCTGAACGGCGCGACGCGCATCTGCCGCCGTTCGTCTATCAGGCGCTGTTGCGCGCCGAGGGGCGCACGCTCGAAGCCGCGCTGGCTTTCCTGCAACAGGCCGCCGCCGAACTGACGGGGATTGCCGCCGCCGGGCGCGTGACCGTCTATGACGCCGTGCCGCTCACCATCGTCAAGGTGATGCATGTGCACCGCGCGCAACTGCTGATCGAAAGCGCATCGCGTGCCGCGCTGCAAGCCACATTGCGTGCATGGCAGCCCTTGCTGCGCAATTTGAAGGGCGTCTTGCGCTGGAATCTCGAAGTCGATCCGCTCGACATTTGAGCCGCGCCCAAGCCGCTTTGCACTCGCGCGGCGGACTTGGCCGACATCAGGCCGACACCAGGCCGACACCAGCCCCAGTCCGTCAATAGCGGCACCGGCCGCGCGCGGTCCGCGCTCGCGCTCGCACCAGATTGGAATAGCTTGCGGCAGAAGCCGCGACGCGCGTCGCGGAGCGAGTCCCCAACACCGCCGATGCCCGCGACGAAACGTGCGCGCAGCATGTCGCAAGTTGCCGATAGCGCGCGGAGAATCGGTGGTCGGTGGAACAATGCATGATGAGTCTCACGGTTCACTTCATTGCGCTCGATGCCGCCGCGCGAACTGCGCTCGATCGTTCAATGCGTGGGGGCGTCGCCAGCCGATGCGGGCGGTTTGGCGCGTGCGCGTTCTTCGGTGGACGCGCGTTTGGCCGCTCCGCCCGTCGCGCCGCGGATGAACAGCACCGCGCAGGTTGCGCACATTGCCCAGATGCCCAACACAACCAGCCACTTTTCCATTTCGATGTCCCACCCCGTGCTGTTTTATTCGCGCCACGACGCCGCGCGCACCATGTCTTCTATAACGGCGCGCCGTCGCGTTTGATAAGGGCTCGGCGCAAAAGAATCACGCCAGGGAAAATACCGATCCTGAGCGCCATCGGCGCGCGTGACGCAGACCGGCGCAAACGCCCGTCCCGCAAGGGATTCATCGAGGTGCAACCAAGTTTCAACTTTGGTTGCACCTTTTTATTGGGAGGCGTACGATTCGCCAACTTTTAGTCTTTCGTCAGCATTTCGTCTGGTATCCGAGAAGGAAACATGGCTAGCACCACTCTTGGCGTCAAGGTCGACGACCTCCTGCGTTCCCGGCTGAAAGATGCCGCTACCCGCCTCGAACGCACTCCGCACTGGCTGATCAAGCAGGCGATTTTTGCGTACCTCGAAAAGATCGAGCAGGGCCAACTGCCGCCTGAATTGTCGGGCGCGGCAGGCTCAGCCGATATGGCCGACGGCGCGACCGTTGAACAGGACGAGGACGGCGCGGCGCATCCGTTCCTCGACTTCGCGCAAAACGTGCAACCGCAATCGGTGCTGCGCGCGGCGATCACGGCCGCCTATCGCCGGCCCGAGCCGGAATGCCTGCCGTTCCTGCTCGGTCAGGCGCGCGTCCCGGCGCGGCTCGCGGGCGACGTGCAGGCGCTCGCCGGCAAGCTCGTCGAAACGCTGCGCGGCAAGAGCCGTGGCGGCGGCGTCGAAGGGTTGATCCACGAATTCTCGCTGTCGAGCCAGGAAGGCGTCGCGCTGATGTGTCTCGCCGAAGCCCTGCTGCGCATTCCCGACCGGGCGACACGCGACGCGCTGATCCGCGACAAGATCAGCAAGGGCGACTGGAAATCGCACGTCGGCCAGGCGCCGTCGCTGTTTGTCAACGCCGCGACCTGGGGCTTGATGATCACCGGCAAGCTCGTCACGACGAACAGCGAAACGAACCTTTCGTCGGCGCTCACACGTTTGATCGGCCGCGGCGGCGAGCCGCTCATCCGCAAGGGCGTGGACATGGCGATGCGCCTGATGGGCGAGCAGTTCGTCACTGGCGAGAATATTTCCGAAGCGCTGGCGAACAGCCGCAAATACGAAGCGCGCGGTTTCCGCTACTCGTACGACATGCTCGGCGAAGCGGCCACGACCGAAGCCGACGCGCAGCGCTACTACGCATCGTACGAACAGGCGATCCACGCGATCGGCAAGGCCGCCGGCGGCCGTGGCATTTACGAAGGCCCGGGCATTTCGATCAAGCTCTCGGCGCTGCATCCGCGTTACTCGCGTTCGCAGCAGGAACGCACAATGAGCGAACTGCTGCCGCGCGTGCGCTCGCTCGCGATCCTCGCGCGCCGCTATGACATCGGCCTGAACATCGACGCCGAAGAAGCCGACCGTCTGGAGCTGTCGCTCGATCTGCTCGAAGCGCTGTGCTTCGATCCCGAACTGCAAGGCTGGAACGGCATCGGCTTCGTGGTGCAGGCGTACCAGAAGCGCTGCCCGTTCGTGATCGAATACATCGTCGATCTCGCGCGCCGCAGCCGTCACCGCATCATGGTGCGTCTCGTGAAGGGCGCGTACTGGGACACCGAAATCAAGCGCGCGCAAGTGGACGGCCTCGAAGGCTATCCGGTCTACACGCGCAAGATCTACACGGACGTGTCGTATCTCGCGTGCGCGAAGAAGCTGCTCGGCGCGCCGGACGCGGTCTATCCGCAGTTCGCCACGCACAACGCGCACACGCTCTCCGCGATCTATCACCTCGCGGGCAACAACTACTATCCGGGCCAGTACGAGTTCCAGTGCCTGCACGGCATGGGCGAGCCGCTGTACGAGGAAGTGACGGGCCGCGACAAGCTGAACCGTCCGTGCCGCGTATATGCGCCCGTCGGCACGCATGAAACACTACTCGCGTATCTCGTGCGGCGTCTGCTGGAGAACGGCGCGAACACGTCGTTCGTGAATCGCATCGCCGATGAAAGCGTCGCCATCCAGGAACTGATCGCCGATCCAGTCGAAGAAGCCTCGAAGATCGCGCCGCTCGGCGCGCCGCACGCGAAGATTCCGCTGCCGCGCAATCTGTACGGCGCGGAGCGTTTCAACTCGATGGGCTTCGATCTGTCGAACGAGCATCGTCTCGCGTCGCTGTCGTCGGCGCTGCTCGCGAGCGCGAATCATCCGTGGCGCGCTGCGCCGATGCTGGCCGACGATCAGATCGCGCCGGGCAATCCACGCGACGTGCGCAATCCGGCCGATCATCGCGATCTGGTCGGCACGGTCGTCGAAGCGAGCGCGGAACATGTGAGCGCGGCGCTGGCGCACGCGGTCGCCACCGCGCCGATCTGGCAGGCGACGCCCGTCGAAGCACGCGCCGATTGCCTCGCGCGCGCCGCCGATCTGCTCGAAGCGCAAATGCACACGCTGATGGGTCTCGTCGTGCGGGAAGCGGGCAAGTCGCTTGCGAACGCCGTGTCGGAAATCCGCGAAGCCATCGACTTCCTGCGCTACTACTCCACGCAGATTCGCAGCGAGTTTTCGAACGACACGCATCGTCCGCTCGGACCGGTTGTGTGTATCAGCCCGTGGAATTTCCCGCTTGCCATTTTCATGGGCCAGGTGGCCGCCGCGCTTGCCGCCGGCAACACCGTGCTCGCGAAGCCGGCTGAGCAAACGCCGCTGATCGCCGCGCAAGCCGTGCGCATTCTGCGCGAAGCCGGCGTGCCGGCCGGCGCGGTGCAACTGCTGCCGGGCGACGGCGAAACGGTCGGCGCCGCGCTGGTCTCCGATGCGCGCACGCGCGCCGTGATGTTCACGGGCTCGACGGAAGTCGCGCGCCTCATCAACAAGACGCTGTCCAGCCGTCTCGATCCGGAAGGCAAGCCGATTCCGCTGATCGCCGAAACGGGCGGCCAGAACGCGATGATCGTCGACTCGTCGGCGCTCGCGGAGCAGGTGGTGGCGGACGTGTTGCAGTCGTCATTCGATTCGGCCGGTCAACGGTGTTCGGCGCTGCGCGTTCTTTGTCTTCAGGACGATGTCGCGGACCGCACGCTCGAAATGCTGACGGGCGCGATGCGCGAATTGACCGTGGGCAATCCCGACCGGCTGTCGACCGACGTCGGTCCGGTGATCGACGTCGAAGCGAAGCGCGGCATCGACGCGCACGTGGCCGCGATGCGCGAGAAAGGCCGCAAGGTCGAGCAGCTGACGACGCCGGAAAACTGCGCGCAAGGCACGTTCGTGCCGCCGACGCTGATCGAACTCGACAGCATCGACGAATTGACGCGCGAAGTGTTCGGCCCGGTGCTGCACGTGGTGCGTTATCGCCGCAGCCAGCTCGACACGCTGCTCGAACAGATCCGCACGACGGGTTACGGTCTGACGCTCGGCATTCACACACGGATCGACGAAACCATCGCGCATGTGATCAGCCGCGCGCACGTGGGCAACATCTACGTGAACCGCAACGTGATCGGCGCGGTGGTCGGCGTGCAGCCGTTCGGCGGCGAAGGGTTGTCGGGCACGGGTCCGAAGGCGGGTGGCGCGTTGTATCTGCAACGTTTGCTCTCGACGCGCCCGGCGGGTTTGCCGAAGTCGCTCGCGCAGTCGCTCGTCGCGGATGTTCCGCAAGGCGTGGAAAAGCGCGACAATCCGTCCGCCGCGTTGACGGCGCTGCGCGACTGGCTGATCGCCGAGCGCGAGCCGCAGCTGGCCGCGCGCTGCGACGGTTATCTGTCGCACATGCCGGCGGGCGCGACCGCGGTGCTGTCGGGGCCGACAGGCGAGCGCAACACATACACGCTGGGCGCGCGCGGCACGGTGCTGTGCATTGCATCGACCGCAAGCGGCGCGCGCGTGCAGTTTGCCGCGGCGCTGGCTACGGGAAATCGGGCGATGTTCGAGGGCGCCGCGGGTGAACAACTGGTGGCGCAATTGCCCGCTTCGCTGAAGTCTTATGCGAGCGTGCGCAAGAACGCCGACGCGCCTTTCGACGCCGTGCTGTTCGAAGGCGATAGCGACGAACTGCTGACGCTCGTGAAGGAAGTGGCGAAGCGCCCAGGGCCGATCGTGTCGGTGCAAGGCGTTGCGTCGCGTGCGCTGGAAAGCGGCGACGAAGACTACGCGCTCGAACGTCTCCTCACGGAGCGCTCGGTCAGCGTGAATACAGCGGCTGCAGGCGGCAATGCGAATTTGATGACGATCGGCTGAGCGAACCTCACCGATCCCACGCAAGAAACGCTGGGCCGCCCCCAAGTTTTCTTGCCCTCTTCGGAGGGCCTGGCGCGAAGCGCCAGGATTGGGGGCGGTCATTAAAACGGAAGCGGTACGGCGATCCCGAAACCGCTCCATCCACACCTGGTACCAAGGAGAAGATATGCAACACAAGATGAAACAGCTGGCCGGCGCAGCACTGGTGGCGGCAATGTCGGTGGCGGGGACGGCCAACGCTCAATCCACGGAAGACGTGAAAGTCGGCTTTGCCGGTCCGATGACGGGCGCGCAGGCGCACTACGGCAAGGACTTCCAGAACGGCATCACGCTGGCTGTCGAAGACATGAACGCCTCGAAGCCGGTGATCGGCGGCAAGCAGGTTCGCTTCGTGCTCGATTCGGCCGACGACCAGGCTGACCCGCGCACCGGCACGACCGTCGCGCAGAAGCTGGTGGACGACGGCATCAAGGGCATGCTCGGCCACTTCAACTCGGGCACCACGATTCCGGCTTCGCGCATCTACGCGAACGCGGGCATTCCGGAAATCGCCATGGCGACGGCGCCTGAATACACGCAACAAGGCTTCAAGACCACGTTCCGCATGATGACGTCCGACACGCAGCAAGGTTCGGTCGCCGGCGCGTTCGCGGTCAAGAGCCTGGGCGTGAAGAAGATCGTGATCGTCGACGACCGCACGGCGTACGGCCAGGGCTTGGCCGATCAGTTCGAAAAAGCGGCGAAGGCGGCGGGCGGTACGATCGTCGATCGTGAATACACGAACGATAAGGCTGTGGACTTCAAGTCGATCCTGACCAAGGTGAAGTCGGTCAACCCGGATCTGATCTACTACGGCGGCGCGGACTCGCAAGCAGCGCCGATGGTCAAGCAGATGAAGGCGCTCGGCATCAAGGCGCCGCTGATGGGCGGCGAAATGGTTCACACGCCGACGTTCATCCAGATCGCGGGCGACGCGGCGAACGGCACGGTGGCATCGCTCGCCGGCCTGCCGCTGGAAGAAATGCCGGGCGGCAAGGACTACGTCGCGAAGTACAAGAAGCGTTTCAACGAAGACGTGCAAACGTACTCGCCGTACGCGTATGACGGCGCAATGGCCATGTTCGCCGCCATGAAGAAGGCAAACTCGACCGATCCGGCGAAGTATCTGCCGGTGCTCGCGAAGACGTCGATGCCGGCTGTGACGTCGTCGAACCTCGCGTACGACGCGAAGGGCGACCTGAAGAACGGCGGCATCACGCTGTACAAGGTTGTCGACGGTAAGTGGACGACGCTGCAAAGCGTGGGCGGCAAGTAAGCTGGTTTTTTGCCGCTTGCTTTGACGTCGTCAAAAAACCCCGCTTCGGCGGGGTTTTTTATGGGCGCAGTCGCGGAGTTCGGGTTGAAGTCAGCCGTCTACTCGCCTCGCAACTTTCTCCCCTGTTCGCGAATCTGTTCGAGCGTCAAGCCCGGCGTACTCGCCTCCTGCGGCATGCGGATCTCGATTACCGCCGCGCGTTTTGCCTCCAGCGAACGCCGCAGCGCGGGCAAAAAATCTTCGGTCCGCTCGACGGTTTCGCCATGCGCGCCGAACGATCGCGCGAACGCCGCGAAGTCCGGATTCGTGAGTCCGGTGCCGTGCACGCGGTTCGGATAATGCCGTTCCTGATGCATGCGGATCGTGCCGAAATGACTGTTGTTCACGACGATGAAAAGCACATGCAGGTCGTACTGCATCGCCGTCGCGAGTTCTTGCGCGGCCATCATGAAACAGCCGTCACCGGCGAGCGCTACCACCGCGCGCTGCGGGTACATCGACTTCGCCGCGATCGCCGCCGGCACGCCGTAGCCCATCGCGCCGCTCGTCGGTGCAAGCTGCGAGCGATAGTGCCGATACGAAAAATGCCGATGCAGCCACGTCGCGTAATTGCCGGCGCCGTTCGTGAGAATGGCGTCGTCGGGAAGATGCGCGCGTAACTGCTGGATCACTTCGCCCATTTGCACATCGCCGGGAATGGGACGGGGTTTGCGCCATTCGAGATAGGCGCGATGCGCTTCTTCCGCTGCGCCCGCCCACGCCAGTTTCTTCGATGAAGGCTTCAGTGCGGCGAGCGCCGCCGCGAGTTCGGGCATGCCGGAGACGATCGGCAGATCGGCGGCATACACGCGCCCCAACTCTTCCGCGCCCTGATGCACATGAACCAGCGTCTGCTTCGTCTTCGGGATGTCGAGCAGCGTGTAGCCGTTGGTCGTGGCTTCACCAAGGCGCGGGCCGAGTGCAAGCAGCACGTCGGCGTCGCGGATACGCTGCGCGAGCGCCGGATTGATGCCGAGGCCGACGTCGCCGGCATAGTTCGCATGCTCGTTATCGAGCGTGTCCTGGAAGCGGAACGCGAGGCCGACCGGCAATTGCCAGTTTTCGACGAAGCGCTGCAAGTCCGCGCACGCCGCGGTGGTCCAGCCGCTGCCGCCCGCGATCACCATGGGCCGTTGCGCGCCTTCGAGCAGCTCACGCAGCTTCTCCATTTGCGCCGCCGACGGCGACGCCGCCACGCGCTGATAAGCGGGCGCGCCCGGCACGGCGTCGCACGCATCGCTCAACACGTCTTCGGGCAGGGACAACACCACCGGTCCGGGCCGCCCGGAAGTCGCCGTGTGAAACGCATGACTCAGAAATTCGGGAATGCGCTTCGGATCGTCGATTTGCGCGACCCACTTCGCCATCTGACCAAACATGCGCCGGTAGTCGATCTCCTGAAAAGCCTCGCGTTCGAGATGCTCGCGCGCGCATTGGCCGATCAGCAGGATCATCGGCGTGGAGTCCTGAAACGCGGTGTGCACGCCGATCGACGCATGCGTTGCGCCCGGTCCCCGCGTCACGATCGCGACGCCAGGACGGCCGGTCAGTTTGCCGACTGCTTCCGCCATATTCGCGGCCGCTGCTTCGTGGCGGCAGACAATGGTCTGGATGCGCGCGGTTTCATCGTGCAATGAATCGAGCACCGCGAGAAAGCTCTCGCCGGGCACGCAGAAAACGCGCTCGACGCCATGCGTCAGCAAGGCATCGACAACAAGGCGCGCGCCAGTGGTTTGCGTGGCGGAAGTATCGGAAACAGCAGCATTCGGCAGCGACATTGCGATGAGGTCTCCTGGCAGTGCATGAGTGTGCGTGAGGTTGCTTGAGGATGCGTGAGTACAGTCACATGGCCGCATCGGCTGGACATGCAGCCGATGCGGCGCTTCGACAGCTTACGCCGACAGCGCGCTCACTGTCACGGCGCAGCGCAATGCGCGGCCTCGCGAATGTGCCAAAAAAAAACGCGGGCCTGAGCCCGCGTTCCGTGCGCCGCCAAACAGACCGCCATCAGCACTCGACGATATTCACCGCCAGCCCGCCGCGCGACGTCTCCTTGTACTTCGTCTTCATGTCCGCGCCGGTTTCGCGCATGGTCTTGATGACCGAATCGAGCGATACATAGTGGCTGCCGTCGCCGCGCAACGCCATGCGCGCCGCGTTGACGGCTTTCACCGACGCCATCGCATTGCGCTCGATGCACGGGATCTGCACCATCCCGCCGACCGGATCGCACGTGAGCCCGAGGTTGTGCTCCATGCCGATTTCCGCCGCGTTCTCGACCTGCTTCGGCGTGCCGCCCATGACCGCCGCGAGCGCGCCCGCGGCCATCGAGCACGCGACGCCCACCTCGCCCTGACATCCCACTTCCGCGCCCGAGATCGACGCATTCAGCTTGTACAGAATGCCGATCGCGGCAGCGGTCATCAGGAAGTCGATCACGCCTTGCTCGTTGGCGCCGGGCATGAAGCGCGTGTAGTAATGCAGCACAGCCGGGATGATGCCGGCCGCGCCGTTGGTCGGCGCGGTGACGACACGGCCGCCGGCGGCGTTTTCCTCGTTGACGGCAATGGCGTAGAGATTGATCCAGTCGACCATGGAAAGCGGATCGCGCAGCGCAAGTTCAGGATTGCCCGACAGCGCGCGATACAACTGCGGCGCGCGGCGCTTGACCTGGAACGGGCCGGGCAAATGGCCGTCCGCATCCGGGTTGTTGATGCCGCAGCCGCGCGCCACGCACGACTGCATCACGTCCCAGATTTTCAGCAGGCCGGCGCGCGTTTCCTCTTCCGTGTGCCAGGCACGCTCGTTTTCCCACATCAATTGCGCGATGCTTTTCCCTGTGGATGCGCACAGCGCCAGCAACTCGTTGCCCGTGCGGAACGGATACGGCAGTTGATCGACAGCGCCGAGCACCTTGGTGTTCGGCGCGCCCGCGGTCACCACGAAACCGCCGCCCACCGACAGATACGTCGACTCGCGCAACGTCTCGCCTTGCGCATCGAAAGCACGCAGCTTGAGGCCGTTCGGATGTTCCGGCAGCGCCTGGCGGTAAAACGAAATGTGCTCCTTCTGCACGAACGGCACGTCATGCGTGCCGAGCAGCGCGAGCTTGCGCGTCGCGCGCACCGCTTCGAGCCGCTCTGCGATCGTGTCGGGATTCACGGTGTCGGGCGCGTCGCCCATCAGGCCGAGCATCACGCCGCGGTCCGTGCCGTGGCCCTTGCCCGTCGCGCCGAGCGAGCCGTACAGATCGACCTTTACCGACGCCGTGTTCGCCAGCAGCCCGTCGCGTTCGAGCCCTTGAACGAACATCAGCGCCGCGCGCATCGGCCCGACCGTATGCGAACTGGACGGACCAATGCCGATTTTGAAGAGATCGAACACGCTGACTGCCATTGACTGCTCCTGCTGATGAATAGTTGGTTTATCGCGCCGGCATCGGCAAACACACGGCCAGCCACGCGGGCGGTGTGGATGCGAGTTGCCGCGCGATCGGCGTATAGCGCCCGTCGAGGCGCGCCGCCAGATGAAACAGTTCCGCCGCGTTTTTCGGGTCCCACTGACCCGTGTAGCCGGGCAAGCCGGCTTCGCGACGTTTCGCGTCGAATGCGACGCTCGAATGCACGAATTCCTCGTGCGTCCTGCTGCCGGCCGCATACGGCGCGAGCCAGTTGAGCGCGGCTTGCAGCGATGCGCCGTTCACGCCCTTTTCCGGTAGCCAGTTGCGGTTGTGGCGGCGCGCGGCGAGCGCGGCCGTGACGAGCGGCTGCAAGTCGTACGTGACATAGTGCAGCGCGTCACGTTCGCTGAAATCCACGGTCGAGCCATCCGGCTCGATGTTGTCGCCGACGTGCTCGACAAAAAGACGCTGCGCCGCGTTGATCATCTTGCGGTTGTCGAGCGTGAAGGCGGCCATGGCTATCAGTTTGATCCGATGGCTTTGCCAATTGTTCCGGTACGTGCCTTTCAATGGACGCGGCTGCTGGTCGATCTGCGCGATATAGCCGTTCGCGAGCTTCGTGAGAAACGCCATGGACGCGTTGCGCGTTTTCACGGGCAACGCGCTCGCGGTCATGTCATACGCGAGAATCAGCCCTTCAAAATGCGTTTCGTCGATGGGATTGAAGCTCGGTTGATAGGTCGTGACCCACGCATACAGCAGGCGGTCCACGAGCTTCAGATAGCGGTCGTCGCTCGTGGCGCGCCAGGCGAGCGCGGCGTCGCGCAGCAAATCGAGATCTTTTTCCGCTTCGACACTCTGGTCGTAAATGCCCTCGTGCGGCAGCGTGCCCTCGGTATGCAGTTTGGCTTGCGCATGCGGCGGGTCGTTCAGATGCGCCAGCACATTGCTCACCAAAGACTTCACACCCGGATCGGCGTTCGTGCGCTCGCTGGTTTGCCACGCGGGCGCCGCGCAAAAATTCATCGCGGCGTACGCTTGCCGCAGCGGCAGCAGCATGGCGGCGCCGGCGACCAGTAACGCGCACGCCTGCCGCCAGGTCTGGTTTCGCGTCGCCTCGGCCGGGCTTTGCATCAATCGCACCTTTCGCACCATGCGAAACTCCTCGTTGGGCTGATTCGGTGTGTGATGTTAGCCGTTTGCGGCCTCAAGCGACAGAACCGCGCACCGCCCGCTTACCACGCGCGGGCGATGCGCAAACGGCAGGTTCTATTCGTAATCGGCGACCGGCACGCACGAGCAGAACAGGTTGCGATCGCCGTACACGTTGTCCGCGCGGCCGACCGGCGGCCAATACTTCTTCGCGATCAACGTGGGCAGCGGATACGCCGCCGTTTCGCGCGCGTACGCATGCTTCCACTCGTCGGCGATCACGACTGCGGCCGTGTGCGGCGCGTGCTTCAGCGGATTGTCTTCGCGGTCCGAGCGGCCTTCTTCCACCGCGCGGATTTCCTCGCGGATCGCGATCATCGCCTCGATGAAGCGGTCGAGTTCTTCCTTCGATTCCGATTCGGTCGGCTCGACCATCAGCGTGCCCGGCACCGGGAAGCTCATGGTCGGCGCGTGGAAGCCGTAGTCGGCGAGGCGTTTCGCGACGTCGTCGACCGTGATGCCGCTCGTTTCCTTGAGCGGACGCAGATCGAGAATGCACTCGTGCGCGACGAGTCCGCCGGGGCCGGAGTACAGCACCGGATAATGCGGCGCGAGTTTGTTCGCGACGTAGTTCGCATTGAGGATCGCGGTTTCGGTTGCGGCGGTGAGGTTCTTCGCGCCCATCATCGCGATGTACATCCACGAAATCGGCAGGATCGACGCCGAGCCGTACGGTGCGCCCGACACCGCGCCAATGCCACTCGGCGCGCGTTCATAGCCCGACGAAATCTGGTTCGGCAGGAATTGCGCGAGATGCGCGCCGACCGCGACCGGACCGACACCCGGTCCGCCGCCGCCATGCGGAATGCAGAACGTCTTGTGCAGGTTCAGGTGCGAAACGTCGCCGCCGAACTGGCCCGGCGCGGTCAGGCCGACCATCGCGTTCATGTTCGCGCCGTCCACATAAACCTGGCCGCCGTGCGCATGCACGATCTCGCAGATTTCGCGCACGTTCTGCTCGAACACGCCGTGCGTGGACGGATACGTGATCATGATCGCCGCGAGTTTGTCAGCGTGCTGCGCGGCTTTTTTCTTCAGATCTTCGATATCGACGTTGCCTTGCGCGTCGCACGCCACCACCACGACCTGCATGCCGGCCATTTGCGCCGACGCCGGGTTCGTGCCGTGCGCCGAAGCCGGAATCAGGCAGACATTGCGATGCGCTTCGCCGCGCGACGCGTGATAAGCGTGGATGATCAGCAGGCCCGCGTATTCGCCTTGCGAGCCCGCGTTCGGTTGCAGCGAAACGGCGGCATAACCGGTTGCGGCGACCAGCATCGCTTCGAGCTGATCGATCATTTCGCGGTAGCCGACGGTTTGCTCAGCCGGCGCGAACGGATGGATCTGACCGAATTCCGGCCACGTGACCGGCAGCATTTCCGAGGTCGCGTTCAGCTTCATCGTGCACGAGCCGAGCGGGATCATCGAGCGGTCGAGCGCGAGGTCCTTGTCCGACAGGCTGCGCAAGTAGCGCAGCATTTCCGTTTCCGAATGATGACGGTTGAACACGTGGTGCGTGAGGTACTCGCTCGTGCGCTCCAGCGAGGCGGGCACCGAGGCCGTGTTCGATGCGGCGAGCTGTTCGTCGAGCGCGTCGACTTGCGGCACGTCGCCCGTGAAGGCGGCTTGCGCGAACACGGCGAGCAGATCGGCGAGATCGTGGCGCGTGGTGGTTTCGTCGATCGATACGCCCACTTGCGTGGCGCTCACGCGGCGCAGGTTGATGCGCTTCGCGGTGGCCGCGTCGAGCAGCGCTTGCGTGCGCGCGCCGGTGTCGAACGTGAGGGTGTCGAAGAACGTGTCATTGACGAGCGTGTAGCCCAATTGCTTCGCGCCGGCGGCGAGCAGCGAGGCGATGCGGTTCACGCGCAGCGCGATGGTTTTCAGCCCGCGCGGGCCGTGATACACGGCGTACATGCTGGCCATGATCGCGAGCAGCGCTTGCGCGGTACATACGTTCGAGGTCGCCTTTTCGCGGCGAATGTGTTGCTCGCGCGTTTGCAGCGCGAGACGCAGCGCGGGATTGCCTTGCGCGTCGACGGTCACGCCGACGAGGCGCCCCGGCATCTGGCGCTTGAATTCGTCGCGCACCGCGAGATACGCGGCATGCGGGCCGCCGAAGCCGACCGGCACGCCAAAGCGCTGCGTATTGCCGACGGCCACGTCCGCGCCCCATTCGCCGGGCGGCGTGAGCATTGTGAGCGCGAGCAGGTCGGCGGCGACCACCACGTGGCCGCCCGCGGCGTGGATGGCTTCGGTCAGCGCGCGGTAGTCGCGCACGTCGCCGTTCACGCCCGGATATTGCAGCAGCACGCCGAATGCATTCGCGTTCGCGGCTTCGGCGGCTGGGCCGACTTTCACTTCGATGCCGACCGGCGTGGCGCGCGTTTTGATCACTTCGATGGTTTGCGGCAACACGTCGTCGGCGACGAAGAACACGTTCGACTTCGGCTTGCCCACGCGTTGCAGCAGCGTCATGGCTTCAGCCGCCGCAGTGGCTTCGTCGAGCAGTGACGCGTTCGAGATCGCGAGACCGGTCAGGTCGACAATCATCTGCTGGAAATTGAGCAGCGCTTCCAGACGGCCTTGCGAGATTTCCGGCTGATACGGCGTGTACGCGGTGTACCACGCCGGATTTTCCAGCACGTTACGCAGAATCACCGTCGGCGTATGGGCGTTGTAATAGCCCTGTCCGATGTACGAGCGGAACACCTGATTCTTGTCCGCGAGTTCGCGCAACGCGGCGAGCGCTTCGGCCTCGCTCTTCGGCTGGGCGAACGGGCCGAGCGGCAGCGGCTCGGTGCGGCGGATCGTCTTCGGAATCACGGCGTCGATCAGTGCGGCGCGCGACGCGAAGCCGAGGGCTTCGAGCATGGCGTGCTGGTCGGCCGAGTCCGGGCCGATGTGCCGTTCAGCGAAGGCGTCGTGCACTTCGAGCGCGGCGAGCGAGAGAGGAGTGCGGTTCATCAGACGATCCGGGTGTTCGAGCTTCATGGTGTTCCTGGCAGTGCGGCGATCCTTATGCGAAGGGCGCGCCGCACCTGACGGTTAGACGAGAGGTGAATCAGGCGCCGATCGATTTCGTGTAGGCATCGGCGTCGATCAGGCGGTCGAGCGCTGCATCGGCGGTCGGCTTGATCTTGAAGAGCCAGTTGTCGTACGGCGCGCTGTTGACCGACTCCGGCGAATCGGACACGGCCGGATTCGCTTCGATCACTTCGCCCGAGACCGGCGCGTAAATATCCGAAGCGGCTTTCACCGATTCGATCACGGCGACGGTGTCGCCGGCGGTGACGGTCTTGCCCAGTTCCTGGACTTCGAAGAAGACGATGTCGCCGAGCGCTTCCTGCGCGTGGTCGGTAATGCCGACCGTCAGCGTGCCGTCTGCCTCGGTGCGGACCCATTCGTGCGATTCGGTGTATTTCAGATCGGCCGGGATGCTCATCGGATGCTCCTATGCGGTGTGATTCGGTATCGAGTTAAAAATGGACGCGCGCGCGAGTTGCTTGCGGGGGCTCAGCCCGCCGCGAGCACTTTGCCGTTGCGCACGAACGGCAGTTTTACCACGCTTGCAGGGACGGATTTGTCACGAATCTGAACGTGAACAGTGTCGCCCGGTTGCACGCCCTTCGGCACGCGCGCGAAGGCGATCGATTCCTGCATCGTCGGGGAAAAAGTGCCGCTGGTGATTTCGCCTTCGCCGTGCGGCGTGAGGACTTTCTGATGGGCGCGCAGCACGCCGGCCGCCTTGCCGTTTTCCTTCAGCAAGATGAGACCGACGAACGCCGCGCGCGAGCCGTCCACTTCCAACTGGCTCTTGCCCACGAATTCGCGCGGCGATTCGAGATCGACAGTCCAGGCGAGGCCGGCGTCGAGCGGCGAGATGGTGTCGTCCATGTCCTGGCCGTACAGATTCATGCCGGCTTCGAGACGCAGCGTGTCGCGCGCGCCGAGACCGGCGGGGCGCACGCCTTGCGCCTGCAGCGCGTTCCACAATGCCGTGACGTGATCCGCCGGCACGATGATCTCGAAGCCGTCTTCGCCGGTATAGCCGGTGCGGGCCACGGTCAATTCACCGAACGGCGTGCCTTCGACGCGCGCCGCATTGAACGGCTTGAGCGCTTCGGTGGCGGCGCGGGTGGCGGGCACGGTTTGCCAGACTTTCTCGCGGGCGTTCGGACCTTGCACCGCGACGATCGCGAAATCGCGGCGCGGCGTGATGGTCAGGCCGAAGCCGCCTTCGTTCAGTTGCTTGAACCACGCGATGTCTTTGTCGGCGGTGCCCGCGTTCACGACCACGCGGAAGTGATCTTCGCCGAAGTAATAGACGATCAGGTCGTCGATCACGCCGCCATTGGGATTCAGCAGGCACGAGTACAGCGCGCGGCCGGGCGTTTGCAGCTTGCCGACGTTATTCGCCAGCGCGTATTCGAAGAAGGCGCGCACGCGTTCGCCGGTGAAATCGACGACGCACATGTGGGACACGTCGAACATACCGGCGTCGGTGCGCACGGCGCGATGTTCGTCGATTTGCGAGCCGTAGTTGACGGGCATATCCCAGCCGCCGAAGTCGACCATGCGGGCATTGAGCGCGCGATGCGTGGCGTTGAGCGGAGTGTGTTTGAGTTCGGTCATGGGGCCTCGGGCGTCTCGCGTAACAAAAAAGGCCATGCGGCGCCGCGCCTCGCTGCCGTGTGGCTGCGAGCGTGGTGCTGCATGGCCCCTCTGTCCTCGATACCTGAGAGATTGCGCTGCCGTGGCGATGTTGCTCCGTCACGGCGAAACGCGCGCCCCTTCGGTGGGCAGCCTGCCAAGGTCTGCATGCGTTGACGATGCAACCGGCTACTGCCTCTCTCCAGAGTGCGAAAAACGGCGTCTTGATGTTGCATTGACGCCGGTTTTTCGACGCGGTCGGTCCTTTTGCCTGAGAGTTTGTGGGTGTGCCCCTTCGGCGGCGCGGCCTGCAAAATCCAGCGGCCAGCGCGCTCTCCCGACGCGTGCGGCGAATGTACGCGAGGCCCGAAGGCTTGTCAATTAAAGGGCAGGGTCGTCCGGACTCGTGCGTAGTTGGCCTCAGTTGCCCCCGAGTTGCCCTCAGTTGCCCTTGGTCGGCTTCAGTCGCCTTCGGTCGCGGTCATTCGCCGTTGCCCGCGCTTACTCGCCGATCGCGTGGGCGGTGCTGTCGAGTTCCTCGTTCAGCACGCGCTGTTCGTCGGCCGACAAACCGCCGCCGTGTTGCGCGGCCATGTCGTGCGCCTCGCGCCGGACCACCTCCAGCCGATGATGCAGTTCACCGCCTTGCGGAGGCGCGTAATAGCCCTGATTCACGCGATTGTCGATGCGGCGCCCGAGATTGTCGATGCGGCCGTCGACCTGATGCAGGCGCCTGTCGGCGATCTGCTGCGGATTGGGGCGCGGCGCGGGCGGCGGCGCCGTCACACAGGCGGCGAGCGAGCTGAGCAAGGCGCATGCGGTGAGCGCGCGGATGATATGTGGCATGGACTCTCCGTGAGGTCATTGTCGTTGTGTGGTGCTACAGGCGTAGCAACGGATCACGGCTCGTGAACGCTGACCTGGCAGGCCGACGGATTTGTAACGTTATGTTGCTTTCCTGTTTGTCAGTTTTGCCGGCGCGCAGTGCGTCGCCTTGCGCCGGCAAAGCCGCTCAGTGCAGCCGCTCGGCGAGGCTGCTCAGCGAAGCCGCTCGAACGGCAGGCGCCTGCCTTCGTCCGAGCTGCGGGCGGCTAGCTCGATGATCGTCATCACGTCGACTGCGTCTTGCGGACTCACCGGGAACTTCGCCCCTTGCTGAATGGCATCGGCGAGGGCGATGTAGAAGCTCGCGTAGTCGCCATTGCGAGTCGGCAATTCGCGCTCCACTTCCTGGCCGCCTTCCAGCACGCGCAGCACGCCCGCGGCATTGCCGGCGGCGAAGCCTTCGTCGCCCGGACGCAGACCGGCCTTCAATTGATCTTCCTGCGTGTCGAGCCCGTACTTCACATAACTGCCGCGTGTGCCGTGGATGGCGAACCTCGGCGCGACGATCGCCGTCAGCGCGCTCGCGTGCAGCACCACTTCGAATCCGCCGTAGCCCAACTGGATATGCACGTAGTCCGGCGCGCTCGCCTCGTCGCGATGCGCGCGCACGGTCGCCGACACCGTCTGCGGCGCGCCGAACAGCGCGAGCGCCTGGTCGATCAGATGCGGCCCGAGATCGAACAGCAGGCCGCCGCCGCGCGACGCTTCCTCGCGCCAGCGCTGACGCACTTCCGGCCGGAACCGGTCGAAATGCGATTCGTATTGCGTGATGCGCCCCAGTTCGCCGCTCGCGAGCAGATCGCGCACGGTCATGAAGTCGCCGTCCCAGCGGCGGTTGTGGAACGGCACGAACAGCTTGTGCCGCGCGAGGGCGATGTTGGCGAGCGTGTGGGCGTCGGCGGCGCTGAGCGTCACCGGCTTGTCGACCACGACGTGCTTGCCCGCTTCCAGCGTACGGCGCGCCAGGTCGAAATGCGTGTCGTTCGGGGTGGCGATCACCACGCAGTCGATTTCGTCGAGTGCGAGGAGCGCGTCGAGGTCGGCCACGGCCTTCGCGTGCGGATAGTCGGCGAGCGCGAGGTCGGGCTTGCCGGTCGCGATGGCCGCGACGCTCGCGCGTCCGCAGTGCTCGATGACCGGCGCATGGAACGTTGCGCCGGCGAACCCGTAACCCATCAATCCAATCTTCAGCGATGCGGACATGCGTGTCTTCCTGCAAAAACGGCGCGCCGCTTTGCCACCTCGGCGGCGGCGCGCAACTTCGTCATTGTGGCACGTCTCGTCCAGGAGCCGCGGGCGGGCCGCGCGCGGCGATTTTCGCCGGGCGACGCGTGGCGGTTTCGCGCTCGGCAGTCTCACGCGAGATTCGCCGCGCGAAACGATCCGCCGATTTCATCCGTGTTAACATCGCTCCTCTCGCGCGAACCGGAGCCCGCCGGGCCGGATTCGCAGCGCGGCAGCGCGCCCGGCCAGCCGCCGGGTTCGCGGCCGGCGCGAATCGCGTCGCGGCGCCTTCGCCGTCGCGTTTCAACGGCGCTTTTCGACCGCCGCTTTCCGAAGCCGCTTTTCAACAGCACGACCCATCCAGACGATGTCCGCAGGCCTGAATCCCGCTCAAAATGAAGCGGTCCGTTATCTTGACGGTCCGTGTCTCGTGCTCGCCGGCGCCGGGAGCGGCAAGACGCGCGTGATCACGCAGAAAATCGCGCATCTGATCGAGGCCAAGGGCTTCGAGCCGCGCCACATCGCCGCCGTCACGTTCACGAACAAGGCCGCGGCGGAAATGCGCGAGCGCGTGGGCAAGCTGCTCGAAGGCAAGACGCTGACCACGCCCGGCAAGGAAGGCCGCAAAGTGCCCGTCAATCAGTTGACGGTCTGCACGTTCCACTCACTTGGCGTGCAGATCTTGCGGCAGGAAGCGGAACACGTCGGCCTCAAGCCGCAGTTCTCGATCATGGATTCCGACGATTGCTTCGGCATGATCCAGGAGCAGGTCGGCTCGACCGACAAGGGTTTCATCCGCAAGATCCAGTCGATCATTTCGCTGTGGAAAAACGGTCTCATCATGCCCGAAGAGGCGATGGCGATTGCCGCGAACGAAGACGAGCATCAGGCGGCGATCGTCTATCGCAACTATGTGGCGACGCTGCACGCGTACCAGGCGGTCGATTTCGACGACCTCATTCGCCTGCCCGCCGAACTCTTCGCGAAGAACGAGCAAGTGCGCGACCGCTGGCAAAACAAGCTGCGCTATTTGCTGATCGACGAGTATCAGGACACCAACGCCTGCCAGTATGAATTGCTGAAGCAACTGGCCGGTCCGCGCGCGGCCTTCACGGCGGTCGGCGACGACGATCAGGCCATTTACGGCTGGCGCGGCGCGACGCTCGAAAACCTCGCGCAGCTCGGCAAGGATTTCAAGAAGCTGCACGTGATCAAGCTCGAGCAGAACTATCGGTCCACGGTGCGCATTCTCACGGCGGCGAACAACGTGATCGCCAACAACCCGAAGCTCTTCGAAAAGAAGCTGTGGTCCGAGCACGGCATGGGCGACTCGATCACCGTCACGCCTTGCAACGACGAAGAGCACGAAGCCGAATCGGTCGTGTTTCGTCTGTCCGCGCACAAGTTCGAGCGGCGCGCGAATTTCCGCGATTACGCGATCCTGTATCGCGGCAACTTCCAGGCGCGCATCTTCGAACAGGTGCTGCGGCGCGAGCGGATTCCGTATGTGTTGTCGGGCGGCCAGTCGTTTTTCGACAAAGCCGAAATCAAGGATATTTGCGCGTATCTGCGTCTGATCGCCAACGCGAACGACGACCCGGCGTTTATCCGCGCGATCACGACGCCGCGCCGTGGCGTCGGCAATACGACGCTCGAAGCGCTCGGCTCGTTCGCGGGCCAGGCGAAGGTGTCGCTGTTCGAAGCGGTGTACATGGGCGGCATCGAGGCGCGTTTGTCGCCGCGCCAGATCGAGCCCATGCGCGTGTTCTGCGACTTCATGCAGCGCCTCACCGACCGCGCGGAGAAAGATGCGGCCGGCACGCTGCTCGACGAGCTGATGGATGCGATCCATTACGAAGCGTATCTGTACGACGCCTTCGACGAACGTCAGGCGCAAGCGAAATGGCAGAACGTGCTGGAGTTCATCGAGTGGTTAAAGCGCAAGGGCACGAAGGCTGAGCCGGAAGGCGCGGCCAGCAGCGAGGCAACCGGCTACGACACCGCCGACGGTCTCGCCGACACCGGGAAGAATCTGCTCGGCCTGATCCAGACCGTCGCGCTGATGTCGATGCTCGAAGGCCGCGAAGAAGATCCCGACGCGGTGCGTCTTTCGACCGTGCATGCGTCGAAGGGACTGGAATATCCGCACGTGTTTCTGGTGGGCGTCGAAGAAGGGATCATGCCGCATCGCGGCGGCGCCGACGACGAACCGATCGACGACGCGCGCATCGAGGAAGAGCGCCGCCTGATGTATGTGGCGATCACGCGCGCGCAGCGCAGCCTGCATCTGAACTGGTGCAAGAAGCGCAAGCGCGCACGGGAGACGGTGGTGTGCGAGGCGTCGCGGTTCATCCCCGAAATGCTGCTCGACGATGCGCCGCCGCCCACGCCCGAAGAAGCGCCGATGTCGCCAAAGGACCGTCTTGCGAGTTTGAAGGCGTTGTTGCAGAAGCCTTGAAGCTGGCGCGATGGGCGTCTGCGCAAGACCCCGACGACCGCCGGTGCTCACCGTTTCGCTCGCGACCGGTCGCCGGCGTGGTCATCGCGCATGAAAAAATCCCTGCCCGCGGGGCCGCGGTGCAGGGATTTTCGTGATGCGGCTATGGCCGCGAAGCTTTTGCCGGCGCTTGCGAGCGCGTTACTTCGCGGCGCTCACCATGTAATCGACGGCGGCCTTCACGTCCGCGTCCGAGGCGTTCGAGCCGCCTTTGGGCGGCATCGCGCCCTTGCCGTGCAGCGCGTAGTTATAGACCGTGTCCATGGAATCTTTCAGACGCGGCGCCCACGCGTCCTTGTCGCCGAACTTGGGCGCGTTGAGCACGCCGGCCGCGTGACACGCCTGACAGACCTGCTGATACAAGGCCTTGCCCGCCTGCGATGCGTCCGCGCTTTGCGCGGCGCCGGATGCGGGCGCGGCGCTTTGCGGCACGCTGGCCATGGCAGCCATCGCGGCGGCGGCCTGGGCCGCGCCTGCATCCGAAGCGCCGGCGGCTGGCGTTGCCGAGGCCGCTGCCGCGCCGGACGCCGCCGCTGCACCCGACGCCGCCGCCGCGCCTGCCGCGGGCTGCGCGGGCTCAGGGAAGCTCGCGCCGGAGTTGTTCGCCATGTAGGTGACGGCGCGGGCGATTTCGAAGTCGCTGTAGTCGTCGGGGCTGGTGCCGCCGCGCGGCGGCATCGCGCCTTTGCCGGTGAGTGCCGTGTGCAGGAGCGTGTCGAAGCCTTGCGAGATGCGCGGCGCCCAGTCGGCTGTGTTGGTGAATTTGGGCGCGCCTGCTGCACCCGATGCGTGACAGGCCGAGCAGACAGCCTTGTAGACTTCCTCGCCGGTCTTGTAGACGCGCGGCGCGTTGGCGTCGCGAATCTCGACTTGGGCGAAGGGTTTGATGCGAGCCGTGACCTCGGCTACGGAGAGACTGTCGGTGCCGGCGCCGGTGCGCGTCGAATTGTCGACGTAGTAGGCCAGCAGGACGATGATGACGATCGGCACAGCAAACCCGGCGATGACTGCGGCGATGAGCTGTCCTGGGGTTTTGATCGGGGCTCCGTGTGGTGCTTCGCTCATGCTTGTCTCGTCTCCGTGGGTGTGTGAGCGGTACAGCGCGACGGCAACTTCTTCTTCTTGATCAGCCACGGACGATTATAGACGCAAGCTTTCGACGGCGGCGAGAGGCGCGGCGAGGTGTTCAGCAGGCGTTTACCCGCATCGCGCGAAGTGGACGAAAGCGGCTGGTAAGCGCGGGAAATGGCCGCGGAGGCCGTCCGGTGGACGGTATGACGGAAACCGGGTATCCTTGCGGTCTCGCTTTGGCGCCGCCTCCGCTCTGGTTGCCGCGCTCTCGCGTTAAAGCGCCCGTAGCTCAATGGATAGAGTACTGCCCTCCGAAGGCAGGGGTTGCTGGTTCGATCCCAGCCGGGCGCACCAAGAAAATGATAAAAATCAAGGGGTTGGCGTCGCGCCGTTAGCGCCGGGCAAGTTCGTACGGAAATCATACGGAAATGCGCCATGCACCAAAGCGCGTCAGTCGAGGCCCTCGGCCTTGCTCCTGTTCTCTAAAGCTGCTCCGTTTTATCCTGCCGAGATTCTCCCGGCTCTAAACTGCCGACGCCCGATGTTACGTAGCCAAGGCGGCTGCTCGTAGACAATCTCCCCTTTTTTCGCAGCTCTGAGCGATCTGGTCTGACGGCGTCCAGCGTTGGAAAATGGCATGCGGCGGTCGGCTCTTTCCGACCCAAACCGGAAGTTAGGCAGGGAAATTTGGATGACCGTTTTGTAGCGGGAGCAGTCTATCGCAACCAAATTACGGGCGAGGGCAAAGCAACTCGTCGCGAAGAGCCAGCCGAGTCCTTTCGACTGATTGCCCCACGCTCTGAACGGGCTCTGGGATACATGACCGGGCACTGGGATACCTTTCAGCGCGTTGTGCAGAGGGTCCCTAACTGTATAGGCCCAGGATCGCCTCCGCGACGCGTCCGGCACCTGCGACGGGGTTGCCCAAGCGGATCGTTGCGGGAAGTTCCACGCGGAAGGTGACCGACTGGGCATCCACATGCTGGTGGGTGATGACGTCATCGCGCCGCAGGACCTCGACGGCCGGGTCTGCCATGTCGTACCCACGGACGAAGGTCACGGTAAACGGAGCCGTAAACGGTCCCTCGTTGACCATCGTGGCATGCTCGTATCCGATGCCCGACTCTGAGCCGTACGAGGACACGCGCGTGAGGAACTCGTCAACCAAGCCGCTAGCCCCGGTGGCGGTGAGTCGCTCAACAATACTCTCCACCAAGGAAGGGATCGACAAAGCAGGCGCATTGGGATCTGCCTGGCGCAGACCGATGCTTACGAGGAGCAGGCGCGCTTCACCGGGGGCGTCATCACTGGTAGGGGTGGGCTCGATTTGGTGGACGCCATGGATGGCGTGACTTGAGGTGGCGCGAGTAGTGGTCTTTATCTCTACGCCTGTACCCTCCCATGTGAAGTCCCTTGCAGAGCGGCGCCAGCCATCCCAAGCCTGGACGACTGGTCCGACCTGGGGATCGGCCGCGCGGCGGCATAGAGCTTCGAGAAGGAGCAGTTCCCCAACGAGTCCGAGGATGGCGTTCTCGGAGATCTCTAGGCGCTTAATGGCGAGTTCGATCAGCGGCTCGGTGACGGCAAAGGCGCGCTCCAGATCGGCGTCAGCTTTCTCGCGCAGCAGTTCAGCGGCGATGAATGCACCGACCTGGTCGAAATGCCCCAGCGCGGGCAAGCAAATGCGGTTTGCGTTCAGCGGAGGCAGGGTGTCACGGTGCCAGGAGTGGTAGTGCATCGCAGACTTCACTGTGCCGGTCCGGGGCCTCAACTCGTCGCCTGCAAGGAACAGTTCCAAGTGACCGCGACTATTCCGAGCGATCCCAACCACCATCGCATCGGTCAACCAGGTAATGGCTCGGTCATCTCCGGTGGTGCCCGCCGGAACGACGTTGATCTGGTTTAGAACTGCCTCGTAGCTGATCATGGGAGTCCCCTCGTAACGATGGTCATCCCAGCACGGGTGGCTGAGAACTGCTCCGGACCTCCCGCAGGGAGGCAGACTCCAACTGCGACCGTGGGGTGCTGGTCGTCCGGATGTTGATTTACGTAGAAGAGGATTTGACCGTCGGAGCCGCTGGGTCGCCACCCCGTGTTGTTGCTCGACGGCACGTCAGCGTAACGGTGGTAGTAGTCGAAGTAGACGTCGCCGCGATACTGGCTCGGGCCGGCGTTGGGGTCGCTCGCACCCCAAGTCGTCTTGAGTTCGCCTCCGATCACCCTCTTTGTGGTGGCGCGTATTTTAAATGGGAGCAGTGCCAGCGGACCCTTGGACACGGTGGCACCATCTCCGTAACGAATGCCGATCCAGAACCGTGGTCGCTCAGCGTTCTTGCGCCTTAGGTCGGCGTAGGACCATAGATCGCCGGGGTGGCCGGTGACAAAAAGGCCCGTGATCGGGCGAGTGAGACTGGCCGACCAGAGTCGAAGGTAGGCGGCGATGGCATAGGGGCAGGCACGCCGAGTCTGGTCTCCCCTACCCCTCACCGGCGGGCGATAGAAAGGTGAATCCGGCAGTGGGGCAACTGCGTTTGCTCGGGCTTCGATACCGTTCCAGAAGTCCGCGTGGAACCCCTCGCTCCCGGGCCGATAGTCGGCGAAAGTGAGGCGATCCAAGAGTCCGGCGGCCTCGGTAAGTTCGAGTGGAACGTCTAGGATTCGGCCCCGCAGCACATTGGCGACAGTGAGGTCGCTGGATGGCCGGATGAAGAGTCCAGCCACGATGTCTGCATTGGGATCCGCCAGCCGGCTGTCATTAATGACTGTAACGAAGGGGCGAGCCCCTGGTGATAGGGGATGGTTGCCCACGCCCGCGATCTTGCCGGTGGCCTCGAAATTGAGCCCCTGCAGAACGGTGGGTTCAGGCGCGCCGCTCACCATGCGCTCGGTGATGGCAGTGCGAACCGCTTCGTCGACATCGTGATACGCACGGAAGAGGGAGAGTTGGTCGCTGGAGGCGAAGATGCGGCACAACTCAATATATGACCCGCGGTAGCCGAACCAGCGCTGCATCTGCATCTGGGTGTCGGCCAGCGGGTTGGCCGATGAACGCTGGAACAACGCCGTGGTCATCCCTTCCAGCGTCAGTCCCCGGGCCATGACATTCCCTGAGACGAAGATAGTGCAGAGGTCGCGGGCGGCGCTCCATTTGCCGGTGTCTGGGTCCTGGCTCGGTGCGTAGGCAGGGCGATCGTCAGCGTTGGGGTCGCTGTTGACCACGGCGATCCTAGTTCCAGGGATCACTTCCCTAATTAGTAGGGTTTCGACGGTATGCCAGTCCGGAAAAACCGTCAGTGGCAGGACGTCGAACTCGTCCTCGATTGCTCTGGCGGAGGCTCGATACTTTTCGAGCCATTGCGCCCATGGGGCGGGGTCCGCCTGCAGTTGGTCCACCAACGCGTGGGGAAGCCTGGCATCTCCCGCGTCGAGCATATCTCGAGCCGTCGCTCGATCCTGAATTCCCGCCCAGATCAGGACGTCCTCAGCACCCCGGAAGTGGTCCTGGATTGCCGCAGAAGGGTGATACAGCATCGAGTGCGGCGAAGCCGCGCTGTCAAGGGCTTCGTCCTTTGTGTCGAACTGCTGTGTGATCGCGGACGCTGGGCCCAGTCTGCCAGAGCGGTGCAGGCGAATAGCGCCCGCCACCAAGAAGGCTCGGACGGCGTCGGCGAGGTCCTGCTGTACGGAGTTGGTGGTGAGCACGCACAGTTTGGCTGCCTCCGCGCGGCGGTAGAAGACCTCACCGCCGGTGTAGTAGGAACGGATCCCCGCCGCCTCGGGGTAGGTCGATGAGCGAGGGGCGTTGAGATTGCCAGGGTCGGTTGTGTCTACTGGCTGGCCGATGTCGAGCGGCGTGCGAAGAGAGATCAGGAAGTCTCGCGGCGCCAGGGGGTTGTGGTCCTCCTGAAGGAGATTGGCCTGAGGTGTCGCCGTGTAGGCGATGTAGGTCGAGAACAGATTTTCAGGCGAACCCTGGGGCGGATCCCAGAGGTTGGCGATCGCACGCGGGATCTGCTTCAATCTGCCGTAAATGGGGTCCTGCGAGGACTCAACGATGGCATCGAGAATCGAGCCATCGTCGGCCTCGTCGTCAAGCACGAGCATGTGGACGGTGCGATCAAGCTCCTTGACTGCGCTAAAGACATTGGCGCGGAGGCTTGCTGCCAAGGCATGCAGATGGTCAGTCTGCTTCATCGCCACGATGATCAGTGGCCTGCCCTGACTCAACCGTTGTCGAACCTGAGCCGGCGGCAGCCGGTAGGTGGCTGACAGTGGGTGCGTCTGCTCTGATAGTGCAATGCCAGGCGGTGGGCACAGCAGGCGGCGCTTAATCTTCTGTGCGTTCTCCTCTCCCGAGTCCAACTGCTGCACCAGCCTCTCATAGGTCTGGCGCCACAAGGAGAGACGGGTCCCGGCGAGTACGACGATGATGTCGAGGCCGTTGTCGATGGCCAAGGCTGAGACACCCAGCATGGAAGCGGTCTTGCCGGACTGGACCGAACCCATGACGAGTCCCGTGCGCGATCGGCGGGATGACCACTCTTCGGTTTTCGCGGTGTCGGCTGCCAAGATTCCGCGCTGGAGAATGTAGCGGGAGTCTGCTTCAACTGAGTGACGCGCTGTGTCGGTCAAGCCGGTGAGCTGAGCCTTGTAGCGGGCCCACCACGAGTCCGCCTCCTGGGGAGCGGGTGGATTGAAGTAGACGTGCTCGACGAGGGGGGAGCTTCCTGGCACCGCTCTCAACCCTTCGGTTTGATGAGCATGCGTTGCAGCGACGCGTACCCGGAGGACCCGAACTGCCGACGTACGGCCTCAGCCGCTTGATCAGGGTCGATGTGCAATAGTTCGAGTAGACTTTTGCTGATCCTGGCTATGTAGTCCCACTGGGTTTTGGTCTGCGTTTTGTTGGGGCGTTCCCAGTCCTTGGATTCTGCGCTCGCCGTTCGGATAGCATCGCCATTAGCCTCGATGCGGTCCTCGATGTCGTCTGGCGAGGCCGCTAAGGCCATTGTAATGCCCATGAGGGAACCTACGAGTTGGAGTTCCTGCCACTTGGCACCCTTGCCGCCATCCTTGAATTGATCGGACCACAACTCATCGTGCGATGAGTGGAGCTCGACAGCGTTTCGCAGCAGCGAGAACAGCTTGGTCAACGTCGAGGAATGGGCTAGCGGGTGTGACTTGCTCTTCTGAATTGCGATCAGCAACTGGTCGATGTTGCGACTAGTCGATGCTAGGTCTTTGCCAGCGGTGTCATGCACAAGGACCGAGATGACCCAAGCGAGAACCTTGGTGCGCTTGTAGCGTGTGTCCCCAAAACCGTAGTTCTTCAACGCCTCACCGAGGCGGCCAAGATCGGGGATACCGGCCAGCGATTCAGCAATTTTGGCGGCATCAGTGTTCGGGTCGGCGTCGCCGGCGGCGGCAAGAGTCGCGCGGGTGAGTTCTACCTCGTGGTAGACCGCGTTACGGATCTCTTCCGCGTTCAGGTGCACGCCCTGCTTGTTGTAGAGGCGAAAGACCTCATGAATCTGGGCTTGGCTCGCCTGTGTGTACTCGATGACGGGAATGGTGTATTCCACGACGTCCTCGAACAAAGCATCGACGGTGAGTTGCTGACCAGCGACGTTGATCTCCCGGGCTTTGATCTGCGTGTAATACTTGCCACGGAGAGGCTCAAGGTTGGAACCAACAAGTCCGCCGTCTCCAGTCGTGCGCAGCTTGAACGGGAAGTAGTAGTCGTTCTCCTGTGCGGAATTGAGTGCGTAACCCTCCAACGCTTTCCACGCACGGCGGAAGGCCGGGTAGTCGTCATTGAACAGATCCGTCAAGTTCCTGCGACCGCTATCGTCGAGGCGTCCTTGTTCGTTGAACTTTTTTCCACTGTGCCGGGCGGTGACCTCAGCAACCTTCTGCTTGGCAACGGGGTGCTTTCCCACGAACCGGAGGATGGCCGTGAGCCGCTGCTTGCCGTCGACGACCTCATGCGGGGTGGAAGATCCGGTTCTCAACAGTATGATGGACGGCAGGGGGACGCCCCGGAGGATGGACTCCATCAGGGACTGCCGGTCGCCATTGCCCCAAACGTCACCTCGTTGGTACGACGGCGTTAGGTTTGGCGCCTTCTTGGTGAGTTGGAAGATCGGCCAGACTGCGGCCTTTGCCGTGACTGGTTCCGGGCTCACCGCTTCCTCGCTCGCGTCGATCTCGGCCCACGCGTCAGCCCAGGACTGGGTGGTCGTCGCACGGCTAGTGCCCTTCGCCTCAAGTTCTTCAAGAAAATTAGCCTGGAGCCGAGCGGCGGCTTCTACGCGCTCGTTCAGACGTTCAAGCGCGCGAAGGCTCAGCGGCGGGTAGGCGTCTCCGGGAGCAAGGAGGTCGGTGGGTTCAAGTTTGAGTTCAGCGATGAGCGCCTGAAGGAAGGGTTCACCGCCTGTGAGTGGGAGGTCTTCGCTGAGGCTCAGCCAGCCTTGGATCTCAGCCAATTGGTTCATCCATGCGTCTGAGGCGAAGTCGACGTCATCGCTGCTGAACATTGAAGATACTGGGGGAACGCCGTCGGGCGTGTCTGAAGCCTCCGAGAGAGTCGCCAACCCATCGGCGAGGCTCTCCAGCAACAGGACCCGCGGGTCCTCCTCGTCGAAGTCGTCTTCGTGTTCGATGTGGTCAGTCACGCAGTAGCTCTCAACGGTTCGAGGTCAGAGGTAATGTTCAAGGTGGGCCGGATGAGCCCGCACAACAATCGTTCGGCGATCGCTTTGACGACGCGGGCGTTCACTGCGTTACCCAAAGCTTTATACGCGTCGAGGTCGGACGCGGGCAACTGGATGCCGCCGAGGCACTGAAGTTCAGCGCACTCGGCTGGGGTCATGTAACGACGTTCGCCGGTCAGGTTCGCACCGAGGATAGGCACTTGGGTCTGCGTGAAGGCGATGAGACTTGGGGAGGTCGTGGGCCGCTTCACCCGCAGTCCAGACGCACGCACCTGTAGCACGAAGTTGTCGATGTCACGGTCTTCACCTTGCGCGTTCCATTCCATCTTCTGGAAGCTAGAGTGGAAGCCTTGTGGGTTCCATTGTGCGATCCAGGGGTCGATCCAGGAGCGGTTGGCTTGGTAGAACTCGCGGTTCTGCCTGATAAAAGTCCGCTTCCACTGTGGGAAACTCAAGTCGCCTGGTCGGTTTGCGTGGCTCGGTATCCTCGCAAACTGTTCGTCGAGCGAGCACTCGAGGGATTGGCCGAAGCTGCCCTTGAAGCCCATCTGGCGAAGACCCCACACAGGTCTGCGAACCCAAACCCCTGCCGGAGTCTCGTCCTCGTAGGGATAGGTTGCCCCAAATTCCATCGCCCAGATCGGGAAGGAAGGCAGCTTCAGCGCAGGCGGCGAGCGGCGCAGGAAGTCGCCCCACATGTCAATGGCTCGCAGCGTCTGGTCCGGGATGGCGCGCCTGGAATGCGCTTCGTGGCGGAGTACCCAGTGGATTTCCGTGGGATCCTTGTGCTTCGCCGGCCACTCGAAATGATCGAGACCCTCGAGTGAACCTACGAAGTAGGCGCGGTCTCGCACCTGTGGAATGCCGAACTCGTGGGGCGAGAAGTGCTCTACGTCGACGGAGTAGCCAAGCTTCTCCAACATGCGGATTATCTTGGTCTTGGTGCGACCGCCGTCGTGTTTGAGGATGTTGGGCACGTTCTCCAAGATGAAGTGTCGCGGCCGCTTGACGCGCAGGATGTCGTGCACCTTGAAGAAGAGATTGCCCTGACTGGTGTCCTTGAAGCCCAGTTGGTCTCCTGCTTTCGAGAACGGTTGACACGGAAAACCCGCAGTAAGGACGTGGTGATCGGGTACGTTACAGGCGATGAGCTGGTCGCTGCTGAGATCGTTAAGGTCGCCCCAAGCGTCTATGCCGAAGTTGACCTTGTAAAGGGCCTTCAGCGTGGGCTCCCACTCAGCCGCGAAGACGCCGCGTCCCTCCAACTCATCAAGGGCGACGTGGAAACCGCCCAGCCCGGCGAAGAGGTCGACGAAACGGAAGGCCTCGCTGCTAGTTTTCATCACTTCGGTCCCGTCCCTCCCCGTCTGATCGGGCGAGATTTCTCATGGTTTGTTCAAATGCGCGCATTATGTCACGTCTTGCTGTACGCGGAAACGGGGCAGGGTCATGATGGTCGCCTTAGTGAACAGCCGCTGTAGGACCGACAGCGGCTATGGAGCGGCTGCACGGGACTGGCTGCTCTCAGCCTTAGCGGGCACTCAGCCAAACTTTCCAGATGACCGCTTTTGGCCGACTTGAGGCGGATGGACGTCCTCAATGGCGGCGCCGTCCGCGAGGCCCGCACCGGCCTTGCACTAGGTGACGGCCACTAAAGATTTGCGGTTGCGACTGGACCTGCGGTTGTCTTGGCGAAAACCTAGCCTGGAAGCGGAAGCCGCTGTGGCCTGTTCTGCTCCAGGGACCGAATCTCCAGGCGGTGTTGGGCAAAAATCGATTGATTTTTCGTTTCGCTGATGATCCAATAGCGTCCATCGTAGGTATGACTCCACTTTCCTGCGGTGGTTTGACTTGGTGCCCCGTAGTGGCGCACCCTCCAAAAGACGTAGCCCACCTACGTTGTGAGTATCCCCCTCGAGGGACACTCCATATAAGCCCATCACGGGTAATACACAAAGACTTCCAGTTCAGGCGCAACCTGTTTCGATCAACGATCGAGGGTTCCGCTCTGCCTAACCGCGCCGTTTTTTTGCCGCGCGAATTTCACCTTCCAAACATCTAGTGTTCAACGATTCCGCTACGGCGGAAGGGAGTGGGCGTGAATCAAGTATCTTCAGGGCTGTCTGCTGCCCGACGAAAAGCAGAAGGTGCCGCTGGCACAGAAATTTGTAGCCCTATTGAGTTAGCATGCGATCGTCTTATCGACATCAAAGAGCTGATCAACCTTACCGGCGATAGTCGCAGCGGTGCATACGAGAAAATGAACCGGGCATCCGCTTCCTATGATGCGGATCACCCGATTGGCGTTCGGTTGGGACGGAAGTCGGTACGCTACCGGCTCAGTGAGGTATTGGCCTATATCGCATCGCGCCCCCGTGTGCGGGATCTAACCGACCACGAGCAGGAGGCCGCGTGATGTCCGGCAATTCTGTTCCGCTACATGCGCTATCGAAGAAGCAACGTGCTTTGGTCGATGCTGTGGCTCGCACCGCTACGTTCGCTACGATGTTCGCAGGCGTTATTGATACACATACCGCGAACGCTGTTGCTCCATGCGCCAAGGTCAAATGGAACGGTCGGCTAATCGGGCTTGCGGCCTACATTGGAATCGGCGGTGCCTCCGGTGTTGGAAAGTCTCCGGCAGCGGAGCCGCTCATGAATCACCGCCGTGCCGTCATTGCCGCGCACGATACGGAGACGCTCGCTGCATGGCAGGAACACAGAGGCCGCATGACGGCGTGGTACGCCGAGTATGCGGGCACCCAGAGGGCAATTGGCAAGCTAGCGAGCAAGGGGCTTCCCCCTAACGATGCCTTTGCCAGTCGGTTGGTCGAGCTTGAACAAAGTCGTCCTAAAGCCCCGCCGTCACCGCCTCGCACCCTTGAGCGGTTTACGTTTGTTGCCGTGAAAGAGCAGACAGATCAGAACCGCGCGTTTTTGATCGCCCCGGATGAGGGCAGTGCCTTCTTGCCTGAGTTGGGGAAGGATCTGATCGGTTTGCTGTGCTCGAGCTGGAGTGGCATCCCGATCAGTTTCTCGCGTCGCGGCACGGGCATAACGATGGTCGATCCGAAGATTACGATGGTCGTGCCAATTCAGCCAGACCGACTCCTAGCCTTTTTGCGCACACCCCAGGGAAGGCATGCACTCGAAATTGGTCTGTTTGCCCGTTTTCTTTGGTATTTCGCGGATCCATCAATAGTTGAGCCTGCGCCTACGGACCTGCCCGATGTCCTCGCGCTTGCCGAAATGCAGGAGTTTCTCGGGCGCTGTGAACACTACTTCCGCGAGCAGATACGTTTGCAACAAGTGGGCTGGGAGGGGCAAAAGATCCTGACGTTCTCGCCCCGAGCCGGCCGCGCACTTGAGAGCGCCGATCGTCGTATCGGAAGTATTCGGTTGGAGCGAGCGAGTTCGAGTGAGATGGCCAGCCTCAACAAGCTGCATGAGCAGATTATCCGCCACGCGGCGAGGCACCACGAGTTTGAGGGCGAAGAAGGCCCCATTACGGCGGAACGGGTCGAGTGTGCGGAAGAGATTGCCCTGTGGAGCTATGAAAATTTCTCCCAGCTGATCAACTCGGAGGAACAAGCGCTCTCGCGGACCGATGAGGATGCAGATCGACTGCACGAGCTCCTGTTCCGTGATCTGCGTGTGCGTGACAAGATCCCAGAGGATGTTCTGCGTGAGCGGGCTTTCAATATCGGCATGGCGACTCAAGGGCAGTTCAAGAAGGCATTGGCGAAGCTCTGCGCCCAGGAGGAAGTGTGCGCGAGGGACGGCATGGTTCATCTGAATCGACGCGACAGCGTAGGACATCTTCTCGGGCGAGGTGGTGTTCGCTGAATTTCCTTCTGCTATGGCGAAGTCGGCATGTTTAGGGATATCCGCAAACAGCCTGAAAACACAATGAAAGCAAGGAATTTGTCGATAGGCCGTCGGCGATTCCTCTGCTTCATTGCGTCGGAATAATTTTGGTATATGAACAGGGTTAATAAGTAACTCTACATATCTATAAAACAATTAGGATAATTAAATATGAATGACTATCATCCGTATGATGAGGAGGATGATCGACAGGATCATCATGCAGCAATCAATCGTTCAGGGGAGTATGACGGTGACATGAGATTGACCATGACGACTGTTGCAACAGTCGTCAATCAGGTACAAGGTACAGATGGTCAGTCCTATCACGTCCCGATCAATGCAGCAAATCTGCATGGTGCGATCGACTTCATGAAGAAGGTCCTCAATAGCGAGGCCTTACCCTACAGGGTGAGGAGAGATGGGAGCGTAGCGGTGTTGAAGATGGCGGACGACATCAAGAGACTGCCAGCGTATGTTCGCATTCATGACCCCTCGCTCGCGTACTCACCGGATCTGGAATTCCTGTTCGAGCAATACCGTAAGCATGCGATCAGCAACTATGTCCATGTCGATTGGATTGAGGATGACGGTGAGCATGGTATCGAACCTCGTTATGCGGAGATGGCGAATGACCTCGTATTGACGATGCGCGAGGAAGCGCGGCAGGTCAAGCTCAAGAAGCGTATCAGCGACTGGATGAGCAATGGCAAGAACAATCTGGACTACCTCGTTGAATACGAGAAGTACATATTCGACACGACGGCGAGAGTCATGGTCGTCGACATGGTATTCGAGTATCGCAAGACGGCATGTGCCGATGTTGCCGAAGCGATAGAGCGTCGTGATGCCCTGCAAGGGCGAGCTGAACGTGAGCATGAAGCCTTCATGAACGGTGTCGTTCACCACGAAGAGAAACCGCGATGGGTCAGCCTTGTAGAGTTGAAGGAAGACTGGCGACACCTGAAACAGAACATGAGAGGCAAGCGCTCGATCTTCAAGCACCTCGTCGGCTATGTAGGTCGTATCGAATACTCACGCGATGCTGGGCATCACTTGCACATATGCTTCTTCTTCAACGGATCGGCGCTGGAAGACCATGTCGGGTATTCACTAAAGATTGCCCAATACTGGAAGGAAGAGATCACGGAGGGGCGTGGGTATGCTTTCAGCTGCAATCTGAAGGCTGCTCAGGGCGGGTACCGGAAGGTCGGCGTTGGTCTCATTGACCACTACGATCATGTCAAGCGCGGGTATCTGTGGACTGCAATTAGCTACTTCGCGAAGGCCACGCAGCTCGTTCGTGTGAAGCATTCAGGCAAGCAGCAGATGTTTCTGCACGGCAAGATGAAGAAACGGACCGGACCAAAGCGAGGTCGGCCTCGCACCAAGGGCGTTGAACCAGCAGCGCGCGATTCTTCTAAAAATTGAAATAAAAGCGAGAAAAAAATGTCGCGGTCCGCGCGCGCCATATCCCGAGCAATCCGCAAGGTACGCGTGCACTTGGAGGATTGTTTGGGATACCCGCCCGTGTGGCCGATTTTTTCTGATTTGTTACGGAAATCGTAACTCGCGAATGAAGCGAGAGCGATTCGTGAACCAGTACGAATACAGATGGAAGACTCAATGCAATCCACCATGAACCGAACATCCAGGGTGTCGCAGGCTCCTGCGCAATACGACCTGCAAGCCGACATTCAAGAGCTTCGCAAGCTGCTGTCAGCGAGCCAAGAGGATCCTCGAAGGCAGCGTTTTCGTAATCTATACGACACCATTCAGGTATTGATCGCCGCTGGCGTATCTCATGCCGCCATCATCAGGAAGCTCAAAAGCATGGACCTGAACATTTCACCGGTAACGTTCAAGAAGTGGTTCACCGAAATACAGCGAGCGCGCGACGGCGCGGCGGCAGGCAACTTGCCGGGAGCGGAGGTATCGCAAGTACGAGATGCAATGCGTCGTGGTACAGCATAGCCAGGGCAGCAGATTGCCTTTGAGGCAAAGAAAAAAATACCGTCGCACAGGCGAGGCACAGTGACCTGAGACGGACCGGATCGCCTGCATGCCGAAAACCCACAGGAGCAAGGCGCGACCGGCGTCGTGCACCGGCCGCGCCCGTCGAACCAAGCCATTCCAGACCGAGCATGTTGTGTTACTCGACTTCCTTGTCCGGCAGCTCCGCCTGGTGCGACCGATAGAGCTTCCACGCAGAGTTGCTAGCCTTGCCAGTGGCACAAGCTCGAGACGCAACATGATGCAGTTTTGCCTTTCTTGGTCAAGCCGACGCTTCAAAAGGCCGAGTTCTACGTGCGAAAGTCAAAGCACCTTCTGGAAATACTCTTGAATGAGCGCCGTATTCTTGAAATGTCTCTCGAGCACTGTGTACAGAAACCATCGGCCGTCCGGGAGGGTAAAAGGAATGTTTGCGTCATCAACCTTGAAAGTCTTGATGCGAGACCTTGCCTCGCCCTTTTGATCTGGATCCGTTTGTCTGGCCTCATACTCATCGACCGTGTAGTAGATGTACTCGTGATCAATGTGATTTATGAAATCGACGCCGTTTTTATTCGAATGTTCCAGATGAACGACTTGAGTGACTATGTAGTCACCTTCGATCACGAAGTCTTGGACCAACTCTTCAAAGGTCAAATCGCGATTCGAGGCTTTCACCCAAAGCGTGTCGTAGTTGGTGGAGTACAACTTGGTGATTTCAGGCTTGTTCAGCTTTGACAGTTCGAACAGCGCGCCGCGTTCGAGCGCCTCCATGGCCGGATTGAGGGAAGTGCCAGTACGAAGTCCTATGTTGAAGCGCGGACGGAAGGACAGCTTGCCAATGCTGCCGATTTTCTTGAGCGCAACAAGCTCACGCACGGTCGACTCATCGGCATCCAACGTCAGGTGCTTGCCAACCCGCCTATCAAAGGGTTCAAGTGGCTTGATTTCCGAGAACTCCATCTCGTCGACGACGGTCAGCAGGCCGTAGCTGTTGAACTGGGCATCAGATTCGAACAGGTTAATTTTGGTGTTGGCATACTCGCTTGCTAGCAAGCTGTCTCGCGGAACGATGAAGCGACTTCCATCATGGCGCGACAAGTGATTGAAAAGAAGCTCGGCAATGCTGAACAGTAGGTAGTTATCTCTACAATAGTTGTCACCAGCCGAGCTGGGGCGCTGAGTAAGCCAGTAGGCTTCAAAAAAATCCGAACGGCACTTCAAGAAGTTGTCCCATGAAGCGCTCGAGATCCTTTCGTTTTTTTCTTTAAGGATCGCCACCCTTATAGCGTTGGGCTCCTCGTCGTGAGTCATGCTCGCCCGCAGATCACGAACCTCGCGCTCGAGGCTGGACCTGTAGAGAGCCACCACTTGATCTTTGAAGTCGGGCGAGCCCAGGCGTGCCGAGATAGCTTCAAAGATTGTACTCACGAGTCGTGGATCGCGCTTGACGAACAAGCCATGAATTAACCCTGGGCGAAAGTCTTCGTCGAAATCATCGTCAGCGAGTTCGGGGGTGCAAATTTCTTTGGGGAGATGGAGCAGACCGCTGAAGATTTCACGCCAAGCGAGTTCGGTTTTTTTTGACATTGGCTTCTGGTAGATTCGTGTGGAAATGGCTCGGGTTCTGGCCGATCGCTCACGCATTATGATGCTAGTTTAACAATTGGCAAGTAACTGAAAAGGACTGTAATGCATGCAGCCGGACCTGACGCACCTCCTCGCGAAGGGCGGCAAGTAACCTACCCGATAGCAATCGCTGTCGACCGGCGCTCCTCGTTGATCACCGACCGACGATGTGAGGCGTTCTGCAAAAAAAGATGCCGCGCCTGTGCGGACGGCATCGTGCTTCAATCTAGCCAGATTGACTGGCTCAGACTGAAGGAAGGCCACATTGGCTGCGCCATGCATTCATGGTGTCGTTGGTTACCGGCGCGTCGTCTCCCATGTCGCTGTGGAAGTCCTTTAGCTTCGCGTCATAGCTGGCTTGGCCCTGGCTGTTAGAAACCTTACGAGCATCCGTTGCCTGCCTCGTTGCGGCTGCCGATTCGAGGGACGACGGCAGCTGCCCGACGGCGACGTTGTCAGGGAGGTTGAGCACGGCGCGAACGTGATCGTCCCCCCGATGGACGAGCAGGTCCGACATCGTCTGTTTCCAGCTTCTTTCCTGACGAGTAGTGTTGCCGTCTTGCTTCGTCAATTCGACACCGGACCAAGCGGGCGCGACGTCAAGGGGCATAGATTTCACGTTCATAGGTAAAAATGGGTAGGTTAGGACCGGCGTATAGGCTGAGGAACGGACACCTGTCGCCCGATGAGCAAAGGCGCAGCAGGCCGGTATAACCGGCCCCTGCGCCGAGGGAATGCCCGCCCGTCTCCGAGACGCGCGGCAAAGTCAACGAACGGTTACTGCGATAGTCCGATCGTCACGTACTTCGTATCCACGTCGAACGTGAGCGGATCGTCGGTACCGGTCGTGCTGTTGACGGTGATGTAGGCGTACTTCGTGACGCCGTTGGCCGTGTACTTGTAGATCTTGGCGTGCTCGACCGAATGGTTGGCCGGGTCGGCGAGTCCTGCGGTCAGCGCCTGAGCGACGTTAGCGTTGGGCGTGTCTTGATGCCCATTGATGTCCGTGAAGGTCGCGGTACCGTTCGCGAACGCCATGGTGCCCGACTTCATACAGTCCTCGAATTCCTCAAATAACACACTGTTGAGCTCCGATAGGTCTGTAACCTCGGTCAGATCGCTCGATACGTATACATACTGGCCGGGTTGACCGGCGACGACGCTACCTACACCGTTGGCCGTGCATAGCTCGCCAACACGATTGCCGAGAAGGCTGATGACCGCTTTGAACTGGCCCGCATCCGTAAAGGATGTCACGTTACCGCCCGCATCGATGGTTGCCTTAGCCGTGAATTTACCGCGATTCGGATCGGCGATGGCAATCGCGAACGTACCGTCGAGATTGACAGAAGAACCCATCTGGATTGTTGTGACGCCGGGCGTCGTGTAGGCAATTGCCGAGTATGCCGTTTGGGTCAGCGCTGTGCCATTGGCCGTCTTCGTGGCCGCGTCCGACTGCGACAGGCCGGAAGCCGTTAGCGCCGCACCGTAAGTCTCAAGCAGGCCGTCGCCCGCATCGCCCTTTTCCGCCTTGAAGGGCGAATTGAGCGGGTTGAACCCGTCGGGCAATGCCGGCTTGCCCGGCAGGGTCTCGAGTGCTGTCGCCAGCTTTGCCAGGGAGCTGTTCAGGTTGGCGGCCGTGATGGTACCGGTTAGATCGCTGCTCTTCGCGCTGTCGAACCATGCGCCTGGGTCCTGCTTGCCGAGCACGCCGACAATGATGTCGGTTAGCGGCGTGATGTTGGTAGTGCCAGGAGCCGCTGCAACGGAATGCAACGCCGACGCCAGGGCTGTGCCGTTGGCCTGTCCGCCCGACACACGCGCCACACACGGATAATCCGCGCTCTTGAGAGCGGCGCTCCAGCTACCGTCCATGCCCGTCGTGGCCGACGCGGTCGCGCCCGACGCACATTTCAGTTCGACCGTCCCGCCGACGATCGGTGAGCCAATCGCCGCCGTGCCGCCTGCAGTAGTTGTGGGAGTGTTGGCGGCCGCAGGGGCGTTGCTGCCGCCGCCTCCGCCGCAAGCGACAAGCGCGGCGCACATGGACGCAGCAAACGCGAGTCTGGCGATCTTCATATTGCTTTCTTCTTTTTTCACTGCATGGTTCCTTGTAAAGTGGCTGACGATTGGAGACTGCCAGAAAAGATAACGGCAATCACCCTAATAAGTTTAGTTTCAACTTCAAAAGTCCTTACTTTATCCGAGGCGTGGCTCAACCATTCAGGTTGAATGGAGGGTTCATGGCTCAAGTCGATCAGGAACAGCTCGCCGTGGTGATTGGCCGCGCGATCGCGAAACATCGCGTGGCAAGTGGCTTCACGCAGGAACAGGTGGCCGAGGCGCTGGGAATCGGCAACGAGGCGGTCTCGCGCATGGAGCGCGGGCTTGTGATGCCGACCGTGGCGAGGCTAGTGGAGTTGGCCGATCTGTTCGAGTGCAATGCGGCCGACCTGCTGACAGAAGTCAGCAGCCGCAGCAGCGATCAGGCGAAGTACGTCGCACAGCTTCTGGCGAAGCTCGGCGGGAACGACCGGACGATGGTGGTCGAGATCGTTGAGCGCCTGGCTGGACGACTCGCGAAGCGTTGATGCAAGTCAGTAGTCGTCGGGCAGCAGAATCGTCGTGGCGGAGCGATCCGCTTCGGTGATGATCCAGATCTTCCCGTTGCCGGGCACGTCATAGCTCGACAGCAGGCGTCGGCCTGTGAGCAGCGCCAGTTCGTTCGCTGTCTGATCTTCGACCGGTAGATCTCCCCAGTCGCCATGAATATGGCGGGCGAGCAGTACGACTCCCGATATGCCGACCTTATCGAGTATTGCCTGTGCGCCCGGGGTGATGACGGGCCGTCCCATCGGAAAACACGGGCCTTTTGCATAGTTGCTCATGCGCAGCCCTCCTGCACGTAGCTTTCGGAAGGCCACATGGGATAGCGACGATTCGCAGGCCGTTCCTCCCGTCCGCCGCTCTCGGACGCAACATCCTGAAAACCTTCGATGGTCGTATTCGAGCGGTCCCACTCTGTGAGCACCAGAATGCGGGTCTGGTCCGGCAGGCGATAGAGTGAAATCAGCCGCAGGCCAGCCGTGATTGACAGGTCGTTCTGCTGCCGGTCTTCGTCGGACACGATCCCCCAGTCGCCCGCGATGTGCCTGAGCACTACGCTGATGACAGGAATGCCATTCGCGCGCAGAGCGGTGAGCGCGACCGGCGTGATGAGCAATCGCCCTGGACGGAAAAGCGGTTTGAGCCGCGTGGTTTGGTTCATGGGTAATTCTCCAGAAAACGGGCGCGCACGGGCCTCCGGATGAACCGGATGCGTGTTCGCTGGAATGAGAGGAAATGCCGGCGCGGAAAACGCCGGGTCAGGCTTTACGATCGACGAGGGCGCGACGTAGGCTGACAGCCGTCGCCTGGGAGCAACTCAGATGACGGCGGATGTCGGCAACGGTCGGACGCAGCAATCCCCCGGCGACATCGCTGGCGAGTTGCGTCAGGTTGTCGCTTACGGGATCGGATGCGAACGATGCCGATTGCCCATCGTTTCGTTGAGCGTCACTGCGTACCGTGTCAGCGCGACGGGTTATCGAGATTTCGCGACTAACGGTGCCATCTGCGTGACTTCCCGTGACCGGCGCGACGGGTGGTGGAGTCGCATTCGTCACGTTCGCGACTCCCCTTGTCACGGGCGCGGTCGAGTCGGCAGTATCCGCGACTGTCGCGATTCCTGGCGGCTCTGGCTCCGTTACGACTGGGAGCGAGGGCGACCGGAGTGCGACCACCCACAGCAGACACGCGACACCTTCGAGGACGGTGGCGAAGAGCGACCCGAACAGCAGGTCGATGTGGGCGACGGGCACGCCAAGTAACGCAGCGAGTCTCGATGCGACCGGATCGGCGAGTAGCGCGTCGCGTCGGGTCGTGATCCGCTCATCCGCGACTTGCTGACGCCGGATGTCGTCCGCTTCGGCATTCAGAGCATCGACCTTGGCAGCGAGCGTCGTGCGACGGGCTTCGAGCGTTGGGCAGTTGCCCGGACAGTGGCGCGCATTCGCGGCGACAAGTTGCGCCGTCGCGGTTGCGCGCTCCGCCATGACGGTCGTAAGACTGCGGGCCGCTGTCGGGGGCGGCGCACCAGAGAGCGCCGACGCGCGCAGTTCACCCGCATGCTGCTGGGCCGACACGAAGAAAACCGCATGGCCGATACACGCAGTTACCAGGCACGTGGCCCATAGGACGCTACCCATGACACGGACGAGGGCGGGCGTACCCCGTAGCAGGGCGGGTAACAGATGTGCGCTTGTGACGAGCACCAACCCGGTCGCCACCCACACGAGCCGTTCCGCTAACCACCCGCCGCGCTGCCAGCCGGCCAGCACCGATATGCAGGCCGCTGTGCTGGTCGCGGCGACGGCCAGGGCGAGAGCGGGGCGACGGATCATGCAGCCTTCCCGCCGAGCAGCGCGGCGCGTCGGTCCAGCCGGTTTTGCAGGCTGGATCGGGTGGTCGTAGGAGTCTCGCCTTGACCGCCATCGCGACCGCTACCATGACTGCTGTCGTCACCGGTTTCCGCTGGATAGAACTCTTCGGCGACAGCAGCGCTCTCCTCGATACTTTCCTCGAACGCCCCGTTACTGAAACCAGCGTGTGCGGCGGTGTCGAGCGCCTGCTGGTCAAAGCCGGCAGCCTTGCGACGGGCATCCAGTTCGCGCGCCTCGATGATCGCCGCTTCGAGCTTGCTACCCGTGCGCACGCCGAGATCTGCGTAGAAAATTGCGCTTCTAAAGCTTTGCGCCGTGGATTTGCCGCGCAGCTTCAGTTCGAGCGGCAGGCAGGCGAGCAGGTTGCCAGACACCGCAGCGAAATAATGCAGTCGCGCGGCTAGGGTTCTGATCGAGTTAAAGCTCGTGGTCCTGAACACGAAAGACCCGAGTTCGTCTTCGTCGCCAATCAGCACATTGAGCCGACCGTAGGGCTTGCAAGCTCCGGCCTGACCGAACGCACAGGCATCTGGCGACGGGCACGGCAATTCTTCGATACCCGAATCACCGGCACGACGGCAGGTTTCGCCATTGCCAACGCAGACAGGGCGTCCTGTCTCGCGGTGAAAGCACGAATAGTCGGCTCGAAGGTTCAGATCGGGATCGTTGAACAACATCCGGACGGGAATCGCGCGGAGCTTGCCGGGAACTGCCTTCCGCAGTTCCTCATTTAGCGGATGCAACAGCCACTCCCCCCTATTTTGCACTTGGGTCGTGAGGGTGAACTGGTCGTCGGCAGCGGGCAGGCGCCTGCCATTCTTCTCGACAATGCGTCCGATACTGATGCGGCCCAAAACTGGCGGCGTTAGGGCAAGGCCCTTGAGCATGTCTGGCTCCTGGAGATTAAGTAGAGGGAATGGAAAAGCGGATCAGGTCGATACGAGAAACCGGCGCGAACCCGGTTTCGTGATGGCGTACTGCGTAGCAAACTCGGGGTGATCGGCGAGCAGGCGCTTCAGATCGACGCCGGAGCCGTCCTTGCTGCGTTTGAATGACACGGAACCTGTCTCGAACTGCGCCCGGTCCGCTTCTCCCATGCTTTGCACGATGGTCTGCTTGAGCTGGGCTTCAAGCGTCTGGCGGGTTTCAATCTGGGCTCGCACGGCGACTAGATCGGCGAAGGCGGACGACAGGCGACGGTCATCCGTAAAATCGACCGTGCCACCCGAGCCTGGATACAGGCAGCGCAACGCGCGATCCGCTGAGTCGGAGCCATCGGCAGGCGGTGGCGTATCGGTTTCGACGTAGCGCCAGAACGCCGCTTCGAGTTCGACCAGCCGGGCGATCAGTGCATCGTCGCGTTCGATGCGATGTACATCGAGCTTCTGGCCGCACAGCAATACAGCGACATCGGCGGCCTGCTTGCCCGTGACCATGAGCTGATGCTGGACCTGAAGGGTTACGTATTCGGGCACGCCATCTCGCCAGAGCCGCGAACCATACTCGCCTGCAGTTTTTGCTTCGAGCAGTTGCACATCGCGACAGCCGACAACTTCGCGATCCACGTTCGCAAGCATGAACGGGATGGTCGGATGCTGGAGTACGGCATTGACACGCCGTACACGGTTGCCGGTCTGCTTGGTGTATGCCGCAGCGACAATGGGTTCGAGGAGGTGGCCCCAAAATACTGGCTCGGTCGTATCGTCCGGATCGGGTTTCGGTAGGTTCTCGTCCCGGCCCGTCTTTACAAGCCAAAGTTCAAGTTGCGACTGATACGGACTGAGCCCGACGGCTGCCGCGGCATCGGAACCTCCTATCCCGGATTTCCGGATTTCAAGCCAGTCCTCGCGCGGCATGTCCTTCGTCTCCACGAGCCGCAATGCCGGTCGGCTGCGTTGACGCTCCATGGGTTCAGGCAATGACATCGGTACCTCCACAAATGAAAATGCCTGGCTGGGAGGCCCGGCCAGGCATGAGTGGGAAAGGGAGCATGGATTCAGGCGACCAATCGCATGGCCTCTTCGAAAGCTTTCTGCTTGAGCGCCGCCCCTGCGCCAAACCAGGCCGAATCGGTGCGGTTGTCGTCGGAACGGGCGCGGCGGTGGTGATCGACGAATTCCGTCACCGAATTCAGAAGGCCCCACGCGGTACCGGCGGCGGATGCCATGTCGGCACCCTTGCCGCGACCGGCAAACAGTTCCTGAACGGCCTTGATCGCACTGTCGTTGGTTGCCGCGACGGGCGTACTGGCGCTGGTGGTGGGGTAGGTCAGCACACGACGCAGGAAGGTTTCGGCGGCGGTGTCGTTGACCGGGCATTCACTCAACGCCTTGATACGCGCCATGTAACCGTCCCAGGAAGAAATCGCGATCCCGAGTTGGCGCTTGACGGCCTGCGCGTCGAACTGGCTGCGGTGTGGCACCTTCACCGCACCGGTGCTGTCGCCCAGCGCGATTGCCAGCGTGTTGTTGCATACGACGCGAACCGACGTGAACTGCGCTGTCGTCGCAAGACTGCCATCACAAGCTGTCGCAAGCAGCAGATAGCCGTTTACGCGGTCACGACCCTTGAGCGTCGCGCTTTGACCGGTCTTCGCGAGTGCCCAGAGTTTTTTGCCGTCCTTGAGGACCCCAGCAGTTTCCAGTTCGAACCCGCCCACATCTACAAGGTCCCGATAGAATTCCAAAATCGCAGCCGGTTGCACAACGTTGTACCTGGAAGAGACGACGGACAGCGGAGCCTTCGTGTCCGAACGGTAGAGCACCTTCTGCTCGGGAAACGCGTGGATCGAGCCGAGGGATGAGCCCGCCATTCCGGAAACGAAACGTACTTCGGCTTCTTCGATGCGCCAGTTCATGCCGGACTGCTGCGCCCAGACTTCGAGCGGCTGGTTGGGGGCGAGCTGGTTGCCGAGACCGTGCCAAGGGGTTTCGCCCGCATAGGCCATGGATTGAACAAGATGCATTGAATACTCCTGAGAGGTAACGAGAAACGGGACGCAAAAATGCCTACAGCCCCGAAGGGCTGTAGGCATCAAGCGAGAAAGGGGGGAAACCGAAAGAGCAGTCGGGTGTCACGCTGTGTGCTGCTGGCCGAATACACGGCCGCATGCCAGGCATTCGTAGTTTTCGAGTACATGGTTGTCGATCTGCTCACCGATAGAGGACCCTGCCGCACAACCGGCAGCGCCTCCAACCAACGCTCCTATAAGTGCCCCTGCTAGACCGCCGAAGATCGAGCCGACCGGGCCAGCGACCATACCGAGGGCAGCACCAGCTTCGGCGCCGCCAAGTGCCGCGGCGGCGGAGCCGGCGGCACCGGCAGTTGCTCCGATAGCACCACCAGCCTTGCGGGCGTAATCCCGCGTGGTAATACGGGGAGAGTTACAGCGGGGACAGCAAATGGAGTGGTTCATAGATCAGCCTCATCTGGGTTCAGGGCAACCGACGTTGTCCAGGCATTCCGGTTGGATGCTCGACGAAGTGATATATGTTCGAAATTTTCTGGGTTTCTGTGAACGTGGCGCCTAGGTCCGGCCAAGAGGGGATCTTCGTTCGCGACTTCACTCGGTCACGCTTGCATCGCGATCCCCACTGAAAAACGGTCGTTCGAAGCAAAGGGCAATCGGTGCATTTTTCGGATAACAATATGTCAGTACCCGACCAATATTGGTTGCACGTTCCGCTCGAGACTACGCCAGGCATGCTGCTCGAAGCGCCCCCTGACGGGCGCGTAACCATGCTTGGGCGAAAGGCGCAGCTACTCGATCGCGAACCATACGTATCGTTCGTCTCGGCGAGCGCAACGGTGATCAAGCAATGGCTCCTGTTTGATCCCTTGTGCGAATTGGACGCGCGCAGTCTTCTCGCCGACTTGCGCGCGCGGATCCCGGTTCTTTCGATGAACATGGGCGCCAACTTCCGCATTCCTGTCCACGAGTTGCATGTATCTTCGCTCGCAACCTATGACGGTTCTCTCCCAACGCTGATCCCGGCTCACCTGACACCGGCCCCGACGTGGCTCGATGCTATTGGGGCATGTAGCTGGAACGGAAAGGATGTGCTGGAAACGACGCTTGAGAGCTGCCCTCCTGTGACCGATGAGAGGGTTCTCGCCGCTCTGGACCTGTACATCGCTTCTCAGTATGACTTTCTGCCGCGCTCTATCTTTCTGGCCAAATTGACGATCCTCGATGCTCTGGCCGCTCATGAGAAGCGCAACGTGGTCACAACCGCCTGGATCGACGAGAAGCTCATCGAAGCTGAAGCATTCCGTGACGCGGGACTGTTGAGCGCTCTACGCAACCTGAAGTTTGAGTCCCACACGGCTTCAATACGGGCTCTTGTGAGGCGTGCTGTGCTGTCTCTGGGTGGAACTGAAAACGAGGCTGCTTTACAGGCTGCTGCGACCGGAAGGTTGTACGCGGCGCGATCTAGGCTGTCGCACGCAGGCTCCACGGTAGAACTGGACTTGGCGGGAGCGACGCAGCTCACGCGGCTCGTCCTCAACGCGGTAGTTCAAAACCCTTCTATCCTCGATCTCGTCGACGGTGCCCACGGCGGGGAAGAGGCAAGCGTAAAAAGCGGGCTCCGGCAACGCAAGCAATGGATCGCTGAAGCCGAAGCGGCGATTCGCACCGTACAGCCGGACGGCGCTGCCGTCGTGGATGCTATTCGGCGTCCTCTGATACTTGGTCAACATGGCGCGCTTACCGCACGGCTCGCCGACGGTAGTGAGTGGTGGATCGGGGATGGAACTGCGCGACGGCTTTCCGCCGAGGAAATCACTGAATGGGCGAGATTCCCCGAGGCGTTCCAATGAAGCCTCGAAACCGGTCAGGCTATTGGTGCGGGGCAGGCGGGGCTTCCACTACGCCGGTGGCTTCACGGCGCTACCGGAAGGTGGCATAGTCAGCAGGCGGCTCGAAAGAACACTAGCAAGCAAAAGGAATAGCGAGGTAATTTTGATTGAATCGCTGATTAAGAACCTGAATCAGGATGTCGCGCTTCTTCAACTTCGTATTGAGAGGGACAAGGACGTCGGCTTCAATGACATGTCGCGGCTACTGGAGTCGATGTCCATCCAGTTTTTCAAAGCCGTGGATATTGCGAACCTCAAGAGCAAGAATCAGATTCGGGTGAACTTCCCGGCCATTGACGCCGCAGACGACGACAAGGATGGTGGGATTGCTGTGCAGGTCACCTCGGTCGCGGACGCAAGGAAGATCAACAAAACGATCACAACTTTCGAGAAGAAGGACGCTGCCGGGAAGTGCTTGAAGGACGGCTACGCGACGCTCTACATCTTCGGCTTCTGCAAAGCGTCAAGAAGTGCGACCGTTCCCAGCTACTGCCAGGTTGTCGGCCCCGACTTCTTCGTCGACAAGCTCGTCGACCTCGATGATGAAGAAAAGGTGCAGACGATCATCGACTCGGTCCGCCGTCATGTGGACTATTCTTCGATCCACCCTTATGGCGATATCGAGTGTCTCAAGATCGTGTTGGGCTACGTGGGTCGCAATGCCGTTAGACACTACATGCGCTGCGAAGGCACCGTCGACGACATGACGAAGGGCCTCAGAGAGATCTCGGAGCTCATCGGCAAAGGGGCCGTCAACGGCAAGCAGAAATCGAAGGCCCACCATGAATTCGAAGATCAAGAGATCGGCGGATTTCTGCGGCATGTGTTAAGTGAGATTGGCGGGATCACCGCGATCGTCAACCGTGCGAACCTCAACGGCTTCGTCTGCTTGAACCAGCAGGAGATGATGGCCATCGATAAGCGGAAGCAGTCGATCGTCACATCGGCGCAGCACATTGCCGAAAGGCACGGCATTGCCATGTCGCTGGATATGTACGATGTCGACTAGTATCCGGCAGCTTGGGAAAACCTAGTCGAGACACCAATTGAACTGAAGCTGTATGAGAAGCTGATCCGGGAGAAGGGACGCCATGATCGACCCATTTGCAGAGATTCCTGAGGTCGTCATCGACTACGTGCGCCGCATCTTCGCAGCAGCAAACGACAAGGTGACACGAACGATGTCCGTGCATCCGTCAATGCACGAAGAGTCGCTGGACCACATTCTGGTCATGGAATTGTCGTCGACCCCGCCTGCCTTTTTTGCCCGTGAACAAGTCGGCGTGTCTCTGGAGTCGCACTGGCTGGGCGGGCGACATATGTTCGACCGTTGGGAGATCGCGGACATCGCCTTCTTCGTCATCCTGCGCCGCGCGGGGCATCTGATAGCCCGGAAGGTGGCGCTGCTCCAGACAAAGCGCCTGTATTCCAAGGAGATTCCAGTAGCCCCGATCGACCCGTTCGACTATCGGATCGGCATCGGCAGGCTGGTCGATCGAACCGACCCGCAGGTGCCCATGACACGGCAACGTCGCTTCAGATTTGACGGCCAATGCACCTATGCGGCGATGACAGCTGGACATGAGCAGGTTCAGCGCATTGACCGATACGAAGAATCGCGTGGTATCCCCGTTTACTACGGCTTCTATAATCCCTTGGCTATTCCATATGACGCCGACTACCCGGCTTCCGATGGTAGCCAACCTGGAGCCCCGAACGAAATAGGCATGCGGGTGCAGACTTCGAGAATCGTCCATGCGACGCTGGCCTCGTTGGACGCGGGACGTGCGCCTACTTTTGACGGGCTTACGACTTCGCAGCTTGCCTCCAATGATGCAGCGTCCGCACAGGGGTGGCGCATCGAGAATTTCATTGCCGACGAAGTGTTGCGTTGTAGACAAGGCCGACGCTTCGATTCAACGATCGATGAGAGATTGTCGGACTTGCTGTACCGACGTTCGGCACCCATCGCTGCTGCTATCACGATGACGATTGATGTCGGCGGCAGCCCCTGAGGGAGAATATTTGCTGCCGCCCCCTGTTTGATGGGTAGTAGCTACGCTACTCTTCGACTTCGACCTCCACCTCAACGCCCTCGGTATGTGCTTGGAGCTCGACAATTGCCGCGCGTAGTGGCTCGTAAATTGCAATCTCACCACCGAGAATCTCGAAGGTCACGGCCAGAGAATAGCGCGCGACCGAGTCCGGGTCACGGCTCCAACCCTGATGGCCGACAACGGCGATGCAAAAGTGATCGGGAAGCGTGTTGGATCGAACGATGGCCCAGTCCTTCTGTACAGTCCCGCTATTGCGCTTGTAGTCGCGGATGACCCCCCATTGTGGCTTTTCGTGCAACATCCAGGGCAACGCCGACCCGGGCAATGGATCGTCACCATTAGCCGTGTCTTTTAGCGCCCGCACGCGGAAATCGTTCAAGCCCTCGCCGAGATTGCTAGTCTTCCAATCCACCCAAGTGGACAGATAGCGACGCAGATTTCGACGGGTGCGGCGTGGCTGGGCGACGTATGACAGCGTGATATCGATCCGGATTTCGAAATCATCTGCTTGCTGGCGCAGTTGGGGAGGGATCGGCACTTGGTAGATGTGGCACCCTGCCGCTTTAATTTCGGTTTCGCCGCTGGTAATGAGGGTTGTGCGATGGTCTGTATTCGCCGTCGCACGTTGCTCATCGGGGATACCGTATCCCATACATCGCAGCGCATGCGACGCGGAGTTCAGCAACGCTTGTCTTTCAGCTGGTGACAGATTCTCGGGCGGATTGCGCAATCGCGTGAGGATGGCCTCAGCCCATGCGGGCCACTGCGCTGATTGCACTACGAGAGCGCGATAGAGTAGTGCGGTTTCGTCGGGCAGCACTTGTTGCACGCGCGCGGCGATTCGCGCGACTTTCGGTGCTGCATAGGAAGTACCGGCCTCATCTCTGTCGAATGCCGGCCCCGGCGCATGCAGCGTTGACCGGACCAGTTCAGGACAAGCCTGAGGAATGCGCCCTCCACCCTGGATGTCGGGAGGATCGTTCTGCGTTCGGACGGCGTCGCCGCCATACGCTACGACCTCGGGCTTGATCACGTTCCAGATGCCAGGGCCCGTGCGCGAGAAAGCAGAAGGGCCATTCGGTCGAGTAGCGAACGTCCGCCACGCTCCGGCTTCGGCTGCGTCGTAGGCGATCGAGCCGACCGTTAGGGCCTGGAGACTTTGGCCCGGATTAGCAATGCGGCACGAATTCTCGGAGAGGTAGGCCGGGTAGTCCCGTCCGGCTCCGAGGTGCTCACGGATGCCGACAAAAGGAGCATCGCCCTCGAGCGGCAAGTTCCCGGCACTTTGCACGATTAACACATCCCGTTCGTTACAAAGCTGGTCGATTTCTGCTGCCCAAGAGGACATGTACCGCGTGCGGCTATAGCCGCGAGCATTGATGGAATGGTTGAAAATCCGCGTTTGCCGGGGCCCGTCGTTGAAGCGCTCGACGGCTTGGCGTATCACCTCGGGTGGGAAAAGTTCGACCGGCATTAGGTTCTGCGCATTGAGGACGCGAGCGTTCTGAATCCAGAACGGCAGCTCTGGCTCACCCGCTTCCGGCACGTTCTCGCCGTAGAGCACGGCTCCAGCCACCCTCGTTCCGTGCCCGCCGGGGGCAACCTCGTCGCTCACAGCGGTGGCGGGCGTACCAGGTAGGAAGCAGTGCGACACGGCTTGATCGATTGCCGGCTGCAGCAGGACGTGTCCTTCTTGAATGCCGCTATCGATCACACATACCGCCGGCGCTGCAGCGTTTGGCGGCACGGGCGTAACGGGTTGCCCAGCTTGACCCGCGGGCCCCGCGATCGCTTGTGGCAGAGCGATGTCCTCTGGTTCCACCACCTCGAAGATGTACGGATAGTTCAAGACGAAGTCCTTAAGCCCCTTCCCTGAAATCCGCAGCCGAACCGTAAAGCTGTCGGGCAACACGCCCGCATCGAAGGCTGAACCATCGATGTTGTGGAGAATCTCTCCCTGATAGAAAGCGCGGAAGGTCTCGATTTCATTCTCGCGCTCGATCTTCAGCATCTCCCACTCGTCGTAAGCGGAGTTACGCGCTTGCGACCAAGCGAGTTCCTTCGCTGCCCACGAGGCGTCAGTATCCCGCTGACCGCGGTTCGGCTTCGACGGGATGTCTTGCGGACCAGCGCAGGCGACGCCAACATCGATGATGAACGTCTGATCGTCGGCAATGGCACCCCATTCGGTGAACAATCGATCCGATAAGATGCGGTTCAGCCGGTCGACTTGGTTTGGATCGTCGAATAACTGGTGAACGCTGGCGATCGTGGCAGAACCGCGGACACTGACCGAGAAGCCGTCAAGCATTGCGAGGAACAGTGCAGCGTCGATGTCTTCGGAGGCAACGATAACGTAGCCTTCTTCCTGCTCGGCCACGATCTCGAAGTCGAACCGCTCACGCAGCACATCGAGGTCAAGACCCGGATCGACCTTTAGCAAAATCGGAATTCCGCTCGAGATGACTGGCAGCGCCTCGCTTTGGCGTTGGGCTTGCTGCTGTTTCCACATGGCGGAGTGTGCTTGAGCGGCGCCCCGTAGCGTGGCGCTATGGGCCTGTCGGGCGTTGCGGTTTGCAACCGTCTGTGGGCTGGATTTCCCCCCTCCTCGCAGCCGTGCCCGGCCCTCGAAACGCAGCAGGAGTGGCAGATGCTCGAAATTGTGCGGTTCAGACATGCGTCAAGCCCGCTTGGCCGCGTCGTGCCGCTGCAGCTCTTCGATTGCCTGAATCAGCATCGCATGCGTCAAGACCTTGCCACCTGCGAGTACAGCAGCCTTCGCTGCGTCCTGCGCAGCCTTCACGACCATCGCTGCCGAGGATCCGCTCAGTTTGGCAGCCAACTCGCCCCACTGCGGTTGTTCGAACCGGATCGTTGAGAGTGTCAGGCGCAGCAGCTTCTCAATCTCGGCCGGGCCAGGCAGCGGGATTGAAAACACGTCGTCAAAGCGTCGGAACAAGGCAGGGTCGAGGGCGGACTCCAAATTGGTTGTCGCCACGAGCAAGCCCGGCGCGTCGTACTCCTCCATCAGTTGAAGCAGAGCGTTGACGATCCGGGAGACCTCGCCGATGTCCTTCGAAGCCGTGCGCGACCGGGCTATGAAGTCGCACTCATCGAGCAGCAACACGCAAGCCTTCTCTCGAGCGCTGCTGAAGATCGAGCGCAGATTCTGGGCTGACTCGCCAAAGAATGAGGATATCAGCACGTCGAACCGCACCTTCATCAGCGGTAGGCCGGTGTTCCACGCCAGTCGCTTTGCGCCCAGCGACTTGCCGCAGCCGGGCGGTCCATAGAGCAGCACAGTCTTGCGCGGCTTCAACCCAAAGATCCGCAAACGATCGCGAGCGGCGTACTCCGCCTCGATACGCGCGAAGCGCTGCTCAACACCGTCGGGCAACACCATGTGGTGCTCAAGCTCATCGTGCGGGATGAGCGTAGCCAACGTCTCGCCGTGCCGGCGGCTCAGAGGAAGTTCCTTCAGGGTCCGATCAACATCGGTTACCGCTGGCGGCGCGGCGGGCCGCTTTGGCTTCGGCTGTTTCAGAATGGCTTCGAGTTGGGCCGCGAGTCGAACATGTCCGCTCCTGCGCTCGGCCTCCACGATCTTGCTGGCAAGGCGATCGAGATCACCATGCGAACCATCCGCGATCGCCCGCACCACCCTCTTTAATATATCAGCGTTCATGCGAAATCGCCTTAATCTGACTGCCCTATGCGACGTAGATGCTACGTCGATAGAAAGGTTTCCGTTGTGAATCCAGTGTCTTGTGATGCGATGACGCGGATCTGCTTTTGACAGCATGTGATCTGCATATCATTCCAGGCTCAGCCGCTTCCGTTTCGCTGCGCGGTAACATGAAGTGTGACTTGGGCCTGCCTTTGCAGATGGGCGACGATGGCGAACAGGTTGCGCGCCTGAGGGTTGCCACTCGGTCCGAACATGCGGATCAAACTCTTCGGGGACGACCTAGTTTCGGCGCCGAGTCGCTCAAACCCAATCGTCGCCTTGATGTAGTCGCGCAGGAGCGCTTTGCCGACGTCCACGTCGCCAGACAACATGCTTTCAACCCCGTCCTTCAGCAACTCGTCACGAAACTTGATATCGGTCTGAACCCTTGCCAGGATTGTCTCTCTGAAATTGCGCGTCAGCGCCATGAGTCCCCTCTCCGGTTAGCACCTCCTAACCATTCGTCTTCGGGCGTCACCTTTCTAGTACCACTTATGTTACCACCGAGCACGCCGGGCGCGATGTAGGTGAGCTCTACATAGCAAGCTTTTCCGTAATCGTGACAATGTGAGGCGTCAGCGGCACATTGACCTCTCTGCAGGTACTGCTTTGACAACTTGCAGATTACTTGCAATGCGGCGCTTTTTTCGACAATGCCGGTGTTAATGGCCCGGCGCGCTTTTCGTAACCCGTACCGGGCGTGGACGCGACCGGTGGAAGCCTCATCGCTTGCCGCAGACGTTTGATGTGCTCCGCGATAACGGGCTTGATGCCTGTAACGATCGGTGTCTTATGCAGTTCGACCCACCAAGCGTCAATCTGGTCGTTGGTACGCTGAACCGGCGCAACCCGCCTTCCGTCGCGACATTCGTGTTCAAAAGCGGAGCGGTGCTGTCGAGCGCACCGCTCTGGGCGATGTCCATCTTCTCCGCGATGACAAACAGCTCAAGAAAATTTGATTCTTCTTCTGTTTGAATATATTCTATTCAAGGTTGAATCAAAATCGGGGGTGGCATGAATACGGAAATTGGAGCCGTTTTGGCCGAAGTGCGAGCGGAGTCAGGCTTAACGCAGCGCGAGCTGGCTGAGCGCATGAGCGCCAATCAGACCCGCGTGTCGCGTCTCGAGGCCGGCGAAGCAGACGACGGCGACGTCGCCGCGTTCCTTGACGCAATCGATACGCCGCAGGCACGACACGTCCGCGAGTTGCTCCGCGTTGAGTGGTCGCATATGGCTCGCCCCTCGCTTAAGCACCCCGACTTGAAAACGCTGGTAGAAATTGAACGTGCGCTGGTACGCGTGCAGAGCTTTTTGGCGGATGATGGCCTGCCTGCCGTGCTGGCGGGCCAGGCTGAACTGCTTCGAAAGCGGCTTGAGGAAAATGCACGCTATCTGATGCGGCTCGATCACGACATCGTCTACGTCGGAGAAATCGGTGTTGGTAAGACGACAGCCGGATGCCGTCAATCCGGGCTCGTTCTCGATGAAGAAACGTCCGCTGACCTGAAGGGAATGTTGCTAGACACCGGGGGCGGGCGGACGACGCTCTGCGACGTGCGCGTCCGAGCCGGGGAAAAGTTTGCGCTCATCGTGGAGCCAGTAAGCGATGAAGAAGTCTACAAACTCGTTGGTGAAATCTGCCGGAGCGTTCGCGAAAAGCTAGGTGGAGAAAGTACCCAGAATTCCGCAGAGTTCAAACCTGCCGAAGAAGTGGAGCGAGCGTTGCGCAACATGGCGGGTCTGCCGCGTCCATCGCGGCCACGTAAAGGGCCAGCGCCATCCGATCCCGCTGCGGACCTGGCGCAGAGATTTAGCGCTCACGAGGAGTTCGCGGCTGAGTTTGCAGCGCGCCTTTGTCTGTGGCGGCGCACGAAGCGCGTCACCGAATTCGACGGCATCGATCCGAAAGAGGGGCGGCAGTGGCTGCGCTCAACGTTCACGGCCATCAACAACGGCCGCAACGACGACTTCTCTTTGCCCGCAAATATTACTGTTACGGTGCCCTTCGAGTTGGTACCTAACACGCGCCTCTCGATACAGGTCGTAGATACGAGGGGCGTCGACGGAAGCGCCGTCAGGCCTGACATCGTTGCCCATCTCAAAGATGACCGAGCTGTTACCTTGCTTTGCTCGAAGTGGGGAAGCGCTCCCGATCCAAGCATCCAAGAGTTGCTTACATACGTCAATGAGACAGACGCTGACCCGCTGCTGTTGACCCGTGTTGCCGTCGTAGCCTTGGCTCGTGGGGGAGATGCCCTCTCGATGCGCCACGATTCTGGCGAGGGGGCCCAAGACGTTGAAGAAGGCTACGACATAAAGCTTGGCCACATAGAAGACGCCCTTCAGAAAATTGGATTGCGAGGCATCGACGCATCCGCCTTCGACGCCAGCGCCGATGATCCGGCCGACCTCACGGCGTTCATCCTTGACAAAGTAGGCGCCATCCGAAAGGCGCAAGCCGACGCCGCCGAGGCCACGATCCGCGCTGTCGATGAGATGTTGTCGAATCGCGAACAAGCGCAAGCTCTTGCGGCGATGAACACGGTAAGTGGGAATCTGATGCGGTTTGCGGAGCGAAGCCAACAGCTCAAAGGCGCCCGTCGGCCGGCCCATAAACGCTTGCTTACGGCAGTCAAGACGCTTCATCCGCGTACGGTATGGGCGGCAACTCGCCGGGCGGGTGAATTCTGGAACTTCGACGTTTTCCAGTACTTGGGGGACGGTGCGGCGGCCGAAGCGAAGGTCCGCTCGTCCAGCACGGTCGCAGGACTGCTCGCAATCATCGAGTCCGACCAGGGTAATCCGGAGCTTGCGAGTGCTCACGGCTTCCTTGCGCAAATTGCGGCGAATATCGCGAAGTGGGAAGCCGACTTCGTCAATGCTGCACGCCACCATGCAAAGGCGGTGTATCGCGGGCCGCTGTCTCGTGCAGCAGCTCTTTGGGACAGTTGTGAGGCAGACTACGGCACTAGCGCAGGCAATTATCGCGAAGGCGTCGCGGGCAAGCTTGAGGAATGGTTTGACGAGAACGTTGAACTGCGAGACGAGCTTGAGCGTCGCGTTGCCCGTGCATGGGAGACGAGCGTCATCGAACCCCTTCTCCAGGCTGCCGGCAGCACGGCAAATCGCGTCGACAACTAAGAAGGCGTGGTACGGAAGGGCTGCCGGGAAGGGCCAGAAAAGGCTCGAGCTAGCACCGGTTGCTCGTTTAGCGTCTGCACCAACGATGGCGTCCTGCCGGACGCCATCGCTCTAGATGATTGCTATCGCATCGAGCTTTGTTCTCATTCTGTCGTGCCGCAAATGCCCGTAATGCTTGTCGATCATCTCCGTCGACGTCCCGGCCATCCTGGCTACCTCAAAGCTGTCGATGCCGCTCGCGATCATTTCGCTGATTGCCGTGTGGCGAAGCGAATACATCACAACCGACGCGGGAAGCTGGGCTGCTTTGACGGCGTCTTTGAACGGCTTCTTCCACGAGTCCTTGTTCCAAGGCTGGCCGTATTCGGTAGAGAAGATGGGGGAGTTGGCGATCTTGCTCTTGGTTTGCTCCTCCATGAATCGGATCGCCGCCGACGACAGGGAAACGATACGATGCCCAGTCTTCCCGTCTAGAACAAGTGTGCCTTGAAGCGGATCGAAATGTTTAATGCAAGCGCGTGCGAGTTCGCCAGGACGAGCTGCGGTGAACAGCATCGCTTTTACTAGTTGCCGGATGTCTTCGGCACACGCTTCAATTAGTGCGCTTCGCTGATCTGCTGGAAGGAACGACTGCCTACGACGCCCGACATCCTTGAACTTCGTGACCGTTTTCCAGCCCGCGTCGGTCGCAACGAGGCGATCATGTAGCGCGAGATTCAGGGCTGCTTTCAGCGACGCAAGGTTGCGATTTGCCGAGTCCTTCGCACGCCGGAGGTCGTCTTCGTCCTCGGCAGATTCTTCGATTTCACTAATCTGCTCGGCGAGCCAGTCCTTCACGTGCGACGTACGCAGCTTTGACAGATCAATGCGGCCTATCTTGTTGTCGTAGACCAGCCGTTTGAAACGGCCCTCAGCGTCCGATTTGCTGGAGGCGCCTTTGTGCAGTCCGAGATGCTTGACGTAGTGCTCGCAGGCATCCTTGATCATCGTGGTCTTGGTGGACACCCCGGCGTCTGCTGCCTTCGCCCATTCGAGGGTAGCTTTCACCGCGTCATCGAAGCTTGGGAGGGTGCTGAGCGCCTTGTATTCTTGCTTGCCCGCCTCGTTGCGTCTGCGGGCAATCCAGGTCCCATCGCCCTCGGCGAGTTTACGGAACCCGACGTAGAGACCGGATTGAACCCGAGCAAAGTAGGGTTCCCGGCGCGGGGGCAGCTTGTCGCGTGCGGTCTTGCTGACGATAGAGGTAGCCATGATTTTCGTACGGAAATGGTACGGAAATTTTAGGCTGGATCTCGCTGGACGGCAATGTTCTTATTTTTCAATAAAATCAATATATTGGGTGGTTATGTGGATGTGCGCGGATCGTCGTGGACGCATATTCCCGCCCTCCGAAGGCAGGGGTTGCTGGTTCGATCCCAGCCGGGCGCGCCATATCTGACAAGCCTTCCAGCGATTCCCTTCCAATTTCTGCTCGTACGGAAACTCCGGCCGTTTGTCACAATCTGCGCTAGGCAGATGCTCCGCCCTAGACGCCGAGTATCAGCGTGCCGCTCAGTGCACGAGAAACGCAGATCATCACCATTGATTGCGCACGCCGCTCTTCTTCCGACAATACGTAATCGCGATGATCGGCCTCGCCGCCACATAGCGGCGTTTCACATGTTCGACAAAGTCCCTCGCGGCATGCAAACGGGACGCTGACACCGTGTTGTTCGAGCGTCTCCAGAATGCTCGTTCCAGGTTCGACGCGAAATCGCTTCCCGGTCGATTGCAGTTCGATATCAAACGCGGTTTCCTGGGACTCCGGCTGGGCGCTCGAAAGTTGCCTGGCCGAGAACCATTCAAAATGAACAGATTCCGCGGCGCGACCTGCCGAGGCTTCCTGTACGGCGCGCATCAGACCATCCGGGCCGCAGCAGTACACATGTTCCGACGCACCCTCATCGGCGAATTCGCGGGTCAGGTCCGCGGGCACGCCGCCCGCCTCGTCGTCGAAATGAAACCGCACTGAGTCGCCGAATCCGGCGACGGTCTCATAGAATGCGGCCCGTGCCCGGCTACGGGCGCAGTACAGCAAAGACCAGCTCTTTCCGTGCGCGCGGCACCAATGGATCATCGACAGAATTGGCGTAATGCCAATTCCGCCTGCGATGAACCGGTAATGTCCGGCGTCCTCGATCAGCGGAAAATTGTTGCGCGGTGAGCGCACCCGCAGTATCGAGCCGACGCGAACCCGCTCATGCATGGCAAGCGAGCCGCCGCGACTGTTCAAGGCACGTCCGACCGCAATGACATACCGATTGGCTTCCGACGAGTCGTTACACAACGAATAGTGACGAATCAGATTACTCGGGGCGCCATCGTATTCAGGCAACGTGATTTCAAGGTGAGCCCCCGGAGCAAACTCGGGCAGCGGCTTGCCATCCGGGGCCTGCAATTCGAAAGATGCGACATCGATTGCCTCTGCGCGATAGCCGGTCACGATAAGCGTCAAGGTATTCGCCTTCATGATTGCTGCTCCTTGCGAATGAGCTGATCGATGACCCATCGAAACTGCGAAAGCGCGGCGTCCACACCGAGCGGCACCATTTTGAACGACGGGTCCAATTCGATATTTTGCTGTTGGGACGTGATCATCTGGCGATCCTCCTCGAACGCCTGCACGATGCCCGCGTGAATTTCCGCCGTGACTTCGGGGCGATCGATCAGAAAATTGTGCGGGTGTCCGAAGAAGTAGTGCGTCGACGTCTCCGTCTCCGGCGTCAACGCCTGACAACCGCGAAACGCGAGAGCATTTTCCCGATGCTCGTCATTTCCGCCCGTATTTGCGAGCATCATTCCGGAATCCATTAGCAGAACGCCCGGCGCAAGAAAGTCGTAGTGCATCCAGCGATCCACCAGCGCGCCTTTCGGGTAGTTCGCATACTTTTCCGAATACGCGGGCGGCTGCGTGTTTTTCACCCATTTCGTCAGGCGAACGCCTCGTTCGCCGCGCTCGACCTTGGGCAACACGGAAGCATAGTCGGTCGAACCTCCCACTGTTGTCGGGTGCAGGAACGGCAAATGAGAAAAGTCGAGCAGGTTATCCGCGATCAGCAAATAGTTGACGTCGTAGTGAAGATAGCCGTCTTGCGAACGCCATTCCGGATGATCGAGCCAGCGAGTGTCGGGAATCAGCGACTCGTCCGCGTCGGCGGGGTCGCCCATCCAGATCCAGATCCATCGATGAGATTCGACGATCGCAAAGCTCTTCACTTTTGCCTGAGGCGGCAGTCTGTCCTGTGCCGGCGCGCTGATGCATTGCCCGGTCCGGTCGAACACCAGGCCGTGATACATGCATCGAACGCAGTCTCCACCATTCTCCTTGCGTCCCATGGAGAGTTTCGCGCCCCGATGGCAGCAACGGTCCTCCAGCGCGATAACCTTTCCGCCGGCGTCGCGCCAAAACACAAGCGGTACGTTAATGATCGTTCTACTAAAGAATCCTTCGGAAGTGACATCCGTATCCCATCCCGCGACATACCAGCAGTTCCGCACGAACACGTTTCGTCTCCATTGTTGAGCTTGACAACATTGGACAACGCGCCCGAACATTCAACAAGATCATTTTCCGAATGGATACTATGAATAAAGTTCATTTTCCTTCGATGGACATGAACCTGCTGCGCGTCTTTCATTCTGTCTACATCGAGAAGAACGTCAGCAATGCCGCCGAGCAGCTCGGGCTGACGCAATCGGCCGTCAGTCATGGCCTGCGCAAGCTCCGAGAACTTTTCGACGACGAGCTGTTCGTGCGTTCGGGCACCGGAATGGTGGCCACCATTCGTGCCCAGCAATTGTTCGAGCCCGTGCATCGAATTATGGAAACGTTGAGCGACCAGGTTCTCGCGATATCGACGTTCGACGCGCGAGCCGCGCAACGGGAGTTCTCGCTGGCGATGGGAGACATGGCCGAGGTCGTGTTCCTTCCGCCGCTGATACGTCATTTCCGCGCACATGCGCCGAACTGCACGCTGCGCGTTCAGAGGATGCATAACAACGAGGCAATGCTGAATGCGCTGGAGCACGGAGAGGCGGAGCTTGCACTCGGCAATCTGCCGCAGGCGCACGGCCACTTCTACAGCCAGACCATGTTCCAGCATGGCTATGTCGTGCTGGCGTCGACGCAGCATCCGCGTATCAGATCGCATCTGACATGGAAGGACTATGCGCGTGAGCAGCACATCGTCGTGAAGTCGGGCCTGGATTTCAACCTTCAGGAAAAGGCGCTTGTGCCGCGCGGGATCAAACGGAAGGTCTTTCTGACGGTCAGCGGATTTCTCTCCGTTCCATGGCTCATCCAGGACACCGAGTTTCTTGCAACCGTTCCCACGCGCCTGAGCGAGGGCATCACTCAGGCCGCAAAGGTCAGACAGCTAGATATGCCCGAACCGATCGATTCTTATGGTCTTCAGTCTGTCTGGCACCCGAGATGGCACAAAGACCCAGGACATCGCTGGCTGCGCGAGACGTTGTTTAATTTAATGGGCCGCTATCCCGACGTGCCCTGAGCGTGGCTTCACACGTGCGGTCCGACCGAAGAATGAAACAAGCTCATGATGTCTATGATCGGAGCCGCGTTGCCAAACAGTTTTTGTATAGATCAAATGCGCCCCTAAGCAGCGAGGCGGTTCGCGCCAGAAAGTTCTTTTCAAACCGCCTCTTTGCCTTCGTTGGCATGGCAAAGATCTCTTATTGTTCTGAGCTTTGCCACCTTTGACGAGCCGCAGCGTTGAGCACGGTTATAGACCGCTGTCGCGACTTCGATTCGTCGAGTCGCAAGCATAGCGTTCGACTCTATGCCAGCCGCCGACGATCACAGAAGAACCGGTGTCCGCGCGCAATTACGCGTGATGGCATTGCTGCAACTTTGCATCAGGCGAGGAAAGTATGGTTCATGTCGTACCGCAGATACTCAAGGCGCGTCCGTATCAGGCCGGCAAGCCGATTGACGAATTGGCCCGCGAGTTCGGGCTGGATTCGTCGAAGATAGTGAAGTTGGCATCCAATGAAAATCCTTTGGGGATGTCGCCCAAGGCTCGGCTCAATGCCTTGAAGGCCGTGGAAATGTCAGCGCTCTATCCGGATGCGAACGGATTCGACTTGAAGGCTTCGCTCAGCCGGAAATTGGATGTTCCCCAAGCATGGATTACTCTCGGCGCGGGATCGAACGAACTCCTGGAACTCATTGCGAGCGCATTTTTGACGGTGGGCAGGTCCGCAGTGTTTGCGCAGTACGCGTTTTCCGTCTACGCGCAAGCAACGCTTCGCACTGGCGCTGACAGCATCGTTGTGGACGCAAGGGATTTCGCGCATGATCTCGACGCGATGAGCCGGGCGGTCCGGGACGATACTGCGGTCGTCTTCGTGGCCAATCCGAACAATCCCACTGGAACCTATCTTTCGCCGGAGAAGCTCGAGGCGTTCATTGCCGGCATGCGTAGCGATGTCCTTATCGTTCTCGATGAGGCATACAACGAATACCTTCCCGACGACAAACAGTACGACAGCGTGGCGTGGGTTAAGCGATATCGGAACCTTATCGTGACGCGCACGTTTTCAAAGGCCTACGGTTTAGCTGGTCTACGCGTTGGATATTCGATCAGTGCGCCGGAGGTGGCTGATTTCCTGAACCGGATTCGCCCTGCGTTCAACGTGAGCAATGTGGCGCAAGCCGCGGCGATCGGAGCGCTTGAAGATCAGGATTTTCGGGAGCAAACCTTCCGGCTCAACAAGCAAGGACTGGAGCAACTCTTCACGGGATTTCGAAAGCTCGCCATTCCCTGCGTCGACTCCTGCGGCAATTTCATTCTTGCCCGCTTTGGCGCCTATAGCTCGCGCGTCAACGCCTACTTGCTGCGCCATGGAATCATCGTGAGGCCAATGGATGGTTATGGACTTGGCGAGTGGTTGCGCATCTCGGTGGGACTACCCGATCAGAACGCGCTTCTTCTTGAGACACTCGAACGCGCGCTTGACGAGGCGTGATCGCAATTTATCAATTGCCCGTTTCATCGCGAAGATGTCGGGCAGCCGAAACTGAATGTCCTTTCACTCGCCGCGCCAGCACCCTTCGCGTTTGCGATTGTCGCTGCGGCCGATGGCGCGTCATTACAACGGGTGAATGATCCGGGACGTGAATGTGTGCCGCAGCGGCGCGTAGTGGGCAGTTCATGCGAAGTCCATGAAATAGGGGTCTTTGCTTATATAAATAGAAAGTTCTACTAAACGGAGACGGTATGCATGACATTCGCAAAACAAGCGCAAAGATGAAGATGCTCGCCATTTGCTCCTTGTCGTTATGGAGCGCGGCGTATGCGGACGACCTGGTGCACATTGGCCACGTTGCACCGCTCACCGGAGGCATCGCGCATCTCGGCAAGGACAACGAAAATGGCGCGCTCCTGGCGATCGAGGAAATCAACGCGACAGGTCTGACAATCGGGGGAAAGAAGATCAAGGTGGCGCTCGACTCTCAGGACGACGCGGGCGACCCGAGGACTGCGACTCAGGTCGCGCAGAAGCTGGTCGATGACAATGTCGTTGCGGTCGTTGGACACCTGAATTCGGGCACGACGATTCCGGCGTCGAAGCTGTACAGCGACGCCGGAATCGTCCAGATTTCGCCATCCGCGACCAATCCCGCATATACGTTGCAGGGCTTTAAAACAACCTACCGATTGGTCGCGACGGACGCTCAACAAGGGCCCGCCCTCGCCGATTATGCGGCAAAGAAACTGCAGGTGAAATCAGTCGCCATCGTTGACGACTCGACTGCGTACGGACAGGGCCTGGCGGCGGAATTCAAAAAACGGGCGGCTGCGCTTGGCATCAAGATCCTGTCTCACGACGCAACCAATGATCATGCTGTCGATTTTCGTGCGATCGCGACGAAGATCAAGGGCGAGAGTCCGGACGCCATCATGTACGGCGGCATGGACGCCACGGGCGGGCCGTTCGCCAAGCAGGCGCGCCAACTCGGCGTGAAGGCGAAGTTTCTTGGCGGCGACGGCGTGTGCTCGCCGGCGTTGCCGAGTCTCGCGGGTGATGCCGCCGATAACGTGGTGTGCTCCGAAGCGGGCGCAGCGTTGGAAGGGTTGCCTGAGGGCGCCGCCTTCGCGGCGAAGTACGCAAAGCGATTCGGCCATCCGCCGCTGGTCTATTCGCCGGAGACTTACGACGCCGTCCACATTATTGTCGATGCCATGAAGCGTGCGAATTCCACGGCTTCCGAAAAGATCCTGGCAGCCATGCCCGCAACGGACTATCACGGTGTCACGGGGGAGACGGTCTTTGACTCGAAGGGTGATCTGAAGCACGGCGTGATTTCACTCTACCGATACATCTCGGGAAAAAAGACATTGCTTGAGTCGATGAGCATGTAGCGCGAGTGAGGACCGTGATCGGCCTCGACTCATCGTCAGTGCACGACTCCGACGGCGAGCATGACGCTGACCGCAGCGAAGCTCGCGCGTCGATACCGCAGGCAAGAGAGAATCCTAAACGACAAGAGGAATCGCAATGAAAAGGACCACAATCATGAGCGCACTCGCCGGCACGATGTTGGCTGGCGCGGTGCCGTCTGTTCACGCACAAAGCTCCGTCACGCTGTATGGAATCGTGGATACCAGTCTGCGCTACCTGACGAATGCGGACTCAAAAAACGACAGCCAGTTGGCGATGGGCATAGGTCCTGTCACAGGAAGCCGATGGGGCCTCAAGGGAAGTGAAGATCTCGGCGCGGGACTTCAAACGGTTTTCCGCCTCGAAAATGGGTTTAACGTCTGGAACGGTCAGTTGGCGAGCGCCAATACTCTTTTCAATCGACTGGCCTATGTCGGTCTTTCGAGCAACCGCTATGGCACGGTGACGGCGGGTCGCCAGAACACGCCGCTTTTCGACCAGCTCGGCAGCGTGTATGACCCGCTCACGGTTGGCAACTACGATCAGGATGGCTGGCTTCCCGGTGCACTTGGCTATGGTCTGCGTTCGAACAATGCAATCAAATATAACGGGCAATTTGGCGGTCTGAACGTCGAGGCAATGTACGGTGTAGGCGGTGTGCCGGGCAGCCTCGGCGCGAGCAGCATGTATGGCCTGACTGCGTCGTATGCCGTGAATGGCCTTTCGATCGACGTCGGTTATCAACAGAACAGCGATAGCGCCAACAACAAGTTCCGCGTGGTCAATGTGAGCGCAGTCTATTCGTTCAATTCGGTCAAGACATACGCGGGCTGGCTGCATTCGCAGGACAACACCGGCATCGTGGATCTTTACATGGGCGCTGCGGGCTCGCCGGCGTCGACCTGGACGCCGAAGCCGAAGACAAACCGAATCGACGATGGCTTCTACGCCGGGGCGACCTGGCAAGTCACATCGCCGCTGTTGCTCACGGCGGCTGGCTACTACGATCGCTCGCGAAATGCGCTCAATAGTGACGGCCTCACCTCGGGCCGTGGCACTCGATACTCGGCTGCACTGCTCGCGGAATACTCGCTTTCCAAACGCACGGAGGTGTACGGAACGGTCGATTACATCCATGGAACAGGGGCCGCAGCCGCCGACTTCCCGGGCCGTAACAACCAGACTGGCGTGGCAGTGGGTTTCCGGAACATCTTTTGATGGGCCCGATTCAGGCTGAACATTGATTCGAACGCACCCTTGCTGACCACGTCGGAGGCGGTAGCAGGGTGCGGGCATCATGCAGTCCTGCCATGCGAGAAGACAGCAGTCTGTTTCGCGCCTGTTCCTCGCCTTTCATCGATGCAAGCTTGTTGCAAGGGCGCACTCCCGCTAGAATCCTCCGGTCACTGGGGAGTAGCCTGCCTTCACGCATCGCTTGAAGGAGAGCGCGTCAACATACTTGGCTTGCGGGCCATGGCGCGTTCGGCCGTTCGGTTTGGCGAGACCATTGGCGCACTGCTTCGTTCTGGTCGGACGGGTCGCGGTGCGTCATGGTTCGTCTTACGTCCGACCGCGGAGCCGCTGTGAAACCACATTGTCCCTTACCTCGAATTCCCTTGCGCCGCGCGCTTCCCGTCCATGCCGGGAGCCACGCATGACCGGTCTCCTCCTCGAACTGGCCATCATGCTGGTCGTCATTCTCGTGTCGGCCGAACTCTTCACCAATGCGCTCGAACATCTCGGCGAGCGTCTCAAGATTTCCGAAGGTGTGACCGGCTCGCTTTTCGCGGCGGTCGGCACCGCATTGCCGGAGACGCTCGTGCCGCTGCTCGCGATTGTCGGCGGAACGGCGGATCGCGGCGTCAACGAGGAGATCGGCGTGGGCGCCATCCTCGGCGCGCCGTTGATGCTCTCCACGCTGTCCACGTTTCTGATGACGCTCGCCGTGCTTCGTTCGCGCGGCGTCGGCGGCCACGTCGCGCCGGAGCGCTCGGGCTTCACGCGAGACCTCAACTACTTCCTGTGCGCATTCGTGCTGGCGGCAGCCGCCATGTACGTGCCGCACGAGCAGCGAATCGTGCGCGCGCTGTTCAGCCTCGGCCTCGTCGGCGTGTATGTCACCTATGTCGTGATGACCTTCCGCGCGTCGAGCGATCTCGTCGGCGCCGGCCACGGCACCGAAGCGCCCGGCAAGATGCTGCTTTCGCGGCTCGGCGTGCCCACTCATCTCGCGACCATCGCGCTCCAGCTCGTGATCGCGGTTGCCTTGCTGGTGTGGGGCGCCGAAGGCTTCATTCATGGCGTGCGGGGTGTGTCGCAGGTGCTCGGCGTGTCGCCACTGCTGCTGTCGTTGCTAATCATTCCGATCGCCACCGAACTGCCGGAAAAGGTCAACAGCATCCTGTGGATTCGCCGCGGCAAGGACACGCTCGCGTTCGGCAACATCACGGGCGCGATGGTGTTTCAAGGCACGCTGCTGCCGGCTATCGGCATTCTGCTGACGCCTTGGACGCCGCGTATCGAGGTCGTAACGGGCATCGTCATCACGCTGCTCGCGGCCGCCTGGCTGCGGATCAATGCGCGCGAACGCGGCGTGCCGGTGTGGGCGCTGCTTTTCTGCGGCGCGCTTTACGCCGCTTATCTGGCGGTCACGCTGAGCCGGTAGGTGCTCACGTCAGGTGTCCTGTCGTTCACACCAGGCCGTCAGGCGAATCGCGAGTCCCAGCGATCTCAGCCCGCGCGCTGGGCGCCCACTCCCCGCAATGCATCGATTTAGAGGTTTTTCCCGTACCAACTCTCGGAATCGCGCGATGGGGAGCGACGGCATAATTCGCAATATGTTGCGACAGGCGGCTCCAAAGGCGATGCCGGCGAGTACGCTGTCGCGCGACGCTGTATTCGTACGCGCTGTCGATGTATGAAGCGGCAGGGAACTAGTCGAGCAAGTCCGAGGAGGCGGTATGGACAACATTGTCATAGTCGGATCGCGTGGCCATGCAAAAGTCGTTATCGATATTGTCGAGCAGGAAGGGAAGTACAGAATTGCCGGGCTAATTGACGCATACCGCAACGTAGGTGAGCGGACGTTGGATTATCAAGTGCTAGGCTCGGAAGTCGATCTCTCGCGTCTCGAGGCTGAATGCGATCTGAAAGGGGCGATCATTGCGATCGGCGACAACCTGGTCCGGTCGAAACTTGCAACGAAGGTCAGAGAGTATTGTCCACAACTGCCGTTCGTGAATGCCGTTCATCCGCGGGCGACTATTGGCCGCGGCACAACGGTCGGATTGGGTACCGTATTGATGGCCGGAGCGGTAGTCAATCCTGACTGTCGGGTGGGTCCGTTCTGTATTTTGAACACGAACTCGTCATTGGATCATGACTCTGTGATGGACGAGTTTTCGAGTTTGGCACCCGGAGCTATAACCGGTGGAAACTGCCGGATTGGCGGATATGCCGCCATAAGCATCGGCGCCATTCTTCGCCACGGCATAACTATTGGCGAGCACAGCGTAATTGGCGCGGGAGCTATCGTTTTGAAGGACATCGAGCCATATTCGGTCGCCTATGGGAGCCCCGCCAAAAAGGTGCGCGATAGGATTCCCGGGGCATGTTACCTGTGAATGCAGGCAGCACATTCGATCCTATCTACGACTTGCCCACAGTCTTTGTCCGGCCATTACCAAGAAGTTGCATTAGACAATATTTTGAGCTCGGCGTGAGTTGCAAATGCCATTTGTCCTTGCCTGCCAATGACGCTCGAGGCACGCCGGGGAAATCCGAACTCAGCGACACGAATAAGATCATCGTGCAATAACCTGAATGTACATTGGACCTATATGAACGTTGTTACGTCCGACGACAGCGTCGGCGTTGTGCCGACTCATCCTCTCTCGAAGCATTTCATTGTCATTGGCTACCGGGACGGGGCTTGCTCGACTATCCCTAACAACTTCTTCAAGAATTGGCTGGACGAAGAGGCCACAGAGGGAACATTTCACATCGGACGGTGCACAATTTTAGGCGTGGGCTCGGTCGCCAGGTACGACGGCAATGCGCAGAAACTGGTCATTGGAAAGAACGTCGCCGGTGGTATGGGGCTCAAATTCATTCTGAACGCCCAGCATGAAATGAAGACCATATCGACGACCATGTTTAGCATCTACGGCAATGGCCTTACCAACGTAGTTATGCCGCAATACGCGGATACCGTTATTCACAATGATGTATGGATTGGCGATGAGGCTTTGTTTCTTGGTGGCAGCGTTATCGAAAGTGGATGCGTCATTGGCGCTCGCTCGCTGATACCGCCGAATTTCCGAAGTGAACCGTACGGTATTTATGCCGGCTCGCCGGCGAGGCTGGTGCGCTTTCGCTTTTCGGAGAGAGTGCGGGAGCGCTTGCTGGAGTTGGCGTGGTGGGACATGTCACTCCAGTGGATCAAGAAGAACAACGATGCTTTTCTGGTCGATCTCACTGTGGACGAAGGACGTGCGCTCGAAGTACTCGCGGAGCTTCAGCGGGAGAAAGCGGCTGAACTCGCAAATGCGCGCAAGTTTTCCTCGCAGATATCCTGATCACTAGCCGACTTCTTCTCCGATGCAAAGAGCACCTAACGCATCTCATGAGTTAAGTGCTCTTTCGCTTTTGGGGTTCGCAAGGAAGCGTGCTGTTTCTAATACGCCTTGATGATGTCCACGATCCGTTCTACGTTCCCCGTGGAAAGACCCGGGTAAATCGGGAGACACAGCACTTTCCTCGCCGCGTCGGTTGCGACCGGCAGGTTGGAAGGATGGGCGCTGACAAGGCCGCGATACATCGAGAAGTCTGAGATCAGCGGATAGAAATAGCGGCGCACGATGATGTTGTGCTGACGGAACCTCTCGAACAACGCGTCGCGAGTGCACGGAAAATCGTCTTCTACGAGAATCGGAAAGTAAGCGCGATTCGCAATGGGGCTGTCGCAGGGCGGCAGGCAACGAATTCCTGACACGCCGGAAAGCAGTGCACAGTACTGAGCCGCAATTTCACGCCGACGAGCCAATGCTTCGTCGATATTCTTAAGCTGCAGAAGCCCGAACGCGGCATTGACTTCGCTCATCTTGCCGTTGATGCCAGGCGCGACGACTGTCGTTTCGTCGACAAAACCGAAGTTCTTCAGGTGGTTGACCCGCTGTTTGGTCTTTGCATCGGGGCAAATGATTGCGCCACCCTCGAATGTGTTGAAGACCTTCGTTGCGTGAAAGCTGAGAACGGAGAGATCACCATGGCGAAGAATGCTGCCGCCGTTGGTGCGTACGCCAAATGCGTGAGCAGCGTCGTAGATGATCTTCAGGTTGTAGTTGTCGGCGATCTTCTGGATTGCGTCGGTCTCGCAAGGATAGCCGTAGCAATGCACCGGTAGAATTGCCGTAGTCTGCGGCGTGATGGCGGCCTCAATCTTCCGCGGATCCATATTGAGCGTGTGTGGATCGACGTCGACGAAAACGGGCTTGATGCCGTTCCAGAGCAGCGAGTGCGCGGTTGCCACGAAGGAATAGGGCGTCGTGATCACTTCGCCCGTGATGCGCAGCGCTTGCAATGCAGTAACGAGACCCAACGTGCCGTTCGAGAAAAGGGCGAGGTGGTCCACGCCGAGGTACTCTTCGAGCGCCGCCTCGAGCCGTTGGTGGAACGGCCCGCCGTTGGTCAGCACCTTGCTGTCCCATATCTCGCGAAGGTACGGAATAAAGTCGTCAAGCGGCGACAGATAAGGCTGCGTGACAAAGATGGTTTCCTCTGTCAACGCCGAGACTGCTGCAGCGGGGAGGCTTGCGTTCATGATTTGAGTCTTCGCTAGTTAAGGACTGTACGCTGTGGACGATCAGATCACTGCTGCGTCTGCCACAAGCGCAGCGGGCGACGGGGACCAGTCAGTTGGCAATGTCGCCTCGAAGGCCGTCGGCGTTTCTCCTGCGCACCAACGCTTCCACATGGTGCGTAGTGCAATCGAGAGGCCGCTTGCTACTTTTTCTGGCTGAAAAGGAACTGAGTTCAGGCAGCGCTCGCGCATCCCGATGCGAAGTTCATTGAGCGCATCCAGATCGCGAGTCAACTCAATACTCTTGCGGACGAATTCTTCCTTGTCCCGCGCAATGAATTGTTCGAGTTGAACGTGTTCGAGCCAGCAGGCGCCCCCCCGGCTCGGCATCGATGTGCCGGGCATCGTGATCGTCGGGACTCCCATCCATAGCGCGTTGAGCGTGGTGGTTGAGCCTGTGTACGGGAAGGTGTCCAGACAGAGATCGACTTGGTGGTGCTGCTGCATGTAGACAGGCAACGACCCGCGAGGACAAAACGTGAGTCGGTTTGCGGTGATGCCTTCGGCCGCGAACCATTCCAGATAGGTAGGCTCATCCAGCGGACTCGAAATTGCCCCGATCACCATGCGTGAGCTAGGCTCCGCGCGGAGAATGACGCTCCAGAGTGCAATAACTTCCTGACTCAGCTTGTTGAGCCGGTTGAAGCTTCCGTAGGTAACGTAGCCTTTGTGAAGCGCGGGCAGCGCATTCACGGGCGGACAGTTCGGAGGCGGCATATACGGAGCAATCGCGGGCAGCAGGGCCAACTTTTCGACGAACTGATCTTCGAATTGTTCAAGAGGCGTGATGAAGCGATCCGAGAGGTAGTAATCGAATGCGGTCAACCCAGTGGTAGCGGGATAGCCGATCCACGACGCCTGCACAGGCGCGGGCTTCTGCGCCAGCGCAACGATTCGCGAATGCGCCGTATGTCCGGAGAGATCGACCACGATATCGATGCTGTCGTCACGGATCTTCTTGACAAGCGCGGTGTCGCTCATGTCGGTTACCACGTGCCAGGCGTGCGCATACGAGCGCAGTTGCGCCGTCATATGGTCTTCATGCCCGAACGTGTAATAGAGATGCAACTGCAGATTCGGGTCTCGGCTGAGGATCTGCGCAATGGGCATGAAATAATAGGCCACTGCGTGATTGCAGAAGTCGCCAGAGACAAACCCGATGCGCAGCTTGCGATCCGGATGGCGTTTGTGGTTATAGCGCCGGTTCTTGGCAGCGGGCACGTTGTGGACTTCGCCGAACACGCAGTGCTCCTTGTAGAGCATTGCCTTGTCGATCGTGCTGCTGTGCGTCAGGCAGAAGAGGAGGTTGCCGCGAGTGTTGCTGTTGGTCGGATCGAACTCCAGCGAAAGGCGCAACGCCTTCTCTGCGAGATCCATTGCGCCGATGCCGAGATACAGCGTGCCTAGCGCGGCATGCACTGCGGCTGCTCGCGGCGCGAGATCAGCCGCGCGCTGACATGACGCGACGGCTTCCGCGCGCTTGCCGAGCGCGATCAGCGTGACGCCGAGAACCCGGTGCGCTTCCGCGTGTTGGGGAACGATCTTGACCAGTTCGCGCGCCTGGACTTCCGCCTCCGCCAATGCGCCGGTGTGGCGCAGCGTGTCTGACAGCAAGAGACGGGAGATGACATCGTTCGGGTCGAGTTCGACGGCCGTGCGCGCAGCAGGAATGACTTCGCTGAACTGGCCGTTCTTTTGCAACGAAAGCGCAAGCGCGCGCCAGCATTCGCTGTCTTGCGGATAACGGGCCACCAGCTTGCGCGCCAGTGTCACCGATTCCCCAATCTGGCCTTTGTGCACCAACGCGTTGTGCTTGTTGATTTCGCCCTTGTCGGCCAGACGATGCCTGGTCGTTTTCAGCGGCACCGCAGCCGTTTCGGGTCGGTCTTCCTGAGTCGCCGGCTGCGGCTCTTGTGCTTCGGCAGATTTGCCGACGACGAAGGTGACCTCGTTCGAAGCGGTGTTGGGCGTCGTGCCCAGCTTGCGGTCCGGATTGGACAACTGCGTGATCAGGCCATTCAGCGCGGGACCGGTGACGCCCTGTTGCTGCGCCATTTCGACGGCGACCCAGCCTGCCGCCACCTGGTCGCTCTCGAACAGGGCGTTGATATAGGCCACCCAATATTGCCCATTGGCCGGCTTGACGCCGAGCGCAACCTCGAAGTGCGGCACTGCTTCGGCGGCACGCTCCGTCTGCACCTTGATGACGCCGAGGTTGTAGTTTGCGTCGGCGTGATCCGGCACGGCGTCGATAATCGCGCCGAACAGCGCCGCCGCGTCGTCGATCTCGCCCGCGTGATATTGCTCGATGGCGCTCTGCATGACGAGAGCGATGTCCTGAGCGCGCTGCTGTTCAGGGGAAAGAGGCTGGGAGGCCGAGAGGTCAAATTGAATGGACATGATGCTCGCACGAGGAAGCTGTACGTTGGATTATCAAGTCGGAATTCGCGGGCTGAAGGGTGGAAGTGACGGCAAAATGGCCACTAATTCACCTGATTACACGCGCTGTCCGCGCTGCTCGGGGAGCGTCCATGGAAAGCGCGCTGGAAGGACGCCTAGGCTGCCTCAAGCAGGTTGCGGGCAAGCGGCAGGTTGCGCGCACGCGCAAAAAGAAACGCCCGCATGGAGCGGGCGAGGATCAAGCATTCGCACTTCGACTTCAGTGCGCGGTTATTGTTGGTTAGACAGGCCGGAAGTTCGCGCCGCTTAAAGCAGCGCAGCCTTCTGATATTGATTGGCGACGTTCACGCTGCGCATCGCGGCCGTGAATTCGGCCTGCAGTTCGACCTGCGTGGTTTGCGCTTCGGCCATGATCGCGGCGTTGCGCGCCACGAGCGTGCGGATCGCGTCGAGCGAACCCTGCACCTCCTCTGCGCGGAGCGACATGATCAGCGGCGAACGGATTTCGGCAAGACGCGCGGCTTCGGGCCAGTCGGCGAGCGCCGCCGCGTGCTCGATTTCGCTGGTCAGCGTCAGCACTTTCTCGATCAGGACAGATTGCTCCACGTGCGATTCTCCGTGCTCTTACTTGTTGGTCGCGAGCGCGCCGGCGCTGTTCGTGCCGCCGAAAAGCTGCGTCAGGTACTGCGAGTTGTTGGTCGTCGTCGCCATCAGCGTGTTGAGTGCGGTGAACTGCGCCGAGTATTGGCTCGTCAATTGCGCGATGTACGTGTTCAGGTTTGTCTGCTGTGACGTCAGGCTGGTCAGGTCGGCATTGAGCGCGGTGGTCCGCACGCCGATCATGCCGCCCGTCTGCGTGAAATTCGTGATGCTCGTGCTCAACTGCGCGCCGATACCGTTGGTCGAATTGAAGAGCGAGGCGACGGTCGCCGAATTGGTTTTCAACGCGTTGGTGAGCGTCGTGCTGTCCACCTGCAGCGTGCCGTCGGCTTGCAGCGAGATGCCGATCGTGCCGAGGCTCGTCGAGCTGCTGCCGTTTTTCACACCGCTCGCGACGATCGACGCGAGCGAGTTCTTGATCGTGTTGAGCGTGGAGTCGCCGAGCAACGGGCCTTGCGACGTCGCTCCCGAGGTGTACTGCGCGAGCGTGCCCATGGTCGTGACGACCGTGTTGTAGAGCGACACGAAGTTGTTGATCGTGCTGGCCTGCGTCGTGGTGTCGGCGGCGATGGTCAGCGTTTGCGTGGTCGCCGGGCTCGTGACCGCAGCCGCGGTCAGGTTCAACGACACGCCCGAGATCGCGCTCGTGACCGTGTTCGTCGAGCTGGAGGCCGCGATGCCGTTGATGCTGAATTCCGCGTCCTGAGCGACCGTGCTTTGCTTCCACGCGTTGGTGCTATTCGCCGACGTGATGGTCGACTGGCCGCCCGTCGTGCTGGCGGTGGACGTCACGCCGAGGCTCGACAGACCGTTATCGCCGGAAAGATTGTTGACCGCGACGCTGATCGTATTGGCCGCGCCGCTCGAAGCGGAGGCGAGCACGAGGTGAGCGCCGTCGCTGCCGTTGACGACCGTCGCGGTCACGCCCGGATTGCCGGACGCGCTGTTGATCGCGGCGGCGATGCCGGCCACGGTGTTGTTGCTGCTGCTGATCGCAACATTGAACGACGTGCTGCCGAGCGAAATGGCGAGCGTTCCGCTGCCCAACGCCTGGCTCGCCGTGAACGCCGACGACGAAAGCGCCTGCGACGTCGCGACCTGCGAGACGGCGACGCTATAGCTGCCGGCAACCGCGCCCGTGGCCGCCGTGGCGGTCATGCCCGTGCCGCTCATGGTGGCGGTGAAGGTGGACTGGAGCGCGCCGTTCGACAGTGAGGTGAGACCCGACTCCAGCGCGCCGAGCGCGGCCGAGAGCGTGCCGTATGCGGAAATCTGGGTGTTGTCGCTGCTTTGCTGGGCCGCCAGTGCGGCAACCTGGCCAGCCGTTTTCGAATTCACGAGCGCCGTGACGAGCGAGTTCACATCCATCGACGAATTGCCGGTCGCGCCGCTGATGACCGACTGCATGGCCTGTTGCAATGCTGCGTTGTCGGCTGCGACAGTGGCCGAGGCTGCACTCGCTGCCGATGAACTCGTAATCGTTGACATGGGATTGCTCCGTGCGTCCGTGGTGATGCGTAATGGGCGTAACAGAAATGCAGGATGGAAGGCGAACCTTCCATCGAATAGCCGAAAACCGGACCACGCGCTGTGACGCGCGAGGTCCGGTCAGACTTCTAAAGCAATTACTGGAGGAGCTTCAGAACTTGCTGCGGCTGCGAGTTTGCTTGCGCCAGAACCGAGATACCGGCTTGTTGCAGCACTTGAGCCTTCGAGAGGTTAGCAGTTTCCTGCGCGAAGTTCGCGTCGTTGATCTGCGATTGTGCCGACGACAGGTCGGTTGCTTCGGCTTGCTGCGACGTTGCGATCGCGCTGAAGCGGTTCTGTGCAGCACCGAGACTTGCCTGCAGGTTGCTCACGGCGGTCAGTGCGTTGTCGACTGCGACCATTGCCACGTTCGCGCCCGACACCGTGCTGATGTCGAGGCTCGAAACAGTGGTGGTCGATGCGTTGACTGCGCCGATCTGCGCCGTTGCGTTCTTGATCGACGTCGTCAGTGCTGCGTTCGTCGTGTCGTATGCAGCCGTCGACATCGTCAGGGTCGTGACAGGCGCGCCCGTCGTGGCGGTCGTCCCCGAGCCTGCCGAGAAGATCGTGCCAGCGACCGTCGAGGTGATCGACGAGCCGTTCTGGTCGGTGAAGCTGAAGCCGCCGTGGCCGTCCGACAACACGTTGATCGACGTAATGATGTTCGCGCTCGGCGTCGTCGTTGCTGCTGCGCCGGTTGCCTTGTCAATGTTCAGGCCGCTGATCGTGCCAGCCAGTTGGCCGGTTGCCAGGGAACCGCTACCCAGGCTCGATGCCGACATGCTCTTCGAGAGGTCGAGGTTGATCGTCTGGCCGACGTTCGCGCCAACCTGGAAGCCGACGATACCTGCCGAGCCGTCCAGAATGTTCGTGCCGTTGTACGTCGTTTGCGAAGCGATACGGTTCACTTCCTGGATTTGCTGCGCAACTTCCTTCTGCAGCGCGGCCTGGTCCGACGACGACATCGTGCCGGTCGAAGCTTGCACTGCCAGCGTACGGATACGTTGCAGGCTGGAAGTCAGCGAGGACAGTGCGCTCGACGCCGTCTGGATCAGCGACACGCCGTCGTTCGCGTTCGACACGCCTTGGCCCAGACCGTTGATCTGGGTTTGCATACGCGTCGAGATGGCGAGACCTGCTGCATCGTCAGCCGCGCTGTTGATGCGCTTGCCCGACGACAGGCGGGTGATGGCTTGCGACAGGGCGCTTTGCGAGCCGCTGAGGTTCTGCTGTGCAACCAGCGAGTTGATATTGCTATTGATTCCGAGCATGGAAAATTCTCCTAAATAAGCCTGAGCCCAATACGCCACGTTGGCATCGGCGGAAGCACTCGTTCATTGCTGGCCGCCTCAGTGAAGGTTGACGGCCCACCTAAAAAAAACTTGAGGGACTTTGTGTCGTCGCACTCCGCCGGTTCGCCTGGCGGGCCGTGGAAACGCGCGCCCAGAGCGGCTTTCAGCCTTGCTTGGCAGGTGCGCTGCGGGAATTGAAAAGGCGGCGTATTCTCTTTTCTCTTGAGCAAAAGCCGGGAGAAATCATGCAAAAGCGCCGCATTGGACGCTCCGAATTACAAGTCGCGCCGCTTATGTTCGGTGGCAATGTATTTGGTTGGACCATTGACGAAGCCACTTCATTTTCGATTCTGGATGCCTTCGTCGACGCCGGGCTCGACTTCATCGATACCGCCGACGTCTATTCCGCCTGGGCGCCGGGGAACCAGGGCGGCGAATCGGAAGCCATCATCGGCAAGTGGTTCAGGCAGAGCGGCAAGCGCGAGCGCATTGTGCTCGCCACGAAGGTGTCGAAGCATCCGCAGCGCAAGGGGCTGTCGGCCGCGAACATCCAGGCGGCGGTCGAAGACTCGCTGCGGCGCTTGCAAACCGATTACATCGACATCTACTTTTCCCACGACGACGACATCGAAACGCCGCTCGCCGAGACGCTGGGCGCGTACCAGCGGCTGATCGAGGCCGGCAAGGTGCGGGTGATCGGCGCGTCGAACTACAGCGGCGCGCGTGTCGAGGAGGCGCTCGCCGTCTCGCGGCAGCATGGCTTGCCTGAATATCAACTGCTCCAGCCGGAGTACAACCTTTACGACCGCGCCGAATATGAGGCCGACATCGAGCCGGTCGCGCTCGCGCAGCAACTCGGTGTGGTCGTGTATTGGAGCCTGGCGAGCGGATTTCTCTCGGGCAAATACCGCTCGAAGGAGGATCTGGCCAATAAGGCGCGGGGTAGCCGGGTCGAGAAGTATCTGAACGCGCGCGGCTTGCGAATTCTCGGCGCGCTCGATCGCGTGGCGGCGCGGCATGCCAGCACGCCGGCCAGCGTCGCGCTGGCATGGCTCATCGCGCGGCCGAGCGTGACGGCGCCGATTGCCAGCGCGACGTCGCTCGAGCAGCTCGGAAGTCTTGCAGCCGCCGTTCAACTCACGCTGACGACCGCGGACATCCGCGAACTGGACGACGCGAGCGCTTGAATGGGAAGGGCACGGCCTGGCGTAATCCCTAAACCCCTGGTAGGATGGAGAGTTTCCTGATATGATCGGGAGTGAATTGAGATCTTTGCCTGTTTCGTCAACGGTATTTTGTTGGTGAAAGGTTGGCGAAACGGCAGCAGGCGCGGCTTCGTATCACGTCTGTCCGCGTTCCGCGGTAAGCTCCGCACCTCTCTTTTCCGGCCTCCGTGGCCGCTTTGCCTCTCGTTTCATTCGTGGTTTGGCCGGGTTCTGCCCGCGTTTGCCTGTTACTGGCCATGAATCGAAACGACCGGAGGGCCGGCGCGTGAGCGGTATCCCGCCACGCAATCAACCCAAATCAAGTGATTGAGTTAGGAATTACATGACGACGATTCTTCTGAAGGAAAACGAGCCGTTCGAAGTGGCGATTCGCCGCTTTCGTCGCGCAATCGAAAAGAACGGCCTGATCGCTGAACTGCGTGAGCGCCAATCGTACGAAAAGCCGACCACGGCACGTAAGCGTAAGAAGGCTGCTGCTGTGAAGCGCCTGCACAAGCGCCTGCGCAGCCAGATGCTGCCGAAGAAGCTGCACTAAGCACGTTTTTTCAGCACTATCAAGCACGGTCAGAACGGCGGTGTGAGCTTCGAAAGAAGCCACATCGCCGTTTTGTTTTTTGGGGTTTCGGTCGAGTGGGGGAGCGCTAGGCCGCGTTCTTCAGGATCTGCGCCGAGAGCCCGAACTGGCGAGCGATGGAGTTAAGGCGCTCGTTCCACTCCCACGTGCCGAACACGTCGTGCACGTTTTGCAGGCAGCTAAGCAGATCGACAGTCGCCTGATCGTACACATTGATGCGCGAGCGCAGGAGCGCCTTTCTCAGCGCGGCCACGCCGACATCCATATAAGCGGGCACCGCGCCCGTCGTTTTGCCGACATAGCGCACCGGCACCCCTTCCATTGCGGTCATGTAGTCGCGCGGCTTGATGAAGTTGCCGACGGGACAGCCGCCACAATAGCCACGATAGGCGCCGCCTCCGCGCGGCAGCAGGGCGGCGCGCTTCTGGCCGAAAAGGTGGCTGACAGCCTGGTCGAAAATGTCTTGATGGGTGAGGAAGGTGAGGGCTTTCATAGTTGATCTCGCAATGCCGGACAGTCGTTACTCGTTGTTGAGCGCCTGATCCGCAGTATCCGGCTCGCGTTCATTGAGGAAGCCTGGACTAGCACGGCGAAAAGGCTCTAATTCCGCGATTCGGCCACCGTTCGCCACTCGCCGCCAAGTGCTCTTTGGCGTCAGACGTGCGGGCGTGCGTCGGCAAATGTGGCGGCGCTCATAACCGTATAACGGCCGGCATCGGCGATAAGCGCAGCAGGGCTTTACCGGATAGCCGCTTTCGACCGGCGCGCGCGCCATTCGCGCACCGGAGATCCTTGCGGCGCGCCAGTTCAACCGGGTTTGCGATTTCGCCCTTTCTTGCCCAGTGCGGCGCACTGCGCGCGACACATGCAAGTCCTCTCGTGGTCGTTGACCATGCCGACCGCCTGCATGAATGCATAGCAAATGGTCGAGCCGACGAACTTGCAGCCGTAACCCTTCAGCGCTTTGCTCAATGCATCTGAAATTTCCGTCGACGCCGGCGCCTGCTGATACGACGCCCATTCGTTCTGGATGGGTGTGTTCTCAACGAAAGACCAGATGAAGTTGGCGAACGACCCGTGCTCCGCCTGAATCTGCTGCACCGCGCGCGCATTGGCGATGGCAGCTTCGATCTTGCCCCGATGGCGCACGATGCTCTCGTCCACCACGAGCGCGTCGACGTGCTTCGGCGTGAAGCGCGCGACCTTGTCGATATCGAAACCGGCAAATCCTCGCCGGTAGCCGGCTCGCTTGTTCAGAATCGTCGACCACGACAAGCCGGCTTGCGCGCCTTCGAGCACCAGCATCTCGAACAGATGCTGGTCGTCGCGCGACGGCACGCCCCATTCGGTGTCGTGGTAACGTGCGAGCGCTTCGCTCGACGCCCAGTTGCATCTCTGTGTCAATTTGCACTCCCCCTTGCCATGTCGCCCGCCAGCATAGCGGAACCCGCGACCGCCGCAAGCTAGCCGTTCGGCCAATTGCCGGATGGAAATGGACCTGCCAGGCTATGCACATTTCCCACGAACCGCATTCCATTCGATGAACAAAGACCTATTTCTTATCGGCGTCGACGGCGGCGGCACCGGCACGCGCGTCGCGCTCGGTGACGCCCAAGGGCGTGAACTCGCGCAGGCGACGAGCGGGCCGTCGGGTCTCGGGCTGGGCGTGGAACGCGCGTGGCAGGCGATCGAAGCGGCTTGCGCAGACGCGTTCGCACAGACCGGCGTCGCGTTCGACGGGTCGCGCTGCGTGCTCGGCTGCGGTCTCGCGGGCGTGAACAACCGCGACTGGCTCGCGGCGTTTCTCGCGCAGGCGCCCGCGCTCGCCGGGCTCGCCGTGGAAAGCGACGCCCATACGACACTGCTCGGCGCCCACGGCGGCGCGCCCGGCGTGATCGTCGCGCTCGGCACAGGCAGCATCGCCGCGGCGCTTGAACCGGACGGCGTCGGAGTGCGCACCGTCGGCGGCTATGGTTTTCCGTCGGGCGATGAGGCGAGCGGCGCATGGCTCGGCGTACGAGCAATTGGGTATGCGCAGCAAGCGCTCGACGGACGCGGCCCGAACGACGACTTCGCGCAGGCGCTTCTCCTGCACGTCGGTGCACACGACCGCGATTCGCTCGTCGTATGGCTTTGCGAGGCCAATCAGACCGCGTACGCGAGCCTCGCGCGGATCGTCGTGGCGCACCGCGCGCATCCGTTCGCGGCGCGGCTGCTCGGCGACGCGGGCATTGAAATCGGCAAGATGATCGCCGCGCTCGATCCTTCGGCGAGCTTGCCCGTTGCATTGTGCGGCGGGCTCGGCGCGCCGTTGCGCGAGTACGTGCCGTCGGCGTATCAGGAGCGTTTGCATGAACCTTTGGCCGGCTCGGCGCAGGGCGGCTTGCAACTGGCCCGACGTGAAGCCGCGCGGCTTGCGGGCGAGGCTTGAGCGAATGTGGGTCGAGCCGCAAGCGCCACGGCAATTCCGCGGCGCGGCACGTCGGACCGGGGCCGCGCGGCCGATTCCGGCATCGACGGTAAAATACGGCCTTCGACGCTGCCCGCTTGCTTATTATGTATAAAGTCATCGCCACGGACCTCGACGGCACGCTGCTCAATGCCGACCATCAGGTCGATCCGTTCACGATTGCCACCGTGCGCAAGCTCGAAAGCGACGGCGTGCAGTTCGTGATCGCAACGGGGCGCCATTTTTGCGACGTCGCTGGCATCCGCGACATTCTCGGCATCCAGCCGTATCTCATTACGTCGAACGGCGCGCGCATCCATGCGCCGGACAACACGGTGATCCATGCCGACGATCTGCCGCCGGCCGCCGTGCGGCGCCTCGTGCAGCCGGAAATTGTCGGCGCGCACGGCCGCGTGATCGTCAATCTGTTCGCCGACCAGGCGTGGTTGATCGACCGCGACGCGCCGGAGTTGCTCAAATTCCATCAGGATTCCGGCTTCACGTATGAGGTTGCGCAACTGCTGGAGCACGACGGCGTCGACATTGCGAAGGTTCTCTATATCGGCGATCCGGCCGATCTCGCGCACGTGGCCGCCAATCTCGCCTGCGAATTCGGCGACGCGCTTTACGTCACCTATTCGTTGCCGGACTGCCTGGAAGTGATGACGGCGAATGTGTCGAAAGGCCGTGCGTTGCAGATCGTGCTCGAGCGCGTCGGCGTGGACGCCGCGCACTGCGTGGCTTTCGGCGACAACATGAACGATATCGATCTGCTCGAAACGGCCGGCCATCCGTTCATGATGAACAACGCCAACCCCGATCTGATCACGCGTCTGCCGAATGTGCCGCGCATTGGTAACAACTTCGAAGCGGGCGTCGCGCATCACTTGCGCAAGCTCTTTTCAATCGACGACGAGCTGATGGCCTGACAAGCCCTGAATGAAACCGGCGCGCCTCTGCGTTCGCAGAGGCGCGCCGGTCCGCGTGGCTTTAGCAATCTTTAGCGGAGGCGCTACCGTCGAGCGGGCGATTAGTCGCGCCATCCGCCGCGGCGGTCGCCGTGATCGCCACGGTCGTCGTGGCCCCAATGGCGGTCGTTGCGATCCCAGCCGCGCTCGTAACGGTGGTCGCCGCGATAGTAGTCCCCGCGATCATAGCGATGGCCCCAGCCGCCATTGTCGTAGTACACCGGCTGCGGCGCGGCGTAGACCGGCGCGGGGCGTGTATAGACTGGCGCGCCGAGCGACACTCCGATGTTCAGGTCCGTATGCGCTTGCGCGACACCGCATGCGCCTGCTGCGAGACCAGCGGCAACCAGCAATTGAGTGACGATGCGTTTCATGTTGTTCTCCATGCAAGATTTTTTGCTGTGAGGCGACGTAGGTTTGTCGCACAGGTTCAATCTACGCATTCCGCCGGGCGAGGACTGCGACCAGATGTTACGGACTGCAAGGATCGTCGCAGCGTGGGAGAAGGCGCGCGCGGGTTTCCGGCGGCTCGGCCACCTGGAGCGGATTCGCGGAAAGCCTTGTCGCAGTGGGGAGTGTGGCCGCGCAGGAGATGGGTGGGCCGCCTCGACGAAAAGTGGCCCTGCATTTCAGCAGCGCCGAGCGTAATCCCGGCTTACATCTGTATAACGGGATTAATCAAGCCGCTCCGTCACTTCGCGGTACGGCGCGCCAAAACAAAACGGGCGCCGTAGCGCCCGCTTTTGATCCGGCCAATGAGTGCGATTAGTCGAGCGCCAGTTTCTGCGCGTTGCCGCCGCGGCTTTCCGCGATGACCGGATACAGCACGCCGGCAACCACGGCGCCGATGATCGGCGCGATCCAGAAGAGCCACAACTGATCCACCGCAGCGCCGCCGACGAACAGCGCCGGGCCGGTTGAACGCGCCGGGTTGACCGAAGTGTTCGTGACGGGAATGGAGACGAGGTGAATCAGCGTGAGACACAGGCCAATGGCGATCGGCGCGAATCCGGCCGGCACGCGCTTGTCGGTGGCGCCGAGAATCACGAAGAGGAAGAAGCCCGTCATGACCGCCTCGCAGACGAATGCCGCGGCGAGCGAATAATGGCCCGGCGAGCGCTCGCCATAACCGTTGCTCGCGAAGCCGCTCGCCACCAGCTCGAAGCCGGGCTTGCCCGAGGCGATCAGCGCCAGCACCGCCGCGCCCAGCACCGCGCCGATGACCTGCGCGACGATGTACGGCAGCAGGTCGCGAGCCGGGAAACGACCGGCCACGGTGAGACCGACGCTGACGGCCGGATTCAGATGGCAGCCGGAAATGTGGCCGATCGCATACGCCATGGTGAGGACGGTCAGGCCGAAAGCCAAGGAGACGCCGACGAAGCCGATGCCGAGACCGTGCACCGGGCCGGCGAAGTTCGCGGCGAGAACCGCGCTGCCGCAGCCCCCGAGCACAAGCCAGAAGGTGCCGAACAACTCGGCAGCAAGGCGCTTTGACAACTGCATGATTGGTAATCCTAAAATAGTTGATGCTCGGGAAGCACGGAACATGAGCGCTGCTGGCGCGTGCGCGTGTCTTTGAGCATCCAATTCTAGGGAAAGAGTGCCGAATCAGGTGTCAAGAATTGTCAACGTCAAGCCGATTTTACTTTTTTATTCCGGGATAAAGCGGTTTTGCAATTCAGCGGTCTTTAATAATTATCAGAAGATACCCTCCTAAATCAGTAATGGTATCCATTGCGAATTTTTATAATTGCGGATAGTCTGCGAGGCGGAATGAATTCAAAAAGGGGAAAACCGGAATGTCTCAATATGCAGACCTCAAGGCACAGATCGCCAAATTGCAGGCACAAGCAGAAGAAGCACGCCGCACGGAAATCGACAATGTGATCGCCGATATCCGCCAAAAAATCGGTGAATACGGACTTACCGCGCAAGACCTCGGTTTCGCGGTCGCGGCCAAGCGCGGACGCCCGCCCAAGAAGGCGCCGCTGCCGGCGAAATACCAGGACCCGAAAAGCGGCAATACATGGAGCGGCCGGGGCAAACCGCCGAAGTGGATCGTCGGCAAGAACCGCGAACGCTTTTTGATTGGCGCGAACTGATCCGTTTCGCGAGTAACGCGAAAGCAGATTGAAGGTTTATTGCGAGTTCCGGGTTACTGGTGTGTCCTGATCGGACAAAGAAGCACATCTATGCCGCCATTAAAAAAGCCGCCTTTGCAGGGCGGCTTTTCTATAAGCGAAGCACAATAACCCGGAGGAGTTAGTGCGCGCGCAAACGATTCACATGAGAGGAATGCCTGCGTTCGCTGGCGTCATGTGGAAAGTGCTTACGGTAATGAGCGCGGCTGACGCCTGGGCATGCATTCTTTTCACTCGCGCGCACTCATTTACCACCTTCACCGGACTCAACCCACTGCGACCTGCCGCAGAATCGGCCGGCGCGTTGCTTCGATCAGCGCCGAGTACGCATCCACATAGTTGCGCGCCATCGTCTTCGAACTGAAGCGGCGCTCGAACTGCGCGCGGATTTCCGTGCGCGACAGCTCGTCCAGACGTTGCAGCGCGGCCACCGCGCCTTGCACGTCCTCGACGATGTAGCCCGTCACGCCATGGTCGATCACTTCCGGCACCGAACCGCGATTGAACGCGATGACGGGCGTGCCGCATGCCATCGACTCGATCATCACGAGGCCGAACGGCTCGGACCAGTCGATCGGGAACAGCAGCGCTTTTGCGCCCGACAGAAACTCCGGCTTCTGCGCCTCGTTGATCTCGCCGACGAATTCCACGTGCGCCATCGAGAGCAACGGTTCGATCTCGCGCTTGAAGTAGTCCTGGTCGACCTTGTCCACCTTGGCGGCGATCTTCAGCGGCAAACCGCTTTGAGCAGCGATCTTGATGGCTGTATCGACGCGCTTTTCAGGACAGATCCGGCCGAGGAACGCCAGGTACTCCGGCTTCTTGTGCGCCTGCGGCGTGAGCAATTGTTCCGGCAGACCGTGATAGATCGTGTTCAGGAAGTTCGCCTGCGGCAGCGGCACGCGCTGCGAATCCGAAATGGAGATGACCGGCGCGTCCGCGAACGTGTCGAACACCGGCTGCAATTCCGGCAAATCGAGGCGGCCGTGCAGCGTGGTCACGAACGGCGTGTCCATGGTCGAAAACAGCGGAAACGGCATGTAGTCGAGATGGAAATGCAGCACGTCGAACTCGTGTGCGACGCGGCGCACCTTTTCCATCATCAGGATGTGCGGAGCCAGCGCGTCCCGAATCGTCGGATCGAGGCGCAGCGCACGAGGCCAGCACGCATCGAGCTTCGCGGAAGTCACCGAGTCGCCGCTTGCGAACAGCGTGACGTCGTGGCCTTCATCGACCAATGCCTCGGTCAGATAGGACACGACACGTTCGGTGCCACCATAAAGTTTCGGCGGGACTGCTTCATACAACGGCGCGATTTGTGCGATTCGCATGCGTTTCTCCTATTCAACGGCTTCGCACTGCGGCGCTCGGAGAGAGCGAGGAGCGAATGCCTGACGGACGGTTGGGCGCGGTAAGCCGCCGCCCGGGGGTGCTCCGAAATTGCGTCGGGTAATCCCTTAGCGTCATTATCGGGATCAGCCGCGCCAATTCGAGTTATTTTTCAAACGCTTAATGTTGTTACAGCGGGAAACATGGGACGTTACAGGGGTCTGTCCCGTAGTCTTCTGACAGGGTGGCATCGTCCCATCCTATGCAGGTACACCAGAAAATACCGCGCTTTCCGATAGCAAGTCGCGTGCCCGCGCCTGCACTCCAAATATTACGCGGTGGTGAAAATCCTTTATAATTCTGCTCACCCTTACACGGTGCAAATCCCTTCCGGCCAGCACTCACCGCCAGCCCGGCTTCTTCGAGATCCTCTATGCACGGCGCATAGCGAGCCATTTCATTGCGCCGGGCGATTCACTCCAAAACCTCAGCACTTCACAGTCATGTAGGAGAAATTCCTACACGAATGACGGATTAATCCGTCAAACAAGCTGGGTGTCTGTCCGATTTTGTTTCTCCCACCCTTTCGCGACAATGCTCGCAAGACCAGAGACGAGCCGATTCGCGCGGTTTAAGCGCGCGCGTTCGAGCAAACGTTTTCGCAACGGCCTGACCAGCCAGGATATACCCCGGGGGAATCATGAGCGCGACCAGCGACATGCTCAATGAGATCAGAGAAGTCAACCTGTCCTATCTTCTGCTCGCGCAGCGCCTGCTGCGCGAAGACAAGCCGATGGGCATGTTTCGCATGGGGATTTCGGACCAGTTAGCCGATGTGCTCGCCAACCTGTCGTTGGCGCAGACCGTGAAGCTGGCGGCGTCCAATCAGGTCCTGTGCCGTTTCCGTTTCGACGATCACGCCGTGCTGTCCGCGCTTGCGGACAAGGGCAAGTCCAGCGCCGTCGCCCGGGCGCATTCCGCGATCCTGATGGCGAGCCAGCCGGTCGAGCAACTCGGCTGATGGCAAGCCGCGATTCGAGCACAGCAATCAGGACGAGAAAGTAAGCGGATGGCCTATAAAAGCGTAGTGCTCGAAGTCAAGGAGATCACCCTTGCCATCGAACTGATCGAACTCGGCGCGCGTCTGCAACTGCTTGAAGCGGAAACCAGCCTGTCGCGCGACCGGCTCATCAAGCTATACAAGGAACTGAAAGGGGTGTCGCCGCCCAAGGGCATGCTGCCGTTTTCGACCGACTGGTTCATGACCTGGCAGCCGAACTTTCACTCTTCGCTGTTCTACAACATCTATCGTTTCATGGCCGACCACGGCGGCTGTGCGACGATCCAGTCGATTGTGAAGAGCTACCGGCTCTATCTGGAACACGTCCAGTTGCACGACGACGAACCCGTGCTGAGCCTCACGCGCGCATGGACCCTCGTGCGCTTTTTCGACTCGGGGATGCTGCAAGTCACCCCGTGCTGCCGCTGTCGCGGGCGTTTCGTCGCCCATGCACACGACCCACAGCAGGGTTTCGTCTGCGGTCTGTGCCAGCCGCCGTCGCGCGCCGGTAAGACAAAGAAAGTCGCCGACGCCCGCGCCCGCGAGCGCCTCGCCGCGTAACGTCCGGGCCGCGGCGCGAACCGCGTGCAGCTCGCCGCCGCGCGCGTCCTTGCCTCCCATTCCCCGTCCGGCGGGCATTCCCGCCCGGTCCATCGCGGCGTCACGTCGTGCCTGAGCCGCTGCCTCGCCTCTGGTTTACACCGGCGCGACAGGCTGCTTTTCCGTCAAAGTTTTCTGATGCGTTGCCGTAAACCAGTTTAACGACGGTCACCGTCGCTTCTTTGTGAGGGCTCGGCAGTGCTGATTTTCGTGGGATCACTCGTGACGCTGTTGTCCGTTTTCGGCGGTTACGCGCTGGAAGGCGGTCATCTCGGCGCGCTGTTGCAGCCCGTTGAAGTGCTGATGATCGTCGGCGCCGGCGTCGGCGCGTTCATCCTCGGTAACGGGATGAAGACGATCAAGGCCACGGTGCGCGTCATTCCGACCCTGTTCAAGGGCGCGAAGTACAACAAGGACGTCTACATGGAGCTGATGGCGCTCCTCTACGTCCTGCTCGCCAAGGCGCGCAAGGAAGGCACGCTGACGCTGGAAGCCGACATCGACGACCCGTCGAAAAGCCCGATCTTCACGCAGTACCCGAAGATTCTCGCCGACCATCACATCATCGAGTTTCTGACCGACTACCTGCGGCTGATGGTGGGCGGCAACATGAATGCGTTCGAAATCGAAAGCCTGATGGACGAGGAGATCGAGACGCATCACCAGGAAGGCGAAGCGCCCGCGCACGCGCTGAACAAGGTCGGCGACGCGATGCCGGCGTTCGGTATCGTGGCCGCGGTGATGGGCGTGGTGCACACCATGGCTTCCGCCGACAAGCCGCCGGCCGTGCTCGGCGAAATGATCGCCCAGGCGCTGGTCGGCACCTTCCTCGGCATTCTGCTTTCGTATGGGCTGATCGGGCCGCTCGCGAGCGTCGCCGAACAGCGTGTGACCGAGTCGACCAAGATGTTTCAGTGCATCAAGGTGACGATTCTCGCGAGCCTGAACGGCTATGCGCCGGCGATCGCCGTCGAGTTCGGCCGCAAGGTGCTCTTTTCGACCGAACGTCCGTCGTTCGCCGAACTGGAAGAGCACGTGCGCCGCGTGAAGGCCAAGTAAGGACGCCGGAACCGAATCCATGAGCAAGGACAAAGACCGCGCCATTGTCGTCAAGCGCGCCGCGCCGAAAAAGGCCGGCCACCACGGCGGCGCCTGGAAGCTCGCGTATGCGGACTTCATGACCGCGATGATGGCGTTCTTCCTGCTGATGTGGCTGCTGAGTTCGGCATCGACGGTGCAGTTGAAGGGCATCGCCGATTACTTCAACCAGCCGTTGAAGATCACGCTGTGGGGCGGCGAGCGCAGCGCCGAGGATTCGAGCATTCTGAAGGGCGGCGGCCGCGATATTTCGACGGACGCGCAGGGCGTGACGCGCGCCACGGACGGCACCAACAACCGCGCCGAGCGCACGGTCTCGCATAGCAGCGAAGACTCGATGAAGCAGATGCAAGGCGAACTGGAGCGCCGCGAGCAGATGCGCCTGCACGATCTGCAGGTGAAGCTGATGGCCGCGATCGAGGCGAATCCGGTGCTGCGCCAGTTCAAGCAGCAGATCCGCATCGACTCGACGTTGACGGGTTTGCGCATCGAGATCGTCGACTCGCAAAAGCGGCCGATGTTCGCGACCGCGAAAGACGACGTAGAGCCGTACATGCGCGACATTCTGCGCGAGATCGGCCACACGCTGAACGACGTGCCGAACCGGATCATCGTGCAGGGACACACCGACGCCGTGCAATACGCGGGCGGCGAGAAGGGCTACAGCAACTGGGAACTGTCCGCGGACCGCGCCAACGCATCGCGTCGCGAACTGGTCGCCGGCGGCATGGATGAAGCGAAGGTGATGCGCGTGCTCGGCCTCGCGTCGACGCAGAACCTGAACAAGGCGGACCCGATGGACCCGGAAAACCGCCGCATCAGCATCATCGTTCTGAACAGGAAGTCGGAGGAGGCGCTCAATCATGACGACTCGACCACGACGACCTTGTCGGACGACGCAGCCGGCTCGAAGCCGCTGCTGCAAAAACTGGCGCAGCCCGTGACGGTCGCGCCCAAGGTGCCGGCGGCAACGCCGGCGGCTCAGTAACAGGAAGACGGCCGCCGGGCCGTGTCCAGCGCCCGGCGGCGCGGACAGCCAGGCGGCGCACAGCGTAAGCGCAGCGAGGTTTTCATGATCAGGCACATCCTGGCAATCGACGATTCGGCATCGATGCGGCAGATTCTTTCCGCGACGCTGACGGCGGCCGGCTATGAAGTGACGCTCGCGGCGGACGGCACGGAAGGGCTCGAAAACGCGCTCGCCGTGCGGTTCGACCTCGTGCTGACCGATCAGCACATGCCGGGCAAGACCGGCCTCGATCTGATCGCCGAACTGCGCGGCAATCCGGCTTACACGGCGACGCCCATCCTCGTCCTGACGACGGAATCCGGCGAGCCGTTCAAAGCCGCGGCGCGCGAAGCAGGCGCGACCGGCTGGATCGAAAAGCCGCTCGACCCCGACATGCTGACCGAACTGGTGGCGGCGCTGGCCGAGCCAGATCACGCGTAAGCATCAACCTTTGACAAGTTAAAGAAGCTCTCGACGCTGCGGCACGGTAGCCCAAGCCTAGACAGGAACTCTCGCGGTGACCCAGGCATGACACTCGACATCACTCAGTTCTATCAGACGTTCTTCGACGAAGCGGACGAACTGCTCGCGCAGATGGAGCAGTTGCTGCTCAATCTGGACATCGCGCACCCGGACCCCGAAGACCTCGCGGCAATTTTCCGCGCGGCGCATTCGATCAAGGGCGGCGCGGCGACGTTCGGCTTTACCGCGTTGACGGAGACGACCCACATCCTCGAATCGCTGCTCGACCGCGCGCGCAATAACGAACTCGTGCTGCGCAAGGACATGATCGACACGTTCCTCGAAACCAAGGACGTGTTGTCGGGCCAGCTCGCCGATTACCGCGCGAGCGCCGAGCCCGACGGCGCCGTTGCGAAGGCGATCTGCGCGAAGCTCGAACAGTTGCACGCGGAAAGCCGCGGCGTTGTCACGCCGGCCGTGCCGGCCCCGGCTGAAGCGCCGGTCGCGGCGGCCGCGCCCGTCGAGGAATGGGCAAGTGTGGAAGCAACGGAAGACGGCGGCCCGCCGGAGCACGTCATCGAACAGGCGGTGCAGGCGGCGGGCGAATGGAATGACGGCGAACCGGCGCAGACCGGTCAAGCCGAAGGAACCGGCGAGGCAGACGACGCCGGTCCGCATCTGAAAATTACGCTACGGGGCGTTGATGAGAAGGACCAGGAACTGCTTGCCGAAGAGCTGGGCAACCTGGGCTCCATCGTCGGGCGGGTCAAGAGCGGCGGCGATCTCACGCTGTGGCTTCAGACCGATGTCACGTCCGACGACATCATTGCCGTGTGCTGTTTCGTGATCGACGAAAGTCAGATCTCGATCGGCCGCGGAACCGCGCCGGCGGACGGTGCTCAGCAAGGCGAACCTGGAACGCCCGACGCTGAGCCCTCGTCCCCGGCGCAAGCAGTACCGGCGGCGTCAGCCGCCACCCATTCCGCAGCGGCTGCCGCGTCCGCGCAGCAGCCCGCCGCGCAGGCTCCGGCCGAGCAGGCGGCCGCGCCCGCCCACGCCACGGCTGCCCCGCAACCCGCGGCGGCCAGCGCTCCGGCAGCGGCTCCGGCATCCGCCGGCGCTGCCGCCGAGCAGGACCGCAAGGCCGCGCGTCCGGCAGCGGCGGCAGGCGGCGCGGAAGGCAGCTCGATTCGCGTCGGCGTCGAAAAGGTCGATCAGCTGATCAACCTCGTCGGCGAACTGGTGATCACGCAGGCCATGCTTGCCGAAACCACCAGCACATTCGACCCCGCGCTGCACGATCGCCTGTTCAACGGCATGGCGCAACTCGAGCGCAACGCGCGCGATTTGCAGGAAGCCGTGATGTCCATCCGCATGATGCCGATGGATTACGTTTTCAGCCGCTTCCCGCGTCTCGTGCGCGATCTCGCGGCGAAACTCGGCAAGGAAGTGGAACTCGTCACCTTCGGTCAGGCGACCGAACTCGACAAGAGCCTTATCGAGCGCATCATCGATCCGTTGACCCACCTCGTGCGCAACAGTCTTGACCACGGTATCGAAACCGTGGAAGCGCGGCGCGCGGCGGGCAAGGACGCAACCGGCCAGCTCGTGCTGTCGGCGGCGCATCACGGCGGCAACATCGTCATTGAAGTGAGCGACGACGGCGCCGGCCTGCGCCGCGACAAGATTCTCGCGAAGGCCGCGAAGCAGGGCATGCAGGTCAGCGAAAGCATGACCGACGAAGAAGTCTGGAACCTCATCTTCCTGCCGGGTTTCTCGACGGCGGAGCAGGTCACGGACGTGTCGGGCCGCGGCGTCGGCATGGATGTGGTGAAACGCAACATCCAGTCGATGGGCGGTCACGTGGAAATCACGTCGCACGCCGGCAAGGGCAGCACCACGCGAATCGTCTTGCCGTTGACGCTGGCGATTCTCGACGGCATGTCGGTGAAGGTCGGCAACGAGATCTTCATTCTGCCGCTGAACTTCGTGATGGAGTCGCTCCAGCCGCAAGCCGAGGACATCTACACGGTCGCCAACGGCGAGCGCGTGGTGCGCGTGCGCGGTGAATACCTGCCGCTTGTCGCGTTGCACGAAGTGTTCAACGTCGACGACGCCAAGCAGGAGCCGACGCAAGGCATCGTCACCATCATGCAAACCGAAGGGCGCCGCTTTGCGATGCTGATCGACGAACTGGTGGGACAGCAACAGGTCGTCGTGAAGAATCTCGAAACGAACTACCGCAAGGTGCGCGGCATTTCCGCCGCGACCATTCTCGGCGACGGCCGCGTCGCGCTGATCGTGGACGTGGCGGCGCTGAATCGCGAGTCGCGTCACGCGCATGGCGCGATGAGCCTCGCATGAAGTCCATCACATTCGCCGTAACACTTACTCAACTCAACTTATCCCAACCGTTTGGGGGCTAACGTGGCAGAAGTTCAATCCATCAATTCGAGCGTCGCGAACGCGACGAATGGCCGCCGCGACGCGCAGCAGGCCGACGCAGGCGGTCAGGAATTCCTCGTCTTCACGCTCGGCGCCGAAGAATACGGCATCGACATTCTCAAGGTGCAGGAAATCCGCGGCTACGACAACGTGACGCGCATCGCGAATGCGCCCGAGTTCATCAAGGGCGTCATCAATCTGCGCGGCATCATCGTGCCGATCGTCGATATGCGCATCAAGTTTCATCTGGGCCGCGTAGAGTACGACCACCAGACCGTCGTGATCATCCTGAACGTCGCGCATCGCGTGGTCGGCATGGTGGTGGACGGCGTGTCGGACGTGCTGACGCTCGCCGTCGATCAGATCATGCCCGCGCCCGAGTTCGGCGCGACGCTGACGACCGAGTATCTGACGGGCCTCGGCACCGTCGACGGCCGCATGCTGATTCTGATGGATATCGAAAAGCTGATGACGAGCCGCGAAATGGCGCTCATCGAAGCACTCGGCGTTTAAGGGCTGCGGCGTTCAAAGAAGTTTGCGACAGGGAGCAATGAGATGCTAAGCAGGTGGTCGATTCGCACATCGCTCACGCTCGTGGGGATCATTCTCGTCGCGCTGACCATGGTGGTCGGCGTGCTTGGGCTGACGGCGCTGGGCAGCGCAAGCCAGTCGCTCGACCGGATCGCACGCGGCGATCTGGTGGCGATTCACTCGCTCGACGAAGCGTCGGCGTACCTGCTGCGCTCGCGCGTATCCCTCGATCGCTTCAACGCGCTGAGCGCCGCCGGCGACACGGAAACGGCGAAGAAGGTGCTGGATCGCGCGGTGGAGCTTTACGGCTTCAGCAACAAGAACTGGCAGGCCTTTCTCGACGCGCCGAAGAACGGCGTCGATCAGGCGCGTCTCGACGAACTGCTCGCGCGCCGCACGACACTTGTGCGCGACGGCATGGAACCCGAATTCGCCGCGTTGCGCGCGAACGATCTCACCGCGTATCACGCGGTCGCGGACACGAAGATCAGCCCGATGTTCGTCTCCTACGACAACGCGGCGTCGGCAGTGGTCAAGAGCTTGCAGCAACAGGCGGCGGACCAGCAGGAAAGCTCGCAGTCGAACATTTCGCTGATGAAGACGCTGATGGTCGCGTTCTCTGCGCTCTCGCTGCTGCTCGTGGTCGGCATGCGCTTCGCGCTGCGAGGCCTGATCGTGCAGCCGCTCACGGACGCCACCGAATGCTTCGAGCGGATCGCCCTGGGCGATCTGTCGGAGAAGATCGAGCTGAGAAGCGGCAATGAAATCGGCCGCCTGTTCGCCGGCATCAAGCAGATGCAGGACAGCATGTCGAAGATCGTCACGGCGGTTCGCAGCAGCACCGAATCGATCGACACCGGCGCGCGCGAAATCGCGATGGGCAACACCGATCTGTCGCAGCGCACCGAACAGCAGGCCGCCTCGTTGCAGGAAACCACATCGAGCATGGAGCAACTGACGGGCACCGTGCGGCAGAACGCCGAGAACGCGCGCCAGGCGAGCCAGTTGGCCGTCAACGCGTCCGACATCGCGACGCGCGGCGGCGAGGTGGTGAGCCAGGTCGTCACGACGATGCAGGACATCGCCAGCAGTTCGAGCAAGGTGGTGGACATCATCGGCGTGATCGAAGGCATTGCGTTTCAGACCAATATTCTTGCGCTGAACGCGGCCGTCGAAGCGGCGCGCGCCGGCGAACAGGGCCGCGGCTTCGCGGTCGTGGCCGGCGAAGTGCGCAGCCTCGCGCAACGCAGCGCGAGTGCCGCGAAGGAAATCAAGGAACTGATCGGCGACTCGGCCGACAAGGTGCAAAGCGGTTCGACGCTGGTCGGACGCGCGGGCACGACGATGGACGAGATCGTGCAGGCCGTGCGCCGCGTGACCGACATCATGGGCGAGATCAGCGCGGCGTCCGAGGAGCAGTCGGGCGGCATCGAGCAGGTCAATCGCGCAGTCGTCCAGATGGACGAAGTCACGCAGCAGAATGCGGCGCTCGTCGAACAGGCGGCGGCAGCGGCGGCCTCGCTCGAAGAGCAGACGCGCCAGTTGCAAGCCGTGATGAGCGGCTGGAAGGTCGGCGGCAGCCCGGCTCGCGCTGCCAGCGCGACAGCCTTGCCGCAGCTGAAGCCGCGCGCAGGCGCGGCCACCAGCAAGCCGGCGGCGAAATCCGCGCCGCGCGCGGCGCAGCCGGCATCGGCAAGCGCACCGACGGCCAGCAGCACCGCGCCGGCTTCGGCTCACCACGAAGCGTCCGCGGCGCGCGTCGAACCGGCGCTCAAGCCGAAGGTGTCTCGCGCGACACCGGAATTCGCCGCACGTCCGGCTGCGGCAAGCGTCGCCTCGGCGGGCTCGGATGCCGACTGGGAAACCTTCTAGGCAATGACGGAACAACATGCGGTCATTCGGTATCTCGCGCCCTGTGGCGCGAATCATCGAAGCACGCCTAACCGGCGTGCCGCGGGCCGGCCGCATGGTGATGGAACTAGCGGGCGGGCGCGACCCCGCGAAAACAATCCGCTGCTCGTCGGAGATTCCGCCGGGCGAGCGTGATGGCTCGTATCGCAGGCAGGAACTTTCATGATGGCAACGCGCGCACAGCAACGCACCGACCGGGCAGAACCGGTCAGATCCGGCGAACAGGGACGTGATTTCGAATTCACGTCCACGGATTTCACACGCATTCGCGAACTGATTCACCGCAGCGCCGGCATTTCGCTTTCCGATCACAAGCGCGACATGGCGTATAGCCGTCTCGCGCGCCGGCTGCGCGCGCGCGGCCTCGACTCGTTCAGGCATTACCTGGATCTGCTCGAAGCGGAAAACGACCCGGCCGAGTGGGAGGCATTCACCAATGCGCTCACCACGAACCTGACCGCGTTCTTCCGCGAGGCGCATCACTTTCCGATCCTCGCCGATTTCGCGCCGCGCCGCGCGCAGCCCGTTTCCGTGTGGTGCTCGGCGGCATCGACCGGTGAAGAGCCGTATTCGATCGCGATGACGCTGATCGAGGCGCTCGGCGAAACCGGCGCGCGGCAGGCCACGGTGCTCGCCACCGACATCGACACGCAAGTGCTCGCCAAGGCCGAAGCCGGCATGTATCAGTTCGACCAGGTGAAGCACCTGTCGCCCGAGCGGCTCAAGCGCTTTTTCCTGAAGGGCACGGGCGCGCATGCGGGCCTCGTCAAGGTGCGTCCGCAAGTGCGCGCCATGGTCCGCTTCGAGCAGTTGAATCTCACCGACCGCGATTACCAGTTGCGCACGCAGTTCGACGCGATCTTCTGCCGCAACGTAATGATCTATTTCGACAAGCCGACGCAAGCGCAAGTGCTCTCGCGCTTCGAACCGCTGATGAAGTCGGGCGGCCTGCTGTTTGCCGGCCACTCCGAAAACTTCACGTATGTGACGCAGGCGTTCAAGCTGCGCGGCCAGACCGTCTACGAACTGACGCGCGATGCCGTCGGCGCGCGCACGCCGACGCGGGCGGCGGCTAGTGCGGCGGGCGGCACGGCGATGAGCGCCGTGGCCAGCGGGGTGACGGTATGAGCAGCACCTTGCCGATCGCCACCAATCTCTACTACGACAACCACTTCCAGCGCCCCGGCGTGAAGCTGTTGCCGAACGAGTTCTACACCACGCACGAGGATATGGTGCTCGTCACCGTGCTCGGCTCGTGCGTCGCGGCTTGCATTCAGGACCGCACGGCCGGCATCGGCGGCATGAATCACTTCATGTTGCCCGACGACGGCGCCGAGGTCGGCCAGCCCGCCTCCGATTCGATGCGCTATGGCGCGTACGCAATGGAAGTGCTGATCAACGAGTTGATCAAGGCGGGCGGCCGGCGCGAGCGCTTCGAAGCGAAGGTGTTCGGCGGCGGCGCGGTGCTTGCGGGCATGACGACCATCAATATCGGCGATCGCAATTCCGAATTCGTGCGCCGCTATCTCGCGCTCGAAAAGATTCGCATCGTCGCCGAGGATTTGCAGGGCTCGCATCCGCGCAAGGTGGCATTCATGCCGCGCACCGGCCAGGTGATGGTGAAAAAGCTGCGCTTGCAGCAGGACCCCGGCGTGGCGGAGCGCGAACAGGCGCTCGTGCGTCAGAGCGCCGAAGCGCGCGCCGAGCGTCTCGCCGCCGCGAGAAAGCGCGTCGAACTGTTTGCAGCGCCCGCCGCCGCCAAGCCGAAGATCGAGCTGTTCGGCTCGACCGGCGCGGCAGCGGGGACATCGGCGGGTAAAGCAGCGGCAGCGGCAGCGGCGGCGAACGGTGTGGGCGCAACGAGACCGCGCATCGAACTGTTCGGCTCGGCCGCGCGTCCGAGTCACTCAAACAACGCCAGAACGACAGAGGAGGCGTGAGCGCCGTGCAAAAGATAAAAGTATTGTGCGTCGACGATTCGGCGCTGATCCGCAGCCTGATGACGGAGATCATCAATGGCCAGCCGGACATGACCGTCGTCGCGACGGCGCCCGACCCGCTGGTCGCGCGCGAGCTGATCAAGCAGCACAACCCGGACGTGTTGACGCTCGACGTCGAAATGCCGCGCATGGACGGCCTCGACTTCCTCGAAAAGCTGATGCGCCTGCGGCCGATGCCGGTCGTGATGGTGTCTTCGCTGACCGAGCGCGGCAATGAAATCACGCTGCGCGCGCTGGAACTGGGCGCAGTCGATTTCGTGACGAAGCCGAAGGTCGGCATTCGCGACGGCATGCTCGACTACGCGGAAAAGCTCGCCGACAAGATTCGCGCGGCGGCCCGCGCGCGCGTGCGCCAGGCCGCGCCCGCGCAGCATGCGCACGCTGCTGCGACCGGACACGCGCTGGCCAGCGCCGCGCCGCTCTTCAACAATCCGCTCGTCAGTACCGAGAAGCTGATTATCGTCGGGGCGTCGACGGGCGGCACGGAAGCCATCCGCGAAGTGCTCGTGCCGCTGCCGCCGGATGCGCCGGCCGTGCTGATCGCACAGCACATGCCGCCCGGTTTCACAAAATCTTTTGCGCAACGCCTCAATGGTTTGTGCCGGATTACCGTTAAAGAGGCAGAGCACGGCGAACGTGTGCTGCCGGGACATGCGTACATCGCGCCCGGCCACGCGCATCTGTTGCTCGCGCGCAGCGGCGCGAACTACATCGCGCATCTGTCGGACGATCCGCCGGTGAACCGGCATCGTCCGTCGGTGGATGTGTTGTTCCGCTCCGCCGCGCAGCACGCGGGCAAGAATGCGGTCGGCGTGATTCTGACCGGAATGGGGCGCGACGGCGCCGCAGGTTTGCTGGATATGAAAAAGGCAGGGGCTTACACCCTTGCGCAGGACGAGGCGAGCTGTATCGTGTTCGGCATGCCGCGCGAAGCCATTGCGCTTGGCGCGGCCGACGAAATCGCGTCGCTGCCGGACATGAGCCGGCGCGTCATGGCGCGTCTTGCGTCGATGGGCGATCGCGTGCAGCGGGTTTGATGCGCCGTTCGTATTAAGGCGGTCATGCGCCGCACCGTGAATCAAGTAAAGGGAATCAAATGGATAAGGCAATGAAGTTTCTGGTGGTGGACGACTTTCCGACGATGCGACGAATCGTCCGCAACCTCCTCAAAGAACTGGGCTACGGCAACGTCGACGAAGCGGAAGACGGCCAGGCCGGTCTCACGCGTCTGCGCGGCGGCGCCTACGACTTCGTGATCTCCGACTGGAACATGCCGAACCTCGACGGTCTCGCCATGCTCAAGGAGATTCGCGCCGACGCCAACCTCAAGCATCTGCCGGTGCTGATGGTGACGGCCGAGTCGAAGAAGGAAAACATTATCGCGGCGGCTCAGGCGGGCGCGAGCGGTTACGTCGTGAAGCCGTTCACGGCTGCGACGCTGGACGAGAAGCTCAACAAGATTCTCGAGAAGATGGCCAAGACCGGGAGCTGATGTGAACCTGCCGACCCAAGCGCCTCTCGCCGACGCGGTCAACGAGAACGGCGACTTCGCGTCAGACCGCATTCTCGCCCGCATTGGACAACTGACACGTACGCTGCGTGATTCGATGCGCGAACTCGGGCTCGACAAGCACGTCGAGCGCGCGGCCGAAGCCGTGCCCGATGCACGCGACCGGCTGAAGTACATCGCGAACATGACCGAGCAGGCCGCCGAGCGCGTGCTGTCCTCGATCGACATCGCGAAGCCGATTCAGGAGCAGTTGCAAAAAGACGCCGGCGAACTCGATGCGCGTTGGGAGCAGTGGTATGCGGCGCCCATCGAACGCGCGGAAGTGCGCACGTTGATGGGCGACACGCGCGAATTTCTGCGCGGCGTGCCCACGGCGACCACCGCGACCAACTCGCAGCTCATGGAGATCATGCTCGCGCAGGATTTCCAGGATCTGACGGGCCAGGTGATCAAGAAAATCACCGACGTCGTGTACCTGATCGAGCAGCAGTTGCTCGGCGTGCTCGTCGAGAACATCGCGCTCGAACGGCGCGAGCAGTTCGCGGCGAACGCGGCGGCGCTGGCGGCGGAAGTGTCGTCGACCGGCAGCCCCGAACATCTGCTGAACGGCCCGCAGGTCAATCCGGAAGGCAAGGCGGACGTGATGCAGGACCAGTCGCAAGTCGACGATCTGCTGGCAAGCCTCGGCTTCTAAATGGCCCGCGCCTCGTGGGGCGCGAGGCCGATTCGGCGTGCGTAGCAATTACTGCTCCCGAGCCTGTGCTCTGTTTATGGACGCAAACCGCAGGCATACTACAAGGCCAAGGAACGGCGGCGCGTCGAAAAAACGCTGTCGCCGACGGGCTGCATGGTGCGGTTTGCCTCAGTACGCAGCCCATCCGTGCCCTATGATTGGCCTATACGTGCAGCCGGCTCGCACGATGTGTGCGCCGAGCTAGCAGCCAGGGAGGAGTTTCGTTATGCGGAGTCATATACGCCGCGCCGGTTTTCTGACGGCGCTTGCTTTGTCGTGTTCGTTGTTTGCCCTGCAGCCCGCTCATGCGGCGCTCGGCGGCGCCCCAATGACGCCTCCATCGGATGCGTCGGTTTCGTCCCATGTCATGCAGCCCGCCAGTAACGCTTCGAGCGCCGTCGTGCGTTCGGCGTCGGGCGCGGCTTCTTCCGCTTCGGCTTCCGCGTCTTATACCGTGCGCCAGACCACGCTCGGCAACGGCACCGTGGTGCGCGAGTATCTCGCCGCCGACGGCACCGTGTTCGGCATCGCCTGGAGCGGTCCGCAAATGCCGGATCTGAACGATCTGCTCGGCAATTATTTCCCGCAATATGTGGCGGGCGTGAAGGCGGCGCGCGCGGCGCGCGGCGGCGGACGCGGACCGGTTGCGGTGGATCAGAGCACACTCGCCGTGCAATCCGGCGGCCATATGGGCGCGTTCAGCGGCCGCGCATGGCTGCCGCCCGCGCTGCCCGCCGGCGTCAGCAGCTCCGACATCCAGTAACGGCGAGGACGAACAATGCCTATTGCAATGAAACTCAAGGACTGGATGCAGGTTGTGGTGACTGTCGCACTGGTATCGGCGCTCGCCGCGTGCGGCGGCGGCGGCGGTGGCGACAGCGGTTCCAGCAGCAGTGGTTCGAGCGGCGGCGGTTCGAACGGTCAGATCAGCGGCTCGTTGCCGTCCAGCCCGACGCAGCAGCCGATCGCCGCGACGGCCGCGAACACCGTGGCGATCACGGTCGCCCACGGCGCGACAGGCGTGATCAACATCCCCGCGATCAGCGTGACCGTGTGCGCGCCCAACAGTCCCTCGACGTGTCAGACCATCGACAACGTTCAGGTGGATACCGGCTCGTTCGGGCTGCGCATCGTCAATTCGGCGCTCAATTCGTCGATGCAAGCCGCATTGACGCAAAACACCACGACGACCGGCGCGAACCTCGCTGAATGCGCCGGTTTCGCCGATGGCTTCACGTGGGGCAGCGTGCGCAACGCGATCGTCAAGGTCGGCGGGGAAACGACGTCGGCGTCGGGCGTTCCGGTGCAGATCATTGGCGATATGACCGGAACTCCGGTGCCGTCGCCGGGTTGCAGCAACGGCTCGCAGGAAAGCACGGTCAGCGATCTCGGCGCGAACGGCATTATCGGCATCGGGACCGCGCTCAACGACTGCGGCCGGAACTGCTCGGACCCAACGCTGGCACCGACCTACAGCAACTACTTCGGGTGTGCGAACGGCGGATCGTGCGCCCGTACCGCGGTCGCGGCCACGAAGCAGGTTGCCAATCCGGTCGCGAACTTCACGGCCGACAACAACGGCGTGATCGTGCAATTGCCGCCCATATCGAACTCCGGCGCGGCGTCGGCCACCGGCACGCTCGTGTTCGGCGTCGGCACGCAGTCGAACAACGCGCTGACGGCCGCGCAGAGCTTCACGACCGACGGCTACGGCAACATGGCCAACAGCTCGTTCAACGGCAGCAAGTTGACAGCGTTTCTCGACTCGGGCTCGAACGGCTATTTCTTCAACGACAGCTCGATCACGCTGTGCGACAGCAACGGCAACTTCCGGGGCTTTTACTGCCCGTCCACCGCGCAGACCCGCACGGTGACGCTGGTCGGCAATAACAATGTGCAGGCGGCGGTCGGTGTGGGCATCGTCAGCGCGTCGACGCTGTTCGGCAACGGCACGAGCTACGCGTTCAACGACCTGGCGGGGCAGGTCGGCGGCTTGAGCGCCTTCGACCTCGGCTTGCCGTTCTTCTATGGCCGTCACGTCTATTACGGCTACGATCTGAGCGCGAGCGGCGGCCAGGCGCCGTATGTCGCGTTCTAAGCCGGGTAGCCGTCCGGCCCGATAAGACAGCCTGACAGCAGCACAACGCCCGCGCGGCTCCGCGCGGGCGTTTTAACTGGCGGCCGCGCAGGCTTGCGCCGCGTCCACCCATCCCTCGAAAAGCCCCCGTTTCCCCTGCTTTATCCGCCGATCGGTGCTTGCGCCGAGCGGGAATAATCGCTCTCACTGGAAAGAGGCACGGTGCCTCGGCCGATTGGAGAGCTTTGTGGCAGAGGAAAGCGACCTCGAAAAAACCGAATCAGCCACTCCCCGGCGCTTGCAGAAAGCGCGCGAGGAAGGGCAGATCGTGCGTTCGCGGGAGCTATCGACGTTCGCGTTGCTCGCGGCCGGCTTCTTCGGCGTATGGGGGATGTCCGGCAGCATCGGCGCGCATTTGCAGGGCATGCTGCGCGCGGCCTTCACCTTCGATCACGCGAGCGCATTCGAAACGCATCGCATGATGATCGGCGCGGGCGCGGCCAGCCTCGAAGGTCTCTACGCGCTGCTGCCGATTCTCGCCTTCACCGGCGCAGCCGCGCTGCTCGCGCCGATGGCGCTGGGCGGCTGGCAACTCTCGGCGAAAGGGCTCGAACCCAAGTTCGACCGTTTGAATCCGATCGCCGGCCTCGGCAAGATTTTCTCGATCAACGGACCCGTCCAGCTCGTCATGTCGCTCGCGAAGACGCTGGTGGTGGGCATTATCGGCGGCACGGCGATCTGGAACCGGCGCGAGGAAATACTGGCGCTGGCCACGCAGCCGCTCAATCTGGCGCTGGCCAACGCCGTGCATCTGATCGCCGTGTGCTGCGGCATGACGGTCGCGGGCATGTTCGTGGTGGCCGCGCTGGATGTGCCGTATCAGCTCTGGCAGTTCCACAAGAAACTGCGCATGAGCAAGGAAGAAGTGAAGCGCGAGCATCGCGAAAGCGAAGGCGATCCGCATGTGAAGGGCCGCATTCGCCAGCAGCAGCGCGCGATTGCCCGCCGCCGCATGATGACGCAGGTGCCGAAGGCCGACGTCGTGGTCACGAACCCGACGCACTTCGCGGTCGCGCTGCAATACACGGACGGCGAGATGCGCGCGCCGAAGGTGGTCGCGAAGGGCGTGAACCTCGTGGCCGCGCGGATTCGCGAACTCGCCGCCGAAAACAATGTGCCTCTGCTGGAAGCGCCGCCGCTCGCGCGTGCGCTGTATCACAACGTCGAACTGAACCGCGAGATTCCCGGCCCGCTGTATGGCGCGGTCGCCGAAGTGCTCGCGTGGGTGTACCAGTTGCGGCGCTTCAAAACCGAAGGCGGCGTCGCACCGGTCGCACCGACCGAATTCGACGTGCCCGCGGAACTCGACAAGGGCGGTGTATCGGATGAAGAAGCCGATCAGGAAGCCGCCGACACGCTTAACCCCGCTAACGATGACGGAGCCTCCGCATGAACGCTCGCGCCGGTTTCCTCGCTCGACGGCCGGATGCCTTCAGCACCGCCAATTTGCGCGCCCTCGCCGGGCCGGTGCTGATCTGCATGATCCTCGGCATGATGATTCTGCCGTTGCCGCCGTTCCTGCTGGATCTGCTGTTCACCTTCAACATCGCGCTTTCCGTGATGGTGCTGCTCGTCAGCATGTACACGATGAAGCCGCTCGACTTTGCCGCCTTTCCGAGCGTGCTGCTGTTCTCGACCTTGCTGCGCCTGTCGCTGAACGTGGCGTCCACGCGGGTCGTGCTGCTCGAAGGCCACACCGGCCCTGACGCGGCCGGCCAGGTGATCGAGTCGTTCGGCCACTTCCTCGTGGGCGGCAACTTCGCGGTCGGTATCGTCGTCTTTATCATCTTGATGGTCATCAACTTCATGGTGATCACCAAGGGCGCGGGGCGGATCGCGGAAGTGTCCGCGCGCTTCACGCTCGACGCGATGCCCGGCAAGCAGATGGCGATCGACGCCGATCTGAACGCCGGCCTCATCAACGAAGAGCAGGCGAGAAAGCGCCGCTCGGAAGTCTCGCAGGAAGCCGAGTTCTACGGTTCCATGGACGGCGCGAGCAAGTTCGTGCGCGGCGACGCGATTGCCGGCCTGCTGATCATGGTGATCAACATCATCGGCGGGCTGATTGTCGGTATTGTCCAGCACGACATGAGCTTCGCGGCCGCCGGCAAGAACTACACGCTGCTGACCATCGGCGACGGCCTCGTCGCGCAGATTCCGTCGCTCGTGATTTCGACGGCGGCCGGCGTGATCGTGTCGCGCGTCGCGACCAATGAAGACATCGGCACCCAGCTCACGGGCCAGCTTTTCACGAACCCGCGCGTGCTGATGATCACCGGCTGCATTCTCGTGCTGATGGGCTTGATCCCGGGCATGCCGCACTTCGCGTTTCTGGTGCTGGGCGGCGGTCTGATCCAGCTCGGCCGCACGATGAAAAAGCGCGCCGAGGAACGCAAGAACACCAACGCGCTCGTCGATGTCGCGCCGACCGCGATCACGCCGGTCGAGAACACCGAAGCAAGCTGGGATGACGTGACGATGATCGACACGCTCGGTCTCGAAGTCGGCTACCGGCTGATTCCGCTCGTCGACAAGAATTCGGACGGCGAGCTGCTCAAGCGGATCAAGAGCATCCGCAAGAAGTTCGCGCAGGAAATCGGCTTCTTGCCGCCGGTTATTCATATCCGCGACAACCTGGAATTGCGGCCGAATGGCTATCGCATCGCGCTCAAGGGCGTGGAAGTGGGCGTCGGCGAGGCGTTTCCGGGGCAATGGCTCGCGATCAATCCGGGCCAGGTGTCCGCCGCGTTGCCGGGCACGCCGACGCAAGACCCGGCATTCGGTCTGCCGGCCATCTGGATCGATACCAATTTGCGCGAGCAGGCGCAGGTGTACGGCTACACGGTGGTCGATTCGAGCACGGTGGTCGCGACGCACCTGAATCACCTCGTGGTCACGCATGCCTCGGAGCTGCTCGGCCGCCGCGAAGTGCAGGCGCTGCTGGAACGGATGCAGAAGGACACGCCGTCGCTCGTCGACGATCTGGTGCCGAAGACGCTGCCGCTCACCACGCTGCAAAAAGTGCTGCAAAACCTGCTGGAGGAAGGCGTGCCGATCCGCGATCTGCGCACGATTCTCGAAGCGCTGTCCGAACACACGCCGAAGATCACCGACGCGCACGATCTCACGGCAGCCGTGCGTCTCGCGCTGGGCCGCGCGATTACGCAGCAGTGGTTCCCCGGCACGGGCGACATGCAGGTGATGGGCCTCGACTCGAATCTCGAACGCGTGCTCTCGCAGGCACTTTCTACCGGTTCCAATCCAGGCCTCGAACCGGGCCTCGCGCATACGCTGATGACCGAAACGCAGAAGGCGATGACGCGTCAGCAGAATCTGGGGCTCGCGCCGGTGCTGCTCGTCCAGCATGCGCTGCGGCCGATGCTCGCGCGCTTCCTGCGCCGCAGCCTGCCGCAGCTGAAGGTGCTCTCATATGCCGAAGTGCCCGACACGCGCAACATCAAGGTCGTGAATCTGATCGGCGCGCGCGCCTAGGCGCCCGCTTCCTCTCCGACCTTCATACCGGCGCCGCGATTCACGCGAGCGCCGGTTTTCATTTCCGCGCCTGACTTTGCGCGCCGCGGGCATCGGTGTGAGTCCATGCTTCGTTCGGGGAATCGCGGGGTTGGCGGGCGTCGCGCGGCCAGGCGCCGTTTCAAACCGCCGCGCGCGTGAATCGCCGCGCGCGTCCATCGTTCGAATTACCCACGTTTAACAGCCTTTATCCACCGATCGTCGGTCGACGGGTTTCGCAATAATGATCTCAATGGGAAGCGGTGTGTTGCCGGTCCGTCAGTCCGTTTACCTCATCGGGGGTCCAGCTTGAACATTCGTAAATTTATCGGTGCCAATAGCCGCGACGCGCTGCGTCTCGTGCGCGAGGCGTTGGGCGCCGACGCGGTCGTGCTCTCCAATCGGACGATGGACGACGGCAGTGTCGAGATCGTCGCTCTGGCCGACAGCGAGCTTGCGGCGATCACGCCGAAAGTGCCGCGCGCCAGCGCGAACGCAGCCCAATCGGCATCGACTCACGCGGGGGCCGCGCAGCCCGCGCCGATGGCACCGCGCGCCATGTCCGCCGCGCAGCCGATGCAGGCCAATCCGTATGCGAGCGGCATGCCGGACGTGTTCTCGTCGGTGTTCGGCGCGAGCCCCGAAGCCGGGACCGAGACGGCGGGCAGCTTCGCCGATTCCGCGCAGTCAGGCGCTCACGACGATCAGCCGGCTGCGCGTGTCGCGGCCAGCGCGGCCATGAATGCAACGGCAAAGCCCGCAGCCGCTTCCACGGCTTCCACCGATACGCGCAAGACCGCATCGGCGGCCACGGCGTCCGCTGCCGCGAGCCACGAGCAGGCGCCGCAATCGCAACCGATCCGCGTCGGCCAGCCGAGCGCGCGCGCCGCGGCCTCGCGATTGAGCGAAGACATTCGCGCCGACCTGCTGAAGGCCGCCGGCGTGCCGTCCGCCTCCGCTGCGCCGGCTGCCGGCATCGACGCGCCGCGCACGATGGCCGAGTCGAATCCCTGGCTGATCGACCATGCGCGACGCATCGCCGCCGAGCAGGAGCCGCAGGGCGAATACAGCGCGCGTGCTCTGCCGATGACGCCGTCTGCCGCGATGGCCAAAGGCCTCGGCGCGGCCGTCGAGGGCGGCAAGAACTTCGCGCCGCAATCGGAGAACACGCCCGACTGGGCTCGCGAAGCCGCGCAGGTCGCCGCCCGCCGCGCCGCTCAAAAGAGCGCGCCGCTGCCCGCCGCCACCGACGACCCGCGCACACCCGCTGCCGTCGCCGAAGCGATCAAGGCGCGCATGGAGCAGGTCGTCAACGAAACCGTGATGAGCGAGCTGTCGTCGCTGCGCGGCATGATGGAAGAGCAGTTCGCCGGCCTCATGTGGGGCGATCGCCAGCGCCGCAATCCGACGCGCGGCGCGCTCACCAAGCATCTGTTCGCGGCCGGCTTTTCGGCGCAGCTCGTGCAGATGATGGTCGATAACCTGCCCGACGACCTCGACAACATGGACGACGGCATGGACTGGGTGCGCTCGGTGCTCGCCTCGAACCTGCCGGTCATGGAAGACGAAGACGCGCTGATGGAGCGCGGCGGCGTCTTCGCGCTGATGGGCCCGACGGGCGTCGGCAAGACGACGACCACCGCGAAGCTCGCCGCGCGCTGCGTGATGCGTTTCGGCGCCAGCAAGGTCGCGCTGCTCACCACCGACAGCTACCGGATCGGCGGCCACGAACAACTGCGCATCTTCGGCAAGATTCTCGGCGTGTCGGTTCACGCGGTGAAAGACAGCGCCGACCTGCAACTCGCGCTCTCCGAATTGCGCAACAAACACATTGTGCTGATCGACACGATCGGCATGAGCCAGCGCGACCGCCTCGTGCAGGAACAGATCGCGATGCTGTGCCGCGCCGGTCAGCCGGTGCAGCGCCTGCTGCTGCTCAACGCAACCAGCCATGGCGACACGCTCAACGAAGTCGTGCAGGCGTATCAGCGCGCGCCGGATCAACAGCCGCTCGCCGGCTGCATCCTGACCAAGCTCGACGAAGCCACCAATCTGGGCGGCGTGCTCGACACGGTGATCCGCTACAAGTTGCCGGTGCACTACGTATCGACCGGTCAGAAGGTGCCGGAAAACCTGTATGTCGCGACCAAACGTTTCCTGCTGAAGAGCGCGTTCTGCATTCCGCGCGATCACTCGCCGTTCGTGCCGCACGACGACGACGTGCCCGGCCTGCTCTCCGCGTTGTCCGCTCGTTCGACCGCTGAATTGCACGAGGTCCGCTTTGGATAAGCTCATCTCCGATCAGGCAGAAGGACTGCGGCGCCTCCTCGCGCGCAGCGGCTCGCGGGTGATTGCGGTGACGGGCGGCTCAGCGGGCGCCGGCTGCACGACGACCGTGACGAACCTCGCCGCCGCGCTCGCGCAGCAAGGCAAGGACGTGCTCGTGATCGACGAGTGTCTCGGCCCGAAGTCGGTGAGCGCGATGCTCGGCAGCGTGCGCGCCGCGGGCAACTTTGCCGCCGTGATGCGCGGCGAGATGACGCTCGACGACGCCGCGGCGCGCCATCCGCTTGGCTTCTCGGTGCTGGCGGCCTCGCGCGCGCATCGCGAAGGCTACAGCGCGGCGCAGTTCGGCGTGGTGCTGCACGGCTCGGCCGACATCGTGCTGATCGACGCGCAACTGGATCAGCAAGGCCATCTGTCCGCGCTCGCGACGCAGGCGCACGACGTGATGATCGTCACGCGCATGGCCGCGCAGCCGATCACCGACGCCTATGCCTGCATGAAGCGTCTGCATTACGCACACGCGCTCGCGCAGTTTCGCGTGCTGGTGAATCACGTGCAGAGCGTGGAAGACGCGCACACCACTTTTGCCAACCTGGCCGGTGTGGCCGGACGCTACCTCGCGGTGGCGCTGGAAGACGCCGGTTGCATTGCCGCCGATGCGCGGATGGCGCGAGCCGAAGAGTTGTCGCGTTGTGTCGTCGACGCATTTCCGTCGACTCCGGCGGCGCGCGACTTCCGGCACCTCGCAGCCGAATTGCAGTACTGGCCGATGCGGCCAGCGATGTCGTCGCAAGCGCCCTGGATGGCGCCTGCGACAGTTACAGCGGCGCAACACGCCGACCAACCGTCCGCGCAGCACGCCTGAGGGGCGGCACAAGGACAAGGGGAGCACGATGTACAACGCTCAGGGAAAGATTTCCCAAGCCGACGTTTTGACGAAGTACGCACCGCTCGTGCGTCGACTCGGCTTGCAGCTCGTTGCCAAAATGCCGGCCAGCGTCGATCTCGATGATCTGATTCAGGCCGGCATGATTGGCTTGCTGGATGCCGCGAGCCGCTACAAGGAAGATCAGGGCGCACAGTTCGAGACTTACGCGAGCCAGCGGATTCGCGGCGCGATGCTCGACGAATTGCGCAGCAACGACTGGTTGCCGCGCAGCTTGCGACGCACTTCGCGAGAAGTCGAAACGGCGGTGCACAAGGTGGAGCAGAACCTGGGCCGCTCGGCGAGCGAAACGGAGATTGCCGAGCACCTGCAAATGCCGCTCGACGAATATCAGTCGATGCTGCAAGACCTGCATGGCAGCCAGTTGATCTACTACGAAGACTTCGACCGTTCCGCTGACGACGAGCCGTTTCTGGACCGCTATTGCGTGGATAATTCGGACCCGCTCTCGGCGCTGCTCGACGACAGCCTGCGCTCGGCGCTGGTCGAGGCGATCGACCGCTTGCCCGAACGCGAGAAGCTGCTCATGTCGCTGTACTACGAGCGCGGCATGAACCTGCGCGAAATCGGCGCGGTGATGGAAGTCAGCGAGTCGCGCGTGTGCCAGTTGCACAGCCAGGCGGTCGCGCGTTTGCGCACGCGCTTGCGCGAAATGGCTTGGGCCAATGCGGAGACGACCTGAGCGGCTGACCTTGCGCGAGCCCGCGCGAAGCCGCGCGCCTGAGCTGCGAAGCGACGGCGATGCCCGCGCCTCGCGTCATGCTCCCGCCATTTCATGCTCCGCCGCGAGCGCGAGAAAAGCAGAGCGCGACATGCCGCGCGCCTGCGCATATTGGTCGATTTCCTGCACCAGCGCCTCGGGCAACGAGATGTTGATGCGCACCGCCTTCTTCAGCGCGGGAATGTTCCGAGTAGTGACGACTCCCCACGTGAAACCCGCGTAGTCAGGATTACGCCGATGCTCGTCGAGCGTCCGCCTTTCGGGAATCGGCAAGCCTTCGTCGAGCAGCGTGTCCAGATGCGACTCGATGGCTTCTTTCGCGTTCGCGTAAGCCTCTTCCAGCGTATCTCCCGCCGAATGGCAACCCGGAATGTCCGGCACGACGACGCCGAACGCGTGCTGCGCGTCGCCCGGCTCGATTGCGATCGGGAAGATCAAGTTTTTCATTTCAACCCTGCCTGTTTCAAGATGCTGTTCAACGTGCCGGGCGGGAGATCCCTTTTGGGATGGAGGGTGGTCACGAGCCCGGCTTTGAATGCGTGCCGGAAATGATGATGGCTGCCCGTTGTCCGGATGAGCCGCCAGCCATCCGCGTGAATCGGTTTGACGACTTCGGCACTGTTCATTCTGCACTCCTCGAATCATACACACGATTACACAACCTCGCTAGAGTGAAGTCCCGCTGCCCTCACGCGGCGCCGCGTTGAACGCGGGCTTCGACAGTGGAAAATCTCGTTGGGGAAAGTGGAGATTTGATCGCGCACGGTGGATTTGCGCCACCTGGCCGAATGGCTAACGCAAGCTGGACGGGGCAGGGCGGGGATTGGCGAGCGCTGGACGAGCGCGGAAACCGGAAAAACAAAAAGGGCTCGTCAAACATGACGAACCCTTTGTTCAATGCTTCGGCGACCTTGTTTGTTCAGCCGGCCTCACGCGGTCGCACGCGAGCCGGGCATCGACAACTTCACACGGCGGCGCGCGCCGGAATGCGTCCGTCCGGCCCGTAGAAGCCAGCTTTTTGCGGTACGGCCACCTGCAACGCCGTCAGCGCGCGCTGGTTGTAATCCATGCGCACGCGGATCAATTCGCCGTTACTCGAATTGACGCGCCGCGCGCGTTCGGCGGCTTTTTGCAGCAGCGACCATTGGCCGGCGAGCCGCTCGTCCGTGCCGGCGGCGAGTTCCATGCCGGTCCAGCCGCCCGGAAAACCCATGCCGGCGAGCAGTTCGTCGCGGCGGGTTTCGAGCTGCGCGAGTTCGCCGATCAGTTCGGTTTTCTTCTCGATAACCGACGGCAGCAGCTCGACCGGCGACAAGGCGGTCAATGCCTTGGTCTCGAGCGTGAGAATCGAGGCGAATGCCTCGACGGCGGAATATTCTTCGATGAGGGTGGCAAGCAGGGCGTCTTTCATGTCAACAACTCGCTGAACACGACGGCTCGCGCGTCTGCCGCGAGCCGGGTTTGTCGAATGCCGCCCGGCCAGTCACCGTACTTCGATGCGTCGATTAATTGCCGGTCGACGAGGTTTTGCTTTGCAACAGATCGCGCGCGGTGCTCAGCACGCCGTCGGCGATCTTGCCGGAATCGATCTGCAGCGTGCCATTCTTGATGGCCTGCTTGATCGATTCGACATGTGCCGTGTCGATGTCGGCCGAGCCGGACGCCGCGAGGCTGCGCAGATGCTGCGACAGCCCCGACAGGCTGACGCTGGCGTCGCCCGAGCCGCTGGAAGTGGGTTGCGAGGCGGTGCTCGCGGTCTGCGCGCCGGTGGTCGCGCTCGCCGCATCGCTTTGCTGAGCGCGGGAGAGGCTGTCTTTCAACGTCGGCAGATTCGAATTGGTTTGGGAATCGACTTTCACGATTGGCTTCCTGAACGATTTGATTCTGATAACGGCAAGCGTTGATCAAAACTTTAGCGCAATCGTTGAAGCCTTTCCCTTGTCCATCAAGACGATCCGGCCCTGAAACGGGCGGCGCATCGGTAACCCGCGCGGCGTGGACGCCGGCCCGGTTCACAGTTGAATCTCCACCGTCGAGCCATCCTTGACGATGCCCGAGATGATCTGGCCGTTCGCGGTCTTCACGCGAACCTGCTGGCCTGGCGACGCGTTGTTCATCGCGCTGCCTTCCGACGAAATCGCAAAGCCTTCACCGGCTGCGACCACGCGCACCGTTTGTCCAATCGAGACCGCCGACGCGCTCTTCAGCATATCGCGTCGCAGCGGCATGCCCGCCGCGACGCGCGTCAGCGTGGTGGAGCCGACCGCCTGCGACGGGTCCGTGACGATGGCTTGCGGCAAGCCGGTCAGATCGCCGTCGCGCGCGACGAGATCGGCGGCGGTGAGCACTTCGCCCGGCGCCATTGCGCGGCCGGCCAGATAGTAAGTGGCGTGCAGCGAGATGCGCGCTTGCAGATAAATGGTCCACGGACGCTGACCCGCGCAGCGCACGCCGACGGTCACGCGGCCCCACAGGCGCGCGCCGCTCGGCATGAACGGCTCAAGCATCGTGCAAGCCGCGAGGCCGCGCGGAAACGCGGGCGCAACCGTGATCTCGACTTTGCCCGGCAATCCCGTCGATTGCTGTTGCAAGAACGCGAGCGCGGCGGCGCGAATCGCTTCCGGGTCTTGCTGGCCGGGCACCAGCGCGGGCTGGGCCGGCGCGGCCGCGCGCAAATCCTGTTGCGCGACGGCGGGCGCGACGGGCCGCGCCCCCGGCATCCGCGCGATGGACGCGGGCGTCGCGTAAGACGTGTTGGCGCGCGTCGCGACCGGCTTGCCGTTCGCGCCCAATTGCGGCGGTTCGCCGCGAGAGGCGAGGCTGTCGAATTCGCTCGCGGCCGATGCGCCTGCTGCCGCGCGGCTCATGACGCTCATCGGCGTGTTGGCGGCGACCGGCTGCGCGCCCGCATTCTGGCGCACATTGCCGGCTTGCGGCGCGGGCGTCACGACGACCGGCACGACCTGGCGCGAAGCGGGCATCGTATTGACGCGGGCGAGGCCGTCGGCGGCATTCATGGTGTTGGCCGCGCCGGAATTCGCGCGTCCCGGCGCCGGAATGGTGATGACACCATTCGCGTCCGGCTTGAAATTCGTGCGGATCATGTGCGGCGCGGCAGGCGGTTCGCCCGCGCCCGCAATGACGATCGAGCCGCCGGCATTGGCGGCGCGCGTGAAGGCATCGGCGTCGCGCGCGGCCGGCTCACGCGCGAGCGATTGCGCGGTGGCGGCGGCGAGCGTCGCGGCCGAACCTGCCCGCGGCACGGGCGCGGCCTGCATATGTTGGGCGAGATCGGCGAGCGCGGCCGGATTGTTTTCGTTCGGGCCGGCAATCACGATGGGACCGCCGGCTTCTTCCGCGTGCGCGGTGTGGGCGAACAGCATGACGGCGGATGCGCCCAGCGCGGCGCACAGAACCGGCGCGCGCGCCACGAGCCGAGCCGCCACGCGCAGGACAGCCGCACCCACGCGATGCGCCGCCGCGCTGTTTGCGCGCTGCGTCGGCTCGAAAGTGGGCTGGTCCATCGGGGTTCTCCATCGAATGCATTCGGTACGCCTTGCATTCTATTGAGAGACCCCTTCGCGCAAACGTTGAATAGAAGCCCCCTTTCCCGGTTATTCGTCCGATTGCCGCTTGCGTTCGGCCCCTAAGATGCACCTCATGCAAAAAGGCCTTCTCGTCTGATGCAGTCCTCATGCGAGGCGCACGGGAAGCCTCGGGACCGTTCTCCGGAGATTCATATGCTGGACAAACTCGATGCCGAATTCGCCTTTGGCCGTGAAGCGCTCGATGTGCGCGCTTACCGCCAGGAGCTGCTGTCGTCGAATATCGCCAATGCCGATACGCCTGGCTACAAGGCGCGCGACGTCGATTTCGCGTCGTCGCTCGCGGGCGCGCTGAAAAAGGGCGGCGGCGCGGGCGGCAACACGGCGTCGAACACTTCCACGCTCGCGATGGAGCAGCCGGCCGGCGTGACAAGCGGCATGTCGATGGCGTCGACGGCGCCTGGCCACATGTCCGGCAAGTCGACGTTGAGCGCGTCGGGCGGCTCGCCCGACGACTACGGCAACCTGCAATACCGCGTGCCGACGCAGCCCGCGCTCGACGGCAACACGGTGGACATCGATACGGAACGCGTGCAGTTCGCGGACAACACGTTGCATTACGAATCGGGCATGACGGTCTTGTCGAGCCAGATCAAAACGATGCTGTCGGCGATCCAGTCCGGCTCGTAAGAGCGAATCTAGAAATCAGAAAACATGCCTTCTTTGATGAATATTTTTGGTGTTGCAGGCTCCGCGATGTCCGCGCAGTCGCAACGGCTCAACGTGACGGCGTCGAACCTCGCCAACGCGGACAGCACGACCGGCCCGGACGGCCAGCCGTACAAGGCCAAGCAGGTCGTGTTCGCGGTCGCGCCGATCGGCGGTGCGCGCACGGGCTCCGGCCAGCAGGTCGGCGGCGTGCAGGTCACCGGCGTGGTAGACGACCCGACGCCGATGAAAACCGCCTATGACCCCGGCAACCCGGCGGCCAATCCGGACGGTTACGTCACGCTGCCCAACGTCGATCCGGTGCAGGAAATGGTGAACATGATTTCAGCGTCGCGTTCGTACCAGGCCAACGTGGAAACCCTGAACACCGCCAAGACCCTGATGCTGAAAACGCTGACGATCGGAACCTGAGGAGAGCCCCTTGACCACCAGCACCACCATCGGCAGCAACGGCACGACTGTGTCGCAATCGTTGCTCGATACGATGAACGGCACGAAGAGCGCCTCCAGTTCGACGAGCTCGACAAGCTCGACGAGCGGCACGTCCGGCACGTCGGCGACCGATCTGCAGAACACCTTCCTGAGCCTGCTCGTCGCGCAGTTGAAGAACCAGGACCCCACCAATCCGATGGACAGCTCGCAGATGACCTCGCAGCTCGCCCAGATCAACACCGTGTCGGGCATCAGCCAGTTGAACACGACGTTGAGTTCGCTCGCGACGCAAATGTCGGCAGGCCAGCAGTCGCAAGCCGCGCTGCTGATCGGCTCGACCGTGCTCGCGCCGGGCAACTCCGTCTCGGTGGCGAGCGGCAAGGCCAGCTCGTTCGGCGTGCAGCTCGCCAACTCGGTGAACGACCTGCAAGTCGTCGTGAAGAATTCGGGCGGCCAGATCGTCAACACGATCGACCTCGGCAAGCAGTCAGCGGGCACGATTCCAGTGGGCTGGACGCCGACCGATTCGGCCGGCAACACGCTCCCCGACGGCACTTACACCATCAGCGCGGTCGGCACGATCAACGGTCAGCAGGCCACGGCCACCACGCTCGCGGGCTCGACCGTGCAGAGCGTCGTCACGCAGGCGAGCGGCACGCCGGGTCTCGTGCTGTCGAACGGTTCGACGGTCGCGCTGTCGAGCGTCGCCGCGATCCTCTGATACAGATTCAGTCAGTTACGACTTCCAGATACGGAGACCGTCATGGGTTACCAACAAGGTTTGAGTGGTTTGTCGGCATCGTCGAGCGATCTCGACGTGATCGGCAACAACATCGCCAACGCGAATACCGTTGGCTTCAAGAGCGGCGCGGCGCAATTCGCCGACATGTACGCGAATTCGGTGGCGACGGCTGTCGGCAACCAGGTCGGCATCGGCACGAAGCTCGCCGAAGTGCAGCAGCAGTTTTCGCAAGGCACGATCACCAGCACGAACCAGGCGCTCGACGTCGCGATCAACGGCAACGGCTTCTTCCAGCTGTCGAACAACGGCTCGCTCGTCTACTCGCGCAACGGCGTGTTCCAGCTCGACAAGAACGGCAACATCACGAACGCGGAAGGCCTGCAACTGATGGGCTATGCGGCCAACAGCTCGGGCATCATCAACACCGCGCAGACCGTACCGCTCAGCGTGCCGACCGCGAACATCGCGCCGAAGGCGACCACCAACATCTCCGCCGGCCTGAACCTGAACGCGCAGGACCCGCTGATGCTCGGCACGCCGACGGTGACCGCGGCCGGCACCAACACGGGCACGCTGACCACGCCGGGCGCGACCATCACGAACACCGCGTCGGGCACGAACAACGATAACTACACCGTCAAGTTCACCAGCGCGACCGCCTACACGGTGACCGACACGACGCTCGGCACATCGACCACGGGCACCTACACGGCAGGCTCGGCGATCTCGCTCGGCAACGGCCAGACGGTCACGTTCAACGGCGTGCCGGCGACCGGCGACAGCTACGCGATTGCGCCGACGCCGGTGGCGTTCAACCAGAACAGCTCGTCGACGTACAACTACTCGACCAGCACGACCGTGTACGACTCGCTCGGCGGCTCGCAGACGGTCAACATGTATTTCGCCAAGTCGTCCGCCGGCACGTGGGACGTCTACGCGGGCGTGTCCACGGGCGCGGCGACGCTCGTCGGTCATGCGAACTTCAATTCGTCGGGCACGCTGCTCGGCACGACCAACGCCGCGGGCACGGCGACGGCCACGCCGTACGTCTTCAACTTTTCGGTGCCGACCACCGACGGTTCGTCGACGCCGCAGAACCTGACGCTGAACATTTCCGGCACCACGCAGTACGGCGGCAAGGACGGCGTGAACTCGCTGCAGCCCGACGGCTATGCGGCCGGCACGCTGACGAGCTTCACGATCGGCGCCGACGGCACGCTGACCGGCAACTATTCGAACCAGCAAACGGCGGCGCTCGGCCAGATCGTGCTCGCCAACTTCTCGAACCAGAACGGTCTCGTGAACCTCGGCAACAACGAATTCCAGCAGACCTCCGCTTCGGGCGTCGCGCAGATTTCGGCGCCGGGCTCGACCAATCACGGCGTGCTGCAAGGCGGCGCGGTCGAGAACTCGAACGTCGATCTGACGAGCGAGCTGGTGAATCTGATCACCGCGCAGCGCAACTATCAGGCGAACGCGCAGACGATCAAGACCCAGCAGACCGTCGACCAGACGCTCATCAACCTGTAAGCGAGCAGGACGCACCCATCATGGATCGGCTGATCTACACCGCGATGTCGGGCAGCACGCAAGCGCTCGAACAGCAGGCCATCGTTGCGAACAATCTGGCGAACGCGTCGACCACCGGCTTTCGCGCGCAGCTCGCGACTTTCCGCGCCGTGCCGATGTCGTTCGGCGACGGCAGTTCCGTCAACGACGACACGACGCGCACCTTCGTGCTGTCGTCGACGCCGGGTGCGGACTACACGCCCGGCCCGATCCAGCAGACGGGTAATCCACTCGATGTCGCCATCGAAGGTCCGGGCTGGCTCTCGGTGCAAACCGCGGACGGCGGCGAGGCCTACACGCGCGCCGGCAATCTGCACATCGACCAGAACGGCCAGCTGGTGAACGCCACGAATCAGGTGGTGCTCGGCAACGGCGGCCCGGTTTCCGTGCCGCCGGGCGCGCAGATCACCATCGGCAAGGACGGCACCGTGTCGGCGCTCACGCCGGGCGATCCGCCGACCGCCGTGGTGACGGTCGATCAGCTGAAGCTGGTCAACCCCGATCCGCAAACGCTCACGCGTGGCGACGACGGCCTTTTTCGCACCGCCGACGGCAATCCCGCCGATGCCGACCCCGCCGTGACGGTGGCGCCGGCATCGCTTGAAGGCAGCAACGTGAATCCGGTTAGCGCGATGGTCTCGATGATCACCAACGCGCGCCAGTTCCAGATGCAGACCAAGCTTCTGGAAAGCGCGGACAAGAACGATCAGTCCGCCAACCAGTTGCTCAGTTTTAGCTAACGGGCCCCGACGGGCCTCGGAGAAGATTGATGAATCGCTCACTCTACATCGCCGCCACCGGCATGAATGCGCAGCAGGCGCAGATGGACGTGATCTCGAACAACCTCGCGAACGTCAGCACCAATGGCTTCAAGGGCTCGCGCGCGGTGTTCGAGGATCTGCTGTACCAGACCGTCCGTCAGCCGGGCGCGAACTCGACGCAGAACACCGAATTGCCGTCCGGCATCCAGCTCGGCACGGGTGTCCAGCAGGTCGCCACCGAGCGCCTGTACACCCAGGGCAACCTGCAGCAGACCGGCAACTCGAAAGACGTCGCCATTAACGGCCAGGGCTTCTTCCAGGTGCAGATGCCCGACGGCACGACCGCCTACACGCGCGACGGATCGTTTCAGACCAACGCGCAAGGCCAGCTCGTCACGTCGAGCGGCTATCAGGTGATCCCGGCCATCACGGTGCCGAGCAACGCGACCTCGCTGACCATCGGCAGCGACGGCGTCGTGTCGATCACCGTTGCCGGTTCGACCAACAGCCAGCAGCTCGGCTCGATGCAGATCGCCACCTTCATCAACCCGGCCGGCCTCGACGCGAAGGGCGAAAACCTGTTCGCGGAGACGGCATCGTCGGGCGCGCCGAACGTCGCGCAGCCTGGCCTGAACGGCGCGGGCACGCTGAATCAGGGCTATGTGGAAGCATCGAACGTGAACGTGGTGCAGGAACTGGTGAACATGATCCAGACGCAACGCGCTTATGAAATCAACAGCAAGGCCGTGACGACGTCCGACCAGATGCTGCAGACGCTCAGCCAGATGCAGGTTTAAGGCTGAAGTCACGGGAATTGACAGGCGGTAATCAGAATGTCGTACTTCACTCGTAATCCGGTTCACTCACGCACGGCGGTCGCGCTCGTGCAGCTCACGCTGCTCGCCGCGCTCGGCGGTTGCGGCCTCGTGCCGAAGCAGCCGATCACGCAGCAGCCGATGACGGCGATGCCGCCGATGCCGCCGCAAGCGCAGGCGCCCGGCTCGATCTACAACCCGGGTTACGCGGGCCGGCCGTTGTTCGAAGATCAGCGGCCGCGCAATGTCGGCGACATTCTGACGATCGTGATCCAGGAAAACGTCAACGCGACGAAGTCCTCGGGTTCGGGCGTGAACCGCAGCGGCACCACGAGCTTCGACGTGCCGACCGCGGGCTTTCTCGGCGGCCTGTTCAGCAAGGCGAACCTGAGCTCGTCCGGCGCCAACAAGTTTGCGGCGACGGGCGGCGCGAATGCGTCGAACACGTTCAGCGGCACCATCACCGTGACGGTGACCGGCGTGCTGCCGAACGGCAACCTGATGGTCAGCGGCGAAAAGCAGATGCTGATCAACCAGGGCAACGAATTCGTGCGCTTCTCGGGTGTCGTCAATCCGAACACCATTTCGAACCTCAACGCGGTGTACTCCACGCAGGTGGCCGACGCGAAAATCGAATATTCCGCGAAGGGCTATGTCGACGAAGCGGAGAACATGGGCTGGCTGCAACGCTTCTTCCTCAACGTGTCGCCGTGGTGATCATGGGTACTGTTTCATTCCGCTTCCTCGCGCAAGCCGGCCGGATCGGCCGGGCGCTCGCCTTCGTCGCGCTGGCCTGCGCGGCGCTGCCGGTGGCGACGCCCGCTCACGCGGAGCGTCTGAAGGACCTCGTGCAGATCCAGGGCGTGCGCGACAATCCGCTGATCGGCTACGGCCTCGTCGTCGGTCTCGACGGCACGGGCGACCAGACCACGCAGACGCCGTTCACCACGCAGACGCTCGCCAACATGCTGGCGAACCTCGGCATCTCGATCAACAACCAGGCGGCCGGTTCGAGCAACTCGCAATCGTCGCTGTCGAACATCCAGTTGAAGAACGTCGCCGCGGTGATGGTGACGGCGGTGCTGCCGCCGTTCGCGCGTCCGGGCGAACAGATCGACATCACGGTGTCGTCGCTCGGCAACGCGAAGAGCCTGCGCGGCGGCACGCTGCTGCTCACGCCGCTGAAGGGCGCCGACGGCCAGGTGTACGCGCTCGGCCAGGGCAACCTCGCGGTCGGCGGCGCCGGCGCGAGCGCCAACGGCAGCAAGGTGCAGGTGAACACGCTCGCGACGGGGCGCATTTCCGGCGGCGCGATCGTCGAACGCGCGGTGCCGACGTCGGTGTCGCAAGCGGGCACCATGCAGCTCGACCTCAACGAGATGGACTACGACACGACGCAGCGCGTGGTGGCGGCGGTGAACAACGCGTTTGGCGGCGGCACGGCCACCGCGCTCGACGGCCGCACGATCCAGTTGCGCGCGCCGAGCGATCCGCAGCAACAAGTGGCCTTCATGGCGCAGTTGCAGAACCTCGACGTGAAGCCGGCGCAAGCGGCCGCGAAGGTGATCCTGAACGCGCGCACCGGTTCGATCGTGATGAACCAGATGGTCACGCTGCAAAACTGCGCGGTCGCGCACGGCAATCTGTCGGTGGTGATCAACACGCAGCCGGTCGTGAGCCAGCCGGGCGCCTTCTCGAACGGCCAGACGGTCGTGGCGAAGCAGTCGCAGATTCAGATGAAGCAGGACAACGGCGCACTCAAGATGGTGACCGCCGGAGCGAACCTCGCCGAAGTGGTGAAGGCGCTCAACGCATTGGGGGCGACGCCCGCGGATCTCATGTCGATCCTGCAGGCGATGAAGGCGGCGGGCGCTCTGCGCGCCGACCTGGAAATCATCTAAGGACGACAGCAGATGAATTCGGATACGACCAGTTCAGCCACATCGGCGAACGATCTTACACAGCGCTTTGCGCTCGACGTGCAGGGTTTCGCGAAACTGGGCGCGCAGGCCAAGGCGTCGCCGCAAGCGGGCATGAAGATGGCCGCTCAGCAGTTCGACGCGGTCTTCACGCAGATGATGCTCAAGAGCATGCGCGATGCGACGCCGCAGGACGGCCCGTTCGATTCGCATGACAGCGCCACCTTCACGTCGATGATGGATCAGCAGCTGTCGCAGCAGATGTCGCAGAAGGGAATCGGCGTGGCCGACGCAATGCTCAAACAGTTGATGCGCAACCAGGGCATGCAGGTGAGCGGCGCGAATGGCGCGAATGGCGCGCGCGGCGCCGGCGGTCTCGCGGGCATGAGCAACGCGCTCGGCGGTGGTAGCGGCGACGAAGGCCAGACTGCGGCGCTCAACGCGCTCGCGCGCGCCTACGGCAATGCGCAAGCCAACGGACAGTTGTCGATGGGCAAGGGCTACTCGGCCAACAGCGCGCTCACGCCGCCGTTGAAGGGCGACGGCAGTTCGCCGAAGGTCGATGCGTTCGTCGACAAGCTTGCCGCGCCCGCGCAGGCCGCGAGCGCCGCGACAGGCATTCCGGCGCGCTTCATCATCGGCCAGGCCGCGCTCGAATCGGGCTGGGGCAAGAGCGAAATCAAGAAGGCGGACGGCACCACGAGCCACAACGTGTTCGGCATCAAGGCGACGAAAGACTGGACCGGCAAGACGGTTTCCACGCTCACCACCGAATATGTGCACGGCAAGCCGCAGCGCGTGGTCGAGAAGTTCCGCGCCTACGACTCGTATCAGGATGCGATGACCGACTACGCGAGCATGTTGAAGAGCAACCCGCGTTACGCGCAGGTCATCAATTCGGCGCACGACGTCAAGGGTTTTGCCAACGGCATGCAACGCGCCGGTTATGCAACGGACCCGCACTACGCGAAAAAGCTGATGTCCATTATGGAAAAAATGGGCTAACCCGCCGGTTAAAGCGGTCTGATTGAGCGACTCAAATCATGCACGCGACGGGGCCAGGTGCATGAAAAGACGGAAGGCCGGTCGCCGCGTGGCGCCGGCCCATCCGCGCAAATCATGAACGGATAATGGTGAGCAGCGAGCGCGCGCCGAATAAGCTGAGAGACTTACCGGCGTGTTATGGGCAAGTTACCGGGGCTTTAACGTTTGCGCGAAATTGTTGGAAATAATTCATTAGCGGCCCCTAAATTTTGGCCGGATCGTGCCGCTAATCTGTAAGACCCCATCCCGGAAGCGTCAGCGTCCGGTTGAATGCGCGTGCAGCGGTCGGGAAAGACCGTGAAAAAGCCCAGCAAGGCTCAGGCACGCGCCCGCAAGAACATGCATACCGGCAAGCCCATGGAAACCAATCAGTCGAACGGCCAAACCGACACGCAGCCCCAGCCGCACGTTCCCCTGGACGACAGCGCACAAGACTTCGGCCGTCGCAATCCGCTCGAAATCGGCGTGCAGTTGCGCAATCTCGTCAATCGCGGCGATTTCCTCACCGTGCAATACGCGGGCGGTCAACTCGTGACGCGTCTGCTCGACGTCGACGTGCGCGGGCGCACCTTCACTTTCGATTGGGGCGCGGTGTCCGATCAGAACCGCGGCCTGCTCGCCGCGAGCGGATGCCAGTTCCATGCGGCGCCCGAAGGCGTGCGAGTGGAGTTCCTCACCGGCATGCCGCGCGAAACCCGCTTCGAAGGTTTGCCGGCATTCGAAGCCGACTTTCCGGAAGTGCTGTTCTACGTGCAGCGCCGTGAATATTTTCGCGTCGACGCACCGATTCTCGACCCCTACGTGTGCAGCGGCCGTTTGCCGGAAGGCGGTCCGTTCCGCTTCGAAGTGCATGACCTGTCGCTTGGCGGCGTCGGCATGCGGACGGCGGACGAACGTGTCGCGGAACTGCCGATGGGCTCGCGTCTCGCCGACTGCGAACTGTCGCTCGGCGCATTCGGCCGGCTCACGCTGGACCTGCAACTCGTGTCGCATCGCTCGCTCGCGCTGCCGAACGGCACGCAGCGCTACCAGCTCGGCTTCCGCTTTCTGACACTGCCGGGCAGCGCGGAAAACACGCTGCAACGTCTCATCACGCAACTCGAAATGAAGCGCCGCTCGCTCGTGCGCTGAAGTTGTGCGGATTGGACGTGACGCCGGGTGAAGGCCCGCCGCGCCGCCCTCGCAAACGTTGAAACAAACTTCGGCAAGCGTCGGGAATGGCCTCAATTTTCCGTCGCTCAAGCCGTTAAACAGTCAGTTCAAGTAACGCGGCGGCATGTGTGCGGTGTCGCCCTTCAGGATGACGCATGTCCAATCTCATCACCCTTGGCCTCAGTGGACTGAATGCAGCTCAGTGGGGACTCACGACGACCGGCCAGAACATCAGCAACGCGTCGACGCCCGGCTATACCATTGAAACGCCGGTCTACGCGGAAACGGGTGGCCAGTACACCGGTTCCGGCTATCTGCCGCAAGGCGTGTCGACGGTCACTGTCACGCGCCAATACAGTCAGTATCTGACGACACAGCTCAACGACGCGCAGTCGTCGAGCGGCTCGCTGTCCACCTACAACACGCTCATCTCGCAGCTGAACAACCTGATCGGCAGCCCGACTTCCGGCATTGCCAGCGCGATCACGAGCTATTTCACGGGCTTGCAGAACGTTTCGAACGACGCGTCGAGCCTCGCCACGCGCCAGACCGCGATGAGCGGCGCGCAGACGCTCGCGAACCAGATCACCGCCGCCGGCCAGCAATACGACTCGCTGCGCCAGAGCGTCAATACGCAACTGAGCAGCACGGTTTCGCAGATCAATGGCTACACCAAGCAGATCGCGCAACTGAACGGCCAGATTTCCGCCGCGAGCACGCAAGGCCAGCCGCCGAACCAGTTGCTGGATCAGCGCGACCTCGCCGTGTCGAACCTGTCGCAACTGATCGGCGTGCAGGTCGTGAACAGCAACGGCGCGTATAGCGTGTTCATGAGCAATGGCCAGCCGCTCGTGTCGTCCGGCAACAGCTTCAACCTGGGCACCGCGCCTTCGACGGGCGATACCAGCGAACTCTCCGTGCAGTATCTCGGCCAGGCCGGCGCGAATCCCGCCGCCGCGCCGCAGAATTTGCCCGACAGCAAGATCGACGGCGGCACGCTCGGCGGCCTCGTCGCGTTCCGCAGCCAGACGCTCGATCCGGCCGAAGCGCAACTCGGCGCGATCGCCGTGAGCTTCGCCTCGCAGGTCAATTCGCAGAACGCGCTCGGCATCACGCTGGCGGGCGTGCAGGGCGGCGCGCTGTTTTCGGTCGGCGGCCCGACTGTCTACGCGAACACGCAGAACACCGGCAATGCGTCGCTCACCGTGTCGTTCGCGCCCCCCGCGCAGCCGACGACCGGCGATTACACGCTCGCCTACAACGGCAGCACCTACACGCTGACCGACAATTCGACGGGCAACGTGGTGGGTTCCGCTGCCAATTTGAGCCAGCCGATCAACGGCCTGAACTTCTCGACGGCGGGAACGATGAATGCCGGCGACTCGTTCACGGTCGAACCGACTCGCGGCGCGCTGAACAGCTTCGCCACCGCGACGACGGACGCCTCGGCGATCGCCGCCGCAGGGCCGGTTCTCGGCGCGGCCGCGTCGACCAACACCGGCACCGGCGCGATCTCGCAAGGCACCGTGACGGCCGGCTACACGATGCCGAACTCGACCACCACGCTGATCTACAACGGCACGGGACTGACCGGCTTTCCGGCCGGCTCGACCGTGACCGTGGCCGGCTCGCCCGCCACCACTTACCCGATCGCGAGTTCGTCGACCGTCGTGCCGTATTCGTCGAGCACGGGCGCGGACCTGACGATCAACAACACGACCGCCGGCCAGATGAACAAGGTCTCGGTGACGATCAGCGGCGTGCCCGCCGCCGGCGACAAGTTCACCATCGGCCCGAACACCGGCGCGAGCAACGACGGCCGCAACGCGCTGGCTTTGTCGAATCTGTCGACGGCGAAGTCGATGCAAGGCGGCACGGTCACGCTGACGGGCGCCTATGCGAACTACGTCAACGAGGTCGGCAACCAGACCAATCAGATTCAGACGTCGAGCACGGCGCAGGCTTCGCTGGTGACGCAGATCACCACCGCGCAGCAGTCCGTGTCGGGCGTCAACATCAACGAGGAAGCAGCCAATCTGCTTCAGTATCAGCAGCTCTATCAGGCGAACAGCAAGGTGATCCAGACCGCGCAGACCCTGTTCCAGACGCTGCTCGGCATCTTCCAGTGAGGCGTTGAACATGCGCATCTCCAGCACGCAGTACTTCACCATGAACGTGGCGACGATGAGCGATCAGCAAGCTCAGTTGTCGCAGCTTTACGCGCAGATTTCGAGCGGCGTGAGCCTGTCCACGCCTTCGGACAATCCGCTTGGCGCGGCGCAGGCCGTGCAGTTGAGCACGACCGCGACGAGCCTCTCGCAGTACACGAGCAACCAGAACACGGCGCTTGCGTCGCTGCAACAGGAAGACACGACGCTCGGCAGCGTCAACAACGTGCTGCAAAGCATTCACACGCTGGTGCTGCGTGCCGGCGACGGGTCGCTCAACAACGGCGACCGCGGCTCCATCGCGACCGAACTGACGAGCTTGCGCAGCCAGTTGATGACGCTTGCGAACTCGACCGATCCGCAAGGCAACTATCTGTTCGCCGGCTATCAAAGCACATCGCAGCCGTACAGCACGAATGCGGCAGGCGTCGTGAAGTATTCCGGCGACACCGGCACGCCCGCCGTGCAGATCACGGACGCGCACATCGTGCAGACCGGCGACAACGGCATTTCGATTTTCGGCAGCGTCGCGCCGATCGGCACGAGCGCCGTGCCGGCCGCGACCACGGGCAACTCGGGCACCGGCGTGATCAGCACCGTGAGCCTGAACAATCCGACCGATCCGACCAACGCGGACACGTACGCGATCAACTTCACGTCGTCGACGACTTACACCGTGAGCCAGACCAACCCGGCGACGGGCGCGATCTCGACGGGCAGCCCGCAGGCTTACACGGCGGGCTCGGCGATCACGCTCGGCGGCCAGTCGGTGACGATCAGCGGCACGCCGAATACGGGCGACAGCTTCTCGGTCACGCCGGCCACGCAAGGCAGCATGGATGTGTTCGCGAACCTGAGCCAGTTGATCAGCACATTGCAATCGCCGATTTCGGGCGGCGCTTCGACCGCGAGCTTCCAGAGCGCGCTCACCACGAGCATGACGCAGCTCGAAAACACGATGAACAACGTTGTGACCGCGCAGGCGACGGTGGGCGGCCGCGAGCAGGAGATTCAGGCGTTGCAGACGGTCACGCAGGCCAACACGCTGCAAACGGCCAACAATCTGTCGGATTTGACGCAGACGGACATGGTCAAGACGGTCGGCAAATACACGTTGGCGCAGAACGCATTGCAAGCGGCGCAGCAGGCGTTTGTGAAGATCCAGAACATGTCGCTGTTCCAGTATCTGAACTGATCGCGTTGGCGGGCGGATTGGAAGTTGGAATGGAGAAGGGCGGTAACCGGTGATCGGTTGCCGCTTTTTTATTTTTTGTGCCTCGGGTGAGAGATGAGTCATATGCCCGTGTCCGGTCACGTTGAACCTGGATACAGCTTCATATGCTCGTAGGTTTGCCGTTTTTTTCTAATTCTGTTCTTCACGCTTTTTCTTGCGCATGGCTGGCGTGAGATAGGGGTAATCGCGATCGATGGTGATCCGGTCGAGCCAGACTTTGCCGGATGGATCGTTAGGCGGCGGGTCCAGAAAGGTCAGTTCAACGTCCACCGGAAAGCGGCCATGCTCGCCCGCATTAGCCCGGTAACGGTATCTGTGCCGCAACTCCGCTGGCGGCAGACCCGGTCCCAGGTCGTTTCCTTCCCGCCTTACGTCCCCATTCATACGATAGGTGGCGAGATCAAGCCGCTGTTCGAGCACGCGGCGATTAACGCCAGCAAGAGCGTTATACAACCAGAGTTCGAACGCGGCTGGAACCGCTCGCACGCGCGTCCTGTCGTCGGAGTAATCGAGTGGATCGGTCCACGTCGATAGCTCAATCTTTGCATCAGGGAAAGAATTGTTGCGGAATGAGTAAGTTCTTCCCGCTTCCCTGGGCTTGAAGACTCTGGCCAATTTGAGCGTTCCAAGATCAGGGTCGTTCGGATCAAGCGGCCTGTCATCCCGCATGACTTCCATGACCTTGCCGAGCAGTCGCAGTAGCGCCTGTTCCTGCGATGGCGTGATGTCATAGCTCATATCAGTTTGCTCCGATGGACTGGATGACATGGGCATAGGCGCTTGTGCATGTACCAGGGTTGCGCAACTGAGAACGACCAGTCCAGCAATACTGGACCACTTCACCACACAAGAATGCATGTTGTTCATGTAGATAACTCGCGTACTTGACTGCCGTGTCCTAACCCTGAAGCTCAATGCCTTTCCAGACGGTCCCGGATTTTTCACTGGTACTGCACAGCCAGAACCAGCGGCCAACGACCATCGGGCACGAACCGCCCTGTTCCAGCGACACGGAACGCACTGCGTCGAATATCTGGCCGCGCGCGAATTCCATTACGTCGGTTGAGCCGCTATCGGTCCAGCCTTCCCATACGCCGGTTTCGGGACATGGCGTGCCTGTACAGAGATTCATGTAACCGTAGGTCTGGCGCTTTTTCTGATTCTGTTCTTCACGCTTTTTCTTGCGCATGGCTGGCGTGAGATAAGGGTAATCGCGATGGATAGTGATTTGGGTAAGCCAGATCTTCCCGGTGGGATCATCGGGCGCGGAATCTACAAAGAAAAATTCGACGTTGACGGGGAAGCGGCCATGCTCGCCCGCATTGGCCCGGTAGCGATAACGATGCTCCCGCGTGAAGGGCGGCAGACTGTGCCCGATGTCGTTTCCGTCCTCCCTTATCCCGTCCGCACCTATCCAGTAGTCAGCAAGGTCGAGACGCTGTTCGAGCAGGCGGCGATTAACGCGTGAAGGAGGATGCTGGAACCGTAGGTGAAAATAGGCCGGCACGGCGCTCACGCGTGTCCTGTCATCGGAGTAATCGAGTGGATCGGTCCACGTCGACAAATCCACAGTTGCATCAGGGAAAGCATTGTTTCGGAACGAGTAGGTTTTTCCCGCCTCTCCTGGCTTGAAGAATTTGGCCGATTCAAGTGTTCCGAAAGCGGGATCGTCAGCATGGAGCGGCCTGTCATCCCGCATGACTTCCATGACTTTGCCGAGCAGTCGCAGTAGCGCCTGTTCCTGCGACGGCGTGATGTCATAGCTCATATCAGTTTGCTCCGATGGACTGGATGACGTGGGCATAGGCGCTTGTGCATGTACCAGGGTTGCGCAACTGAGAACGACCAGTCCAGCAATACTGGACCACTTCACCACACAAGAATGCATGTTGTTCATGTAGATAACTCGCGTACTTGACTGCCTTGTCCTAACCCTGAAGCTCAATGCCTTTCCAGACTGTCCCGGATTTTTCACTGGTACTGCACAGCCAGAACCAGCGGCCAACGACCATCGGGCACGAACCGCCGTGTTCCAGCGACACGGAACGCACTGCGTCGAATATCTGGCCGCGCGCGAATTCCATTACGTCGGTTGAGCCGCTATCGATCCAGCCTTCCCATCCGCCGGTTTCGGGACACGGCGTGCCCGTGCAGAGATTCATATAACCGTAGGTCTGGCGCTTTTTCTGATTCTCTTCTTCACGCTTTTTCTTGCGCATCGCGGGCGTGAGATAAGGGTAATCGCGATCAATCGTGATTCGTTCGAGCCAGACTTTGCCGGATGGATCGTTAGGCGGCGGGTCCAGAAAAAAGAGTTCAACGTCCACGGGAAAGCGGCCATGCTCGCCTGCATTAGCCCGATAACGGTATCGATGCTCCTGCGTGAAGGGCGGCAGACTGTGACCGATGTCGTTTCCCTCCTCCCTTACCCCGCCCGCACCTACCCAGTAGTTAGCAAGATCGAGACGTTGTTCGAACTGGCCGCGACTGATACCGGCCGGAGGGTGTCGAAACCATAGTACAAAGGAGGCTGGAACTGCTCGCACGCGCGTCCTGTCGTCGGAGTAATCGAGTGGATCTGTCCACGTCGACAGGTCTACCTTTGCATCAGGGAAGGCGCTGTTTCGGAACGAGTAGTGCACTCCAGCCTCGCCCGGTTCAATGTACCGGGATGATTCGAGTGTTCCAAAAGCGGGATCGTTCGGATCGAGCGGCCTGTCATCCCGCATGACTTCCATGACTTTGCCGAGCAGTCGCAGTAGCGCCTGTTCCTGCGACGGCGTGATGTCATAGCTCATATCAGTTTGCTCCGATGGACTGGATGACGTGGGCATAGGCGCTTGTGCATGTACCAGGGTTGCGCAACTGAGAACGACCAGTCCAGCAATACTGGACCACTTCACCACACAAGAATGCATGTTGTTCATGTAGATAACTCGCGTACTTGACTGCCTTGTCCTAACCCTGAAGCTCAATGCCTTTCCAGACGGTCCCGGATTTTTCATTGGTACTGCACAGCCAGAACCAGCGGCCAACGACCATCGGGCACGAACCGCCCTGTTCCAGCAACACGGAACGCACTGCGTCGAATATCTGGCCGCGTGCGAATTCCATTACGTCGGTGGAGCCGCTATCGGTCCAGCCTTCCCATACGCCGGTTTCGGGACATGGCGTGCCCGTGCAGAGATTCATATAACCGTAGGTCTGGCGCTTTTTCTGATTCTGTTCTTCACGCTTTTTCTTGCGCATGGCTGGCGTGAGATAGGGATAATCGCGATCGATGGTGATTTTTATTAGCCGCGTCTTCCTGGAAGAATCATTGGGTGCCGGGTCCAGAAAAAAGAGTTCAACGTCCACGGGAAAGCGGCCATGCTCGCCCGCATTAGCCCGGTAACGGTAGGTGTGTAGTAGCTCAGCGGGCGGCAGCCCGGAGCCCAGGTCGTTTCCCTCTTCCCTTACCCCGGCCGCATCTATCCAGTATCCCGCCAGATCGAGACGCTGTTCGAGCAGCCGGCGACTAACACCCGTGGGAGCATCATAAAACCATAGTTCGAAGGAGGCTGGTACCGCTCGCGCGCGCGTTCTGTCGTCGGAATAATCCAGTGGGTCGGTCCATGTCGATAGATCCACCGTCGCGTCCGGAATGGCGCGGTTTCGGAACGAGTAGTGCATTCCAGCCTCTCCCGGCTTAATAGACCGGGATGACTCGAGCGCTCCGAAAGCGGAATCGTCAGGGTTGAGCGGCCTGTCATCCCGCATGACTTCCATGACCTTGCCAAGCAGTCGCAGTAGCGCCTGTTCCTGCGACGGCGTGATGTCATTATTCATATCAGTTTGCTCCGATGGACTGGATGACATGGGCATAGGCGCTTGTGCATGTACCAGGGTTGCGCAACTGAGAACGACCAGTCCAGCAATACTGGACCACTTCACCACACAAAAATGCATCCTGTTCATGTAGATAGCTCGTATATGTGACTGCCATTGTTCGGGCCTGCTCGGGCGTAACATTTCTTACCTTGCAGACTTCAGCTTCGACTTTTTCCAGATCGGCCTGAATGAATTCCAAGCCCGCGATCCCCTTCTGCTTGGTAATAACCCAGTAGTAGTAAAACATCAGCATGGCGTGAATGCCTGCGCGAGCGGGCGCGTCACTCGGGAACGGTGTAGTAGAGGCCAGCCTAAACATTTCCTTCCCGACCAGCTGCCGGAAGAACTTCTGCATACCGGAGAACTGGCTGTAATCCTCAGGAAATGCACCCAGTAGCGCAATCTGCCAGAAGAGTTGCTGACAGTGTCGTGCTTCGTGATAGACGGTATCGGCGAAATCAATCAGCGTGGTATTAGTTGCGGGATCGGCTTTCATGGTTCTGATAATGTCATCGACGTCCCATCTCGACAGACAGAGCGTCCAGAGCCTGGCAACAAACGTTCCGTGCGCAGCATTCGAAAAGCTGTATTCCGCCGCATTCCTGGCCGACACAATCACGATAGCGGGCATTGCACCGCTATCCGGTGCGCCCCCCTCCGGCATCCCGAACGGCCCCGCCTGCAACGCACTCCAGATCGGCGCCCGGACCGCTGGCAGAATGACGGCTACTAGTTCGCGATCCGTCTTCCCCGCCAGTCCCCCCCAATCAATCCTGCACAGACTCTCCTTCACCGCCGCCGTATAGCTCTTCGCAACCGGATACTCAATATCCCCCCGATACTGGAACGCGACCGAAGTATCCGAAGCCTTCGCATTCCTGAGAAAGTGATACGCGCGCAGTCCCCAGTTCATCGGGTCGCATGACACGAAGACCGGCGGCTTGCCGTCGCTCGTCAGATCGTCTCCCGGCGTCCCGGCCGATTTGCCGCCTAGCTTCGTGGTCCGCCTCTCGGGCATCGGCACCGTTTCAGGCGTCGGCAGACTGGCGTCGTGCCACACGGTCGTCGTGCTCGCCGCGATGACCTTGTGCGGCTCGCCCGGCGACAGCAGTTCAACCAGTCCGAACGACACCACGTTGCTCGTCGCCGCCTGCATTTCGCCGCGCTCATTGGTCACGCCTTCGATCACCTGTCCGTCGTCCAGTGTGATGCGATAGGGCTGTCCCTCAAGGATGAACCCGCCGCCGTCCTCGACCAGCACGTGATGCGCAACCAGCCGCCCCGGATTCTCCTGCGTGACCGGCAGCGCGACCGGCACCGCCTGCGGCTCGTCCGTGGCATGGCTTGCCGCGTGAACCAGATAGTGACCGTCCGTGTGGACCGTGACGCCTTCCGGCGTCAGCCGCAGCAAGGTGCCGCCCGCGTTGATTTCGATACCCTTCATCGCGGCCAGCCGCAGCCAGCCGTGGCGGCTCGTTACTGTCACGTCCTTCTGCGCGAGGGCCTCCAGTCCATCGGCGCGCGCGTCAATGTAGATGCGCCCGGTTGCGGCGATCATGGATATTGACCTGCTGGCATAGAGCGAAATCGCCTCGCGCACCGAGGCAAACAGCGACTTCAGCGCGGCAATGGCGACGTTGCCGCTCGCGGTCAACGCCGTGTGCTGGCCGCTCGCGATGTGCGTGTTGTCCTGCGCCGCGACATGCAGATTCGCCGCGCTCGACATGGCTATGTCGGGCTGGCCGAATTCGGGGAAGCCTTTCGCACGGTCCGACGATCCGTCGCGTAGCGCCGCGTTCGCGTCCCGGATCGACTTCGCGACGTCCCGTTGCGCCCCGGTGGCTTCCTGTGCGCCATGCTGCTGGGCCGCGAGAGCAAGTTCTTCGTGGATGCCGCGCGCCTCGGTTAGCCGGGCATGGGTCTCGGCCATGTCCTTGACCTTGCCCGCCGCATTGGAGCGCCCCCACGAGGTGAATAGCAAGCCCATCGAAGCCCGCAGCACGCCCCACCGGTCGCTGCGCAGTTCGAAGCCTTCGCCGCGCGCGTCCTGCCGCCCCTTGTTGCCGTCGATCCGCGTGATATGGCCGAGGCTCAGACTGGACTTCGCGTGGTCGCTCGCCAGTTGGGCCTGGAGTTCTCCGGCGGTGTCGTCCAGAGCGAGATGGTTCGACTGCGCGCCGTGATCAAGGCTTCTGCTGCGTATGCCGCTTAGCGCCGCATTCGCGGGCAGCATCCACGGCGGCGCGTTGTAGCGGTCAACGACGAAGCCCGCCACGACGGGCCGGTCCGGATCGCCGTGAACATGGGAAACCACGACCATCTGTCCGGCGCGTCCCGGCGTCACCACGCCGAGTTCGCCGCCTTGCCATTGCGAGACGACGCGGACCCATATCGACGTTGCGCCGTCGAAGCGCGCCTGGCGATCCCAGTCGAACTGGATCAGCAGACGGTTGTAGTTGTCGATCCACATTTCCTTCTCTTGCGGCGCGACGATCACCGCATATTCGTAACCCTCGACGCGCGGCTTCGGCGTTGCCTGCGGCAGCCGGTAATACTCGTCAACCGGATGAAGATCGAACTCCGCCTTCACCGCGTAGGTGCGCCATGCGCCGGTCGAGGTGCCGACTTCGCTCAAGTCCAGTTCGCAGGCGAGTACCAGGTATTCCCGGTTTGCGCTGTCCTGTGGATAGTCGGTCATCGCCCGTTGCCGAGCATCATCTTTAGCGGAGTAACGGCGTCCGGCTATCGGACAAGGATTAAATAGGAATGCAAAGGTATGCGCACCGAATAACTTTTCGATTCAGGTAAAACGCGTCATCTGTCAAGGCGCGCTGCGCGGGCGCTTTTCCACATAAAAAAAGCCGACCTCAACGGTCGGCTCGAAAGTCATTCATGGTCGCGAGCGGGCGGCTACACATCGCGGGCGGGCACGTTGTGAAGCCCGCTATTTGAAGCCCAGCGCAACACGTCCCATCTGATCGATGCCAGTCTCGAACAGCCGCGCGAAGAACGGAATCATGTTCGGGATCATCAGTTGCAGAAGCAGAAGGCCGATCAGCATGGTGAGCGGAAAACCGATCTGGAACACGCCGATTTGCGGCGCCGCGCGGTTCAGAATGCCGAGCGACAGGTTGGTGATCAGGAGCGCGGCGACCACCGGCAGCGACAACAGAAGTCCGGCGGAAAAAATCGTGCTGCCGAAGTTCGCGAGCGTGCGCCAGCCGGCCGCGCCGAGCACATTTACCGACACCGGCAACGAATTGAAGCTCGCGAGGAGCGCGCTGATCATCTGCAAATGGCCGTCGATCACGAGGAACACGAGCATCGCGATCGTGTACAGGTAGCTCGACAGCACCTGGCTCGAACTGCTCGCCTGGGCATCGAAGAAAGTCGCAAAGCCGAGGCCCATGCCGAGGCCGACGAAATCGCCGGTCGCGCTGATTGCCTGAAAGACGATCTGCATCGTCATGCCAAGTGCAATGCCGATCAGAAACTGGTTGACGATGATCCACACGCCTTCGGCGGAAAACACCGTGACTTGCGGGAGCGCGCCGAGCGTCGGCGCGACGATGATCGTGACGAAAGCCGAGAGGCCGATTTTCACGCGCATCGGCAGCGCGCGGTTGCCGAGCACCGGCGCGGTCGCTACCAGCGCGAGAATCCGCACGAACGGCCACAGGAACGCGGTGAGCCAGGCGTTCAGTTGCGCGTACGTGACGGAAAACATGGCGATGACCGAAGGGCGAGAAGCGCGGCGCTCAGTTGACGAGCGTCGGAATATTGGTGAGCGTCTGGCGCAGATAGTCGAGCATGGTCGTGAGCATCCACGGACCGGCGATCACCATCGTGACGGCGATCGCGAGCAGCTTCGGAATGAACGACAGCGTGGATTCGTTGATCTGCGTGGCGGCCTGGAACAGGCTCACCACGAGACCGACAACCAGCGCGACCAGCAACAGCGGCGCGGCGAGCAGCAGGCCGACATACATGGCCTGGTGCGCGAGCGTCATGACGGATTCTGAATTCATGGCGATTCAACCGGATACGTGAACAGGTGAAAGACGCGCGCCGCGCTCAAACAAAGCTTTGCGCGAGCGAGCCGAGCAGCAGTTGCCAGCCGTCGACGAGCACGAACAGCATCAGCTTGAACGGCAGCGAAATCGTGGCGGGCGACACCATCATCATGCCCATCGACATCAGTACGCTCGCCACCACCATGTCGATGATAAGGAACGGAATGAAGATCGTGAAGCCGATCTGGAAGCCGGTCTTCAGTTCGCTCGTCACGAACGACGGCACCAGCAGCGACAGCGGCACGTCTTCCGGGCCTTGCATCGGCGCGGCGTGCGAGATGCGCGCGAACAACGCGAGGTCGCTTTCGCGCGTCTGGCGCAGCATGAAAGTCTTGAACGGCGCGAGGCCGCGGTTCACTGCCGTTTCCATCGGAATGGTGCCTTCGGAGAAGGGCTTGTAGCCGTCGGTGTAGGCCTTGTCGAGCACCGGCGACATCACGAACAGCGTGAGAAAGAGCGCGAGACCGACGAGCACCTGGTTAGGCGGCGTGGTCGTCGTGCCGAGCGCCTGGCGCAGCAGCGACAACACGATGATGATGCGCGTGAAGCTCGTCATCATCAGCACCATGGCCGGGAGGAACGACAGCATCGTGAGCAGCAGCATCGTCTGCACGCTCAGCGAATACGTGGTGCCGCCGTTCGGGCCAGGGCTCGTGTTGAAGGCCGGCAAGCCGGCGGTTTGCGCGAACGAGAGCGTCGGCAGAACGAGCATCAGCGCGGGCAATGCAACGCTTGCGAAGGGCGCAACGCGGCGCAAAGTGCGCAGCACGATGGAGGCGACGCGCGAGGTGCGGCTGGAAGGCGCGCATGGCGCCGATTGAACACTGAACTGCATTACCGAACCCCGTTGCCTTGCCCGTTGAAACGTTTGCCCACTTCGCCTTTCAGGGCGTCGCGAAAACGCTGGCCGAAACTGCCGGACAATGCGGCGCCGCTCGCGCCTTGCGCGCCCGCCTGCGGATGGCCGGCGGATTCCGCCGCGACCGAACCGGCCGGCATCGTATGAAGCAGACGCACGTTGCCGGGCGCCGCGCCGAGTACGAGCCACGTATCGCCGATTTCGACCACCGCGACGCGCTCCTTGCCGCCGAGCGACGTGCCGCCGACTGTCTTCACCAGCCCGCCGCGCGCGCCCGGCTGCAAGCCGAAGCGGCGCGCGAGCCACGCGCAGCCGAACACCAGACCGATCACGACCAGCAGGCCGACAATGGTTTGCAGCACCGCGCCGACGCCGAGCGCCGGAACCGCCGTGCCCGCGCCGACACCCGACGCGATTTTCGCTGCGTTGTTGACCGCGTTCATGTCAGCCGCGTGGGCGGCGAGCGGTGCGCACAGCGCGCAGAACAATGCCGTCGCGGCGAGCGCGGTGCGGCGGGTCACGGCTTTCATCGATTCAACTTCCGGATGCGTTCGGACGGCGTGATGATGTCGGTCAGGCGAATGCCGAACTTGTCGTTCACCACCACCACTTCGCCCTGGGCGATCAGGCAGCCGTTGACGAGCACGTCCATCGGTTCGCCGGCCATGCCGTCCAGTTCCACCACCGAGCCTTGCGCGAGTTGCAGCAGGTTGCGGATCGCGAGCTTCGTGCGGCCGAGTTCGACGGTCATCTGAACGGGAATGTCCAGGATCATGTCGATGTCGTTGCGCGTCGAGGTCGGGGCGACCTTCGACAGCGGCTGGAACACGCCCGCCGTGCTCGCGCTGACGTCGCTGCTGTTGTCGTTCTGCTCGGCGAGCGCGCTCGCCCAGTCGGCCATTGCCGCGTCGTCTTCGGCGCTCGCGGCGTCGGCGCTCATTTGCGCCGCGGCGGCGATGAGATCGTCATCGGGCTTTGCGTTCAGATCACTCATATCCACCATCCTTCATCGTGTCGGTCGCGCTGATCATCTTTTGCACGCGCAACGCGTATTGACCATTGAAAATTCCGTAGCCGCATTCCATCACCGGCACGCCGTCCACTTTCGCGGTGATGTGCTCGGGAATGTTGATCGGCAGAACATCGCCTTTGCGCATGTTCAGGATCTGTTCGAACGTGATGGGCACCTGTGCGAGGTCCGCGGTCAGTTCGACTTCCGCCGCCTGCACCTGCTGCGACAGCACGCGGACCCAGCGGCGGTCGACTTCGAGCGCCTCGCCCTGGATCGGCGACGACAACACGTCGCGAATCGGTTCGATCATCGAATACGGCATGCAGATATGCAGCGTGCCGCCCGTCGTGCCGAACTCGATCGAGAACTGCGTGACGATGACGATTTCATTCGGCGTCGCCACGTTGGCGAACTGCGTGTGCATTTCCGAGCGCATGTACTCGAACTGCAGCGGCCGCACGCTTTTCCACGACGCCGCATAGTGTTCGAACGTCAGGTTGAGCAGCTTCATGATGATGCGCTGCTCGGTCTGCGTGAAATCGCGCCCTTCGACGCGCGTATGAAACCGTCCGTCGCCGCCGAACAGGTTGTCGACCACGAAGAACACCAGGTTCGGGTCGAACACGAACAGCGACGTGCCGCGCAGCGGCTTCACGTGGACCAGGTTCAGGTTGGTCGGGATCGGCAGATTGCGGGTGAACTCGCTGTACTTCTGCACCTTCACCGGACCGACGGAGATTTCCGCCGAGCGGCGCATGAAGTTGAAGATGCCGAGGCGCAATAGGCGCGCGAAGCGGTCGTTAATGATTTCGAGGCCGGGCATCCGGCCGCGGACGATGCGTTCCTGCGTCGCGATGTTGTAGGGACGGACGCCTACACGCTCGCTTTGTTCGGCTTCAGAGTCGGACTCGCCGGTTACGCCCTTGAGGAGGGCATCGACCTCCTCCTGGGACATGAACTCTTCGTGGCCCATTCCTTATTCCTCGTGCATACCGTGGCGGTTGATGATGGCAGTGCGTAACGACGTCACTGCACGACGAATTCGGTGAACAGCACGTCCTGGACGTGGATCGGCGCAGCGCCCTTGTCGGTCGGCTGCTCGATCAGCGTGCGGAGTTCCGTGGCGAGCGCGCGCTTGCCGTCGAGCGGCGCGAGTTCATCCGGATGATGGTTCGACAGCGCGAGGAGAATGCGGCTGCGGATTTCCGGCATGTGATCGGTGAGTTCCTGCGGCGTTTTCGCGTCGATGAGCTTGAGCGTGAGGCCGATGCGCAGGAAGTGCTGCTGGCCGTCGTCCGATTGCAGGTTGACCGTCATCGAGTCGAGCGGGAAGAAGGTCGGCGTCGGGGCCGGAGCCGGGGCGGCGGCCGAGGCCGGTGCCGGAGCGCGTTTGGACATGAAGAACCACACCCCGGCGCCGGCGACGCCAGCGGCGACGATAGCGATGAGGGCGATCAGGATGATGCGCTTCAAGGGGCCCGGTGAAGCGGGCGCGGCTTGCTGATTTGCGGGAGTGGTTGCCATGAGGTTTGCTTTGCTTGCCGTTAGTGCTGGTGATAGTGATTGTTGTTGATTTGCCTGCGGCGCGATGGGTCGAACAGAAGGGTTAATGCGGGCTATCTCTGGTTTTTGTTTTTGGGCCCGGCGGGACGGTGCTTGCTGTTTTTTTCTGGATTTGATGCGGGATTTTTTTCCGCTGTGGTTTTCGTGGTGGTCTATTAGCGTTGCCCCTGTGCGGGGCGGCACTCACTTTCTTTGCGGCCGCAAAGAAAGTGAGCAAAGAAAGCGGCTCACACCGCCAGCCAGGAAGCGGGCCCCCTGGCTTGGAGTGGGTAGTGGTGCATCTGGAATCCGTCCCGTCGCACACTCCGCGTTCGTGACAAGGCAGTCATGCTTCCCGCCTCGCACGCGTGCTCGCCGGAAGGGCCTGCTTTGAACCGGCACGTTCACGGGAGTGGGAGGGAGGAAGAACGACCGCCACGGCGCGCGCAGCGCCGCCGCAAGAATGACAGCCTTGTCACAGGCGTGGAGTGTGCGAGAACACGGATTCCAGATGAGCCACGGGCCCCTCCAAGCTAGGGGAGCCGCTTAAGAGCTAGCGGTGTGAGCCGCTTTCTTTGCTTACTTTCTTTGCGGCCGCAAAGAAAGTGAGTGCCGCCCCGCACAGGGGCAACGCCAATAGACCACTAAGAATTCAAGGAAAGGCCAAAACAAAAAGAACCCGCCGATCAGGCAAAAGTATCCACTAACCCAACCTGACGCCGCGAGCCCAAACCAACAGAAGCCGACACGCCGCCGACACCGGCACCACCACCAGCCCCCGCCCCGCCGGAACCCCCTGCCCCTGAGCGCCCCGACCCAGCTTGCTGCTGTTGCCCGCCGCCCTGGCGCCCAAATCCATCGCTCACGCTCGTGCTGCCCAACCCGATGCCATTCGCCTCCATCGCCTCGCGCAACTTCGGCAAGGCGGCCTCGACGGCCTCCCGCACCTGCTGGTGCTGCGACACGAACAACGCATGCGCATGGTTATCCGCCACCTGCAGTACAACTTGCAGCGGCCCGAGATCCTTCGGGTTCAACGTCAGCTCGGCGCTCTGCGAATGCGCATTCGACAGAAACACGACCTTCTGGCTCAACGCGTCTTCCCAATCGGTCGTGCCGACCTGCGGCCCCAAGGTGTTCGCGGCGTCCGCGGCGCTCGCCGTGCCCGTGGTTTGCGCCGCCGCCGTCGTGCTCGCGGCGCTCGCCGCTGCGGCCTGACTCGCGGCCAGCGCGGCGCTCGCCGCATCGGCGACATTCTTGAACGACGCCAGATCGTCCGTCTGCGCGCCCGCGCCAGCCGCCGACGTCAGTGCGCCTGCCGCCGCCGTCGGGTCCGCCGTCGTCGCGGTCACGGTCGTCAATGCAGCCTTGGCGACCGCCGAGCCTTTGCCGCCGCCGAGCAAACCGCCTTCGAGTGTCTTGCCGTTGGTGGCGTCCAGCGACGCGTTCGCGCTCGCCAAACCGTTCGCCGCCGCGGCGGCGTTCGCGGCCGCGCCGCTCGCCAAAGCCTGCGGCGGCACCACGCCCTGGCCGTTCGCCAGCGCGGCCAGCGCCGCCTGCAACGCGTCCTGCAGCGACTTCGGATCGTTCGATGCCTTCTTGCCCGGCGTGCCGGCGGTCGCGGCATCGGTGGCCGAGCCAGTGGACGTCGCGTCAGTGGCCGCCGAAGCCGCGAGGTTCGCGCTTGCCGCATCGGCGGCAGCGCTCGCGTCGGTCTGCGATTGCGCCTGCGCCTGAGCCGTTGCGGCGGCCGCGGCCGCGGCCGTGTTCGCGTCGCTCTGGCTCGCCGCGTTGCCGGACTTGGGCGAGGTGGGCGCGCTCTTGTCGGCCGAAGCCTGCTGCGCCTTGTCCGACGGCGCATTCGACGACGCGCCGTTGGCCGCGCTCGCGCCGCTGCTGTCCTTGCTCGCGTCGTCGGCGCTCTTTGTGGAGGAATCGGCGGGCGGCGGTGCATCGTGCACGCTCGATGACGACACCTGCGACGCATCCGTCACCGACGGCGCCGGCACGGCGGGCGGCTGGCTCAGGTTCTGAGCCGCGCTTTGAGCCGCGCTTGCAGCCGCACTGGCCGCCGCACTGTTCTGCAAGTCGATGTTTTGCTGCAAGGTCTGCGAAAACGGCTTCGCGTTCGCGGCGGCGGCGGCAAGAGCCGCGCTGCTCGCGTTGCTGGTGGAGGCGCTCCCGGTCGTGCCGGGCAGCGAGCCGATCTGTGAGAGAAACGACATACGTGTCCTGTCAATCCGTCAAAGGGTACGGTGTTCAGTCAGTCGAGGTGGCGCGGGCGTCAGATGCCTTCCGCGCGCATCCTCAGAATTCGGGCGGCGTGTTCGTCGGCGTCGCGCTGGTCGCGCCGCGCCACGGTTTTCGCCTCGGCGGCTTCGCCGCGTGCCTGCAGCACTTCATACGAGCCGAGCTTCTGCTTCTGACGCTGCCAGTCGGGCTTCGCGGCCTCGACGCGCGCGGTGGCCGTCGCGAGCAGATTGCGCTGCTGTTCGATGGCGGCGTCGAGCGTGTCGATGAACGCCTGAAAATTGCGCATGTTGCCGGCCGGCATGCCTGCCTGGGCCGTCGCCGTGAAACGCGCGTGATATTCGTCGCGATACTGGACGAGGGCGTTCAACTGCGCCTCGACATCGTTGCGCTCGCGCTGCGCGCGGCCAAGACGTTGCGCGGCGGCGTCGACATCGTCCTTCGCGAGGCCGATCAGCGTCTTGATCGGAAAGTGTTTCGCCATCGTCAACCTCCTTGGGCAAACAGCGCGTCCAGCATCTCAATACTCGGTTCGAAGTTCGCGCATTCGCGAAAGCCTTGCTGCAGGAAGGCTTCCATTCGCGGATACAGCGCGATGGCGCGGTCGAGCAGCGCGTCGCGGCCGCTCGAATAAGCGCCAACGTTGATCAGATCGCGGTTGCGCTGATAGCGCGACAGCATCTGCTTGAACATACGCGTTTTGTCCAGATGGTTATCGTCGATGAGTGCGGTCATTGCGCGGCTGATCGAGGCTTCGATGTCGATCGCCGGATAGTGGCCGGCTTCCGCGAGCGAGCGCGACAGCACGATGTGGCCGTCGAGAATCGCGCGCGCCGAATCGGCGATCGGGTCCTGCTGGTCGTCGCCTTCGGTCAGCACCGTGTAGAACGCGGTAATCGAGCCGCCGCCCGCCGGGCCGTTGCCGGTCCTTTCGACGAGCGCCGGCAGCTTGGCGAACACCGAGGGCGGATAGCCCTTGGTGGCGGGCGGCTCGCCCACGGCCAGCGCGATTTCGCGCTGCGCCATCGCGTAACGGGTCAGCGAATCCATCAGCAGCAACACGTGCTTGCCCTGATCGCGGAAATATTCGGCGAGCGAGGTCGAATACGCGGCGGCCTGCATCCGCAGCAGCGGCGAGACGTCGGCCGGCGCGGCAATCACGACGGAGCGCGCGAGACCTTCCTCGCCGAGAATCTGTTCGATGAACTCCTTCACTTCGCGGCCGCGTTCGCCGATCAGACCGATCACGATCACTTCGGCGCTCGTGTAGCGCGCCATCGTGCCGAGCAGCACCGACTTACCGACGCCCGAGCCGGCGAAAAGACCCATGCGCTGGCCGCGTCCCACGGTCAGCAGCGCGTTGATCGCGCGCACGCCGACGTCGAGCACTTTGTGAATCGGCTCGCGGTTCAGCGGGTTGATGACCGGCGCGGACAGCGGCGCATCGGCATGCGCGCCGAGCGGGCCGAGCCCGTCGAGCGGACGGCCGGACGCGTCGAGCACGCGGCCGAGCAATTCCCAGCCGACCGGCAGACGCTTCGCGCCCGCCATCGGGTCGGCAATCGGCGCGCTTTCGAGCGGATAGACGCGCGCGCCGGGCAAGAGGCCGATCACTTCGGTGGTCGGCATCAGAAACAGTTTGTCGCCGGAGAAGCCGACCACTTCGGCTTCGGCCATCGGCAGCGAACTGCCGGGCGGCAGTTCGATCATCACTTCGGCGCCCACCGACAGGCGCAGTCCGACCGCTTCGAGCACGAGGCCGGCGGCGCGCGTCAGGCGTCCGCAGGCGCGCATCGGCTTGGCGATCGCGTTGCGCGCGCGCAGCGCGTCGAGCTGGCCGCGCCAGGCTTGCATGTGCGGATTGCTGTCGAGCGCGGGATCGTACGGCGCGAACGCAGCGGTGCTTGCGTCCTTCGCGGCTTGAGTGGCCGCGCGCGAACCGGCTGCCGCGAAGGCCGCGGTGGCGCCGGCGTGGGCGCCCGCCGCCGACTCGCGGCTCGCGGCGGCCCCCGTCAGCGGATGCGCGTGGTTGGCATCCGCCAGCGGCGCGGCGCTTGAACCCGCGTCCGCAAGCGCCTCGGCGCCGAACGACGCCAGCGCCAGCTCGCGTTCGAGCGGCGTCAGATCACTGGCGCGGATTTCTTCGAGCGTCGGCTTCACCATGTGCTCACCTTGCCGAGGGCCGCGGCGACGCGCTCCCAGCGTGTATCGATGCCGGCGTCCACTTCGCCGCTGCCGGACTGCGCGCGGCAGCCGCCGCGTTCGATGGCCGGATCGGTGCGCACGGTCCAGCCGCGCGTTTGCAGTTCTTCCATCAGATAGGCTTCGACGACCGGCAGATCGGCGGGACTCACGATCAGCGCCGGTGCGCCGAGCAGCGCGGGTTCGGTGGCGAGCACCTCGCGCGCGGCGGCGATCAGGGCGGTCGGGTCGTGCTGCACGTGCTGGCGCACCACCTGTTGCGCGATGTCGAGCGCGAGCGCGACGAGCGTCTCCGAAATCGCGCCTTGAGCGCCCTCGAGCGCGGCCTTGAAGGTCTCCGCGAGCGCCGCGAGCCGGGCGGCTTCCTCGCGCGCTTCGCTTTTGCCCTGCTCGAAGCCTTGCGCGTGGCCTTGCTCGTAGCCCGCTTGATAGCCGAGCGCCTGGCCCGCGACGTGGCCGGACGCGATGCCCTGCGCATGCGCGGCTTCGCGCAGACGTTCGAGTTCGGCTTCCAGCGCACCTTCGTCGACTTCGGAGGGCGGCGGCGCGGGCGGCGCCGGATCGAACGAGGCCATCTCCCAGCGCTGGTAGGCCGAGAAGCTTTCCTTTGCCGTGGAGTTGCGATTAGACATATGCATCTTCCGCCTTGCCGCCAATCACAATCTGGCCGCTTTCCGCCAGGTTGCGCACGATCTGCAGGATGCGGCGCTGCTGCGTCTCCACTTCGGAGACGCGAACCGGGCCGCGCGCGTCGAGGTCTTCGGCGAGCAGTTCCGCGGCGCGCTGCGACATGTTCGAGAGGAATTTCTGACGCAGCGCGGGCGGCGCGCCCTTCAGCGAGATGATCAGCGCCTCGGATTCCACTTCCTTCAACAGCAACTGGATCGCGCGGTCTTCCAGGTCGAGCAGGTTCTCGAACACGAACATCTGGTCGACGATCTTCTGCGCGAGTTCCGCGTCGTATTGACGGACGTTCTCGATGACGCCTTCCTCGTGGTTGCTCGACATGAAGTTGAGAATTTCCGCAGCCGTGCGGATGCCGCCCATCGGGCTGCGCTTCAGGTTGTCGCTGCCGGACAGCAGGCCGGTCAGCACGTCGTCGAGTTCGCGCAGCGCCGCCGGCTGGATGCCGTCGAGCGTCGCGATCCGCAGCAGCACGTCGTTACGCAGACGGTCCGTGAAGCACGAGACGATTTCCGACGCCTGATCGCGGTCGAGGTGCACCAGAATTGTCGCGATGATCTGCGGATGCTCGTTCTTGATCAGTTCGGCGACCGCCGGCGAATCCATCCACTTCAGGCCTTCGATACCGCTGGTATCGCTGCCTTGCAGAATCCGGTCGATGATCGCGCCGGCCTTGTCGTCGCCGAGCGCCTTGGTCAGCACGGAACGGATGTACTCGTTCGAATCCAGCGACATGCCGGTGTGCTTTTCCGCCTCGCGCACGAACTCGTGCAGCACGACGTCGATTTCCTCGCGTGTCACGGCCTTCATCGCGGCCATCGCGACGCCGATCTTCTGGACTTCGCGCGGTCCGAGAAACTTGAACACTTGCGCGGCTTCTTCCTCGCCGATCGACATCAGCAGAAGCGCGCTCTTCATTACGCCTTCAGCGCTCATCGGTCACCCAATTCTTGACGACAGTTGCAACGATCTTCGGGTCCTGGCGCGCGATGTTGCGCGCGAACTCCAGATTCCGCTCATATTTGTGTTTCGCGTTTTCCAGCGCCAGCAGCTCGCTGTCGCCGCTGTCCAGCTCGACGCCGCTGTGGGCGCGCTCCGCGACCGGAATGCCGTCGAGCAGGATCGGCTCGTCCGGCGACGGCAGCGCCGCGGCGACGACCGGCTCCGGCGGCGGGAACGCGCGGCGCAGCGCCGGCTTCACCATCACGAAGTACAGGAACAGGGCCACCGCGCCGATGCCGAGATACGTCGCGATCTGCTTGTAGAGCGCGAGCATGTCCGGCGTGCGCCACCACGGCAGATCCGCGTTCGGGTCGAGGTCGGCGGTGAACGGGCTGTTGACCACGTTGACCGAGTCGCCGCGCGCCGCGTCGAAACCCATCGCGTCCTTCACGAGCTGGTTGACCTGCGCGAGCTTGTCGGCGGTGACCGGCTGCATCGTCGCGTGGCCCTTGGCGTCGACCACGCGCAGATAGTTGACCACCACCGCCACCGACAGACGCTTGATGCCGCCCATCGGCTGCTCCAGGTGACGCACGGTCTTGTCCAACTCGTAGTTCGTGGTCATGTCCTTGCGGTCGCTCACCGGCGTCGTCGTGACGCCGCCGTTCGCGCCGTTCGGCGCATTGACCGGAGCCGAGGCCGGCTGCGGCGGCTGATTCGACAGCGCGCCCGGCACGCCCGACGCGCCGGCTTGCGACATTTCGCTCGCCGTGCTCGATTGCTGGCTGCGAATCGCGGCCTGCTGCGGGTTGCCGTTCGGGCCGAAGTTTTCCGAAGTCTGTTCGCTGCGCGAGAAGTCGATGTCCGCGCTCACTTGCGAATGCGCATTGCCGCCGCCGAACAGCGGCGCGAGGATCGCGTCGATGCGCTGCTGCGTGTTGCGCTCGATCTGCTGACGGTACTTCAGTTGCGACGCGTCGAGCCCGCTGCCCGTCGAGGGCTGCGTGAGCAGGTTGCCGTCCTGGTCGAGAATGGTCACGCCCTTGACCGGCATTTCCGGCACCGCCGACGACACCATATGCGTGATCGCCAGCACCTGACCTTCGTCGAGCGCGCGGCCCGGGAAAAGATTGACGAGCACCGAAGCCGACGGCGCTTCCTTGTCGCGCACGAACACGGACGGCTTCGGAATCGCCAGATGCACGCGCGCCGATTTCACCGACGAGATGGATTCGATCGTGCGCTCCAGTTCGCCTTCCAGCGCGCGCTGATAGTTGATCTGTTCGGCGAACTGGCTGATGCCGAACTTCTGGTTGTCCATCAGTTCGAAGCCGATCGAGCCGCTCTTCGGCAATCCCTGCGACGCGAGGCGCAGGCGCATTTCGTGCACCTGCTCGGCCGGCACGAGGATCGCGCCGCCGGCGTCGGAGAACTTGTAGGGAATGTTGGCCTGCTGGAGCGCCGTGATGATGGCGCCGCCGTCGCGGTCGGACAGATTGCTGTAGAGCACCTTGTAGTCCGGCGCGCGCGACCACAGGAACAGGGCCGCCACCACGGCGACCAGCAGGGCCACCGCGAAGATCAGCGGGGCGCGCGGGTTGCCGCGCATTTGCGCGAGGCCGGACAGGCGCTGGCCGAAATTGCCGCCGAGGCCGCCACCGAGGCCGCCCAGGTCCGCGTTTGCGCCGGGCTGGCCGGCGCCCGCCGCGGCCGCGCCGGGCTGCGCGCCGGCGAGGCCCATGCGGGCGTCGGGGTTGATCAAAGAGTTGGCTGACGAATCCATGCGTCGGGTTTCTCCGGGATGCCTTTGCGTTCTGCCGCTCAACCGCACCGAGGGCCGGCGGGAGTACGGACAGATACTTTCACGACTGAAATTATCCGCACGGCGGCTTCACCCGATTGCTTGAATAGAGCCGGGTTTCCCCCCTAGTTTCGGGGCTTTCCCTAAACGCCCGCTGCTATGCTTTCGTTCAGATCGGTACTGTTTTCCACGTGCCGTCCGTCATTACTGGAGAGAACATGACTTTGCCCGTGAACGCGATTTCGTCGGCGCTGCAACAGTTGCATTCGATGGCCGCGCAGGCTGCCGGCGGCAGCACCGCGGCAACCGGCGCTTCGGCCGCAGGTGAGTCCGGCGCGGCTACGGCCGGCGGTTTTGCGTCGGCGCTGAAGGCTTCGTTGGACAAGATCAGCGGCGATCAGACCAAGGCGGTCGGCGAATCGCAGGCGTTCGAGCTTGGCGCGTCCAACGTGTCGCTGAACGACGTGATGGTCGATATGCAGAAGGCCAATGTCGGCTTCCAGTTCGGCCTGCAGGTGCGCAACAAGCTGGTGTCCGCCTACAACGACATCATGCAGATGCAGGTCTGAACAAGACCGCGGCTCTGGCGGCAAGATGGTTCCGCCCGCCTGGCCGCGACCGCCTGTCAGCACGCCGCGCGGCCTTTTTTTTCACGGTCGCGCAACCTGGCCCCTTAATCCTCCTTACACCGGCCTAAAGCTTTCCTGCTGCGTATCCGATAACCAGATACAGGCATGAATCGGGGTGAGGCAACTCACCCGAATGGGCTGCCACGACCAACCGCAGTAGTTGCAATTGAGGAGGAGCGCCGATGTTTTCCCCAGGACACTCTGGAGCCAATGCGTACGCACGCGTCGGCGTCGAGACAGGGGTGATGGGCGCGAGTCCGCATCGTCTGATCGTGATGCTGTATCAAGGGGCCCGGCGGGCAATCGCGCAAGCGCGGATGCATGTGCAGCAGGGCAATGTGCCGGCTCGTGGAGAGGCGATCGGCAAGGCGATTCAAATCGTCGAAAGCGGGCTGCAACAGTCGCTCAACCTTGAGGTGGGCGGCGAGATTGCGCAGCGGTTGAACGCGCTATATAGCTATATGTCGCGCCGGCTGCTGGAAGCCAATATAAAAGAGAGCGAGGCAATGCTGGTTGAGGTCGACGGCCTGCTGGCGACGCTCGAAGAAGCCTGGATCGGGATTGCCCCGGAGATAGCGCGGATGGCAGCCCAGCCGGCCGCGGAAAGCATGAGATGACATCGAACGCAGAATATTTCGCCCGCTATGAGGCTATCGCAGCGCTGTCCTGCCGGATGCTGATGGCTGCCCGACGCGCACTGTGGAGCGATCTGGTCCACTTGCAGGAAGAATACCGGCTGCTCGTCGACGCGTTGAAGGACGCCGAAGGCGGCGTCAAGCTCGACGAGACGGAGCGCTTGCGCAAATACGCGCTGATCCGGCAAATCCTCGCCGACGACGCCGCGATCCGTGATCTGGCCAGTCCGAGCCTCGCCAAACTGTCGGCGCTGTTCGGCGGACGACCGTCCCGAGTGCTCCAGGAGCTTTACGGGGCACGCTGAGTCTCGCCGCGAGGCGCCGGACCGTATGAATTTGAGCGCGCTGCCGCCAATGTGATCAAGGAATCGGCATGAACGGAATCGACACGGCCGTCGCCTCGCTGCTCGCGACCCGCATCGACAGCCTGCTCAACATCTCGCCGGGCAGCGCGGCCGCCAGCCAGACCGGCGCGGCGGATGTCGAGACCGCGCTCGCCACGGCCGCTCCGGTCGCGCCGTCCGCGCCGCAGCCTTCCGCGCAAACCGCGCTGTCCGCCGTCGCGCTGACGCTCAACGCGATCGTGCGTTCGGGCGGCGAGGCGACCTCCGCTATCGTGGGCCAGACGCCAATCTGGGCCGCAGCGCCCGCGCTCGATGTCGTAGTCGGCGCTGTCCCGCCGGCCGACGCGGCCACCGCTTCCAACACGGCTTCCAGCACGGCTTCGAATGCCGCTGCCAATGCCGCTGCCAATGCTTCCGCCTCGGCGGCCACGGCGAATATCGCGGCCACGCAGGTGCCCGTCGCGGCGCTTGCGGCGGCGCTTGCGCAAACAGTCGGCGACAGCGGTCTTTTCTACGAGGCGCATCTCGCGCAATGGCTGGGCGGTCAGCGCTCGCCCGAGGCGCTCGCCGGCGAGCCGCAGAACAAGCTCGTGGCTGCCGCGCAACTGCCGTCCAACTGGGCGGGCGAGGCCGGCGCCGCAGCGGCGGCCGGCGCCGCTGGGCGGTCAGGCATCGGCGCCGCCGCGAACGGCTCGTCTGGCGCCGCCGACGCCAATAACCCCAACGCCGCCAATTCCGCCAACACCGCAGGCCGCGCGATGCCGTCGATCGAAACCGCGCAGGCCGCGCGCTTTGCCGCTGGCGAAGTGCTGGCGAATTCCCTGTCCGACCTGAACGGCCAGCCCACGCATTCAGGGCTGCATAACGCGGCGGCATCGTCGGCGGATGGCGGCTCGTCGCAAAATCCGCAGATGGCGGCCGCGGTTCATCCTGCCACCGTGCCGCTCGTACGTCAGCAACTGGATCTGCTCGCGACCGGCCAGTTCCGCTGGACCGGCGAAGCATGGCCGGGCGCGAAACTCGACTGGACAATCGAGCAGGAAGGCGACGAATGGGACCGCAGCGGCGGCGGCGCCGCGAGCGAGGACGACCAGCCGTGGCGCACGCGGCTCACGCTGTCGCTGCCGACGCTCGGCACCGTCGACGCCGAATTGACCTTGACCGGCACGCGGCTCGTCGCGCGCGTGCAGGCGAGTCCGGGCGGCGCGGCGCGTCTCGCGATGCAGGGCGAGAGCTTCCGTCAGCGCCTCGCGGCGGCCGGCATCCAGTTGAACGGTTTGACGATTCGCGAGATCGGCGGCGGCGCGCCGGCGACCGGCGCGGCGGCAGCCGGCGCCGCAGCGGCTGCTCAGGCGGCGGCTTCGGCGTATGCGCGCTCGGCTGCGGCGGCAAGTTCAGCGGCGAGTTCAACCAGCGCGGCCGCTTCAAATGCATCGACCGCATCGACCGCATCGGCAAGTGCAGCGGTAGCAGCGGCGGCCGGCACCGGCCGGCGCGCGCCGCGCACCGCCGGTTCGCCCCGCGCGGCCGCAGCGCCGCTCGACGATTTCGACTGGGACATGTAATGAGCCGCACACATCGCCGCAGCGCGGCTGCGCTCGTCTACGACACTCATGGCGGCGAGCCCGCGCCGCGCGTGATCGCGAAAGGCTACGGCATGCTGGCCGAGATGATCGTGCAGCGAGCCAAGGAAGCCGGCCTCTACGTGCACGAAGCGCCCGAAATGGTGTCGCTGCTGATGCAGGTCGATCTCGACGCGCGCATTCCGCCGCAGCTTTATCAGGCGGTCGCCGAATTGCTGGCGTGGCTGCATCGGCTGGAAAGCGGAGCGGAGGACGAGTCCGCGCCCGCCGCGCCAAACACCGCCCGCCACGGCGCCGACGACGTCACCGACGTCGTCGCGGTCGATATCGAAGGCGGCGGCGTGCGATAAGCACTCAGGCGGAAACGGGCTGCGGCGACTCAGTCCGCGATTCGCCGCTCAAAACCGCATCATCAGCTTCAGCAGCGCATTCACGCGCTTGCCATACGGCGGCGAAATCCAGCCGCGCGCGTTGAGCCGCGCCTGCGTCAACACGGGCTTCATCTTCGAGAAGGTCACGAAGCCTTCATAGCCGTGATACGCGCCCATTCCGCTTGCACCGACTCCGCCGAACGGCAGGCTTTCGCACGCCAGATGCATCAGCGTTTCGTTGATCGCCATGCCGCCCGCGATGGTTTCGTGCGTCACGCGTTCGATGGTCGCGGCGTCGTCCGCATACAGATACAGCGCGAGCGGACGCGGCCGGGCGTTGATCCACGCGATGGCGTCGTCGAGGGTGTCGTAGGGAACGATCGGCAGCAGCGGCCCGAAGATTTCCTCCTGCATCAGTTCGCATTCGTCGGGCGCGTTCGTCACGGCGACGAGCGGAAAGCGGCGGCTCACCGCGTCGGGCGCGCTGTCCGTGAGCGGATGCAGTTGCGCGCCGGCGGCCTGCGCTTCGTCGGCGAGACGCGCAAGCCGCGCGAAGTGGCGCGGCGAAATGATCGACGTGTAATCCGGGTTCCGCGCGAAGTCCGGATACATCTTCGCCATGCGCGCGCGCGCCCGCTCGACAAACGCCTGCTCCGCGCCGCGCGGCACCAGCACGTAATCCGGCGCGACACAGGTTTGCCCGGCGTTGAGCGTCTTGCCGGCGATGAGGTTGTCCACGGCATTGTCGAAACGCGCGTGCGCGCCGATGATCGCCGGCGACTTGCCGCCGAGTTCGAGCGTGACGGGCGTCAGATGGTCGGCGGCGGCGCGCATCACGTCGTGGCCGACTTTGGTCGAGCCGGTGAAGAGCAGATGATCGAACGGCTGCGCGCTGAAGGCGGCGGCGAGCGCGGCGTCGCCGTTCACCACGGCCACGTGATCGCGCGCGAAAGTCTCGCCGATCAACTGCTCGAAGAGCGCCGAGGTGCGCGGCGTCAGCTCGGACATCTTGATGATCGCGCGATTGCCCGCGCTCAACGCGCTGATCAGCGGCCCGGCGGCGAGCAGCACCGGATAATTCCACGGCACGATGATGCCGACCACGCCGAGCGGCTGCGGCACGACCTTCGCGCGCGCCGGCAGCAGCCATTTGTTCGTGCTGCGGCGCTGCGGTTTCATCCAGCGTTTGCCGTGGCGCAGCGCGGCGTCGATTTCTTCCTTCACCAGCAGAAATTCCGCGAGCAACACTTCCTGTTTCGCGCGATGTCCGAAGTCGGCGCTCATGGCATTGGCGAGCGCGTCGCGATGATCGAGCAGGACTTTGCGCAGCGCCCGCAAATGCGACGCGCGCGTTTCCCACGAAGGATACGGCGCGCGCAAATACGCGTGACGCTGATCGCGAAGCAGCGCTTGCAGCGCGGCGACTTCGGGTAAATCGTTTTTCATTGTTCACCACTCCCTGATGAAAGTTGCGCGCTCGTGCCGCGCTTATTGTGTTGTTGCCGCGTTGGTGCTGTGTTCGCCAGGTTCAACCCGGAAAAGCCCGCTCGATGATCGCCGCATGATCGAAGGTGGCGGGCAGCGTGCCGTACACGCGCCCGCTTTCGCCGCAACCTTCCGCGAGACGGGTGGCGATGAACGCGTCGGCGACGGCGGCGGGCGCGTGCTTGACGAGCAACGTGGCTTGCGCGATCAGCACGATCTGCTGCGCGATGCGCCGCGCCGACGCTTCGCGATGTTCAGCGGGCCCATTGAGCATGGCGGCGAGCTTGCCGAGCGCGGCCCTCAACGCCGGATGCGCGGCGGCGTCCGCTTGCCATTCGGCAAATAGCGCCTGCGCCGCTTCGGGCTCGCGCTCCATCGCGCGCAGCACGTCGAGGCACATCACGTTGCCCGAGCCTTCCCAGATCGAGTTGACGGGCGCTTCGCGATAGAAGCGCGCCATCGGGCCGGTTTCGACATAACCGTTGCCGCCCCAGACTTCCATGGCTTCGCCGGTGAATTCGAGCGTGCGCTTGCACACCCAGTATTTCGACGCCGGCGTGACGATGCGCCGCCACGCGCGCTCGGCAAGCGCGGCCGGCGAGCTTGCCGCAGCGGTTGGCGCGCCCGCGTCGGCGGATGGCTCGAACGCGCGCGCAAGCCGCATGAACAGCACCGTGGCGGCTTCCGATTCGAGCGCGAGATCGGCGAGCACGTTGCGCATCAACGGTTGATCGACGAGATTGCGGCCGAACGCGCTGCGATGGCGCGCGTGATGAATGGCCTGCACGAGCGCCGCGCGCATCAGCGCCGCGCTGCCGATCACGCAATCGAGCCGCGTGTAATTCGCCATTTCGATGATGGTCGGCACGCCGCGTCCTTCGTCGCCGATCATGATGCCGAACGCGTCGAGAAATTCGACTTCGCTGCTCGCGTTCGAGCGGTTGCCGAGCTTGTCTTTCAGACGCTGGATCTGCACCGTGTTCTTGCTGCCGTCGGGCGTGAAGCGCGGCACGAAGAAGCACGACAGACCGACGTGATCGTGCGTGCGCGCGAGCACGAGATGCGCGTCGCATTGCGGCGCCGAGAAAAACCATTTGTGGCCGACCAGTTCGTAAGCGCCGCCGCGGCCGCCGGCGGCAATCGCGCGCGCCTGCGTCTGATTGCTGCGCACGTCCGATCCGCCCTGTTTTTCGGTCATGCCCATGCCGATCATCGCGGACGTTTTTTGCGCGAGCGGCACATCGCGTGGATCGTGCGCGCGCGCAAAGAGCTTGTCGCGCAGCGTGTCGAACAACTGCGGTTCGCGCTGCAACACGGGAATGCTCGCGAACGTCATGGTCAACGGACAAAGCGAGCCGGATTCGATCTGCGCGTGCAGGAAGTAACCGGCGCAGCGCGCGGCCATGGCGCCTCGTCGCGGATCGGAAAACGGCAGCGCGTGCAGACCTTCGCGGCGCAGCAGCGACAACAACGCATGCCACGACGGATGAAACTCCAGCGCGTCGATCCGCTCACCGCGTGGACTGTGCGTGACGAGCTCGGGCGTGTGTCGATTGGCGAGTTCGGCGAGCGCGAGCGTCTCGGGCGTGGTCAGCGCCGCGCCGTGCCGCAACAGCGCCGCGCCGTGCCACGCGGCGCCGTCGCGTTCGAGCGCGGCGGACAGCGCGGCGTCGCTGGAAAGGAGGTTGTAGTTCGCGAGCGGCGGCACCTGATTGGTGACTTCGTGAGTCTGACCAAAGCTATGGCGTTGCATCTGTTGTCTCCATTCGCCGCGGGTTCGCGGCAGGCTCGCCGGCGCGCTTTTCGTGGCGTATTTTGCGCCGCGTTTGGCGCAATGTGTGGCGCCATGCACGCGTCTGCCGGCGGTACGCTGTTTGATCGTTGCGCGTGCGCCGCGCGCGGGAAGCGCGACGCGCGCGGACCGTGTTTGAATGCTGCGCGAGGCCGTCCGGCGGGCCCGCGCGGGACTTTCATCATAGGGGCGCGACGGCGCTTGCGTTTAGAGTAATCGCTCTGACGCAAGACTGCCGCGCCTTAAAAACGCTCCCTACAATGCCGGTGAAACACACGTAGACAAGTGTGCACGAGACAGGGTGCGCGAGTCACGCGGCCCATCAGGAGGAGCGATGGAATACGACTACATCATCGTAGGCGCTGGCTCGGGCGGCTGCACGCTCGCGAGCCGTCTCGCAGACCGCTTCCCCGACGCGACGATCGCGCTGATCGAGGCGGGGCCGCACACGCACCGCAATCTGTTCGTGAACATGCCGGTAGGCGTCGCCGCAGTCGTGCCGTACAAGCTCAAAACGAACTACGGCTATCTCACGACGCCGCAACCGGGCCTGGGCGGCCGGCAAGGCTATCAACCGCGCGGACGCGGCTTCGGCGGATCGAGCGCAATCAACGCGATGATCTACACGCGCGGCCATCCGCTCGATTACGACGAATGGGCGCAACTCGGCTGCGACGGCTGGTCGTGGAGCGAGGTGCTGCCGTACTTCCGGCGCGCCGAGGGCAACGAGCGCGGCGCCGACGCGTGGCACGGCGACAGCGGCCCGCTCACCGTGTCGGACCTGCGCTACCAGAACCCATTTTCCAGGCGTTTCGTGCAGGCGGCGATGGAAGCCGGTCACAAACCGAACAGCGATTTCAACGGCGCCGATCAGGAAGGCATCGGCTTCTATCAGGTGACGCAGCGCGACGGCCGGCGTTGCAGCGTGGCGCGCGCGTACCTCTACGACCGCGAGCGCGCCAACCTGCACACGATCGCCGACGCCACCGTGCTGCGCGTGATTTTCGACGACAAGCGCGCGAGCGGCGTCGAGATCGTGCGCGGCGGGCGTCACGAGACGCTCAGGGCGCGCGCGGAAGTCGTGCTCGCGGCGGGCGCCTTCAACTCGCCGCAACTGCTGATGTGCTCGGGCGTCGGGCCGGCCGCGCATCTGCGCGCGCACGGCATCGAGGTGTTGCACGACGCGCCCGAGGTCGGCCAGAACTTGATCGACCATGTCGATTTCACAATCAACAAGCGCGTGTCGTCGATCGAGCCGACCGGCTTTTCGATTCGCGGCATCGCGCGGATGGCGCCGCAGTTCGTCACCTTCATGCGCCACGGACGCGGCATGCTGTCGAGCAACGTCGCCGAAGCGGGCGGCTTTCTGAAGAGCCAGCCGACGCTCGCGCGGCCGGATCTGCAACTGCACTTCTGCGCGGCGCTCGTCGACGATCACAACCGCCATATGCATTGGGGCCACGGCTATTCGCTGCACGTGTGCGTGCTGCGGCCCTTCAGTCGCGGCGCCGTGACGCTCGCGAGCGCGGATGCCCGCACGGCGCCAGTCATCGATCCGCGTTTTCTCAGCGATTCGCGCGATCTCGATCTGCTGGTCGAAGGCGTGCAGATGGCGCGGCGCATTCTCGACGCGCCGTCGCTCGCGCTGCATGGCGGGCGCGAGTTGTATACGCGTGCCGGGCAGTCCGGCGCGGAGTTGCGGCGGACCATCGCCGAACACGCCGACACGATCTATCACCCGGTCGCGACCTGCCGGATGGGCGGCGACGCGCGTTCGGTCGTCGATCCGCAATTGCGCGTGCGCGGCGTGACCGGACTGCGGATCGTCGACGCCTCGGTGATGCCGACGCTGATCGGCGGCAATACGAATGCGCCCACGGTGATGATCGGCGAGCGCGCGGCCGAACTGATCGCGGCGAGCCGCCACGAAGCGAAAGCCGATGCGCCGTCTTTCGGTGCTAAATATGAGAAAAATCAGACGAACGTCGTCTAAATCGTCATAAATTGTGCCATTCGTTTTATGAGACTTCCCGGTACCTATAATCGCGACGCTTAAGGAAGGTACACGCAGCGGCGCGTCAGGTGGCGAGTCCCGGAACTCAAGGAAGCGAAGGCATGAGCATCGATTTGATTCACGCGATTCAGTCGGGGTTGACCGACGAAGTGGTGGGGCAGTTGGGAACGCGCATCGGCTTGCCGCCGCAAGCGGCGCGCGCGGTGATCAGCACTGCGGCGCCCGCGCTGCTCGCCGGTCTCATGCAGAAGGCGGCTACGCTGGAAGGCGCCCGGTCGTTGTTCGCCACTGTCGTTTCGCCGCAGGTAAACGGAAAAATCGGCGAAGAGTTGCCGCACCTGACCAGCAGCACGGGCGGCGTGAGCGAACTGGAAAATGCGGGGCGCCGTTTGCTCGAAGGGTCGCTCGACCGCCGCGCCGACACGCTCAGCGACGAGGTCGCGGCCCAAACCGGTGTCCCGGCGCACGCCACGCATGCCCTCACGGGCATTGTCGGCGCGACCCTGCTGGGCGTGCTCAAGCAGCACTTGTTCAGGAGCCGGAGCAGCGTCGGCCAGTTGCCCGCGTTGCTGGGCCAGCAGATGCCGCTCATCGCGCCGTATCTGAACGACCGCCTGCTGGCCTCGCTCGGCCTGGGCAGTGCGGCCACTTTCGCCGGCAGCGTGCTGGCGCAACTGAGGGCGGTGTCCGCTCATATCGAACATCCCACGCCGACGGCGACGCCCACGCCGGAGGTCACAGCCGCCGTTCAGGTGCCGGCCGACGCCGTGGTGCGCGAAGAGCGCCGCGCGCACGGGTGGCTGTGGTGGCCGCTGCTCGCGATCATGGCGCTCGCGGCGGCGCTGGTTTATCTGTTTCCGGGCGGCTTCTCCAAGCCGCAGCGGGCCGGCCGCGCGGAAGCGGGGCAGGCCGTGGAACATGCCGTCGCGCCGCAGGCGGCGTGGGCGCCAGCCGGGGCTTCTCGTCCACTGGCAGCCGAAGTCGCGGCGAGCGAAGTCGCGGCGAGCGAAGTCGCGGCGTCCATGCGGGCGACCGTCGCGGCTTCGGCGCCCACGGCTGCGTCCAGCGAAGCCGGAGAAGCGCCTCAGCCGGCCGCAGCCGCCGCGCCGGCCAAAAACTCCCAGCTAACGTTCACAGTCGGCGAAAGCGGCAGGCCGACGCTTACCGCCACGCTGGGCAGCGAGGCGGAAAAGACGCAACTCGTCGACGAACTGACGAAGCGCCTCGGCCCCTACAATTTCAACGCGAATGTCACCGTCGATCCGGCGACGAAGCCCGCCGATTGGCTGTCTCGCCTCGACGGTCTGCTGCCGCTGATGAGCGTGCCGGGCGCCGAGGTGAAACTCGACGGCACGCATATCGAACTGAGCGGCGCCGCCGCCAACGCAAAGCTCGGCTGGCTGAACACGCTGAAATCGCTGTTCGGCGCTTCATACGAGATCGGGACGTTCGACGTGCAGCGGGCCGTTGAAGAAGCCACGGCGAACTTCCGCGGCGCGATTCAGGCGCTGCTGGCGCCGGACGCGACCTGCGTGGCAGCCGACGTCGCCAAGGTGCTGAACCTGCAAGTGATCAATTTTGCGAACGCGAGCGCCCGTGTGCCGGCGTCGGCGGCGGAAGACCTCAACCAGTCGGCGCGCGTGCTGCACGCGTGCGCGCGTAACGGCCGGCCAGCGAAGCTCGAAGTGGCGGGCTACTCGGACAACGTCGGCGGCGAGCAGGCGAACCTGCAACTGTCGAAGCACCGCGCGGAAGCGGTCCGCTCGTATCTCGTCAGAACCGGTGTTCCCGCGGACTCGCTGAGCGCTCAAGGTTATGGCGAGGCTCGTCCGATCGCGAGTAACGGCACCGCAGGCGGACGCTTCGCGAATCGTCGCATCGAGTTCGTCACGCAGCAGTAAGCGTGGGCGTTTGCGGAGCCGGAGCGGATCGTTATTCCGCGCCCGGCGTCTGGATCGGCGCGGCGATGCCCGTCAGGCCAAGCATGAGGTCGTCGCCGGCGCGGCCGGGAAGCGTTTCGCGGGCCACCTCCAGCCAGGCGCGCGCCGCGTGCGACAGATAGCCGTCACGACGCCAGCCGATCGCCATTTCCCAGGGAATATCTGGCTCGACAACCGGCCGGCAGGTGAATTGCGCGGCATCGAGCCGCCGGCAATACGGCGCCGGCAGCAGCGCAATGCCAACGCCGGCCAGCACCAGCGCCGCCATGAAGTCCCAATGTCCGCTGCGCCCGACAATGGTCGGCGCAAAACCGGCTGCGCGGCAGGCATTCAGCACGACGTCGTTGAGCGCGAGGCTTTCGCCGTAGAACACGAACGGCTCGTTGGCGAGTTGAGCCAGCGGCACCTCGCGCAGATCGTCCCAGCGCGAGCCAGTGCGCGCGACGAGCCACAGCATCTGGCGCGTAATGGGCAGCACGTCGATGTTGTCGGGATCGACCGGCTGAAGCACGCCGCCAAGCTCCAGTTCGCCGTTGATCAGCGCGGCCTCAATGGCGCGCGAGCCCTGCTCGAACAGCTTCAGTTCGATTTTCGGATAGCGCTGGCGGAACACGGCGATGGCGGGCGTGAAAAGCGAGCCGCCCATCGGCGGAATGCCAATGGTGAGTTCGCCGCGGCCAAGCGTGTCGAGGTCGTTCAACTCCGCCTGCAATTGCGCGTGCGCCGCGAGCACATCCTGACCACGCTGGTAGACGATGCGGCCCGCGTCGGTAAGCACCATCTGGCGGCCTTCGCGCAGCAAGAGCGGCGAACCGATTTCGTCTTCGAGCGATTTCACCATCTTGCTGATGGTGGGCTGAGTGACGAACATCTGCTCGGCGGCGACAGTGAAGCTCTGCTGCCGAACGACTTCGACGAAATACCGCAACGCACGCAATTCCACGATCCGGGCTCCGAATTCCATATTGGAATGATTCGCCGGATTGTAAGTCATGCCATTTATGGCGGCGAGGGCGGGCGCGGCGCATTTCGACCCATGACAAGGCGTCCGCTAATTCAAGATGGGCGCGGCGTGGAGCGCGCTAACATCGGCGGCTATTTTTCGGGCAATCGCTGCCGATTTTTATTCACTTTCATCCATGACGCCCATTTCGATCGTTATCCCGTGCTACAACGGCGCCGCGACGCTCGGCCGCGCGCTCGAGAGCTGCCGGCTTCAGGCGGAAGCGGCGCAGATCATCGTCGTGGACGACGCTTCCTCTGACGCGTCCGCCGAACTCGTCCTCGGCTATGCGCGCGTCGATCCGCGCATCAGGCTGTTGCGCATGCCGTACAACGGCGGCGCGGCGCGGGCGCGCAACTGGGGCGCGATGCACGCGCCGCACGTCCTGCTCGCCTTCCTCGACGCCGACGACGAATACCTGCCCGGCGCGTTGTCGGCGGCCAGCGGCTTTCTCACGCGCCACCCGAAACAGGTGTCGGTGCGGCTCGACGTCGAGTACGTGAATTTTCCCGCCGACATCACCGGCCACGCGGACTTCGCGCTGCACGCGGCGACGCTCAGCAATACGGTGCCGAGCAGTCTCGTCATGCGGCGCGCCGTGTACGCGGCGCTCGGCGGCTTTCCGATGGATGACGCGTTTCGCCGTATCGGCGGCGAGGACGGCGCGTTTTCGTGGGCGCTGCGCGAGTTGTTCGGCAATCCGCGTCTGCACGACGCGCAGCGCGTGCGCATGCATTACCACCCGGGCATTCACGCCGAGCGCTATTTCCGCGTCGCGTTGGGCTGGCAGACGCCGTCTTCCGCCGATGTCGCCGACGCGTTCCACTTTTCGCGACAGTTCGTCGACGCGGCGCGGGCAAACATCGCGCAATTGCGGACCGCGGACATGCCGGCCGACAGTGCGGCGTAGGCCGTGAGCAGGCCGACGCATCCCACGACGCATTGGCCGACGCGCCGTCCAGCGCATGGGCCAAACCAAACCCGATCCCCGCCCCACGCTCATCTCGATTTGCTACAATCGCCGTTCGTCTTCGAGGAGCGTTGCGACGGGTACCGCGAATCAGCATATTCGCCGGCCGCCCGCCAGGCTCGAAGGCTTCAATCGGAGGACCCGGAGGCGCCTGGCGCTGCCCCATCCACCGCATCGAACCGCGCTCACGTCAAATTTCTAGTCAATTTCTTAGAAAGGAGGGCGTGATGAACGCCGCAGTTATCGATTCCCAGAACAAGGATTTCATCGTTGCCGACCTGTCGCTTGCCGACTGGGGTCGCAAGGAACTCACGATTGCCGAGACGGAAATGCCCGGTCTCATGCAAACGCGTGACGAGTACAAGGCGCAGCAGCCGCTGAAGGGCGCGCGCATCGCCGGTTCGCTGCACATGACGATCCAGACCGGCGTGCTGATCGAAACGCTGACCGCACTCGGCGCCGACGTGCGCTGGGCTTCGTGCAACATCTTCTCGACGCAGGATCACGCGGCCGCTGCCATCGCCAGGTCGGGCACGCCGGTGTTCGCGTTCAAGGGCGAGTCGCTCGACGAATACTGGGAATTCTCGCACCGCATTTTCGAATGGCCGAACGGCGAGTTCGCCAACATGATTCTCGACGACGGCGGCGACGCGACGTTGCTGCTGATCCTCGGCTCGAAGGCGGAGAAAGACCGCTCGGTGATCGCCAAGCCGACCAACGAGGAAGAAGTCGCGCTGTACAAGTCGATCGCTTCGCACCTCGACGCGGACCCGACGTGGTACTCCACGCGTCTGTCGCACATCCAGGGCGTGACGGAAGAAACCACGACCGGCGTGCATCGTCTGTATCAGATGGAAAAGGAAGGGCGCCTGCCGTTCCCGGCGATCAACGTCAACGACTCGGTCACCAAATCGAAGTTCGACAACCTGTATGGCTGCCGCGAGTCGCTGGTCGACGGCATCAAGCGCGCGACCGACGTGATGATCGCGGGCAAGATCGCCGTGGTCGCGGGTTACGGCGACGTGGGCAAGGGCTGCGCGCAATCGCTGCGCGGTCTGGGCGCAACCGTGTGGGTCACGGAAATCGATCCGATCTGCGCATTGCAGGCGGCGATGGAAGGCTACCGCGTCGTGACCATGGAATACGCCGCCGACAAGGCCGACATTTTCGTGACGGCCACCGGCAATTACCATGTGATCAACCACGACCACATGAAGGCGATGCGCCACAACGCGATTGTCTGCAACATCGGTCACTTCGACTCGGAAATCGACGTGGCCTCGACGCGTCAATACCAGTGGGACAACATCAAGCCGCAAGTTGACCACATCATTTTCCCGGACGGCAAGCGCGTGATTCTGCTGGCCGAAGGCCGTCTGGTGAATCTGGGTTGTGCGACCGGCCATCCGTCGTTCGTCATGTCGAACTCGTTCACGAACCAGACGCTCGCGCAAATCGAACTGTTCACGCAAGGCGACAAGTACGAGAACCGTGTGTACGTGCTGCCGAAGCATCTGGACGAGAAGGTCGCGCGCCTGCACCTCGCGCGCATCGGCGCACAACTGAGCGTGCTGTCGGACGCGCAGGCTGGCTATATCGGCGTCGACAAGAACGGTCCGTTCAAGCCGAACCACTATCGCTACTAAGCACGCGCCTTCGCGTTCGCCCTCCGCCGCGAGGCGAGGGCGGCTGAATGCATGATGGCTGGACGACAGGCGGCGCGCCAGCGCCGCCTGATTCGCCATGCCTGTTGCCTCATTTCGTTCAATGGACATTCTGCCCGCAAGGAGCTTGACATGACCGTGCTGCTGACCTGGCTGATCAACGCGCTCGCGCTCCTGATCATCACCTATCTCGTTCCGTCGATTCACATCCGCAGTTTCGGCACCGCATTGATCGTCGCGGTGGTGCTCGGACTGATCAACACGATCCTGCGTCCGGTGCTGATTCTGTTGACGTTGCCCGTGACGATTCTCACGCTCGGGCTCTTCATTCTGGTGGTCAACGCGCTGTGTTTCTGGCTGTGCGCGTCGCTGCTGAAGGGCTTTGAAGTGTCGGGGTTCTGGTCGGCGTTCTTCGGCTCGATTCTGTACAGCATCGTTTCGTGGCTGCTGTCCGCGCTTATTTTCGGCAACCGTAGTCTCGGTTGACTTACTGAATCATGAATCCGATCGAACTTTCATTCGAATTCTTCCCGCCGAAGACGCAGGAAGGCGTCGACAAGCTGCGCGCCACCCGCGCGCAACTCGCGTTGCTCAAGCCCAAGTTCGTGTCCGTCACGTTCGGCGCGGGCGGCTCGACACAACAAGGCACGCTCGATACCGTCGTCGATATGGCGAAGGAAGGGCTCGAAGCGGCGCCGCATCTGTCGTGCATCGGCTCGTCGAAAGAGAGCCTGCGCGCGATTCTCAATCAATACCGTGCGCATGGCATTCGCCATATCGTCGCGCTGCGCGGCGATCTGCCGTCCGGCATGGGCGAGGTCGGCGAGTTGCGGTATGCGTCGGAACTGGTGAGCTTTATTCGCGCCGAGTTCGGCGACTGGTTCTGGATCGAGGTGGCCGGCTATCCGGAATATCACCCGCAGTCGCGCTCGCCGCGTCACGATCTGGAAAACTTCGCCCGCAAGGTGAAGGCCGGCGCCAATTCCGCGATCACGCAGTATTTCTTCAACGCGGACGCGTACTTCCGTTTCGTCGACGACGCGCGCAAGCTCGGCGTCGACGTGCCGATCGTGCCCGGCATCATGCCGATCACGAACTTCTCGCAACTCATGCGCTTTTCGGAGATGTGCGGCGCCGAAGTGCCGCGCTGGGTCGCGCGCCGGCTGGAAAGTTTCGGCGATGACCGCGAGTCGATTCGCGCGTTCGGGCTCGACGTGGTGACAAACCTGTGTCAACGCCTGATCGACGCGAAAGTGCCGGGCTTGCACTTCTACACGCTCAATGGCGCGGCGGCGACCAAGGCAATTTGTGAGCGGTTGAACACATAAACCACGCAAAAATGCACTGGCGCAGACAGAAAACCGCGCGGCTTCACGGCCGCGCGGTTTTTTTTCGCCCTTATGCGACGGGCTTTTGACGTCTACGGGATCGCAACAATCGGCGTTTTCCCTATTCTTTGCAACGCGTAAGCCCGCATTGAACAGAGTTTTTGTGCTGTCTATGATCAAAACCGCAGCTGACGTGGCTGCTGTGCGGAGAAAGTGATGACGGTAACCAAGTTGCTTCTTGCGGTTCGCCACACCTGCCTTCCAGCCTTGAGCGCCTGCGCGCTGCTGGCCGCCAGTCTCGCGCCCGGCGCCGCCGGCGCGGCCAGTCTGCCCGACAAAACCATCGTGTTCTGTTCCGAAGGCAGCCCGGCCGGTTTCGACACGGCGCAATACACGACCAGCATCGAATTCAGCGCGGGTTCCTACACGGTCTATAACCGGCTCGTGGAGTTCGCCCACGGCAGCACCGACATCGAACCCGGCCTCGCCGAAAAATGGGACGTGTCGCCCGACGGCCTCAGCTACACGTTCCATTTGCGACACGGCGTGAAATTCCAGACGACGTCGTTCTTCAAGCCCACGCGCGAATTCAATGCCGACGACGTCGTTTTTACCTATGAGCGCATGCTCGATCCGGAGCAGCCGTTCCGCAAGGCGTATTCGGTGCCGTTCCCGTATTTCAACGACCTCGGCCTCGCCAAGAATATTTCGAAGATCGAAAAGCTCGATCCGTACACCGTGCGTTTCACGCTGAAAGAAGTGGATGCGCCGTTCTTGCAGCAGATTGCGATGCCGTTCGCGTCGATTCTGTCGTCGGAATATGGCGATCAACTGTTGAAAGCGGGCAAGGCGTCGGATATCAATCAATATCCGGTCGGCACCGGCCCGTTTATTTTCCGCAGTTATACCAAGGACGACACCATTCGCTTCGACGGTAATCCGGATTACTGGAAGCCGGGCGTCGTGAAAGTCAGCAAGCTGATATTCGCCATTACGGTCGATCCAGCGGTGCGTTTGCAAAAGCTCAAACGCGGCGAATGTCAGGTGATGGCGTATCCGCGGCCTGCTGATATTCCGGCGGTTAAAGCGGACACGTCGCTCGCCATGCCGAATCAGGTGGGTTTCAACCTCGGCTATATCGCCTACAACACCAGCAAGAAACCGCTCGACAATGTATTGGTGCGCCGCGCGCTGGATATGTCGATTAACAAGAAGGCGATTATCGAGTCGGTTTATCAGGGCGCGGGTCAGGCCGCAACGAACCCGATGCCGCCCACCCAGTGGGGCTACGACAAGAATCTGAAAGACGCGCCTTACGACACCGACAAAGCCAAAGCGCTATTGAAACAGGCCGGTTATCCCGACGGCTTCGAGCTGACGCTCTGGGCCATGCCGGTTCAACGGCCCTATAACCCGAATGCGCGCCTCATGGCTGAAATGCTGCAATCCGACTGGGCGAAAATCGGCGTGAAGGTGAAAATTGTTACTTATGAGTGGGGCGAATACATTCGCCGCGCGCACGCCGGCGAGCATGAAGCGATGCTGATTGGCTGGACCGGCGATTATGGCGATCCCGACAACTGGCTCGGCGTTTTGCTCGGCTGCGATGCGGTGAAAGGCAGTAACTTTTCAAAATGGTGCTACAAACCTTACGACGACCAGATCCGCAAAGGCCGCGGCACGACGGATATGGCCGAGCGCACCAAGGCTTACACGGAAGCGCAGGAAATCTTCAAGGATCAGGTGCCGTTCACACCCATTGCCCATTCCACCGTGTATCAGCCCATGAGTAAAAGCGTCACGGGATTCAAGATCGATCCGTTCGGCCCGACGCAATTCATGAACGTCGGGCTCAAATAACCGGCGGCGGGCCGCTACTGCCTGAGCCCCTCTTCGAAAGCCGCATGCCCGGCCCGCGCCGGCTTGCGGCTTTTTTGATGCACAAATCGTTTCCGATCGTCAACCGGGGTGTTTTCCTCCGCTTGTTGGTGCGCACCTTGCTCAAGTAATATCGCGCTACGCCGGCGGGAGCCGGCCACGAACCTGGAGGAAACATGAAGCAAAACAATCTGTTGCGCGCCGCGCGTGTTACGACGCTCGTCGCCGCCACAGCGGCATCGATGCTGGGCGCGAGTATCGCCCGCGCTGAGATTCCGAATAAAACCCTGGTCTACTGCTCAGAAGGCAGCCCCGCGGGTTTCGATCCGGCCCAATACACCACGGGCACGGACTTTACGGCTAATACGTTCACCGTCTACAACCGCCTCGTCGAATTCGAGCGCGGCGGCACCAAGGTCGAACCGGGCCTCGCCGAAAAGTGGGATGTTTCCGCCGACGGCAAAACCTACACGTTCCATCTGCGTCATGGCGTGAAGTTCCAGACCACGTCGTTCTTCAAGCCGACGCGCGAGTTCAACGCGGACGACGTCGTGTTCACGTTCCAGCGCATGCTCGACGCGAACTCGGCCTTTCATAAGGCTTACCCTGTCCAGTTTCCGTACTTCACCGACATGGGCCTCGACAAGCTGATCACTGGCGTGGAAAAGGTCGATCCCTACACGGTCAAATTCACGCTGAAGGAAGTCAACGCGCCGTTCATCCAGAATCTGGCGATGGAATACGCGTCGATCCTGTCCTCCGAATACGGCGATCAACTGATGAAGGCCGGCAAGGCTGCCGACATCAACCAGTTCCCGGTCGGCACGGGTCCGTTCATTTTTCGCAGCTACACGAAAGACGCGACCATCCGTTTCGACGGCAATCCCGATTACTGGAAGCCGAACGCGGTCAAGATTTCGAAGCTGATCTTCTCGATCACGCCGGACGCCGGCGTGCGCGTGCAGAAGATCAAGCGCGACGAATGCCAGGTGATGAGCTATCCGCGTCCGGCCGACATCGCGCCGCTGAAGGCTGAAGCGAACATTGCGATGCCGTCGCAGCCGGGCTTCAACCTGGGCTACCTCGCGTACAACGTGACGCACAAGCCGGTCGACAAGGTCGAAGTGCGTCAGGCGCTCGACATGGCGATCAACAAGAAGGCGATCATCGACTCGGTGTACCAGGGCGCAGGCCAGGCGGCCACGAACCCGATGCCGCCGACGCAATGGTCCTACGACAAGAACCTGAAGAGCGCGTCCTACGATACGGCAAAGGCGAAAGCCCTGCTGGCGAAGGCGGGTTATCCGAACGGCTTCGACATCACGTTGTGGGCCATGCCGGTGCAGCGCGCGTACAACCCGAATGCACGCCTGATGGCCGAAATGATCCAGGCCGACTGGGCCAAGATCGGCGTGAAGGCGAAGATCGTCACGTACGAATGGGGTGAGTACATCAAGCGCGCTCACGCAGGCGAAGACGACACGATGCTGATCGGCTGGACCGGCGACAACGGCGATCCGGACAACTGGCTCGGCACGCTGCTCGGCTGCGAGGCGGTGAACGGCAACAACTTCTCGAAGTGGTGCTACAAGCCGTTCGACGATCTGATCCAGAAGGGCCGCTCGACCTCCGACCAGGGCGCGCGTACCACGGCCTACACGCAGGCGCAGCAGATTTTCGCGCAGCAACTGCCGTTCTCGCCGATCGCTCACTCGACGGTCTACCAGCCTGTCAGCAAGAAGGTGGTGGATATGCGTATCGAGCCGCTCGGCTACGCGCGTTTTGATGGCGTCAGCGTCAAGTAACACGCCGGATATCCTGTCAGGCAAGTCGTAAAATTTGCGCAGTACGCTTTTCGCACGGTTAGAAAACTGGTCGAAATGGTCCGGCGACCGGGGTCACGAGCCCTCGTCGCCGGTTGCGTTTTTTCTTCACCAAGACCATAGGGACGAACCATGTTCCGCTTTGTTTTGCGCCGCATCGGCATGGTGATACCGACGTTCATCGGCATCACGATCCTTGCATTCGCGCTGATTCACCTGATACCGGGCGACCCCATCGAAGTGATGATGGGCGAGCGCGGCGTCGATCCCGCCATGCACGCCGCGGCAATGCACCGGCTGGGACTCGACGAACCTCTGCCGATGCAGTACGTCCATTACATTGGCCGCGCGGTGCACGGCGACCTCGGCACCTCCATCATCACCAACACCAGCGTCATGGGCGAATTTCTTGCCCGCTTCCCGGCCACCGTCGAACTGTCGATCTGCGCGATGCTGTTCGCGCTGATCGTCGGCCTGCCGGCGGGCGTGTTCGCGGCGCTCAGGCGCGGCACGGCGGTCGATCACGGCGTGATGGGCACGGCGCTCACCGGCTATTCGATGCCGATCTTCTGGTGGGGCCTGATCCTCATCATGGTGTTTTCGGTCAAGCTCGGCTGGACGCCGGTGTCCGGCCGCATCGCGGTCGAATACGACATTCCGCACGTGACCGGCTTCATGCTGATCGACGCGATGATGTCCACCGACGAAGGCGCGTTCACATCCGCGCTGAGCCATCTGATCCTGCCCGCCATCGTGCTCGGCACAATTCCGCTCGCGGTGGTCGCGCGCATGACGCGCTCGTCGATGCTCGAAGTGCTGCGCGAGGATTACATCCGTACCGCCCGCGCGAAGGGGTTGTCGCCGGCACGCGTGATCGTCGTGCATGCATTGCGCAATGCGCTGATTCCGGTGGTGACGGTGATCGGCTTGCAGGTCGGCACGCTGCTCGCGGGCGCGGTGCTGACCGAGACGCTCTTTTCGTGGCCGGGTATCGGCAAATGGCTGATCGACGCAATTGGACGACGCGATTATCCGGTGGTGCAGGGCGGCATTCTGATGATCGCCACGCTGGTGATTTTCGTGAACCTCATCGTCGATCTGTTGTACGGCGTGTTGAATCCGCGCATTCGCCATACGAGGTAACCACGATGGCAGACATTCAAAACACAGTCCCCCAGTCGGTCACGCCTCCGAGTGGCCGCGCTATCGCCGCCCGTGAATTCTGGGCGAATTTTTCGCGTAACCGTGGCGCCGTCGGCGCGGGCATCATCGTGCTGCTGTTGATCGTCGTCGCGATTTTCGCGCCGCTGATCGCGCCGCATAGCCCGATCGAACAGTACCGCGACTTCGTGAAGGTTCCGCCTGCCTGGCTCGAAGGCGGTAACTGGAAGTTCATTCTCGGCACCGACGAAGCCGGCCGCGACATCCTCTCGCGCCTGATGTACGGCGCGCGGCTGTCGTTCTGGATCGGCTTCGTGTCGGTGGTGCTCGCGCTGATTCCGGGCATCGTGCTCGGTCTCATCGCCGCGTTCTTCGAGAAGTGGGCCGACACGCCGATCATGCGCATCATGGACGTGCTGCTCGCGCTACCCTCGCTGCTGCTCGCGGTGGCGGTGGTCGCGATCATCGGTCCGGGCCTCGTCAATACGATGCTCGCGATCGCGATCGTCGCGTTGCCCGGCTATGTGCGTCTGACGCGCGCGTCGGCACAAGGCGAGTTGCAGAAGGAATACGTGACGGCCTCGCGCGTGGCCGGCGCGGGCACGTTGCGCCTGATGTTCTCGCAAGTGCTGCCCAACTGCACGGCGCCGCTGATCGTGCAGGCCACGCTCGGTTTTTCGTCGGCGATTCTCGACGCTGCGGCGCTCGGCTTCCTCGGCCTCGGCGTGCAGCCGCCGTCGGCGGAGTGGGGCGCGATGCTGGCGTCGGCGCGCGACTATATCGACAGCGCATGGTGGATCGTCACGATGCCTGGTCTGTCCATCCTGATCTCGGTGCTCGCAATCAATCTGCTCGGCGACGGGCTGCGCGACGCGCTCGATCCGAAACTGAAACGGATGGCTTAAATGAACAATCTACTGACCATCCGCAATCTCGCGGTGAACTTCAACGGGCTGCCCGCGGTCGACCGTATCAATCTCGACGTCGCGCCGGGCGAAGTGCTCGGCGTCGTCGGCGAATCGGGCTCGGGCAAGAGCGTGACGATGATGGCGCTGATGGGCCTCATCGACGCACCCGGCAAAGTCACGGCGGACGAAATCACCTTCAACGGCAAGAACCTGCTGAAGGCATCGGCGAAGGAACGCCGCCGGGTCATCGGCAAAGACATCGCGATGGTATTTCAGGACGCGCTCACGAGTCTGAATCCGAGCTACACGGTCGGCTATCAGATCAAGGAAGTGCTGAAGCTGCATGAAGGCCTGCGCGGCGGCGCGCTCGACAAACGCGCGCTCGAACTGCTCGATCAGGTTGGCATTCCCGACGCAAAGAGCCGCATCGGCGCGTTTCCGCATCAGATGTCGGGCGGCATGAACCAGCGCGTGATGATCGCCATGGCGATTGCCTGCAACCCGAAACTGCTGATCGCCGACGAGCCGACCACCGCGCTCGACGTGACCATCCAGGCGCAGATCATGGAACTGCTGATGCGCTTGCAGAAAGAGCGCGGCATGGCGCTCGTGCTGATCTCACACGACCTCGCGGTGGTGTCCGAGGTCGCGCAGCGCGTCGCGGTCATGTACGCTGGCGAAGTGATCGAAACGAACAAGGTGCCGGATATTTTCGCCGCGCCTCATCATCCATACACGGAAGCGCTGCTGGCGGCGATCCCCGAGCACAACGTGGGCGCGGTGCGGCTCGCCGCGCTGCCGGGCATGGTGCCGGGACGCGACGACCGTCCGAAAGGATGCCTGTTCGCGCCGCGCTGCAAGTACGTGGTGGACGACTGCAACAAGGCACGTCCCGCGCTCGCACCCATGCAAGGTCACGTCGAATTGGCGCGCGTGCGTTGCATCAAACCCCTGAACCTGAGCGGCGACGCCAACGTTCACACCCACGGAGGCGCACGATGAACGCTGTACTCGAAACGCGGCGCCAGTCCGGCCATGCGGGCGATCACGTGCTGGTTGCCGACCAGCTCGCACGCTACTACACCGTCAAGCGCGGCATGTTCGCGACCGGCACGGTCAAGGCGCTGAACGGTGTGTCCTTCGCGCTCGAGCGCGGCAAGACGCTCGCCGTGGTCGGCGAGTCCGGGTGCGGCAAGTCGACGCTCGCGCGTCAGCTCACCATGATCGAAGCGCCCAGCGCTGGCCGCCTGCTGGTCGACGGCGAAGATGTGGCGGGCGCCGATCACGCGAAAATCGCGGCGCTGCGGCAGCGCGTGCAGATGGTGTTTCAGAACCCGTTCGCGTCGCTGAATCCGCGCAAGACCGTCGAGCAGACGCTCGGCGAGCCACTCGCGATCAACACGCAACTGAGCGCCGCCGAGCGCGCCGAGCGCATCGCGCAAATGATGCGCACCGTCGGCCTGCGCCCGGAACACGCGAAGCGCTATCCGCATATGTTCTCGGGCGGTCAGCGTCAGCGCGTGGCCATTGCGCGCGCGATGATTCTGGACCCGCAGATCGTCGTGGCCGACGAACCCGTGTCGGCGCTCGACGTGTCGATCCAGGCGCAGATTCTCAATCTGTTCATGGATTTGCAGGAGCAGTTCAAGACGAGCTACGTGTTCATCTCGCACAATCTGTCAGTGGTGGAACATATCGCCGACGATGTGATGGTGATGTACTTCGGCGGCGTCGCGGAACTCGGCGACAAAAAGCGGATTTTCTCGAAGCCGCGGCATCCGTACACGCGCGCGTTGATGTCGGCCACGCCGTCCATCTTCGAGGCGGACCGCACCATCAAGATCAAGCTGCAAGGTGAAATGCCGTCGCCGCTCAATCCGCCTTCGGGCTGCACGTTCCATCAGCGCTGCCCGTATGTGATCGACCGCTGCCGCAGCGAGGAGCCGAAGCTACGTGAAGTGGATGGCCGTCAGGTCTCGTGTCACCGCGCCGAGGAGGTGGGGGACGTGGATGCCTGATGCGCCGGCGGCGCGTCGTCTTGCGCGCCGCTCGCGTGATGGCGGCCGCCGCGCTGCCTTCATACGACGCTTGCGGGCGCGTGCACTGACCGGTGCCGCGCTCGTGGGCGTTTTTTGTTTCGACGCGGGGCTGACCGGCCTCGCGCATGCCGCGGGCGCTGCGGCCAATACGCCTGCTACCGCCGTCAATACCGCCGCGCAGGGCGCGCGCCCGGCATTGCCGGTGCCCAATCTGCCGTCGCAGCCGCGCGCCGCGCTGCCCGGTTTCAATCCGCCGCCCGCCACGCCGGGCACGACCGCAAGCGGGCCCGTGCGCGTGCAGCCGGCCCACATGCCGTTCTATGTCGCGTCGCGCGGCACGACCACCATCTACGTCCTCGGCACGCTGCATGTGGGCGATCCCGCCGATTACCCTCCCGCGCAGCCGTTTCGTCCGTCGATCATGGGCGCGCTGGCGGCCTCGCCGACGCTCGCGCTGGAACTCTCACCCGACGAGCTACTGGTCTCGCAAGACGACGTCTCGAAGTACGGCGTGTGCCGCCGCGACTGTCTGCCTGGCCTCCTGCCCGAGCCGCTGTGGCACAAGCTCGCGTCCCGTCTGCGCGGCAATCCTGCGGCGCTCGACGAGATCAAGAAGATGCGGCCCTGGCTCGCCTCGCTGCTGGTGGAAACCTACGACTCGCTCAGCGCCGGTTTGCAGACCGAGTACGGCACCGAGGCGCAATTGCAGAATGTCTATCTGCGCACGCGCGGCAAGATCGTGGGTCTCGAAACCTTGCCGCAGCAGATGCACGCCTTCACCGGGCTCTCGCTCGCGCAGCAGCGCGAGATGCTGGCGCAGGATCTGGTGCAGACGCCCGCGCAAAACGTGGAGGATGTGCGGACCTTGCACCGACTCTGGCGTGTGGGCGACGCCGATGCGATCGCCGCCTGGGAAGCCGCGAAAACCGAAAAGCTGGCACGCGACAAACCCGTGTCGAACTCGATCGACAACAAGATCGTTTATGAGCGCAACCGGCGCTTCGTCTCGCGGATGCTGCTGATCGCCGCGCCCAACAAACCGGTGTTCGTGGCGATCGGCACGTTGCATCTCGGCGGACGCAAAGGCGTGCTGCAACTTTTGCGACAGCGCGGGTTTGTGGTTGAGGCGGGATGAGAGAGCCTACCCTCGCTCCAACTCGCTAACGACTTCCCCTACCAGCTCCGCCCATTCCCCCAGCACCTTCTGCCGGAACAGCCGCATTCCCGGATACCACGGCGAGTCGCTGCGCGATTCGAGCCAGCGCCAGTCGGAGTTGGCCGGCAACAGCAGCCACACCGGCTTGCCGAGCGCGCCCGCGAGATGCGCGACGGCGGTATCGACGGAAATCACCAGATCCAGGTTCATGATCAACGCGCCAGTTTCTTCGAAGTCATGCAACTCGTCGATGAAGTCGTGCTCGCGCAACGGCTGGGGCGCGCGGGCCAGTTGCGCGTGCGCCGGGCCTTTCTGCAACGCATACCAGCTCACATTTTTCACGCCCGCGAGCGGATGCAGGTGGGCGAGCGACATCGACCGGTAGCGGTCGTTGCCGAACGTCGCGCTGCCCGCCCACACGAGTCCGATCTTGCGCTCGCCGCCGCTGCTCGCGTTCAGCCGCTCGCGCCACGCTTCGACCTTCGCCGTGTCCGCGAACATGTAGGGCAGGTTAGTGGGGATGCTGGACAACTCGGTGCCGACGCACGACGGCACGCTCATCATCGGCACCCAGAAGTCGTATTCGCCTTCCGCCTTGCCGCTGAACGCGCGATGCACGCCCGGCATGCGTTCGACCAAGCCCAGCAGCGGCTCGCGCGCGCAGACGTCGACCGTCGCGCCGCGCTCCTGCAGCATGCGCGCATAGCGCAGGAACTGGAAGTGATCGCCGAAACCCTGCTCGCCGACCACCAGCAAACGACGCCCTTCGAGCGGTTCGCCGCGCCATTCGGCCACGCCCGGAACCGCGAGCGCGTCGTAATCGCTCTTGCGCCAGCGCAGCGCGAATTCCGCCCAGCCGCGCGCATAGTCGCCGCGCTTGAGCAGAAGCCACGCGAGGTTCTGATGCGCGTCGGCGTAGTTGGGATCGCGCGCCAGCGCGTCGCGGTAAAACGTTTCTTCTTCGTCGAGCCGCCCTTGTGCGCCGAGCGAACCGCCCAGGCACACGAGGTTCGTCGGATTCGGGTTCAGCGCCACCGCTCGCCGGTAATGCGCCTCGGCGCCCGCATAGTCGCCGCGCTTGCCGATCGCGCTGCCCAGATTGACATGCGCCTCCGCGTAATCGGGACGAAGCGCGATGGCGCGCTCGAAACTGGCGATGGCCGCCTCGTGCTCGCGCTGCGCGTTGTGCGCGTTGCCCGAGTTGAAATGCGCTTCCGCCGAGTTCGGATCGAGCGCGAGGGTGTTGCGATAACACGCGAGCGCTTCGGCGAACCGGTTCAGCTTGCCGAGCGCCGCGCCGAGATTCAGATGCGCGTCGACGAGCGCCGGATTCGACGCGATGGCCAGCCGATACTGTTCGACCGCCTCGTTCAACGCGCCTTGCGCTTGGAGCGCGACGCCGAAATTATTGCGGGCGTCGGCGAAATCGGGTTGCAGTTGCAGCGCCTGGTCATAGCAGATGGTGGCTTCGTCGAGATGGCCGAGCGCGGCGGCGGCGAGCCCCCGGTTGCTCCAGCAGGCGGCGTCGTGACGGTCGTGCTTCAACGCGTGGCTCATCAGCGCGGCCGCGGCCGCGTGCTGTCCGCGCTGATAGTGCAGTACACCGAAATAATGCAGCGCCTTCGAATTCGCCGGATCGAGCGCGAGTATTTCGCGGTAGAGGGATTCGGCGGTGTCGAAGCGGCCGGCCTGGTGCGCGTCGAGCGCGGCCTGGATCAGCGCGGGAAGATTGGCGGGAGGCGGCGCGCTGCGCCCGTCGTGATGCGGGATTTGATGTTCCATGGAGACCTGCGAGAGGAGCCCCGCCGACGCGCGCTGCACGCGCCGGCGAGTGTGGATGGGAGATCGTCCAGCATCTTAGGTTCGGCCCAATGGGCAGACGTTCGGACGCATCCTATTTCCCTTGCAGGTTTTTCATGTTTGAGGCGCTTCGCCAATGTGCCGCGGAAATGTCGCGCGGCACATCGGAAACTGCCGAGTCGCTATGTTGGCGTCCTACATGAACATCAGGAAATTCAGCAGGAAGATGTTCACCACCAGCAAGGTCAGCGCGGTCGGTATCTGCACCTTGATCACGGCGTTCTTGTCCGGCAGTTCGAGCAGCGCTGCGGGCACCATGTTGAAGTTCGCGGCCATCGGCGTCATCAGCGTGCCGCAGTAGCCCGAGAACATGCCGATCGCCACCATCACGGCGGGATTGCCGTGAAACACGCCGACCAGGATCGGCACGCCGACGCCGCCCGTCATCACCGGGAACGCGGCGAAACCGTTGCCCATCACCATCGTGAACAGCGCCATGCCGATGCAGTACACGGCCACCGCGATGAAACGATAGTCGAGGCTGATGTACGCCGTGGTCACGTGAGCCACGGCTTTGCCGACGCCCGCGTCGGAAAACACGAGGCCGAGCATGCCGAGCATCTGCGGCAGCACGGCGGCCCAGGAGAGCGCGTCGACGAGACGGCGCGCTTCCTTCATCGACTGCCCGACGGTGTCGCGCGTGAGCACGCAGGCAATCGCGAGCGCGATCACGCAGCCGATGCCGAAGCCGATCAACGTGACGTTCGCCTTTTCGATCAGCGGCAGGCCGCCGAACACGAGGTGGCTTGCCGCCAGCGTGATGATCACGGTGATCGCCGGAATGGTCAGCGCCGGCACGAAGAGCTTGTTGCGCAGGCGCGCGGCACTCGCCTTGCGCGCTTCGAGCGACAGCACTCGGGGCTTGCCCGCGGTGACGCCGCCCAAGCCCGCGATCACGGCCATCGCGATGACCGCGACGCCGACCACGGCGGCTGGCAGCTTGTCGCCGATCAGAAAGATCAGCGCGTAGAGAATCCAGAAGCCGCCGGCCGTCAGGCGGCGCGGGTGCTCCTTATCCGTGACGATCATGCCGCCGATGATCAGCAGCACCACGCCCAGCAGCCAGAACAGATAGTTGATCGTGAGCGTCATGCTTTGCCTCCTGCTGCCGATTGAGCCGGCGACGCGCCGGTGTTGGCCGGCTTCGCGTTGCCGCGCAACTCGCGGTCGAGCTTGCGGTCGAGCAGATACAGGCGGAAGCCGTGAATGAGGAACGCGCTGATCGCAGTCGGAATGCCCCAGACCGCCACGTGAATCGGCTCGACGACGATGCCGGCTTCCTTCAGGAACGTGGTCATCAGCACGATTGCGCCGAACGCCACGAAAATGTCTTCGCCGAAAAAGAGGCCGACGTTGTCGGTCGCCGCCGAGAAGGCGCGCAATTTGAAGCGCACCGCGTCGCTGATCTTGCCGAAGCGCGTTTCGGTCGCGCCTTCGGCCATCGGCGCGATGAGCGGGCGCACCATCTGCGGATGTCCGCCGAGTCCGGTCAGGCCGACCGCCGCGGTCAGTTCGCGCACCAGCAGATACACGATCAACAGACGCCCGGCCGTGGCGGCCTTGATGCTGCTGATCCACGTCTGCGCGCGCTCGCGCAGGCCGTGCCGCTCCAGCAAGCCGATCACCGCGAGCGGCAGGAGAATGATCAACGGAATGTTGCGCGTCTTGATGAAGCCGGTGCCGATTTCGGCGAGGATCTTGTCAGGCGGGAAGTGCGCGGCCAGACCGGTGACGATCGCGGCGGCCGCGACGATCAGCATCGGATTGAACCGCAATAAAAAGCCAACGATGATGACGGCCACGCCGATGAGCGGCCATAGACTAACTGTTGTCTGCATCTGGATCTCCGAACAGGTTTTAACCTCGCCGCTTGTGACGGCTGATAGGGTCCGGCGCGCGGCGATCCGCGCGCCGTCTTGGTTCCGCGGCTCTTGATGGCCACGTTGCTGCGCACTGCAACTACGACTTCGACTGCAACTGCAACTGCAACTGCAACTGCGACTGCGACTTCGACTGCGTTTCTTGCGATGTATCGAATGCGGGTGAGACAAGATGTCTCGTGTCTGGCGAACGCCCCGCTTGGAGCGGGGCGTTCGGGGCATGTCAGGTCGGGTTCGCGTGAGGCTTCAGACGCGTGCGGCGCCGGCCGCGTGGACTTCGATGCCGGCTTGCGCGAGCGCGTCGCGGATGCGCCGCGCGAAGGCGAGCGCGTGCGGGCCGTCGCCGTGCAGACAGATGGTCTGCGCATTCAACGCGACCCATTGACCGTCCACGGCACGCACCCGCTGCTCGCGCACCATGGCGAGCGTGCGTTCGAGCACTTCGTTTTCGTCGTCGAGCAACGCGCCGGGTTCCTTGCGCGGCACGAGCGAGCCGTCGGCGCGATAGCCGCGATCGGCGAAAACTTCTTCGATGGCGGTCAGCCCCGCGTTGCGCGCGGCTGTCACGAGGCCGCTGTTGGCCAGCGCGAACACCGCCACTGACGGGTCGAAGTCGTGCACGGCCGAGACGATCGCGTCGGCGATCTTCGCATCGCGCGCGGCCTGGTTGTACAGCGCGCCATGCGGCTTCACGTGCGCGATGCGGCCGCCCTCGGCCTGCGCGATCGCAGACAGCGCGCCGAGTTGATACAGCACGCCCGCGTAGATCTCGCTGGCCGGCAAGTCCATCTCCTTGCGGCCGAAATTCTCCGGATCGTTGAAGCTCGGATGCGCGCCGATCGACACGCCTTTTTGCACCGCCCAGCGCACACAGTCGCGCATGGCCTTGGCGCCGCCCGCATGCCAGCCGCACGCGATATTCGCCGAGCTGACGAGGTCGAGCAGCGCCTCGTCGGAGCCGCAGCCTTCGCCGAGATCGGCATTCAGATCGATTTCCATGATGTTCCTCAATTCTCAAGAAAACGCCGGGCCGCCCCAAGTTTTCTTGCCGCCAGCCCGGCGTGACGCGCCAGGCTGGGGGCGGTCATTGTTACAACGCCACGGCGGCTAGCTGCCGCGCGCAGCGTTCTTCATGCATTGCAATCGCGGCATCGATTTGCCGCAAATACGTGCGTTCTTCCAGTAAAGCCTGGCGCGCCTCGTCCGGCGTCGTCGGGATGAAGCGCAGGGCCGCGTTCAGCCGCACCTGCGCGAGCTTCCACAAGTCGGCCTGGATCACCGCGCCGATCTTCGGATAGCCGCCGGTGGTCTGCGCGTCGCTCATCAACACGATCGGCTGGCCGTTCGGCGGCACCTGAATCGTTCCCGGCAACACCGCGTGCGATAGCAGATCGGTCTTCTGCACGCGTTTCAGTTCGGCGCCCGCGAGCCGGTAGCCCATGCGATTGCTGTTCGGCGTGACGAGCCACTCGTCGGACCAGAACGATTCGCGTGCCTGCTCGGTGAAGCTGTCGTACTCCGGGCCGCGCAACACGCGGATCGGCGCGGCCCAAGGCACGCCGGACGGATGACGGCCGCGCCGCAGCGGCTCTTCGACGAGCACGAACTTGCACCACGCGGGCGCCTTCACGCCGAACTCCGGCGCGTCGGGCGAAAAGCCCACATTGCCACGCTGCGGCGGCGCGCCGACCGGCAAACGGTCGCCGTCGCGCAGCGCGCGTCCGCCCAAGCCGCCGAAGTGGCCGGCGAGATCAGTGCTGCGCGAGCCGAGCATCGGCAAGACGTCGATGCCGCCCGCGATGCACACGTAGCCGCGCATGCCGCGCTTCGCCGCGTTCAGCACGAGTTCCTGGCCGGCTTTGACCGGCAGACTCCACCACGAATAGACCGGCTTGCCATCGAGCGTCGCGCCAAATTCCGTACCCGTGATGGCCACCCGCGTCGCGCGCAAGAAGCGCAGCGCGGTCGGACCGAAGGTAATTTCGAGACCGGCCGCGTCGGGCCGGTTGCCGACGAGCCGATTGCCGATTTCCAGCGACAGGCGGTCGAGCGCTCCACCCGTCGCGACGCCGAGATGCCGGTGGCCGTGACGGCCGAGGTCCTGGATCGTGGTCAACAGACCCGCGCGAATCACGTCGATCATGCGTGTATCCCCGCGACGGTGAAGCGCACCCGGTCGCCGGGTTGCAGCAAGGTGGGCGGCCGACGCGCCGGATCGAAAAGCGGCAGGTCGGTGCGGCCGATCAGTTGCCAGCCGCCGGGGGACGCGGCCGGATAAATGCCCGTCTGCTCTCCGCCGATGCCGACCGAGCCCGCCGGCACTTCGAGTCGGGGCGACGCGCGGCGCGGCGTGTGCAGCGCTTCGTCGAGGCCGCCCATGTACGCGAAGCCCGGCTGGAAGCCGAGGAAGAACACCACGTAGTCGCCGCTCGAATGACGCTCGACCACCTCGCGCATGCTCAAGCCGGTGTGATTCGCCACCTCGGCCAGATCCGGGCCGAACTCGCCGCCGTACTGAACCGGAATCGCGACTTCGCGGCCCGCGCCGGGCGCCTCGCTGACGGCGTTCCAGGTTTCGCGCAGGCGAATGGCCAGCGCGTCACGGTCAGCTTCGAGCGGATCGAATACGAGCGTCAGATTGTTCATGCCCGGCACGACTTCCAGCACATGCGGCCAGTCGCGCGCGACTTCGGCGGCGGCCCAGACGCGGCGCTGACAGTCCAGCCTCGCCGGCGGAGGCGCCTCGCAGACCAGCGCGGCGTCGCCGAGCGGGAAAATTGTGGGTTGGCTCATGGCTTGAAGACCCGATGAAGTCGAAGAGTTTCCTGCGCGCGCACCCGTCCCGAAGCGGCGGCTCACAGGCTTGCGCGGAAATCAGAGCATACATTCTCAATAAAATATCGATATTTTATCAATAAGAGTTTTCGCCAGGCTCGCCGGCGGCGAGCCGCTCGTCGTACACTGCCGACACTTTCCATTACGTTTCCCGAGAACCTCACATGTCGCGGCATCCCACCAAGATCGTCTCCTCGGAACATCTCGTGTCCGACACGAGCGCGGAGCTGTCAGAGCTCGAGTACGCGCTCATCATGGCTGGCAATGCATTCAACCGGTGGATGGTGCGTTGCATGTCCGCGGCTGGCGAAAAAGACATGACGGCCATCGAGGTCTCGCTGCTGCATCACGTGAGTCATCGTGAGCGGCGCAAGAAGCTGGCCGACATCTGCTTCGTGCTCAACATAGAAGACACGCACGTCGCCACCTACGCGCTGAAGAAACTCGTAGCTAGAGGGTATGTAAAAAGCGAAAAAACCGGCAAGGAAGTGTTTTTCTCGGCGACCGATGCAGGCCGCGCTTTGTGCCTGAAGTATCGCGAGGTGCGCGAGAGCTGCCTCATCTCGACGCTGAAGGAAAGCGGCCTCACCAACGAGCAGATCGGCGAGGCGGCGCAATTGATGCGCAACGCGTCGGGCATGTACGACACGGCGGCGCGCGCGGCGGCGTCTTTATAAGCGGTTAGCGGCGCGGCTGAAGCTGAAGCGCAAGGCCACGCGCGCCGCGCGTTAACTGCTTGAGCATGGCGTCGTGGCGTCGTGGCCTATTCGGCCGCGCGCGAATGAAGTCCCGTTTCGGTGACGATCATGTCGAGCGGAATGTCGTGAGCCTCGCGCTCCAGCGCCGGCGTGCGGCATGCTTCATACGCGACGCCCACCGTGACCGGCCTCGCCGAGCCTGGCCAGCCGGCGAGCGTGCGGTCGTAATAGCCGCCGCCGTAGCCGAGCCGGTAGCCGTCGGCATCGAAACCCACGCAGGGCACGAGCAGCAGCTCGGGAATCACCTTGCGCCCGGTGGCGGGCTCCGCGATTCTGTGATGGCCGATCTTCATGGGCGTATCCGGCGACCATGCATGGAACTCCAGCGGCAAGCCGCGTTCCTTGATGATCGGCAAACTCGCCTCGCGTTGCGAGTTGCCGGCGAGCCAGATGGCGATCGCGGTGCGCGCGTCGAACTCGCCCGCAAGCGGCCAGTAGAAGCCCACGCTTTTCACATTGAAATGCCGGAGCGCATCCAGAATGCAACGACCGAGCGCGTCGTTGTGCGCGGGCTCGGAAGCCGCATGCAGCCTTGCTTCCAATAGCATTCGACGCAGCGCCTTTTTCGATTCCGCGCGAGGGTTGCATGCTATGCTTGGGTTCAATTCGCGCTCCAGAAACAACGATGTCAAAAAGTCTTTATCGAGTATATCGCGCGGCCGGGATGGCGCTCGCCGCAGCGGCGCTCGTCGCGTGCAGCACGGCTTCAGCCGTCAGGCCTCTTCCCATTTCGCAGCTCACCAACGACGACCAGATTTTCGTCCAGTTGCGCGAGGCCGCCCGCAATAACGACGCAGCGCGCGCGGCGCAACTGGCGGGCATGATCCCCAGCTATCCGGCGCCTTCGTACCTGGAATATTTCCAGATCAAGCCGCAGCTCTTCGATTCGGGCGGCCATGCGCGGGTCGATGCGCCGGACGCGCCGGTGCTCGCGTTTCTGCAGAAGTACGACGGTCAGGCTATCGCCGACCGCATGCGCAACGACTATCTCACGGTGCTCGGCACGCGCCACGACTGGCGCAACTTCGACCAGCAATATGCGCGCTTCGTGCTGAACGACGACACACAGGTGAAGTGCTACGCGCTCGAGTCGCGCGCGTCGCGCGGCGAAAATGTCGCGGACGCGGCACGCGCGCTGCTGGTCGATCCGAAATGGTATGGCGACGGCTGCGTCGATCTGATCACGGTGCTCGGTGTCGACAAACAGTTCAGCACCGACGACATCTGGCAGCAAATCCGTCTCGCGTACGAACAGAACAACACGAACACGGGCAGCAAGCTCGTCGATGCGCTCGGCAATCCGGCGCCCGATCCCGTGCTGTTCGGCCAGGCTACGAGCACGCCGCCGCTGTTGCTCGCGCGCGGCGTCGGCGCCGATGCGCAATCGCATCAACTCGCGTTGCTCGCCATCACGCGTATGGCCCGCAACGATCCAGCCATGGCCGCGGCCACGTTTGCGTCGGTCGCGCCGTCACTGAATTCGCCGGAACGCGCCATCGGCTGGGGCACGATTGCGTATCAGGCAGCGCTCAAGCAAATGCCGGGCGCGGTCGACTGGTTCAGGTTGTCGGCGAACGCGCCGCTGTCGAATCCCGCGTACGAATGGCGCACGCGCACGGCGCTTCTGGCCGGCGACTGGAACATGGTGCGCTGGTCGATCGAGCAGATGCCGGCGGCGCTGCGCAATCAGCCTTCGTGGATTTACTGGCATGCTCGCGCGCTGAAGCAGGCCGGCGACACGGCCACGGCCAACCAGGAATTCGACTCGATCTCGCAGGGCTTCAACTTCTACGGCCAGCTGGCCGCCGAAGAACTCGGGCAGAAGATCGTGGTGCCGCCTAAAACGTCCGTGACCGACGCCGAGGTGCAGCAAGCCGGCAACACGCCGGGTTTCGATCTCGCGCAGCGTTTCTATGCGCTGAATCTGCGGCTCGAAGGCAATCGCGAATGGAACTGGCCGCTGCGCAACATGAGCGACCGCCAATTGCTCGCCGCCGCGGAATACGCGCGCCGTATTCAACTGTACGACCGCACCGTCAACACGGCTGATCGCACGAGAACCGAACACGATTTCTCGCTGCGCTATCTGTCGCCGTTCCGTGACATCGTCGAGCGCGATTCGCAGTCGAACGGGCTCGACGTGGAATGGGCGTATGGGCTGATTCGCCAGGAATCGCGCTTTATCATCAACGCGCGTTCCGACGTCGGCGCGGGCGGTCTGATGCAGTTGATGCCGGGCACCGCGCAACTCGTCGCGAAAAAGATCGGCCTCGGTCCGATTTCGCGCGAGCAGATGAACGACATCAACACCAACATTCTGCTCGGCACGAACTATTTGTCGATGATCTACAATCAGTTCGATGGTTCCGCCGTGCTGGCCACCGCGGGTTACAACGCCGGGCCGGGCCGTCCGCGCAACTGGCGGCAGTCGTTGCAGCGTCCTGTTGAAGGCGCGGTCTTCGCCGAGGCGATTCCCTTCCAGGAAACGCGTGACTACGTCAAGAATGTGTTGTCCAACACGGTCTACTACGCGGCATTGTTCGAAGGCCGTCCGCAATCGCTGAAGGCGCGTCTGGGTTACATCGCACCGTAAGCGCCGTGCCGCCGCTGCCTCGTTTCGAGGCGGCGGTGCGCCACGCCAGCCGTTGCCGCGGCTTCCACCAGGGAGTCGAAAATGCGACACAAAGCCATTGCGATCGTTGGCGGTTCCGGTTTTATCGGCAGCCATCTCGTCAACGCCCTTATCGAAATGGGCAAAGACGTCCGCATCGCCACGCGGCGACGCTATAACGCGCGCCATCTCACGCTGTTGCCCATCGACGTGATCGAAACCGACGTGTTCGATCCCGTTCAGCTCGCGCGCTTTGTCGAAGGCACGGATTGCGTGATCAATCTCGTCGGCACGCTGCATGGCAAGCGGCGCACGCCGTACGGTCCGGAATTCGCGCGCGCGCACGTCGAATTGCCGACCCGAATTGCGGCGGCTTGCGAAGGCAAGGGCGTGCATCGGCTGATTCACGTCAGTGCGCTCGGCGCGGACTCGAACGGTCCGAGCATGTACGCGCGCTCGAAGGGCGACGGCGAGAAAGCCGTGCACGCGGCGAATCTCGCGTGGACGGTTTTCCGGCCCTCGGTGGTGTTCGGTCCTGAAGACGAGTTCCTCAACAAGTTCGCGTTCTTGCAGCGCATCTTTCCGGTCATTCCGCTCGCCATGCCGGACGCGAAATTCCAGCCGGTGTTTGTCGGCGACGTGGCCAAGGCGATCGTGAACGTGCTCGATCTCGACGCGGCCAACGGCCAGACTTACGAACTGGGCGGCCCGAGCGTCTATACGCTTGAAGATCTCGTCAAATATTGCGGCGACGTGATCGGCCGGCACGCGAGCATCATTCGCCTACCCGAAGCGCTCGCGCGTATGCAGGCCATGACGTTCGAGCTTGCGCCGGGCGAACCCGTGATCACGCGCGACAATCTGGATTCGATGAAAGTCGATAACGTGCTGAGCCGCCCGCTTGCGCCCGAGCTGGGGCTGGAACCGGCCAGCATCGAAACGATCGCGCCGGTGTATCTGACCGGCGGCTCGGCGCGCTCGCGTTTCGATGCGTTCCGCGCGAGCGCGGGACGCTGAACTTCTCCTTCTCCTCTCCTCATACAAACCGGCATGAAGCTGCTTATTGGTGACAAGAATTATTCTTCGTGGTCGATGCGTCCGTGGGTGCTGCTCAAGCACTTCGGCATTCCATTCGACGAACTGCTGATCCATCTGAACCAGCCCGGCACCAACGCCGCCGTGCTCGCCCACGCGCCGAACGGCCCAGGCAAGATTCCCTGCCTCATCGACGATAGCGGCCTCGCCATCTGGGATTCGCTGGCGATCGCCGAGACGCTTGCCGAGCGCTTTCCGCAACACGCATTGTGGCCGCGCGACGCGGCCGCGCGCGCGCATGCTCGCAGCGTGAGCGCCGAGATGCATTCGGGCTTCGGCGAATTGCGCTCGAATATGTGGATGAACATTCGCGCGTCGTTTCCCGGCAAGAATGCGAAGCCAGGCGTGCTGACCGACATCGCGCGTATCGAGGCAATCTGGCGTCACTGTCTGGAAACCTGCGGTGGTCCTTTCCTGTTCGGCGAGTTCAGCATTGCCGACGCGATGTACGCGCCGGTCGTCATGCGCTTCAAGACGTGGCAGCCGGCGTTGTCCGAAAGCGCCTCGGCGTATGTCGGCCGCATCGCGGCATTGCCCGCCGTCCAGGCCTGGATCGACGGCGCACTGAGCGAAACCTACGCCGTGCCGTATCTCGACGCATGCCCATGAATATCTATGCCGTAGGCGGCGCGATTCGCGACGAGTTGCTCGGTGTGCCGGTGCAGGATCGCGATTACGTGGTGGTCGGCGCGACGCCCGAGCAGATGGTCGCGCAAGGCTATCGTCCGGTCGGCAAGGACTTTCCCGTGTTCCTGCATCCGCAGACCCATGAGGAATACGCGCTCGCGCGCACCGAACGAAAAACCGCGGCGGGCTATCACGGCTTCCAGTTTTTCTACGCGCCCGACGTGACGCTGGAGGAAGACCTCGCGCGCCGCGATCTGACCATCAACGCGATGGCGCGCGAGGTGCGTCCCGATGGCGAATTGACCGGGCCCGTCATCGATCCATTCGGCGGGCAGCGCGACTTGCAGGCGAAACTCTTTCGCCATGTGAGCGACGCGTTTCTCGAAGACCCGGTGCGCATCTTGCGGATCGCGCGTTTCGCCGCGCGTTTCGCGGACTTCACGGTCGCGCCCGAGACGCTCGACCTGATGCGCAAAATGGTCGCCGAGGGCGAAGTGGATGCACTCGTCGCCGAGCGTGTGTGGCAGGAAGTGTCGCGCGGTTTGATGGAGAAGAAGCCGTCGCGTATGTTCGACGCGCTGCGCGAATGCGGCGCGCTCGTGCGAATTCTGCCGGAGATCGACGCGCTGTTCGGCGTGCCGCAGCGCGCCGACTATCACCCGGAGGTCGATACCGGCGTGCACGTAATGATGGTGCTCGATCACGCCGCGCAGCAAGGCTACGCGTTGCCGGTGCGGTTTGCCGCGCTGACGCACGATCTCGGCAAAGCCACCACGCCGGAAGACATCCTGCCGCGGCATCTCGGCCACGAAGGGCGCAGCGTGGATCTGCTGAAGCCGTTGTGCGAGCGCTTGCGCGTGCCGAACGACTGCCGCGACCTGGCGCTGCTCGTGGCGCGCGAGCACGGCAACATTCATCGTGTCATGGAAATGGGCGCGGCGGCGCTCGTGCGGCTGTTCGAACGGAGCGACGCGATTCGCAAGCCCTCGCGTTTCGCCGAGGCGTTGCAGGCTTGCGAGGCGGACGCGCGCGGCCGGCTCGGTTTCGAAGCGCGCGAGTATCCGCAGGCCGAGCGCTTGCGCGTCGCGCTAGTCGCCGCGCGCGGCGTGGATGCCGGCGCCGTCGCAAAACGGTTCGCCGATGCGCCGGCCGGCATCAAGGACGCCGTGCACGAAGAGCGCGTGCGCGCGGTGGAAGCGGCGCTTCAGTGAGAGAAAGCGGAAGCGAAGGCGCCGGCCTCGTTGCCGGCGCCATCCAACGCCATCCAACGCGATCCAACGCGATCCGGCGTTTATAAAAGCCGGGCGATCAACGACAGCAGCATCGACAGCACCAGCGTCGACATGAACGGGAACGGGTATTCGCGCCCAAAGATGCGCAAGGTCACGTCGCCCGGCATCCGGCCGATCCCGAGCTTGCGAAGCCACGGCCAGCAAGCCGACAGCACCGTCAATGCAACGAAGGTTGTGAGGAGCCAACGGATCATCGCCAGTATCCCGGCATTACAGCGTGTGCGACCTGTCGCCGCTGGAAAACGCCTGCAGCGTGTCTTCCAGACCGCGCGAAAACGCGATCACCTTGAACAGCTCGCCCATTTCGGCCTCCGACAACAGCTTCTGCACCGCATTCGCCGCGGGCAGAAAGCGCGCGGTGTCGGCGGGATCGATTTCGGATAACGCATCGGTCATGCCTGCATTGAGCAGGAAGCGGGCTTGCGACGTGAAGCCGAGCAGATCCGCGCCCGTCTCGACGCCGGCTTCGGCGATGCCGGTGAATTCCACGTGCGCGGTAATGTCCTGCAAGCCCGGATAGACGAACGGATCGCCGTGCGCGCGATGCCGGTAATGACACATCAGCGTGCCCTGAGCGCGCTGCGCGTGGTAGTACTCGTGGCGCGGAAAGCCGTAGTCGATAAAGAACGCCGCGCCGCGCGTGAGCATCGTGCAGATGGTGCGCGCGAAGGCGCGCGCGGCGTCGTGCGTTTCGGCGACGTAGGCGCCGCCGTCGGCCAGGTCGATTTCAGCGAGCGACGCCAGATCGGCGGATGCGGCGACCGGACGGTCTTCGAAGGCGAACCCGCCGTCGCGCCACGCGACGCCGCGCTCGCGCCAGGCGCCGTCGGCGGAGGCGAAAAGGCGCACGGGCATGGCGTCGAGCACCTCGTTGCCGATCACCGCGCCTTCGAAGCGCTCGGGCAATGCGTCGAGCCAGCGCACCTTGCCGGCGAGCGCGGGCGCGGCGGCTTCGATGGTTTCGCGCTGACGCGCGCGCAATTCGCCCGACAGATCGACGATCGAATAGCTGTCGAACTCGGCGCCGAGCGCCGCGAGCGCGTTGAGCAGACCCGCCGCGAGTTTGCCGGTGCCGGCGCCGAACTCCATCACGTCGCGCGTGCCGCTTTCCCTCAAGGCCTCGGCGATGGGACGCGCCAGCGTGGCCGCGAACAGCGGCGACAGTTCCGGCGCGGTGACGAAGTCGCTGCCGTCGTCGGCGCGCAGGCCGAATTTGCGGGCGCCGCCGCTGTAATAGCCGAGCCCCGGCGCGTACAGTGCGCGCTCCATATAACGGTCGAACGGCAACCAGCCGCCGGCGGCGTCCAGCTCCGCGCAGATCAGCGCGACGAGCGCTTCGGACTGCGCGAGCGCGCTCGGGCCGGGAGCAGGTAAACTATCGGGTTGGTGAGCTTTCGGATTCATCCCCGTATTGTAAATGACCGCTTCTCTCGACACCGCCGCCCGCGCGCCTCACACGCCGCGTGTCGTGCTGATCACCGGCGCCGCGCGCCGCATCGGACGCGCGCTCGCGCTCGGCTTTGCCGCGCGCGGCTGGGACGTGGCGGTTCACTACGGCGCCTCGCGCGCGGAAGCGGAACAGGTGGTCGCGGAAATTACCGGCATGGGCCGCCGCGCGGTCGCGTTGCACGCGGAATTGAGCGACGAGGCACAGGTCGCGGCCTTGCTGCCGGCCTGCGTCGCGGCGCTGGGCCGGCCGGCGTGCATTGTCAACAATGCGTCGCGTTTCGAGGAAGATACGCCGCGCAACGTCGGCTACGATCTTCTGCTCAAGCTCACCGCGACGAATCTCGGCGCGCCGCTCGTGCTGGCGCGCATGCTGTTCGACGCGACGCCGCCGGCCGCGCAGACCGACGAGACGCAGCGCGGCGTGGTGATCAACGTGCTGGATCAAAAGCTGTACAACATGAATCCGGATTACCTGTCGTATACGCTTTCGAAAGCGGCGTTGCAGACCGCCACGGTCGCGCTCGCGCAGGCGTTGGCGCCGAAAGTGCGCGTGGTCGGGCTTGCGCCCGGCCTCACGATGCAATCCGGCGATCAGACAGCGGAAAATTTCGCGGCCGCCCACCGTGTTACGCCTTTGGGCCGCGCGTCGCGGCCGGAGGACATTGTCGCCGCCGCGCTGTATCTCGCGGAGGCAAACGGCGTCACCGGAACGACGCTGGTCGTCGACGGCGGGCAGCATCTCGTGCCGCTGCCGCGCGACGTGATGTTTTTGACCGGCGCCTGAAGCAACCTTGCGCCACTTTGCGTGCCCCGCACGCTTTTTTTGACTGGAACGAACATGTTTGCCGCTCTTTCGCATCCTCGGCTCGCCGATTGCCGCCGGCTCTTTCTGCGCAATTACGAAGTGCACATCAACATCGGCGTGCACGACTTCGAAAAGCGCGGCGAACAGCGCGTGGTGATCAACGTCGAACTGTTCGTGCCGCTCGCGCTTTCCACGCCGGTGGAAGACAAACTGACCGAAGTCGTCGACTACGACTTCATGCGCTCCACCATTTCGCGCCGCGTCGAGCAAGGCCACATTCACTTGCAGGAAACGCTCTGCGACGACCTCGTGAAGACCATGCTCGAACATCCTCACGTGCGCGGGGCGCGCGTGTCGACTGAAAAGCCGGATGTCTATCCCGACTGCGATGCGGTGGGCGTCGAAGTTTTCCGTATCAAAGAGGATTGACCATGAACGCTCCGGAAATCCTGAACGACACCGCCGCGCCCGCTGCCCCTCAGAAGGCACCGCTCACGCGCCGCGAGCAGAAGGAAGCGTACGAGAACAACAAGCTCTTCAAGCGGCTTGCGCGCCAGGTGGGTCAGGCGATCGGCGACTTCAACATGATCGAGGACGGCGACAAGGTGATGGTCTGCCTGTCGGGCGGCAAAGACAGTTACGCGATGCTCGACGTGCTGATGCGGCTGCGCGAGCGCGCACCGATCGACTTCGACATCGTCGCGGTGAATCTCGACCAGAAGCAGCCCGGCTTTCCCGAACACGTGCTGCCCGAATATCTGAAGCAGCTGGACATTCCGTTTCACATCGAGAATCAGGACACGTACAGCATCGTCAAGCGGCTGGTGCCGGAAGGCAAAACCACCTGCTCGCTGTGCTCGCGGCTGCGGCGCGGCATTCTGTACCGCGTGGCGGGCGAACTCGGCGCGACCAAGATCGCGCTGGGCCATCATCGCGACGACATTCTGCAAACGCTGCTGCTGAACCTGTTTTACGGCGGCAAGCTGAAGGGCATGCCGCCCAAGCTGCAATCGGACGACGGCAAGAACATCGTGATCCGCCCGCTCGCGTACGTGAAGGAAACCGATCTGGAAAAGTACGCGGAGTTGCGCGAGTTCCCGATCATTCCGTGCAATCTGTGCGGGAGCCAGCCCAACCTGAAGCGCGCGGAAATGAAGGCGCTGATCCGCGATTGGGAGAAGCGTTTTCCGGGGCGTATCGAGAACATGTTCAACGCGTTGTCGAACGTGGTGCCGTCGCATCTCATGGACCACAAGCTGTTCCCGTTCGCGGACCTGCGCGCGACCGGCGAGGCCGATCCGCAAGGCGATATCGCCTTCGACGAAGAACCGTGTTCGAGCGATGCAAACGCGGGCCTTTCGCTTAACGCGGCGCGCCCGATCTCCATCGTTCAATTCGACGATCTTTGACGGAAAATCCCGCAAAAACGGCGTTTTCGTGTCGGGTTTGGCTCGCATTATGGCCGCTTTCGCGGCCATTTTAGCAAGGGGGTGCGTGATAGAATCGTCGCCTCCGAACTCGTCTATTTGCCGACGCCATGAACATCGTGATTTTGGCGGCAGGCACCGGTAAGCGGATGCGCTCCGCGCTTCCCAAGGTGCTCCATCCCCTGGCCGGCCGGCCGCTCCTCGCTCATGTCATCGACACTGCCCGCACGCTCGCGCCCACGCGCCTCGTCGTGGTGATCGGTCACGGCGCGGAAGCTGTGCGCGAAACCGTCGCCGCGCCCGATCTGCAATTCGCCGTGCAGGAACAACAACTCGGCACGGGCCACGCGGTACAGCAGGCTTTGCCGCTCCTCGATCCGTCCGTGCCCACGCTGGTGCTGTACGGCGATGTGCCACTCACGCGCGCGAGCACGCTGCGCGCGCTCGTCGAGGGTGCGGGCGACGGCGGTTATGGCGTGCTGACCGTGACGCTCGCCGATCCAACCGGCTACGGCCGCATCGTGCGCGATCAGGCGGGCAAGGTGTCGCGCATCGTCGAACAGAAAGACGCGAATGCCGAGCAGCTTCAGATTGCCGAAATCAACACAGGCATCATCGTGGCGCCCACCGGCCGCCTGTCGGGCTGGCTCGCCGCGTTGAAGAACGACAACGCGCAGGGCGAGTTTTATCTGACCGACGCGGTCGAAATGGCCATCGAAGACGGCCTCGAAGTCGTCACCACGCAGCCGCAAGACGAATGGGAAACGCTCGGGGTGAACAGCAAGCAGCAGCTTGCCGAGCTGGAGCGGATTCATCAGCGCAATGTGGCGGACGCGTTGCTCGCCGGCGGCGTGACGCTGGCCGACCCGGCGCGTCTGGACGTGCGCGGCACGCTCGAATGCGGCCGCGATGTCGCCATCGACGTGAACTGCGTTTTCGAAGGCCGCGTCACGCTGGCCGATAACGTGACGATCGGGCCGAACTGCGTGATCCGCAACGCAGCCGTCGGTGCGGGCACGCGCATCGAGGCGTTCACGCATATCGAAGGCGCCGAAGTCGGCGCGAGCGTCGTGCTCGGACCTTATGCGCGGCTGCGGCCCGGCACGTCGCTGCACGACGAATCGCACGTCGGCAATTTCGTCGAGGTGAAGAACGCGGTGCTCGGCCGCGGTTCGAAGGCGAATCACCTCACGTATATCGGCGACTCGGACGTCGGCGCGCGCGTGAATATCGGCGCGGGCACCATCACGTGCAATTACGACGGCGCGAACAAATTCCGCACGATCATCGAAGACGACGTGTTCGTCGGTTCGGACACGCAACTGGTCGCGCCGGTGCGCGTGAAGCGGGGCGCGACGATCGCGGCGGGCACGACGGTCTGGAAGGACGTGGAAGCCGACGCGCTGGTCCTGAACGACAAGACGCAAACGAGCAAGACGGGCTATGTACGCCCGGTCAAGAAAAAGAGTTGATGGAACGGCGCGGGCGCGCGGCGCGTCCGGCGAAATCCAGCACTTAAAAGGAATGAGCCATGTGTGGCATTGTTGGCGCGGCAGCGCAACGTAATATCGTCCCCGTCCTGGTCGAAGGACTGCGTCGCCTCGAATACCGCGGCTACGATTCATGCGGCGTCGCCGTGCTTGGCGACAACGGTCCCGCGCGCGCGCGGAGCGTGGCGCGCGTCGCCGATCTCGACGAGCAGATTCGCGAAGGCCATCTTGGCGGCATCACGGGTATCGCTCACACGCGCTGGGCCACGCACGGCGCGCCGGTCACCGACAACGCGCATCCGATCTTCTCCAAAGATGCGCTGGCGTTGGTACACAACGGCATTATCGAAAACTACGAATCTCTGCGGGAAATGCTGCGCGGCAAGGGTTACACCTTCGTCTCGCAAACCGACACAGAGGTTATCGCGCATCTGATTCACAGCCTGTATCGCGGCGATCTGTTTGCCGCTGTGCGCGAAGCGGTCGCGCAATTGCATGGTGCGTACGCGATCGCGGTCTTGCATAAGGATCAGCCGCACACCGTGGTCGGCGCGCGGCAGGGTTCGCCGCTCGTCGTGGGCCTCGGCGAAGGCGAGAACTTCCTCGCGTCCGACGCGCTGGCGCTGGCGGGCAGCACCGAGCGCTTCATCTTCCTCGAAGAAGGGGATGTGTGCGAGCTGTCGCTGGAAAGCGTGCGGATCGTCGACCGTGAAGGCAACGCGGCGCAGCGCGAGGTGCGTCAGGTCGCGGCATACGGCGGCGCGGTCGAACTCGGGCCGTATCGTCACTTCATGCAGAAGGAAATTTTCGAGCAGCCGCGCGCAATTTCCGACACGATTCCTCAAGCCGATTCGTTCGAGGCCTCGCTGTTCGGCGAAGGCGCGGACAAGGCTTTCGCGGAGATCGACAATCTGTTGATCCTCGCTTGCGGCACGAGCTACTACTCGGGGCTCACGGCGAAGTACTGGCTCGAATCGATCGCGAAAATTCCCACGCAGGTGGAGATTGCGAGCGAGTATCGCTATCGGGAGTCGGTGCCGAATCCGAAGTCGCTGGTGGTCGTGATTTCGCAATCGGGCGAAACGGCGGACACGCTCGCGGCGCTCAAGCATGCGCAGGAGCTTGGGCATCGTCATACGCTCGCCGTCTGCAATGTCAGCACGAGCGCGATGGTGCGGCAGACCGAACTGGCGTTTCTCACGCACGCGGGCCGCGAGATCGGCGTGGCATCCACGAAGGCGTTCACCACGCAACTCGTCGCGCTATTCGTGCTGGCCGTCACCCTCGCAAAGCTGCGCGGGCGCGTGACGCCGGAACAGGAAGCGGAATACCTGAAGCGGCTGCGTCATTTGCCGGCGGCGCTGAACAGTGTGCTGGCGCTGGAACCGCAGATCATCGCGTGGTCGGAGGAATTTTCGCGCAAGGAACACGCGCTTTTCCTCGGGCGCGGCATGCACTATCCGATCGCGCTCGAAGGCGCGTTGAAGCTGAAGGAAATTTCCTACATTCATGCAGAGGCTTATCCGGCTGGCGAGTTGAAGCACGGGCCGCTCGCGCTCGTGACGGAAGCCATGCCGGTGGTCACGGTCGCGCCGAACGACGCGCTGCTGGAAAAGCTGAAGTCGAATATTCAGGAAGTGCGCGCGCGCGGCGGCGAGTTGTATGTTTTCGCCGATGCGGACACGAAGATCGTCAACGACGAAGGCCTGCACGTCATTCGCATGCCCGAGCATTACGGTTTGTTGTCGCCGATCCTGCACGTGGTGCCGCTGCAATTGCTCGCGTATCACACGGCGTGCGCGCGAGGCACGGATGTGGATAAGCCGCGGAACCTGGCGAAGTCGGTCACGGTGGAGTGAGGGAAGGGTTGTGGAGCGAAAAGCGTGCCCGCAAAGAATGAAAGCGTCCCTCACCCCTTTGCTAGAAGTGTCCCTCGAGGGGGGTGAAATTTCCCGCAAACCCTTACGGGACAAGGCTGGGGACACTATCATTCGGCGCGGTGCACGCTGAAGAAAATACCCCTGTTTAACCCCCCTCTGATTCCAGAAAAAACCGCCCCCGGCGCCCTTGAGGGACGCTATTAGCGGGGGGTGATTTTGGGGCGTCTGGGGTCAGAAAAGCCCGACTTCTACCCCGCCGGCCGCTCCATTGCATCCAAAATGAGCCACTCGACTGCCCCCGACGGGTAGTCCTGCGGCCAATCCCCCGCGAGCACTAGCACCGCACCCCCAACGCGTTCCACTACGTCTAGCGAATCGTCTCTCTCGTGGCCATCACTGCTGTCAACATCCCTGCCGCCACACGTCCCTCCCTCTGCCGACACCACCTCCGTCACCCGCCCGGACTCCTTCGGCTGCTCCAACTGCTTCGGCTGCCCTAGTCCAATCTGCCTCGTCGCCTCCAGCACTCCCCGCGCACACCCAACCCGGTCCAATGCCCGTCGAAGCCGTTCCCGCTTCTCGTCCCTGAGCCCAAGCTCTCGTGCGACCACTTCGACATCAGTCGCCACATCTGTCAGCAGAATTTCCACCAACTCAACCAGCGTCGACGCCAGCTCGGCGGTCGTCGCGCGTTTTTTCGTTTCTTCGATTTCAATCGAGTCGTCCATCCAGCCGATAGCGACGACGGCTTATATGGCCGTGCCCGGTCAGCCATCAGACAATCGGCAGACTTCGTCCATTTGAACTGGTCATCGAGACGCTCTGCGTCCCAATGACCAGATAAGTTTCTGAGCGGCGGACGAGAAGCGTCGATACGACCTCGAGCTTCGCCGACCAACGGAGACCTAAAAATGAGATTGATGTCAGCAATACTGTTGCTGCTGGTTCTGAGTGCGTGCAAGCCTGGCGATGACGACGGGTCGTGGAGCTACGTCATGTCTCATCCCGGGAGCCGCTCGCGTGAGTTTCAAACTGAGAACATGATTTGCGTTGTGTGGGTGCCGCGTGTCGGGGACCCCGCTCTCTCATGTGCGAAGAAGTGAGGGCTTGGCGACATCCGAAAGCTATCGGTCGCCAGAATCACTGTCCATCACGATAGCGACGAGACCGTTTGACGGCTTAGTCTCGCTGGTGTCGCCTCAAGATGCTTCCACCGAAGGGCGGCGGCTCTACCAGTTCATTCAAGCCCGCGACATCAAACCCCGGACTGCGGGCTTCGGCAAGAGTCGGCTTCGACGCGGCAACCAACCAACTCGGCCGGCCGTCACTTATGCTCCCCTTCGACTGTTCGATACGGTTTACTTGCTCTGGGTGTATTACTGTCGGTTCCGTATGCGAAGATGTTTGCACGTTTCCGCGCCCGGAAATCCAGCCACGCGGTTGCCCTGCAGTACGTGGTGCACTTGCGGCGGACAACCAACTAGGTTGGCTCAACGCTGCAGCAGTAGGCCCGACTTCGGTCCTAGGCTGTTCAGATGCAGTGGCCGCCACTCCCGCTTGTTGGCTCGCCGGCATTGAAATCGACTTCGATTGAGGTTGTATCAGTGGGTTCTTTGAGGCAGTTGCTGATGCACTAGCCATCATTGCATGACCGTCCCGGCGATTCGCGATGGCCGCCAACTCCGAATCACGGGTAGCGATAAGCGCGAGATATCGCGACGAGTTTTCCCTTCGACCTTGCGCGCGCATTTGCCAGATGCTGCCCAGTATCGCACCCAAAAAGAGCGAAACTGGCAGAAGCTCATTTGGCTTATCCGTGACCCCGAGCATCGCGAGTACGAACATGACCGCTAGGGAGCTTGGAATCCAGAAAAGCACAAAATGGGGCGGCCTTGCAAGCGCTTCGCGTCTGGGATTGTATTTGACATATACCGCCGCCCGCGCGACCTTCCGGGCTTCCTCGAAAACGTTCTCTGTCTCATCGTCTTGCCGTTTCTGCTCTGCCTGCCTTTTTGACTCGACAACTCGTAGTCGCGCTTCCTCTTCGGCTACCACGCGGTCGTGCTCTCGCTGCGTGGCTGGTCCAATCGAAGCCTTTATTGTTTCAATCGCTTTCGTACGCGAGCATTTGAACCACTCGCGAGTCTTGCTCGCACGAACCTTCGCCAATCGGCAATGCACTTCAAGTTCGACCGCCCGCGCGTTTTCGACGAAAACGGAATACTCGACGACCGCAGGAAACGGAGTTGCCGTTCCGCTCAACTCAAGGGCTCGCTCCTCTGGAGAGCGAGTAGTGTGGCCGACCTTCACATAGTCCGGCATTCCCTTATTAGAAATCACGTAGACGTAGCCTTCCACGTTCGCCCCCCCGATAACTCTTGTACTTTTAAATGCTTGATTGGGTCTGATAGCTTACAGCAGGACGACGACGGCTACCGTGTGGTAACAGCCGTCTGCATACAGGACTTTTAGGTCATCGCACCATGGCTCTTCACCGCGAGCCATTCACTGTCGTGCATTCAGGCCGCATGCGCTCTGAGTCTCGCGAGTGTGCAGGCGTCTGCCCGCGCTTTCACGTACTCAGGGCTTTGAATACGAACTTTGCTTTGTTCTTTTCGAAAACATAGATTGCGCCCAACGGCACTGCGGTGACAACGACGCCTGTCAGTACCGTTGTGACTTTGCCATTGAACATGTTGAGCAGCGGTACAGTCGCGACACCCTTTGATATCACGTTGGAAACGTAGGCACTCATCACGCCAGCGGCAGCGCCCGTCATAATGACCTTAATGCTGGCGAGCTTGTCGGCGTCATCGCTCATCAGGACGCGGACACAACGTACCGTCGATAACGTGCATTCACGGATTATTGAAAGCACGTATCCAGGCATCTGGACGAGCAATGAAATCAGAATTTGAGGGATGGCACTCAGGACGCCGGCGACACCGCCTTCGATACCGGCGGCCCTTGCCCGTGCCCAGATGCGGCGTTCCTCGAAACGAGTCTTCAACTGGCTCGAGATGCGTTCTCGGCGCGTGTTGATGTTGGCCAGTAGGCCGTTCTCGTCGAAAAACTTCCCGTTGACCGCAATGTCTCTGATTTCGTCGACGAAGATGTCGATGGTCTCCATGAGAATGAGACCGACGACCTGCTGAGCTGCCATGCGAGCGCCGGACTCCGCCAAACTGAAGCCGATAGTCTTCGCCGACTCAAGTCGCTCATTGGCGATTCTCTCTTGCGCCTTCTCGTACTTTTCGACCGCCTCCGACTTGCTCACCGTGACGTCCTGCCCGCCGACGGAGAAATGCAGTACATCAGGGTCAATGGGGTCAGGCGAGCCGTTAGCTTCCATATACGCGAGCAGGTCGGTCGAGTTTTTCGACCGATTTAGGCTTGAGTCAGCGAAGATGAGGTTCTCGTTCACATTGACGAGGTCGATAATCTCACCGTCGTTTGTCCCCAGACGGAAAATCCAGTCGTTGTATAACTGCGCTTTGGGGACTATATGCTCGATGTCGGCTTCGTACGGGTCCAGCGGCTGCGCGCTGTTGTAGCCGTTTTCGAGATGCGTGACTGTAGGGCGGGCATCTGCTCGGGCATTCTGCATCGCCGCGAAGTTCGGCGAGTTCTTCATGTCCTGATTCTCTTCTTTGAACTCTTTGAAGCTCATCGAGAGATTTGCATATCGTGCCGCAAGCTCCTCGTCTAGTTCGGTCATACCCTGCCCGAAAAAGAACGCCGCGGCAGTTCGCTGAAGAGCCTCCCGTTTGCACTGCGTGAAGATGTCGTCGACGCTCGATACGGGAACTGGCAAGCGACGACGGACGTCATCAACCATCTGCGCAGTGGTCTTGTCGACCTCAAACGTCGCTTTGAAGTAGGTCGAAACTTTTTCGCTGCCGACTTCTGCGTACTCGCGAAACTTAGTGACGTAGGTTTCGCGCCGGCCGAGCGCATCGTAGTCGACATCGCCGAGGCGTTCGCTCACCTTGTCAACAATCTTGCCCGCATGTTCGCGCCCTGTAGCCGCGTAGTCTCTAGCTTTGTTCGACGCGGCTTGGGTGATGTCGTTCAGCGCGGCAGGCACTTCCACTCGTTCAGCTAACGCAGCTGCTTTTGCCTTGGCTTCGGCCAGCGAATCCTTGAGTCCGCTGCCCAACGCACCAATCTTGCTCCCGAATAAGCCCATGATTCCCCGATGTCTATCTTATTGTTGGCATCGAAGATTACGACAGCGGCAAAGTTATTCTTTAGGCGCTTACGAACTTTATTTGAAGCCCCCTGTGCAGAGCGTTGGCGTCTTTAGAGCGATGAGTGACTTCCTCTGGCATACGTCGGCCGCTCACGCCGCGACCGTTTCCCTGCAACTCAGCTATTAGGCGCCGAATTGCCGCGTACCTAGGAGGTATCCCTGTTCGCAGAACTCAGCGCACTCGGCGAGTCCGTAAAACATCGCCGTCTTCCAGTGGTTCGCGCCAAAGATTTCCACATACGACTCCGCTGATGACCGCAGGTACACCTCGACGCCGTCTGCACCAAGGCCTTGCTGTGTAAGCATTTCGACTGTGGGCTTGAGCGTTAGAAGGAGGTCCGTGACCTCTGGTTGCAATCGCCGATTCAGTTCGAGTTTTCGGAATTGATACCGCAGCCGCTCATAGACGTTATTCGCAAGCCCTTCTGTCTGTACCACGTCGAAGTTACAGACCAGCGCGTTATTCTGCATCGAGCAGTCGGCGCGGAAGAATCTCTCGGGCGGGATTTCGTAAAAGTACGCGTTGAGGAACCTTTCGTCATCGCCGCCCGGACCCTGAACGCCAACTCCCTTCTTCTGATTGCAAGCTCCGCATGCGGGAATGAGGTTCCTACAGTACACGGCTAGCGCTTTGTAGTCAGAGCGAGGGAGGTGATGGTCGAGCGAGGTCACAGCAGCAAAGCCGCAGAATGGGCACCTCGAGATATTCGCTTGAAGCCTCTCTCTCAGGCGTTTGAGACGCCCGTTTTTTTGCGTCGAGTCATACCCGTCATGCACCGCTTGCGCCAACGCGGGAGAAATGTTGGCTGGCAACAATTCTGGTGACGGATTTCCGAAACCTCGGTCATAGGCTTCATACAGCGCGGCGAAGGCAGCGCGGTCGTCCTCAGACAGCGGTACGACAACGCCGCCTACCGGAGACAGGGCCGTAACGAGTTCTTCTATAGCATCGGTACTGTCCGGCAAGGGGAGCTTCCACATCTGCGTTAGCCTTGCCGAGCCAGGACAGCCATTACGTATGCGCGCGCTTGGACGCTCAGCCCACCTTCTGCGAAGAGCGCCTCAATCTTTTGGAGGTCACGCGTCTGCAGGGCAAGCTTGGACAGAGTGTCGTTGAAGTCTGTGACCTGGGATGTGAGGCTGAAGACATTCGAGGTGAGCAGACCGATATTCTCGCCAAACGTCTCGCCGACCGGTCGCTGAACTACGGTTTCTCCTCCTTCGCGAGAGATGACGTGGACGTGTGCCGCCATCGTCTCCTGCAGGACAACAGGGGAATGAGTCGCAACGACTGCGTAGGCTTCCTGCTCCGAAAGAACGCGCCGCAGCGAGTGCATCAGTGCGGCCAATAGCGGTGGATGAAGATGGGTCTCCGGTTCGTCAAAGAGAACCAGCGCTTGCTTTTCAACGTAGGCGACGAGACTGCACACGACATGCAGAACAATCTTGTGCCCAGTGCTCCAGTTTATAAACGCGTTCCCACAATCGGCGCTCATGATTGTTTGAAGCAGCGTATCGCGGACATCGTTAAATGACGGGTCGTCCAACACCGGCTTGAGCGCGCGTCGCAGCAACGAGAACCTCTTCGTTTCCTCGATACGCGTAATAATCCGCGAGAACTCTGCGGCAAGCGCGTTCGCAGATTTGAGGACCGTAACGTCTTGGCGGTCCCCGACCGGCGATTTGATGTCACCCTCTGCCGAGGGGCTCGCGAGTTCCGCTTCGAGCTCCGCTCCGATGTCGCGCAGACCGCAGAACACAAAACGACCGGTGCCCTTCGATATCTCTTGCGCAATGGTTCGACGGTCCTCAGCGGTCATACCCGGAACCTGGAAGTTGTCGAAGGCACTGTACGAAACAGTAATTACTCGGGAAAAACCAAGCCCGATTGGGTTAAGAGTTCCGATGTGGGACATCCGGCTGCGGTTGCGGTCGCGCCTTGATGCGTGGGCAACGCGCGCAAGTCTTGATAGAAGCGTGCTCTTTCCAGACCCGTTTCTGCCGATGACTACTGAGACCCGACGCGGCAGCTCTGCTTTTCCATCTCGCTCCTGATATGGCCGTACGTCCTCGACGAAAGGAGCGTCAAATGAAAACTCAAGGGAAGAACCCCAGCCAGGCATAGCAAAGCTAAAGCTCGCATCGACGCTTGGAAGCGCACTGTAGTCCTGCGTGAGAACGATGCGTGCCATGGACATGAAGTTTGAGTTGGGGTCGATGTCCCGTAGGACGGATTTCCGCCAACCCTCCTCTTCATCGATGCCGCTCATCCTCGAATTGTTGTGCAGCACGTCGTGCAACGCCTCAAGAATGAAGTCTCTGTCCTTTCGAGGCATGTCCGCCATCCGCTGGTAATAGTCGAGCGACATTCCCAGAGACACGAAGTCGTCAGGCAGTGAATCGAACGATTGTTGAAGTAGTTGCGTATCGCTAGGCTGCTGCCCGCGACGAAGAATCTTCACCATTCCGATTGAACGGAGCTGACCGCTTTCGTTCACATAGCCGAGGTCATACGAGGTTTTGTAACCGTAGTCATCCCATCGGTTTTGAGCCAATCGAAACATCCCTGGCTCGCTGGGCTGAGCAGCGTTTAACCGGGGGCCGGTGACTATGATTCGCGGCGATTCCATCTAGGCAGGTCCTTGTGTTCGTGCCGTTCTGCGACACTCGAAATCATTCCGCGACGCCGATGCCGGCGGCGGGCTCTTCCGAATTTGCCAAAGGGTCGCGGTGCTGCGGCATCCGAACTCGAATCGTATCAATTTCGACGCCCTTCTAGCCAAGTTCACGCATTCAATGACCCGCAGGTGCCCTGCCTCGCAATGTGCTTTGACACGGGGATACGGTGCACATGTTCTCAGCGCCATGCGCAAGGACGACCCGAGACTCCTAATACGGTGTACGGGTTACTAGCCGGACAAGCGACGCGAGCCGCCGGGCGAAAGGTTGCCGGTAGTTGGACCGCGATAGTGAGGACCGGGACCATGCGGAAGGCCGATGGCCGAGCCCGAACTATGTGGCGACAATATCGAACGACGTCGCCTCTCGAACGTCGCTTCAGCAATAGGCGCGTGAGGGGTGGCGCAGCGAGCCCTCGCATGGCAATCGAGTTTTCCGTTATCAAGGAGAGGGTAAATTTGTGGCACCGAGATGGACGCAGCGGCTGAACTTCCCAGTGCTTTCAACGTTGGGGGCAAACTGCTCATCGTCGAAAGGAGCAAGCGTGGAACATTGCTGCGCGTCTCTTAGATTAAGAGGGTGTTCTATGCATGCGTCATGATTATTTTGTCGAACGATATGGGGTTCGACGCGTTTTGCTTATCTGCAATGGTCGTGCGCCGTTGCGTCACAGTCGCAAAACGTCCCAGACCTGAATTAGTCTGCTTGCTACAGCGCACCATCCATGACCACAAGGCCTTTCGCCTAAATTGACCGCGCCCTTGCGTACATTTCTGACTTGCGCGGGAGAAAAGCGTGCTTTAGAGTGTTCGGCCGTGCAGTGAAAACTATCACTCCACTACAAAAACGACCAAAAATGTTCCGTCCTGACGACCTTCTCAAAGTGTTGGACCTGGAATGCACCCTTGGCGGGCGCTATTACGGCCACTTTGACCATGATGCGGCAAATATTACCGGACCTCGCGCTCAACAGCACGCGGTGGGTAGTCTCTTGACGCTCGCAAAGGACGGCGTCGCGGTGAAGAGAGACCCTTCGACAGGCGAGTATCTGTCGAACTATTAAAACGAGGGATGGGTGGTAGAACTTGCCGGGGAGCAGGTTTTCCTGCTTCTGAATAGGTCTTCAGACCTTCGCGGCCATGAAGTTAGGGTAGTTTCGACGTATGACGACGCGCTCGAGCAATGGGACTGGACCACACGGTCAAGTCCCATTTTTCCGTTAGAAGGTGCGCGTTTTCCGGTCGTTGAAGAAGGCAAGTCTTGGTTCATCGTGTTCATTGGCCCTGTTGACCCGGGCACTCTGAATCTTGATGGCCTGACTTGCTTCCTGAGCTATGGCATCCACAATCTAATCGCCGTTTCGGACAATCCGGCCGATTCTGCCCTCGCACGACTACTAGACCACGCGAAAGCCTCAGGCATTCCTTGGGAAGGCTGGCAAGTCATTGGCTCGCGAATTGGCCATGTGGAGTTCAGCCCGGCGCAAATCTCGAAGCAACCGCTGGGCATCGTTGTACCCAAGCTCCCCGTGGCTAGCCAACTGCGCAGCGCGTCAGAAGAATATCGAACGCTTATCGCTGTGACACGCGCCAAGTGTGCACGCTATCTTCCAGAGATGGAAGCTGACATTGCCAGTTTTGATGAGGCTTTCCAGCGCGTGCTCGACGCTACACAAAGCCACTCTGTCGCCAAGCTCGCGTGGCTCGCGAACGTCAACGCGGCTCTCTCACGCTTCTCATCACAGACTTTCGCTGGCACATCGCCGATTCTCGAAACCGAATGTCACTTTTGGACCCATTCGCTTCTAGGTATCGGCACTGCCACGCAGGCGCTCGTCAATATCCGCAGACAGTACGACTTCGCTCTCGACGCTTCGCGATTAGCAGAGAAAATCGACCGCCTCGCATCCGTGTCATGCGACGACACCACTCTTACGACGGCGGGCTTCGCTAGCGACAAATGTAAGGTGCATTGGCTCGAAAAAGTAGTCCTTGCGCCACGCGCGGCGCCGCAAAAGTATTCGAAGCTGATTGCGTACTTTAGTGGTCGGGACGGTTACCGAAGCACATCGTTCACGTTGAGCGCGCCGCTCGAGCTTATTTCCAGTTGCAACATGTACGCATGGACACCGCTGACGCTAACGCATGAACTTTCGCATACGCTCACGTCGACTTTGCTTCGCCCGCTGCTCGAGGGTGTCAACACCGACGAGGGGGCCAAACGGCTGGCAGCACTTGTAACTCCGGCCAAGAATTTTGCTCCAAGGACGGCGCTCGACCAAGCCCAAAAGCAGCTAATCACCGCTTATATGTGGCTGGAGTTCGAACGTGACGATAAGGCGCGACACGGGGCGACGATTGATAGCACCAAAGTGCTTGAGCTCGTTGAGCGCTATCACGGTGAGATGGTGGAACTCATCACACACTTGCTGGACTTCCAATACTTCTATGGCCGGAACGTAGAGCTTTATATGACGTCCATCTGGGAGAGCTGGGACGTGATTCCCAACATCCAGAGTCGCATTGACGAGTATCTCGTGCGTAGCTTGGTGGCTGTCTTGTCGAGCCATCAGCGAGGCATCGACTTTTTGGATGTCACGTACGATGTAGTGCTTGCGCAGCTCGCCTCGCTGAACAGTAATTCTGCAGACAGTCAGTACCTGAAGTTCGCGTACGAAAGGCTGCGTGACCACAAAGAATTTTTTAAGCGCAAGATGTATTGGCGGGTTCCGATTGTGAAGCTTGTGTTGGGCTTCTTCTACGACCCGGAGACGCGCAGTGCCATCGCCCGCGAAATCCCGACCTCGAAGCGGCGTGCGAAGCCTTTGAAAGAGAATCGCTTGGACGAATGGCAGGTTACGAATCCGCTGGACTTCCTGGTCACGTTCGCACGAGACCGGGCACCGAAGCCGCGTAAAGCATTGTGGATGCTTCATAAGCTCGCTTTTTCGGAGAAGCCATGACGAGCGCACAGCGGGCGAATTACTCTGGACTTCTACTCCGGTTGAAGACCGAGGAGGCATTTCCCGCGGTCGCGAGCCGGCTGCCTGACGTTGAATATCACGGTGCAATCGCGTCGCATGGATGGCATCTGTTCAACTGGACGACCGATTTCGACGCGGGCGTCGAGCATCGCGACCAAGCGGACGATGGCCGCTTCATCTACCCGCTTCTCCTGCGCGATGTCGAAGAACGCTTTCTCTTGGCGTCGATACATTCCGATATTGTTCAGCAGTTTCTCGGGCGCATGCGTCTGACCAAAAACGTCGAACGCCCGTTAATCGATGTAGCCGGACTCGTTAAGGACTCGGTCTTTCCAGACGGTGACCCATCCGTCGCAACCACAACATATCGTATGGGGTCCCTTTATGCCTCAGTAGACGGGTACGGCCGGTCCGTGCGAACGCTATCCCTGTTTGGAGATGACCTTGGAAGCGCGGGCCTAGTCCGCGACATCCTGAAGCACCTGAATCCCTACCGTGTCACCTTGCGCGAAGTCCGCAGCGAGCAGGAAGTCTTGAGCCTCAGCACGCAAGGCGAGATAAGTTTCTACTATCGTGGTGCGACTTCGTTGGAGGCTGTAGATAAGGCGCTATCGCACGTGCGTCGCGGAAACTTCATCCACTGGCGAGTCAAACCTTAGTATGGACGAGTACAGCCACGACGATGCGTGGGATGACCCTGCGAAGGTGCTGAGCCTGCTTGCACGCAGCATCGTCGATAACCAACTCGTGCTCGTGTTGGGTGCGGGGGCGTCAATGGGCTGTGGGCTCCCGAGTTGGGGCGACCTAGTCCAGAACGCACACGAGCTTGCACGGGTACCACGCGCGGCAAAGGTTGACGACAATGCTGCAATCGAAGCTTTGGCTCACACGATGCAAGACACGCCCGGCAGGTTCTTGCAGGTCATCAAGGACGCGCTGTACTCCACGCGCGAGCCGGTCACAGGTGCATTGAAGCCATTCGTCGAGCAAAGTGCTTTACGCAGCGAACTGCTCGAAGCGATATGTACCGTCGTGATGCTTTCGTGCAGACGCGGGCATGGGACGCTCGTGACTTTCAATTTCGACGACTTAGCTGAGACGTATCTGATGCGTCGAGGAATCTTCGCTTACCCCTACTCGAATCAGCCGGATTGGTTTCACAACGAAGATGTGTCCGTTCTTCATCCGCACGGATTTCTCAGCCGCCGACCGATGTTCCCATCGAGTGAAAGCATCGCGCTCACCGCTCTCGATTTTGACAACATTATCGGCGACGTAACGAATCCTTGGCACGTTCGTTTGCTATCCTTATTTCAATCAGCTATTCCGCTGTTTGTTGGGCTTTCCGGGACCGACAAGAACCTCTCGAACCTCATCACGAAAGCACGAGGTACTCACGTTTCTAAGGCGACAGGGCGTCGCTACTGGGGTATTCGCCTTTGCGTTGAAGGGGACCCAAACATCGATACTTGGAAACACCGTGGTGTTTGGTGTGAGACCTTCGCGCACTACAACGAGATACCCGACTACCTTATGAAGGTGTGTCACGCTTCTGCCGAAATGCTGGTTCAAGCCAAGCTCTTCGCTGGCGAGGGCCGGGTTTGAGCGACTTAGGTGGCCTTCTGGCTCGTTGCAGCGAGAAACCGTTTGGTGAGGGTCACCTTCGCCAAGCAAAAACTTCCTGCACCTGCTGCTGTGCTCCAAGTCGAGCAGGTGTCACGACCAGCCAATTAAGGTCGAAGACTATTTGCCGAATTTTTCCATCTTGACGTTCAGTAGGTCATTGGCAAAACTACGCACCAGTAGCGCCTCGAGCTCGTTGATTAGGCCATTATCGACACGATAGGCGGAGAAGTACTCAGCCATGTGCCACAAGCGCCGCTTCGTCCGTTGTACTTGGCGCCGCTTTTCTGTCGATGTCTTGAATTGGCCTATTTGAGGATGTTGGACTCGAAATACGCTCTGAGTGTCTCTCGTACGATTAAATGCGGAGTGCATTTCCGTCCACAGGGTAAGTCGTTGAGCTTTGCCCAAGTAGAGCGCTCGCCCACGAGAATCATAGAAGATGTAAATTCCATGCGCGCTTTCGAGCTCTTCCTTCAAGCCCTTGTACACTTTCGCCGACTCCTGTCCCGTTGGAAACAATCTCGCTTTGCTATTCGGAGTTTTGCGCTCCGCCGCGAGCGGGTAGTACTCGACGATAGGTGCGATGGCATCTGCATGCGCTGAGGCCACGGCGCAATTTCGAGCCTTTACGAGCCCGTCGGCCAACTTCCGTCCGGTCACGCCCCGTGTTGTCCAATTTCCCAGTGTCCCCACAGAGATGCCGAGCTTTAGTGCGAGGTGATTGGACGCGGATTCGCCCAACTTCTCGCGCAGGCGGTCGACCGCGTCATTTGCGATTTTCTTGCTTTCGGCTCCTCGGCTGGCAGTTATTGCTGACGCGAATGCTCCAGCGAGACGCTCTTCAGTAACTCCATAAGTAAGCCATCTCCTCAGAGTACCGAGGCTTATTCCGAGATGAGCGGCAAGGTCGCCATCTGTCTCCTTGTGCAGCTTGCGCTTTAGAGCGCTAACGAATTTGGCAGCATCAATTTGCTTCAGATGATTCACGGCACCGAGTTCCTTTTGTTTCTATTTGGCGAGTTAACGGTCAAGGGCCAGCGAACTTGCGCTTTTTCCACTGGTGACAGGTCGACTGGGGATAACCCAAATGGAACAAGCCGCATAATCGGCTTTGAGCTACCCAAACGTTTTGATTTTTGGGTATGTCATGGAGCAGAAGGCTCGTCCAACCTTGCACGATGTCAGCGCCGGGGCGAATGTCTCGGTCTTTACCGCTTCGCGCGTGCTGAACTCTGGCGGCAAGGGCGTCGCACCGTAAACGCTAGAGAAAGTGCTCGGCGTTGCTGCTGCCATGGGATACGTCGCCAACCAGCACGCTCGGAACCTCAACGGTTCGGCGAATAGAGCAAAATTAACGGAAAGGACATGGCTAGAACTGAAACCAAGACGCCCGCGGAGTTTCGTCTTCAGACGCGAGCAGGACTACACGATGGTCCGACTGCAGGATATTGCGAACGATAACGTCTTCTCCATACTAAATCCTTCTGCCCGGAGTGCCGCGTGCCAAAGCCTGCGTGTCGACGCTTGCTCCTTTCTCGCTTTGCTCACCCCCATTTTATTCAGTAAATCACCCCTAAAGGTCCTTTCGCGACGGTCGATATCCCGGTGGATAAGCCGCCGTATGGTCACGGCGCGCGTCGTTAATAAAAGGGGCCGGTATGAGCGTAATCGAAGGTTTTGAGCGTAAAGCTCTATTCAACATCACCCGCGCCGTCGCGCTGGTATGCGTCAGCGTGTTTTTGCTTGCCATCATCGGTATAGCAATCTACGGCGCGTCCGTGTGGAATGATGAGGTACAGACAAAGGTAACACCTTCGGAAATCATCAATCAGATAAAGCCGCCAGAGCCGGTGGTTGATGCCCCGCGCCTACCTCAAGGTGCTCAGCCGCCAGCCAATCAAGAGCCTCAGGACAGCCCGCTTTACGGTTATCGCATTCCGTTTTCGCTCCAGAAATACGTTTCCGGTAGCAACGCACAGGTCATCAGAAATCACTTGGACAAGGTGCCGAGAGATGAACGCCAAGCATACATCGACGAGTTGGGCACGGTCGTGTCGGCCGCTGAATCCAATAAGCTCGACCCGGTGGACGCAATCAACGCGTACATGAAACTCAAAGCTGAACGCTACGATGAAGCGACTGTTGCTCGCATGCGAAAATGGGAGACGCTCAAGTTCGCGGCAGCTGGATTCGGCGCTGGACTGCTCTTGATTGCATTGTTCAGCTTGGTCCTGGTCCTGCTCGCTATCGAGCGGAACACGCGCAACTCGATTCGAGTAAGTGCTTCAGCGCGCACAGAAGAAGAAAGCCACTTGGAGCCAGTGTGATGGCGACCCAAGTGCTCAGTTTTGGTCGCAAGCCGGCGCTGCTCGCGACTCTATTTTCGTGCGCGGTCATCGCCGGTTGCGGAAAGGATTCGTCCACGCCGGCCGCCGCGCCAGCGGCACAACAATTTCCAGGCTACACGCAGGTCTCGCAGACGGGAGACGCCGCGCAGTTGTGGTTCAACGGCAATGACATCAAGCGCGCCAATGGCGGCTACCTAGTCCATACGCTGAAGACCTTTGCAGGCGGATACGCACGGTTTGATTCGCTGACCAACTGCCGCGACACCACGCGTCGCCTTGTTGGCACTCAGTACCGCGATGATGGCACTGCGCTCAAAGAATATCCGGGCAACGAGACGAGCGTCGCTGCCAAGTCAGAGCCTGGGATGAGCGAGTTGATGACTGCTGCTTGCACCATCGCGTTGGCTTCTCGCGCGATTCACGGCGAATTCAACGCTCCAGCAGCGCTCGAATTACTCTACGGCTCCTACGACGAGCAGAAGAAGGCGGCCGTGTGGACTGATGTATCAGTCCCGAAGAATCTACCTTGGGCGCAGAATCTGAACTTGTCGGCAGACGGGTCCATGAATGTCACCACGATGGCGACCTTCGACTTTACGGAGGGCGGCCAACAGAAGAAGCTTTTTGTGACGAACGCCGTACCGCCGGACGGCGGTTGCCATGCGTGTACCGGCCTCCTCGGTTTGGCTGTGTTCGTCCGAAATGGCTCCGACTGGAAAGTAGAGTCCACCGACCCATTCGTCGCCTCCATGGGGGCAATGGGTAGTGTGGGTGACAGCTTTAAGTGGGTCCCTGCTGGTGACGACAGTTTCGCTCTGGTTGTAAAAGGGCATGACATGCATCAGGGCTACCAGACGGCGTCGACTGACATCTTCATGCGGAAGGGCTCTGATAAAAAATTTGAGAGTGTGATTTCTGACTACGATACCGGCGCGTCAGACACCGAGTCAGTAGAAGCGGAAACAACGTTCTTGAAAGGGAAGGACCCGCATCATTACGACGTCAAAGTCGTCTACTCGTACTCGATTCCTGACCAGAAGACGTACGTTGCGGACCATGTCTACCAGTTTGCGAAGAACAACAAATACGTCTTGGTGAAGAAAGACGACCCACCGAGTTTTTCGCGCCAAGGTAACTCTTCAACTGCAAGCACCGATGCTGCGCCTACGGCGCCGCAACCTGTGAACACGACTGCCTTCTCCGCGACCTGCACATCAGCTAGTGCTTGTGCAGTCCAGATGATGACTGCGGCGCGAGCGGAAAACCTGGCGGCGGCAATGGCTGCAGCTGCATCTTTGGGGGCACTGCCTAAACCTGTGCGTGGGGACCGTGCTGCTGCGCGAAAGCTAAATGTGGCAGGTTTGGCTGCACTAAACGCAAACAATGCGAGCGAAGCAGTCGGGCTTCTGTCGTCTGCCGTGGCTGCGGACCCCAGCGATGAGGAGGTTCAAAGCAACCTGTCGTACGCTTACTCGGTCGCAGGCAATTATGCGCAATCAATAAACGTTGCCGGTGTTGCGCTCACGATAAATCCGAGGCGCACGAGTGTCTGGGCGCCGTTGGCAGCGACGTTCGCGAGGATGCATGACAGACCGCATGCGCTGGACGCCATGTGGCTCGCGTACCAATTCTCGGCTGACAAGCAGAAGACGCTCGGTTTTCTGAATGACAGACTGAAAATTGAGACCGACCCCGCAGTCCTGCAGATGTACAACGAGAGCATTGCGTGGTTCTCCGAGAATAAGCGACCCGAAGGGCTTTAGTCACAGCTTTTCGGAGAAGCGCGAAGCTGCGCCGAATATGCTCTCAAGGGATGTGGCACCTTGCCGATAACTTGAGAGTCACATTGTGACCGTCGGCGGTTGATTCGCCGATGAACGACAATCGGGAGACTCTATGAAAAAATTCGTTGCTGTCATCGTCGCTCTGCTTTGCGTTGCCAATGTTGCTCACGCGTGTCCGAAGGGCGAGCATCCTCATGGAGGAACCGGCTCGCATCACAATGGCGGCTACTGCTCCTAAGTCAGTCTGACACGCAAAATCAAATGACAGCGCGGCGCTTCTGGCCGCGCATGCAAGTTTCAAAGTCGATGTGTCGCAAGGCCGATTCCCACCGGCCCGTCACCGTTAAGACTTGACCAAGTCGAGGATTTGAGCCTCGAACTGATTATTCGCGGTACACGTGGTTGCCGTGCCGGTGGAGTTGGCGGGCATTGGGAACGACGCCGAACCTGCGGTGTTGAACGAAACGGAGTCGCTTGACCGCTGAGTAATACCCTCGGGCACAATCGTCATGGTCGTATCACGCTTAACGATATACCGAGAGCTTACCGTAATGCGGGTGTGGGTCGCATCAACGTCTTCGAAGACGATGTTCATTCGGCCATCGAGCGACACGCGACGGTCGATGTTAGTGAGGCGCGGCGAATGAAAAGCTCCAACCCAGCCGGTACCCTCAAATTGCTGAATGGGTGATGCAGCAGCAATGTCGTACACTCGCTCGCCTTGAACGTTCTTCACTTCTGAGTGAACTCGGCCGCAGTCGATATATTTCGACGGGTCGCCAGCGTAGCTGATGTTAACAATGCCAGAGCTCTTGTCGATGGTATTGATGACAAAAAACTCCTTGCTCAGCTTGGGAATAGCTGCTTGCCATGCCGCATCACGAGACCGGGCGACAACGACGGTGTTCTCATTGGTTTTGTAGGCAGTAGGTGCTGAGTAGTGCGACGCGCCTGACACACATCCGGTCAATGCCAAAACGACAGACGTCAACGAAATAAGGCGGAGATGCTTCACGGTATCCTCGGTGGTCTTTTTTGATAGTAGGAGCCCCTGCTGAAACTCGTTTGTTCTGAACCGCTTCATGAAAACGAGTTTCGGGGCCTATGTTTATCGACCTTCGCCGCATTTTCTTTAGGTGTAGCGCTGTTGCGTTAATCGCTGGGCCACGCTATCGCTTGTGCTGCCAACGCCTCCGCTGAACCCTCTGGAGCCAGATATTCATCGCAGATGGCGATTGCTCGCACAACCTCCGTGTCTGCCGCGTCTGCTCGCGTGGAGAGTTCGTCGCGCCAAGCCTGCACAGTAGCGCGACCGTTGTGGTTGACTTCCCATACGCAGTAATCCATCAGCGTCACCAGTTCCGATGCGGGGATATCTCCGAGTGCCTCATCCTTCACGCGTCTGCTCCTTGTCAAATTTTGGCCGCCAACAGATAGTGTGCACTCCAACCGAGACTCGTCTTGTCCCAATGCCTCGCTACAGTGGTGCTCGTTCGGCGACACGTCCGGTCGCCGCGACATCGAGGAGATGAACGAGCATGCGCACCTCTTTTGAAGGCCTCCGTTGCGGCGTATGTGAATGCGAGCTTCGCGAAGATTACTTCAGTTTGTCGAAACGGAGCCAGACCGTAACAGCCACGCCTTCTGGAAACGTAGTGATGGTGTCTGAGGATGAACTGGTCACAGACTTCTGTGGGATTGAATGCAGCGACTACGCTGAGGTCGCCATCACGTCGACGCTGACCACGCCGTACCCGTCGGGTGACGGAAAGACCGTCCCATGCTCGTTGTGTCTCCGGCCTGTCGACCGGCGTCAGCCTCATGTCTCGGTCTGCATGGCCAAGCTCGAGGACGCGTCTAAGCCGTGGCTCGTCACAGCTAACGTGCGCGACGAACGCGAGCTCGCGGTGTATTGCGTGAACTGCGCTCAACCACATCGCGCACGTCATGCCGAACCGCAGCGTGATGACTCAACGTCGGTGGCTTTCGCCCGCATATGAAAGTCTTTCTGGATGATGAGCGCGCTACCCCGCAAGGGTGGACGCGCGTATATTGGCCTTTGGAGGCAATCCGCTTACTCGAGACTGGCACGGTCGTCGAAATTAGCCTTGACCACGACTTGGGCGATGACACGCGCGGAACCGGCTACGACGTTGTGCTCTGGATAGAAGAGGCTGTTGCTCTTCGCGGCTTCCGGCCGCCCAAGATTGTTGTGCATTCTGCCAACAGCTCCGCGCGAGCTAAGATGGAGGCAGGGGTGCTCGCAATCGAACGTCTCGCGCTTAAGCACAGGTAAGCGCGCGCAGGCCGCGTGAAGCAGGGCGCCTTTGACCGCTGCAAGCGAGTCCAAATAACTGAAGAAACCTGATGGGAAAACCGGAACAAAACAGCGAAGAAGCGGCTGCGGTCGCGCGCGTCGCCAATGCTGCTCGAGAAGTGCAACTCGCGTCTCAAGCTATTGAAGAAAAATTCAACACGGGATTGAACCAATCTGACCGAACGTTGCTGCTCGCCCGTCTGACAGCCGCTATCACCGAACTTCAGGCAGCGCGCGATGCGTTGGACGCACTGCTCGCACGCAAGTCATTTCACTGACGAATAGAGGGACCACAACTGTGGCCGGTCGAGGTAAGAAGCTTCGCGTCCGGCGCCCGTGGCCATGCATCCACGCTTCCGAATAATCTCGATATTGCGTTCAAGTCGTGAATATGGTCTGATAACGGCCGGCATACCCGGAGCCTGCAGTCGCGCAACCACATCGCTGGTACGGCAAATCCGGTAGGTTTCTTTTCCAAACGTTCGATAAGTTTCAACCCCGTTTGCCCGCCTCAGGCCAACGGCAACGCGCGACGCCTCTCGATTACCTGATGTGGGCACAACCAAACGGAGTTGTGTCGTGGCTACATTCGCCTCTTCAAGCGCGGCGGCTCTTAATCCAGAGAGCATCATTAAATCCTTCTTGGCCGACTGCGGCTTCGAAGTCTCGCTCGAGCAAGCGAGTTCCCTTAATTCAACACTAGGTATTGCGGACAGCGACAATCGGACCGCTGTCGCCAGGCAGTTCGCACAGGGATTGCGCCGATTCGGGCTTGATTTAAAGCACACAAAGATACTGGACCTACTCGCACGTTTGGCTGGCAACAGCAATCATCAGCAATGGCTACAAGGCGCCGGTGCCGCGGTCAATGCTTTTGAGCTCGTAATCTCTGTTGAAGAAGACACGGCCAATATTTTGCGGTTTCGACATATCGGAGACGCTGTCAGGGCACTCTACGAAATCGTGGGACACGCTCAAGGTAACAACGAACCGGCCTTATGCGACATGAAGCGGTCTCGCTCGGGCTTTGGCTTGGATATCAGGCCAAAAACCTCTCCTTGGTTTGAAGTGACGCTCCGTCACATCTCCCAAGAAAATCGCGATGCTCCGGCTACTCCTTGTGCGATGAGCGACACCGTCCTTCGCAAGACTTGCTTCCAAGTAGTCGAGACACTCAGCCAGCTTAGGCCAACCATGCTGGTCTCAGGCGGCCTGTTACCCCGAGGCATGGCTCCAATCGCGCGAGCCACGTTTCGCATTGTCGCTGAGGTGCCGATTCTTGCCGAATGCGAAGCCGCCGCCGAAGCAACTCTCTTTCAGCTTTTCGAAGACGAGGTGTGCAGTGGGATGGAACCAGTCGGTTGCCGCATTGCGGTTGAAGGCCGGAGTACTCGTTTGTACCTGGAGCCTGAATGGCTTGACTCCACGGTCACTTCAACCGACCGTGAGCTAAAAGCTGTTAGCGCAACTCTCTGGGCCCGCTACCTCCAGTATCGCGCCGCGGTAAGGCAGGACGTCGGAGATGTCGTTCGTGACGTGCAAGGGTATTCGGGAGGGTTATGGTTCGCAAAGGTCGACTACCGGGCTCTTTCATCGGCGATGAAGGAGCAGAGACTCGACCACCGTCAACTCGCGAAGAAAGCTAGGGTCAGCTACCGCGATGTGCGAACGATGGACCATAGGAAGCACGTGTCTCCAGCGTTGCTTATGGCTGTCGCCCAAGCTCTTCAGGTGGAAGACCCGAGCCGCTTGCTGTTGTACGAAGACACTCCTTCGTTCGAGCTGCCGGTAGCGAGTGCCGGTATGTTTGTCGAACTTGTACGCGGCGCTCAGCACGTGGACGTGCAGTTGCCCGACCGGTCCCGTCATGGAAGCGACGGCCCCATGGCGGAGTTAGCTGCCCGCGTACATGACGCAGCGAAGAGCATCGCGAAGGCACTGTCGTCGGCCCATCAAGTCTCGTCGCAGCTACAGGCGAGCGTGGAATCGCTGCGTGCCCTGGCGGGAACTTTGATTGAAGAACTCGCCGCCGCGGGTTACTTGATGTTTCTCGCGCATGACGTGGACTTCGGTTGCGGAATAGACCCTCTGGCAGAACCCTGGAAATACACCCAGCTCAACATGCTGAATATCCAGCTAGAGCATCGACCACCGGGTTTTCTCGAGAGCTACCGCCAACTTGGTCTTTGACCGCTGCCTCATCAATTCAACGCTTTGTTCTCGCGGTGGTCCGCGCCACGTGGCTTCACGACGAAAGTTGACCGCGAGGAAAGCATCAAAAAATATGAGAGAACTTATGTCGAACGCAGAATCCGGACGACGTTCGTCCAACCGTATCAGAGCCTTCGTCCCAATGTCTTGGGACTGGTTTCTCAAGCAAGCAAAACGGATGAGAGTGTTGGTCGGGAAAGACGTGATATCCAGCGCACATGCCCAAGAGTTACTGGCCAAAGTCTTTGATTATAAAGACGCACACGAACTTTATAAACTGATGGCCTCCGGTGAAAGCCCCTTGACCGTCTGGGATAGAGAACTTTCCCAACCACAGGCCAACAGCAGAAGAAGCAATCAGGTTGCTGCCATCGTGGACAACCTGGGCGTCACTGAAGCTGCGGCAGTCGCAATTCTCGATGAGGCAAACTTCACCGACCGGCTCCCGATACCCAAAGGAACCAAGCCGCAAACTCGCTCTGGCGCTGACAGGACTTCAGCCGTCTTCGAAACCGAATCGACTTCCCTTCGGAACACAGGTAATCGCGTCGAGCCCTCGCGTTTGAAGGACCGAGAAGGAGCAGCGGACTTTCTCGGTGATACCCCGGCGCGCACGGCACCGCTTGAGACAAGCGTGACGGTTGTATATCGGAAGCAGCGCACTTTGTGCGCAAAAGCAGGTGAGTAATCTGCTTGAACGACGTCACCATTTGGAATCTAGGAGCACATCAAGGGTGCTCTTGTTGTTTTTATGCGAACCAAACTCAATGTACTGTACAAAACTACAGGTCTGAGCTAATTTTTAGTCGTGGGCCAAGTTGCGTCTACGGTTTGAAGGTCAGAATGCCGAATGCGCTTGACGCGCTTGCTTCAGCTCCTCTTTTGGAGTTTTCGGAGCACCGGCAGAGTATTGCGGCAAATTGTTCTAATTGAGCCCCGGGAAAGCGGCTCGCTCCTAAGCAAGGGATACGCTCGCCCGACGAACCCGCATAGCGCTAAGCATGCGGGTTTTTGCGTTTACGTTGTTATGAACTCAAAGCCTACTGGGCCTCCCAGCGGGCTTTTTTTTCGCCTTAACCTTCGTGAGAGATGAGATGCAAAGAAAAGCAACCAGCTTGATTGACGCATGCAGCGCGCTTGTTGAGCAGCTTGATGCTCATCAGATGGGCGGTGTCATGTTCGTCTGCTGCGTAGCACTGGTCGTCGTTGCAATCGTCGCAATCTGCATAGGTCGGCCACCGCGATGATGCAGGTGGTAATGCGAACCAGCGGAGCAGGCGGGCGAGGCTAATCGATGAAACGGGTCAGAAGGCGCTCACGCAACTCGATTGGCGCCCTTACCAGCCCTGCCTGGGCGAACGTGCCTGCGTCCATCTTGTAGAACGCCGGCTCGACGCGACGCAGCGCAGATATAGCGTCAGGGTGGAAGCCCAGCAGTTCACGAACGTCGGAAGCCGCGCGAGCATATCCGTTGATTGATGGACTGAAATGCTGGTTGTAGGCGCGTAAGGCGTAGGTTTCCGCGAAAAGCGTCGCGAGTCCTTCTTCAAGAACTGAAGCATGATGCTCAACACTTGGCGAAAGCAAGTGAACGCATTCGTGCGCAAGTTGGTAGAAAGCACGTGGAATGTCGTCCAAAGCTGACATTGAGAGCCGGATGGCCACGTGTTGTCGGTTCCCCGGATACCAGATGTGGGGCCGCTCGCCATGAAAATCGACTCCGACGAACGTGTACGCGCGGTCACGCGGCCCATACTCGAGTTCTAGCTTGTGCAGGATATCGCTACAACGCGTTGCGAGCGTCCATGACCAACCGTCGGGGGTCATTTCAGTGATGAGAAGCTGATTGGACATCGAAGCTGGGCAGGAGAGGTCAGTTTGGGCCCGAGTATTCTCCCATGCGTTCGTTGCTGTCTTTACCAAAAGGATTGACGGCATCATGACAGGCTCTTTCGACGACGAACTGTCCGCACACATCGACACGGCTACTGGGTTCAAGAAGTTCAAGCAAATCGGTAGAGCCTAGGTCTACAACAGCCGTCCAGTCGTTGAGGTTGAGGCTTGCGGCTTTGAAGTCATCGGGGGCTTGCTCTTTGCCTTCATCGGAGCGATGGACGACCTGGCCGAACGGAAAACAGCGGCTTCTGTCCGCTCAAAGACGCTTCTTCGGCTCACTTCTTTCGACCCGACTATGGTGGCAGCCGCCTCACACTACGAGCGGGCGGTGCTTGCAACGGACTACGTCTCCGGCATTACCGATTCGTGCGCTGTCACCCTCTACCAGAGGATTCGAGGGATATCTCTTCCTTAGCATGCGCGCCGCTGAGCGACTTCGCTGTCCGATGGGCGGCGGCGCTAAGTCTCGCGCGGTCTTCGCGGCTAGGAGCGAAACTATCATTGACGTACTGTATTCGCTTAAGAAAAAATGACTGTTCCGAACCCATCTGATGAATGCCCTAGTTTTCCAGCTGAGCCAGATGGACCAACAAACGTCAAGAAATTCAGGGAGGCCGTATGTCTGGTGGCGGTGGTGGCGGTGGCGATTGGAGGCCTGAACCGAAGGCTCCTGTAACGACGCCGAATACGACGGGAGGCGGGGGAGGCCCCGGCGGAGGAGACGCCGACCCGTGTGTCATCGAAGAAGTGACGACACTCAACTCCGTCAACCCCGGCGTTTTGCGTAGCATCCGGCAGGGTGACTTGCTGGAGGTCGACGTGATTGGACCGCCACCGCGGCTGGTTGCAAAAGACCTCAACGGGAACACTGTCGGGTCCATTACCTCTCGCTCCATGCTGCAGTTCATCGCTTGCATTCAGAATGGTCGCCAGTACGTCGCCGAAGTGCTGAGCATCCAAGGTGGGACATGCACGGTCCGGGTGAAGCTCAAATGAGTGAGATTCTTGTAGTCGGCGGCGTCTACCACGAGCAGTGTATCTGGCCGGTCTGGGACCAAATTTTCGGCTCCGGCGGGCGTGCTGCGACGGCACTTTCGGGGCATGTCGACAAGGTTACTCTGCACACGTATGCACGGGACGACGTGGCGCGAGAGTTCGATAAGACCGCCGAATTCTTCGAATTCGAGCTTGTCGCGCACCCCTCAGCGACCGGAATCTCGTTTGAATACGTGCATTGCATGTCCACGCCAGTCGTTCGACCGGCGCTCGCTCGTATCCCACCGCTTGCTCCTATTGACGTCGGCGCCGAAGCGGTGTTGCGGTTCGGAATGCTGGAAGGCTCAGCTAGGGTGAATGCGAAGTGGTGCGTTTACGACCCTCAGTCGGCGTTTCATCCCGAGCCGTTCGGCGACAATGGAAGTACGGCCGAGCATCTCGCGATTGTGGCGAACCGCAGCGAGATTGTCGCCATGGGCCAAGATGCAAACCCGGACGTCGCGGCCGCTAACTTATTGGCTCGCGGCGCTGAAGTTGTCGTGGTCAAGTCGGGCCCTGCGGGCGCATTCGTCCATACGTCGGTCGGCACGAAGACTCACATCCCCGCGTATCAAAGCAATCAGGTCTGGACGGTTGGCTCTGGTGACGTTTTCGCAGCGATTTTTGCGGGTCGCTGGGCGGTCCATCACGACGCGCCGGACGTCGCGGCAGAACTCGCCTCGCGGGCGGTAGCGAGCTACGCTGAGACCATGGCTCTTCCGCCTGAGCCGATGCCCGAACTGCAGAAGGCTCAACGTGTTCCCGCGACCACTGTTCCCGGAAAGGTCTATCTCGCGAGCCCGTTTTTTAATCTCGGTCAGCGTTGGCTCGTTGATGAGGCGCGACGCTGCCTGACCGAGCTTGGTCTCGAGGTGTTCTCCCCAGTCCATGATGTTGGCCCTGGTCCTGCCCACGAAGTAGGCCCGGCCGATATCAAGGCGCTCAAGGAGTGCGACCGCGTGTTCGCGATTCTCGACGGCCTCGACGCGGGGACGGTTTTCGAGGTTGGCTACGCACGCGCTGAGGGGACGCCCGTCTACGCGCTCGCCCAGGCCGTCAGCGAGGAGAATCTCAAGATGGTCATCGGCTCGGAGAGCAAGGTTTTCTTCGATTTTGTGACGGCTCTGCACCACACTGCGTGGAAGACATGAGAACGGCTCTTTTACTGTCCGGCGGCATGGACTCGGTCGCAATCGCATATTGGACGCGCCCCGAAGTCGGCATCACGGTCGCCTACGGCCAGCGCGCGGCTCAAGCCGAGGTGCGCGCTGCCGCCGAGGTGTGCGACGTGCTCAACATCGAGCACCATGTGATTGAGGCGGACCTGAGTGCGCTTGGTAGTGGGGACATGGCCGGGTGCGCTCCAGCGACTCTCGCGCCCGTATCCGAGTGGTGGCCATTTCGCAACCAGATGCTCGTCACGCTGGCGGCAATGAGAGCCGTCAGCGTTGACGTGAACAAGCTACTCATCGGCACGCTGCGCACAGACGGGTTGCATGCGGACGGGAAGCCGGAGTTCATCGCAGCGATGAACACACTGCTTGGCTGCCAGGAAGGCAAGATTGCGCTTGAGGCGCCAGCCATCGCCCTGACGGGTGCTGAGCTTATCAAGACCTCCAGGGTCCCGCCTGATTTGCTGGCATGGGCGCATTCGTGTCACGTTGCCAATGAGGCTTGTGGAATGTGCCGTGGTTGCCGAAAGCACTACGAGACTCTCGAGGAACTCGGCGTTGCGCCCTATTAAAGACCCGCGGCCGCTTCGTGACGGTCCATATTCTGACTACGTGTGGCCGGTCGAAAGCAGGACGCCGTTCGGGACATTTATCGCTCCGGCCAACGTGTCGTTTGCCGACGTGTTCGAGAGACGACGGTCGACACGCGCTCTGGCACCAACGCCGGTTGATGCGCTGGTCGGCATGTTTCACTTTGCGCTTACGCCTCGTTATTGGCAACAAGGTGATGGGATGCAGCGCAGCCGTCGTCCGGCTCTTTCAGCTGGCGCGCTCCATCCCATTTCGGTGGTGATTCTCGTTGACTCGGCCGTCTATCGCGTGAACGTCGAGGCCTGCACACTGGATAAGCTGGCATTTTCAGCGGAAGCCTATGCGACGTGGCTTGGCAGATGCCGAATCCTCCTTCCAAAAGCCAACGGGGCCTTCATGGCGCTTATCGCGGACTTGGGCCGGCCGAAGGCCGCCTATGCGAACTGCGAATCGCTCATCTTGCGCGATGCCGGCGCAATGCTGCAGACGCTTGCGCTTGCGGCAGAATGGTTCGGTCTTGGATTTAGCCCGCTCGGGATTCTCGGGAACGAGGTCGTTGCCGCGTTGCCGGCAAGTGAGCAACTGCTCGCAGTTGGTGGTGCGGCCGTCGGGCTGCCGATACGGGGCAATTGAGGCGCGAGCCTCAGTGGACGCTCACCGCGTCGCTTGAGAAAAGGTCGAGCTGTTCCGCCTTCGGACGTGTCTTGCGCAAGATGGAGGAAAGCTGACGCATATGGTCCCACATGAGACCGTCCAGAGTTGCTGCAGACACCTCTATCGCCCGAGCGAACTGAATGAAGCTCGCCTCAAGCTGTCTGTAATGCGTTTCAGGCTGCCAGCTCTCTGGGAACAACCCGAGGTGTCGACCGACACGTAGGATGTGGATATCCAGAATCGCTACCTCACTCTTCGGTCGCATATTGCGGACAATCCATGAGGCGGTCTTGAGGCCAATGCCGGGAAGCTCATTCAGCAGGTCTCGAAACGCAACGTCGTCCTCAGGAGGCGTGAACCCAGCTAGCCGTTGGAGGCAGCCACTCAGGTACCGCGACTTCTGTCGAACAAACCGGTATTTACGAGAGCGGCCCCGGACCATAAACGGCTCGCTTAAAACTTCCTCAAGCTCGTCTGCCGATACGCCTGCACGCAAGAGGTCGCTTTCGCGGACACGAGAATAAGCAGCCAAGGCCAGCTCGGCGGGCATTCCCCATCCTCCGAGCAGGCACGCAGCAACCTCTTCGACAAGGGAGCGGCCGAGGCGGAAGTCGCAGAACGTGCCAGACTCCGTATGCTGCCACGCCTGGCCACGCCAGTATGCCGGGGTCATTAACTCATCGAACGCACCCCACTGGATTCCAGGAAGAACCTCTTGGGTTACAGGTGGCAGAGTTAACTCGCGGAGTTCTCCCGCGATGTGGGCGTACATGGTCTGCATCGGTCCGGTGCTCGTCTGGTGAATGTGGCGTGCGCGGATTGGTAAGTCTGCGAGGCGTCGCATGATACATCAGTCCGGCAGGCGACTCGGGGAAAGCGCCCTCGAACTGCAATGGATTATAGACACAGTCAAAAAGTTGCTCGTCAGGCTTTGCTCACCGCGCGGGTTATCTGATTTCAAGTGACAACTGCGACCTCTCTGAGCGGCGCACTCGCATGCGAAGCCGTCCACCGGTTTCCCAACCAGACTTGATTTGCTTTTAACGTCAGATGATTTGGGCGAGCAGAGATTCGCCGCCCAGCGGGCGGGAACTGTCCGTGTATGCTGAGGGCAGCGGCGAATAACCTACCACCTTCTCATCAAATTGCTCTTTAGGCTGTCCAGTACCGAACCGGAGCGAGCTGGGGCTATAGCTGCTGCACCGGGGATAGAGGAATCCACGCCCGATGCTGATTCAAGCGCTGCCTGACGTCCCATCATTGAAACGGGATTCGCGCCAGGATTCTGCCATTGCAAGGGAACACCGACTGGTGCCCAGTTGATGGTCAATTCAAATATCGCGTTGTTTGCAAGGTACCGCCCTGCTCCCCGAAAGCCTTCATCACAACGCACTTCGTCTGTCGCATTGAGTCCGTCCCCGGTATGCAAAGCGTGAGGCGCGTCCCACACATTCGCACGCCAAACACAGTGTTCGGAGTTTGCCTCAACAATCACTGCGACATTTTCTGCGAAAGCAGGCGGGCAGGTGAGCAGGAACACGGTAATTGGCAGCAAGAATCGGTTTAATGACAGTAAGCACATACTGACCTCGCGAAAATATGCACGGAAATGCCGTGCTGCGGGGAGCGTCCCGTATTCCTTAAAGCACAGAATAAAATTCCGTCGAGGCGGCTGCCAGTCGAAATTTGTAGAGAGTGCCCTAGACGAGGCCGCGATAGAGAGGCTGATGAATGGGCGACCCAACAATGGTCGGGTGCTTTTTCGGCCTAATTTCGGGTTCCAGCCGCAGCTGCTCCAGAAGCCCCGCATCGGTTGGTGGCTGCTCCGAGCGCGCCAGCGCTGCTCATCCCCGCTGTGCCGGAACAGGCGGCTTGGCTTGGCCGATTTATGGTGACATCAAACGCGTCCACCCATGCGAACCGACCGTCAATCTCAACACCGTAGAATCCATGCTTACTTTCAGTCACGGGAAGTGGAGCATGAGCGGCTGGAATAGTCGCGTAAATCTGGGACTTGGATGAAGGCTCAACATACAGCTTGAGCGGCTTTTGACTCTTGGGGTCCGCCGCACGGGCAAACATGGTTGGAGCCGATGCAGGAGCTTCCAAAGTCGCTTGCCTGCCCAACGGGACAAGACCGCTTGCTCCTTGCATACCCGCCGCGGGAGGAGCAGGGTTCCCAACTATTGCCCAGTCCCCAGCTATGACGAACGACGCGTCGGTCGCCGTGTACCTCGCAGTTCCCGAATATCCGCTTTCGCAGCGCACCTCACTCTCGGCATCCAGTTGTTCGTGGGCGGACAGTACGTGAGGGGCTTTCTGCGGTGATTCTTTAACGCTGCAATGCCCGCCCGCGGCATCGACTACCACTGCAACTGGTGATGCTTGCGCTGAGCCGTTGAGGACTGCCAGCGCGAGCATTAGCCACAGCCGCGAGCCACTGATGAGAGAACGCATTCTCTACCTCCCACGAGAGCAGTTTGGGAATTAGCCCGAAATACAGTGCGCCCTTTGCGTAAGCCAAGCCACTCTGCATTAGGACTGGCTGACCTCAGCGACGCTGCGTGCTTTAGCTCTGCGTTTGACCAGATAGTCCCCGAGTGCCTCTGCCTTTCCGGACAACCACGGGTGCGCGGCCAGCGCCGCAATAACCAGAATAAAGTCGAGCCACATAATGCGCCAGCGCAACATGAAAGCCAATCCTAGTAAGATTACGGCCACTGCCGACGCGTAAATGGTGACTTTCTCAATGCGTTCCCATCGCTTTTCGGCATGCTCATCCCCGGCGTGTTTTGTTTGCTTTCCCTTGAAAACGGCTATGGCGAAAAAAGGTAGACCTAACGCAATATCGAGCAGATTTCGAGTGAACGGAGTAAACTCGTAAAGGGGTTCAAACGCGAACGTATAAGCTGCACTCGCGTGATAGAACACACCGGGCGTCAAATCCCCGCCGGGCGGAATGAACACGTCTGCGCCGTTACGCTGCGTCGCGTCTCCCAGAATAACAATCTTGCCCGTGAAGTCATCTTGCGCATCTACCACGCTGACCCGGTGGAGGGTGCGCAGCCGTTCGGTTTGCAACTGCTGAAGCTTGCTGTAATTGACGAGTCGTCCGTGAGGCTCGTCCTCGTCGTGTTCTGATTTCGATTGGGTCTGCGACTCGGGCGAGGGTTCCGACCGTGACTCATTGGGTGCCTCCTGTTGAATCAACCATGGTCTGAGCCACCTTGGTGCGTCTGGAACCGCGGAATTCTGCAAATAGTCCGCGGCCATGGCGTAACCCAACGAGGGCAGTTTGTTGTGCCCTTCCTGATTTACCACCCACTGAACTGCTCGATACATGCTGTTCAACGCCTCCGGGTGCGTGCCGGCGAGGTCGGCCGCGAGCGTTTGATACTTTGGCAGACCAAGCCAGCCGTCGGGACTAGCTTGTCTGGTTCTAAATATCCCCAACCTGATTTTGGTGCGGGTGGTCTGATTCACAGACAGGCAATAGTCGAAGAACCCGGGGTCTTCGGCGCGGCTTATCCATCCGGCGGGGCCTGGCGCAAAGTCGATATCAACACCAACCACTGCGGCATGCGCGTCGACCAGAGCCGATATTATCTCCCGCAGGGCTGGACGAGACGTTGGTACAGGGTTGGCGGCGTCGGTGCCTCCTCCGGCGAGTTTCGAAATATCAAGGACGACCACGGGCAAGCGAGCACCCGTGAAGTTGGAGATTCGCTGTTCGAGAAATTCGAATGCTCCGATTTCAGCTAGACGGCCGGGCGCCGTCGATTCGAAAAATGTCTTCGCGCAGAGGATGAGCGCCGTAATGACGACGGCGTAGGCGAGATTGACCGCAACGGACTGTCCGGGTTTCTTCTCGGGTTCAGCGGCGTGTCCGTCACGAAAAGGAGACGGTTGTGGAGGAGTCGGCGGGCCGCCGGTCGACGCAGGGGACTGCTGGTTCGAAGGCAGCTGAACTTCGTCGGTCATTGGGACCTCACTGGGCAGGGCCATCGCACACCAATCCGGCCGTTTCGGTAACCGCGCTCAAAATCTTAACCTGCTATTGCGCATTCGAAGGCTGAGACGCGTCCAGCTGGTACATCGCAACATCATTCGAGCATGCAGCATCCGGACTTGTCAGGCTAATCAATGCTCCGCAAAGCAATCTGTTTCATGACATCATTCACGCGTCCGCGGCAGGAGAAGTAAAGATTTTTCGCCGCTTACTCTGGGGCTTCGTGCGTAGCCTCATAAACGGCCTTCCCGACACGCAATTGTCCGGCAAGAGGAACTGCCAGCCCCTTTTGAAGAATAGCCTTGCGTCGCTGCTCGCTGAAATTGAGGTTCGCACGGCCTATCGAAGGTCCGCCACCTAGGTCAACAATCTCACGGTTGCGAAGCTGAGCGACGAACCGCTTTGGAAGACAGACCTCGCGCAGGGCGATGGCACCAAGATACGAGTGGATACCGTGCACCAAGCCAAGGGCGAAGGCATTCCAGCCGTATTATTCGCAGCGCGGACAGCAGACCTCAATAAACTGCTAGGTGGCATGCACACAGAAGACGGGCGCATCGGTTACGTGGCAGCCACGCGAGCAGAAGACCTTCTCATTGTCGGCGTGCCGAATACAACGCCGAAGAAGGTGGTCAAAGAACTTGAAAAACGCGGGGTTCTCCAATGGTCTGCGTAAGACGGAGATGCCCCCTACTCGAACGTGGGGCCATTGCGCAGAAATGAGCAGGTCAGTCCATGGCGATAATCGCTTCCAGCTCGACGCGAACTCCTTTCGGCAGCGCCACGACCTGGTAGCACGCGCGAGCGGGGTACGGCTCTGAGAAGAACTGCGTGTACACGTCGTTTACGGTCGCAAATTCAGCAAGGTCGGTCAGCAATAGCGTGGTTTTCACGGTCTTACTAAGGGAAGTTCCGGCTGCCTCGGCGACGGCAGCCAAACTTTTCAAGCATCGTTCAATCTGCTGGGCTGCATTGGTGCCCACAATCTCACCGGTCGCCGGGTCTAATGGAATCTGTCCAGAGACGAAAAGAAATCCATTCTTCTCGATGGCTTGTGAATACGGGCCAATTGCTGCCGGTGCCTGCGCGGTCTCAATTCTCTTCATCCTGTCCTCATAGGGGAAAGGCGTCCACCTGTGCATGCCATGGTAGTGAACACCATCAAGGTTTACGGGAGGGTCGCCACCTTCGACGACTTCCGGCAGTGTTTAGCCGGGGAAGACGCCGCGGACGAGGGCGTCCTGGCTCACACGCTCTTCGTTGCTGCCCAAGCTCTCAATGTAGGCAATCATGCGCTCGGCATCAATACCGCCAATTTCCAGATTGGACTGCGCCTTCGCTATCACGACGTCATCACCCACTGGGCGTATGCGACTGCCTAGTGGCGCATTGATATGACGTTTGAATTGCTTTCCGTTTTGTGTAGTCACCAAAACGGTCGCGCTCGGCCGCCGGTTTTCTCCGCGCATCGCGGCGTCCATACCTGCGTCCACCCGGGCGACGACCTTGTCCGCAATTCGATGAATTTCGGGGTCGCCAAAGACCTGAGTGTCGAACCAAGGTGCTCCCTTCTGCTTTCGATGCGCAAGGACGGCGAGAAGATAAGGAAGTGAAAATTGCCCATCAATAGCGTTCTTAGGACGCCGCTCCATCAGGTCTGCCTCAATCTTGCTGAACGTGTGAACCTCAATCGATGCAATATCAGATGGTCGGATTGCCGCCTCGCTCAAGAGCGCCTCGAAAGCCTCCAAAGCTGGCGCTAACCATCGACATGCCGGATATACTTTAAAGCTGCTGTTCATCGTTGCCCAGTCTCGACCGAGGTCGCTTGTTAGCCGCTCACCGTCAAAACGGTCAGAGCCCAACATGCGCCAGAAGCCTTGATTTCCATCGAAGAGATTCTTCGAACCGATGAACCCGGCCAGCGTCAGATTTCCTGCATTGACACCCGCCATTGCGGCTGGAGCAACACCGTCCTTAAACGAAACAATTGGTCGTTCATTCCAGTTGTACTTGTGCAGACTTGGCACGCTCGTCAAAGTGCCTGCGAGGCCAATCGCGTTGTGCATGGCGTCGCCGCTTAATTTGAGTAGTATGCCGTACGCTACCGCGGCGCCGATGGATTGGTGCTGACCAACGCCATAAACTTCTTCGAACCGTTCGGCACTTGGCTGGACGGCCACAATTAGCCGATTATTCACTTCATATCCGGCCGCCAATGCGGTGACGAGGCGTTTTCCTTCGATTCTGTTCTCAGCAAGGCCAGCGAGCGCGGCTGGAACAAGACTCGCGCCAGGGTGTCCCAAGCCCTTACCATTCATCTCTGTCCCATCATCGAAATCGAGGGCGTTCGCGATATTCGAGTTAGTGAAGGCGGCGACCGCGGGTGTGAGCAAGGCGTCGCTACCATAAACGGCGCACGTTCCGTCACCGCTCATCCCGTGCCCCGCGACTCGCGAGATTTCTGCGATGTCGGTATTGGCTCCGCCGACAGCGCATGCGATGGTGTCGAGCAGGTGCAGCTTTACTTTCTTCACGACCTCTGCCGGAATTTCTTCATAGCGCAAATTTGCCGCGAATTCTGCAACCGTATCGGTAAGCGAGCGAATCGAGGGCGCGAGTTCGCCCCTGTCGCAGTTGCCGACGACAATCATTGTTTTCTCCGTGAGCTTTGCTCTGCCGGCTGGCAGCAGCTGAAATGATTTCTTTGGTTATCGCCGGAAGTAGCGATTGAGCACTTTTCGCTCAAGCAATCCAGTGGCGAAGGTCAGCGGCATGATGGTTACAACGAAGAGCAACGCTACGCACGTAAGAATTTCAAGAGGACGAAACGTAGCGGTACTCAGGCGTTGGCCCTCGTAAAGGATTTCGCCGACCGCCACATAGCTACCCAGCACGGAGTTCTTCACGGCCATGATGCATTGGCTCGTGAACGGCGGGAGGATACGAAGAAATGCCAACGGACCCGTAATGCGACGAAGAATGGCTCCCGGCGTCATGCCCACGGAGCGTCCTGCTTCGATAAGTCCATGGTCAACCGACTGCAAGCCAGCACGAAAGATTTCTGCGTAAAAAACTCCCGTGTAGAGGGCGAGGGCGATAACACAGGTCCAATACGATGTGAGCGCAATGCCCGCAAGAATCGGGAGGCAGTAGTACGCCCACACAACGAGAACCAACGGCGGAATCGAACGAATAAGGTTGATGATTGCCGCGGCCGGCAGGCTGAGTATTTTCTTATCCGACATCCTCAGCGGTGCGAGGATGAGCCCAACAATAATCCCGAACGTAACGGACAACGCGAGAATCTTGCCCGTCATCAGCACGGCGCTCTCAAGCAGCGAACGGTATTGCCAGAGAATTGAGAAATCCCATTGATACTGTTGCATGATTAGACCTGTCGACGAATGAGCGGACTTTGAGCGGACTCGAACAACCTATGGGTGTCTCCACGGTCAGGGCGAGACATCACCTCATCAGGCGGGCCGTGGTCCACGATTTCACCGTTGGCAAGGAGAATCACTTCGTCGCATGCCTCGCGAGCGAAATTCATCTCGTGCGTCACGACAATCATCGTGGCACCGCTTTGCGCCAGGTCGAGCATGACCCCGAGGACTTCTCCTACGAGCTCAGGGTCAAGGGCTGAGGTCGGCTCGTCGAACAGGATGACCTTCGGTTGCATCGCAAGAGCGCGTGCGATAGAGACACGTTGCTGTTGGCCCCCAGACAAGCGAATCGGATACGCATCCGCCTTGTCCTTCAGTCCAACACGATTCAGCAATTCCATTGCGCGCTCGACGACAACGTCGCGCGGCTCACCCAACACCACCGTTGGTCCTTCGATGACGTTTTGAAGAACCGTGCGATGAGGCCAGAGATTAAAATGCTGAAAGACCATCGTCATCGCTCGACGCTGTCTAGCGAGTTCGCGAGCAGAGCGGGGCCGTCTGTTGGGTCCCTCGAAGCCGATTTCTTCTCCATCAAGGACGATTTTTCCGGAGTCCGGACGCTCAAGCATATTCATGCATCTCAGCAGCGTCGACTTGCCCGAGCCGCTGCGGCCAAGCAGTCCGATTACCTGGGACCGCTTCACAGAAAATGAAATCCCCTTGAGTACTTCGTGATTGCCGAAGGACTTCCGAACTTCGTCAATGACCAGAAGTGGCGATTCCGCACCGGGCAGATTGGTCACTTTACCTCCTGATTTTTGCTTCACTTGTCTCCTCCTATTTGCTGCCAGCGGCGCCGACCACGTACTTCGACCAAATACGGTCGAGACTGCCATCCTTGCGCATCTGGTCAAGGGAGTTATCCAGCCATTGCTTTAGCGCAGCATCGCTGCTCTTGCGCAAGCCGATATTGGTCGGTTGTGAGTAGAGCGGCGTAGGGATGACCATCGTTCCCTTGTGACGTTTCTGAATGAACTGCGAGATTTGGATGTCGCTGGTGACGATTGCATCAGCTCGGTTGCTTTCCAATCCGAGAAACATCGCATCGCTCGTCGAATTGACGACCCAGGTCGTTTTGGTGAGGATTGGTTGCAGCAGGCGGGTGGCACCGGCACCGTCGATTGCCCCAAGTTTGACCGAAGGGTTGTTCACCTGGTCCCAAGTCGCATAGTTCTTCGGGTCGCCAAAAGTGAGGACGGCCATGTGGAGTGCGCCGATTGGCTTCGAAAAATCAATCGCCTTCGCGCGCTCAGGCGTTTCGTTGTACGCCCCGAGCAAGTCGAATCGTCCGGACTGCAGGCCGGCCACGGCCGTTCCCCATTGCGTGTCGACATACTCGACCTTGATGCCTTTCTTCTCGAACATCGCCTCCATAATGTCGGGGACGATGCCTACCCACTTGTTTGTGAGCAGGTCTTTCGAATACCAGGGCGTAGCTTCCACAGCCCCGACACGAACCGTCTTGGAGTCCAAGATGCTCTGGAGGTCCGTCTTCGCCTGCGCGTATGCCGGCGCGATGGATTGAAGTTGCAACAGCCCCGCAACAACAGCCATACATCCGAATTTCCTCAAAACGTTCTTCACTTGCTCTCCTCCGTCGCGTGTCAATGTGGCGTTAGCGTGACTTCAGGTTATTAACGCCATATTATTCCGTCAAATGCTCATTTTTTCGAAGTCCATGCCTTGGGAGAATATGGTGGACCAGCGCCAGATTGATATCTTCATCGCGGTGATGAGGCTGGGGTCCGTGACGGCAGCGGCGGAAGCTCTTTCGATATCCCAGCCTTCTGTCAGCAAGACCATCGCGCTTTCAGAGCGGAGACTTGGGTTTGCCCTGTTCGAGCGAGTCAAGGGTAGGCTCGAGCCCACTCCCGAGGCTTCGTTGGTCTTCGACGAGGCGCTTCGATTGCACGAGAACGTTGCGCGATTTGAGCGATTCCTCGGCAGCGTTCGAGATTTCAGAGCGGGTCAGGTGCGGGTCGCTGCTACGCCCGCGCTCGCCATCGCGATGCTGCCGATGGTCGCGAAGCGGTTCCGGGCGAACTTTCCAGACTACGGGCTCGTGCTTGATATGCAGCTGAACCACGAAATTCCGCAAAGCGTTGAGCATGAGGAATACGATGTCGGCCTCTTGGTGATTCCTACCGCCGACGAGACCGAAGACATGCATATTGTCAGCCGAGGCGAGTTCATCTGCGTTTTGCCTATCAATCACCCGCTGGGACAATCAGATATCGTGCAATGGAACGATGTGAGGTCGCTTCAACTCATCCATATCACGACCGACCGGCGCATCGTTGACTTGATGACAGGCGGCATTCCGGGCTTTGGAAATCGAGTGTCGTCATCCATCGAAAGTAACCGCTATACGGTGGCCGTCAATCTGGTTGGTCAGGGCTTGGGCTTCACACTCGTGGACGAGTTCGCGCTGATTGGTCATCCACTCGAAAGCATCGAAATCAGGCGCTTCAGGCCGTCCATAAAGATTTCGCTGGTCGCCGTCGTTGGCAAGCGACACTCTCGAACGCGCGCGGCGATGAAGTTTGTTGAGACTATTAAAGAAGTCGTAAGCGAATCGCGTCCCCGGATACCACAGACTTAGCGGTCGTAGAACGGGCTTGCCGCTTCAATTTCAAAAGAGCAAAAAAAACGCGGAATGCTGGGTCTCAGCTTTCCGCGCCAACTGGTGCTACTAGGAGCCGGTTATCGAACGAGGAACCCGTGTGTCAGCGGGTCACGCTCGTCCACAATCCATTGTCCAAACCCGCAGATGAAGGCATTGCCTTCAACTTCCGGAATGACTGCCTTGAAGTCGCCCACATTGGTCTCACTGAGCACACGGCCCTTGAAAACGGTGCCGATAATGGACTCGTTTACCAGCGTTTCGCCTTTCCCTAACTCGCCGCGCAGGTAGAGTTGAGCGACGCGACCACCCGTGCCGGAGCCTGTAGGAGACCGGTCAACCTCCCGGTCGGCAAACACGCAGCAATTAGCCTGAGTGGAGCCTTCGTGTCGTGGCTTATTGGCAATGATGGTTCCGTAGATATGGTTGATTTCCGGGATATCCGGATGTTCAACCGGGAACGCCTTGTTTGCCGCCTGCTTCACTTCGGCACCGAAGCGGATGAGGTCTTCGACTGAAGATTCTCGTACTTCGAGGTCATGCGGTGCGCCGTCCGTGTAGAAATAGAAGGCACCACCGAACGCAATGTCGCCCTTCACCGTACCGAACGACGGCGTCTCGACGGTAACGTCACGCTTCCAGATGAACGAGGGCACGTTCACAAAGCGGACATTGCCTGCATTCTCACCATCCCACTGCACAAACGCTTCGATAAAGCCGCACGGCGCGTCAATGCCCACGCGCGTTTCTGGAATCTGCCGCTGCACCCAACCCAGCTCCACTGCCGCGGTCGACAGTGCAATGACGCCATGACCGCAGTGGTCGCTGTAGCCCTCGTTGTGGAGGAAGATGATTCCAAAGTCCGCATTGGGGCTTACCGGTTCGGTCAGGTAGCCACCATACATATCTGCGTGACCGCGCGGCTCGAACATCAGCGCCGTACGAATATCGTCGGCGTTTTCTTTCAGCCATGCGCGACGCTTGACGATAGTGTCACCCGGCAGGCGAGGCAGTCCGCTCGTGACGATTCGGAATGCTTCTCCGCCGGTATGAACCTCGACAGTCGAAATGGTGCGAGTGATTTTCATGTGTGCTTCGTGGTTACGCTAAAGACTTCACTGACCGTAAGGAACCGGCAGGCCATTCTTGATGACATAGACGGTCGTCGGCGCACCCTTCAGGTCGCCATCTGCATCGAAGGAGTACGTTCCTGCAACGCCCTTGTAATCAGTCTTCGCCAGTTGCGCGGTAATCTTCGCCTTGTCGGTGACCGTGCCGGCCTTGACCATCGCGTCGGCCAGAAGCTTCACGCCGTCGTAGTAGCTGACCGCGTACACCTGCGTGTCGGTGTTGTACGCAGCCTTGTACTTCTGAAGGAACTCGCGTCCAGCCGGGGTCTTCTCCAGCGAGACACCACCTTGCGCACAGTAGACGATGGACGCCGCTTCCCCTGCGACCTTACCCATGTCTGCCGAGCAGATGCCGTCGCCGCCGAGCAGCTTCGCGCGCAGGCCGCGTCCCTTCATTTGCTTGGCCATCGGTGCGCCCTGAGACGCGTAGCCACCAAAGAAGATGACGTCCGGGTTCTTCGACTTGATGCTCGTCAGAATGCCGAGGAAGTCGGTCGCCGACGAGTTTGTGAACTGTTGGTCGACGATTTGAATGCCGTTCGCCTTCGCTTCCTTCACGAATTGCTCGGCCACGCCCTGACCGTAAGCCGTGCGGTCATCGATAACGGCAGCGGTCTTGGCCTTCAGCGTCTTGGCTGCAAACTGGCCCATCGTGCCACCCAACTGCTCGTCGCTCGCGCCGATACGGAAGATGGTCTTGAAGCCTTGCTTCGTCAGCGCCGGATTCGACGCGACCGGCAGCATCGGGATGCCGGCCGAGTTGTACACCTTCGATGCCGGAATCGCGACGCCGGAGTTGTACGGGCCCATCACGGCGACAACGCCGCTATCGACCATCTTTTGAGCGACTTGCACGCCGATTTTGGGGTCCGCCTGGTCGTCTTCCGAGTCCAGCTTAAAAGTAACCTTCTGACCACCAACCGAAAGACCAGCCTTGTTTAGTTCGTCGATGGCAAGGCGCGCACCATTCTCGTTGTCTTTGCCATTAGGTGCTTGCGGGCCCGTTAGGGGCGCCGAGTGGCCAATGGTGACGACGGTTTGCGCATTGGCGGAAATCGAGAGGCCGGCGACCGTTAAGGCGGTCATTGTTCTTACGAGGCGGCGCATGAAAACTCCAAGGAATTGGACCGATGAGTTACCACCTTAACCGCATTTTGGTTCGAATTCAACCTATTTCAAAAAGCAAAAACCGGCATCTGGTTCCGACTAAACCAATAAAGCGTTTCCTGACGCCATTCCTCGTGCAAGGGCAGGGCAGGGGCGCCGCTCTAGTGGTTTTCCCCGAAAACTGGTCTTTCCATAACCAAATAAAGACTGATGGCTTGAAACCAAATATTTTCTGGCCTAGGATTCGTTCCACATTCTGGGTGCAACCGGGGTGCTACCGTGACTATTGGTCGATAGTCCACCACCAGCCACTGTGGAGCGCGCTCAATGTCTCCGCGTCTGTTTTCCCGAGGACATGATGAGAAAACACTTACTGGCCGTCGCTGTCGTCGCCCTCGGTCTTTCGAGCATTGTCCCGACGTCCGCGAGCGCGGACGAACTCGCGGACATCAAAGCGAAGGGCACGATGAGTTGCGGCGTCCTTGGCTCCTTTGAGCCGTTTGGCTATGTCGGCAGGAGCCGTGAGCTGCAGGGCTATGACGTCGACATGTGCAACGCGCTTGCGAAACGGCTCGGAGTCACGGCCGAAGTCCGCCCGATGGCAATTGAGGCGCGAATTCCCGAGCTCCAGGCAGGCCGTATTGACATCATGGCAGCGGGCCTTGCCTACACGGCACAGCGTGCAACGCAGGTTGATTTCTCGGACGGCTACTACGTGAGTCCGCACATCCTCGCCGTGCGCGTCGACCATGGCATCAACAAGGTGTCCGACCTCAACGGCAGACGAATTGCCTTCACGAAAGGCGGCATCGCGGAAAATTACGTCAAGAAAGAGGTGCCGGGCGCCATCTTGGTGGGTCTTGAAGACACACCGACGGCGTTCACTTCTATGGCGCAGGGAAAGAGCGATGCCATCAGCGTTTCAGAGGAAGTCGCGAGCCGGCTTGTGAACAAACTCGGTCCCGCAGCCGCGCAATTCAAGATTCTGGAGCCACCTATCGGCAGCGAAATATGGGGCTTCGGCGTCAGGAAGGGAGAGGAGCCGTTTTTGAAGGCGGTCAACAGCGCGCTCCAGGACATCGAGAGCTCGGGCGAGGCGCAGCAGATATTCGATAAATGGCTTGGGCCGAATACGCTCTACAAGATGACGCGCGAGTTCAAGATTTCGCCAATTCCAAGGACTGCGAATGTCACCCCGAACAAGGCTGCTCAAAAAGCTGCACCGCCGGCCGGATGGAAGGGCCATCTCTCAATCCTTACTCCGCAGAACATCAAGCTGCTGGCGAGCGGTATCGCTGCGACGGTCATTCTCTCCGTTGGCAGTTGGCTCCTTGCCTTCATCTTCGGAACGTTCCTTGCCGTCGTTCGGATGACAAGAATCCGTATTCTGGAATGGCTCGTCGTCGCATTCGTTGAATATCAACGATGCGTGCCACCGCTGGTGCACATCTTCCTGTGGTACTTCGGCGTCTCGAATCTGCTTCCCGTCAGCTTGCAACAAATAGCAAACGCGCATCATGGGGAGATGTATTTCGCAGCGCTAGCCATCGGTCTCTACTACGCGGCTTACGTGTCAGAGGACATTCGAAGTGGTCTTCGCAGCGTCTCATACGGCCAGCATGAAGCGGCTCGCGCGGTTGGCTTCAACTACCTGAGCGCGATGCGTTACATCATCATGCCGCAAGCTCTCAGAAACGCTATCCCACCGATGGTGAGTGGAAGTGTCCTTTTGATGAAAACAACGAGCCTCGCAATGGTCGTAGGAGCTGTCGAGCTCACATACGCGACCAAAGAAATTGCGAACAGCACTTTCAAAGCATTCGACATCTACGGGCTGAGCACCGCTATTTATGTCGGTATTGCCTTGGCGTTGATGTGGGCGGGAGCCGCACTTGCGCGCCGATTCCATATCCCTTCGAGGTAAGCCATGTTTGACATTATTCGCGACAACTGGCTGTTGATTCTCATTGGCTCTTATCCGAGTGGCCCCTTAGGTGGCGTGGCGGCAACGCTGATTTTGTCGGTAATCGGCATCGGTCTCGCCTTTCCGTTGAGCTTGTTGCTCGCCCTCGCTCAGCTGAGTCCCTTCGACTGGATTCGTCGTCCCGCTATTGCCATAAAGTACCTCGTTCGCAGCATTCCGCTGGTGATGCTCATCTTCGGTGCTTACTTCGTGATTCCGGTGTTGGTCGGGCACCAGGTCACGGGCTTCACCACGATGGTCTGGACGCTCGTCATCTTCGAAGCGGTCTATCTCGCAGAAATCGTGAGAGCTGGAGTCGAGGCATTGCCGAAGGGGCAGGCTGAAGCGGCAGCTGCACTCGGCATGAGCTATTGGATGCGCGTTCGTGTTGTGATTCTTCCGCAGGCTCTCTACAACATGCTGCCGAGCATGGTTGGGCAATTCGTGACGGCAATCAAAGACACGTCGCTCGGCTACGTTATCGGTGTGCAGGAACTGACGTACGCCGCCAACCAAGTGAACAACAACACGCTCACCAAGCCGTTCGAGGTGTTTTTCCTGCTGTCGCTTGTGTACTTCGTCATCTGCTTCACATTCACTCAGCTTGCGCGACACCTCGAGGCGCGAGTGTCGAAGAAACGTACTGCGGCACGTACAGACGCCGTGCTCGAAGCAGAAGGCGTAACGCCTGTCGTGTCCTCTTAATCGCGGGAGCCGTGAGATGATTACTTTCAAGAACGTTGAGAAGTGGTACGGAAGCTATCACGCTCTCCAAGATGTCAACGCCACCGTCAAGCGGGGTGAGGTCGTGGTCGTCTGCGGCCCGTCCGGCTCCGGTAAGTCGACGCTCATTCGAACTGTGAATCGACTTGAGGAAATCAATGGCGGAGCCATCGAGGTCGACGGCCAGGATATTCACGCGAAAGGCCTGGACATCAACGCGTTCCGCAGTCGCGTGGGTTTTGTATTTCAGCAGTTCAACCTCTTTCCGCACCTGTCGGTGCTCGATAACATCATTGCAGCGCCGACGCGGGTCGCGAAACTCCCGAAGGACGAGGCCGTCTTACTTGCCCACGAGCTACTGAATAAGGTTGGACTCAGCCATAAGGCGACGGCTTACCCAGGCCAGCTGTCCGGCGGACAACAGCAGCGCGTGGCCATTGCTCGCGCCCTTGCCATGAAGCCACCCGTAATGTTGTTCGATGAGCCGACGAGCGCGCTCGACCCAGAGATGGTTGGTGAAGTTCTTTCCGTCATGAAGTCTTTGGCGAAAGAGGGCATGACGATGGTGTGCGTCACGCACGAAATGAAGTTCGCTCGGGATGTCTCGGACACCATCTGGTTCATGGATAAGGGCACCCTCCTTGAAACGGGCGCCCCTGACGAATTCTTCAACTCGCCAAAGCACCCGCGTGCGCAGTCGTTCCTCTCTGAGATTGCCACCGTTTGACGCAACGTTCGAGGCTCACAACGAAAGTCGACGCACCGGCTGAACTGCAATGAAAATCACGAAAGTATCTGTTCTCGAGTTCAGCCGAGAACTGGATGGGACGGTGTGGAACCCCGCCTTCCGGTGGCGCGAGAGGCGTGCGCCGCTCGTTTCTATCGAGTTTGCTGACGGCGTGGTCGGTATTGGCGAGGGATGGTCAAAATACACAGACTGTCAGTCGGTCCTCAGCCTGCTCGCAGATGAAGTCGGGCCAGCGCTCATTGGGCGGACCTTTCAATCGCCGAGTGGCGCGTACAATTTCTTGCGCATGTCGCCAGCGTCGCAGCCTGCGTGGGCGATGTCCGCTGCAATCAGTGCCGTGGACATCGCCATGTGGGATGCTGCCGCCAAGCGAGGCAATCTTCCGCTATGGAAGTTGCTTGGGGGCGCCGATGCGTCAGCGCCGGTGTATGCGAGCGGCGGCTTGTACCGCGACGGGCAGGACGCGCAGGCCCTCATGTCTGAGTTCCAGCGGTACGTGGACAGCGGATTCACCTCGTTCAAGATGAAAATCGCCGGGATACCGCTCTCGGAAGACATGGAACGAGTGGCCGCTGTCCGCGCATCCATCGGCAGTGGCGCCCGACTCTGGGTCGACGCCGTCAATCAGCTAACGGCTGTCTCCTGCGCACAATGGTTCAGCGAATTGGCGAAGTTCACGCCCGAGGCGATTCAGTCTCCGGTCGCTTTCGATGACGTCGAGCTAATGCAGCGCATCAATCGCGAGTTCCTACCCGTGATAGCCGCCGAGGCTGAGTATCGGCATGACGAGTTTCAGCGGCTCGTGAATGCCAAGGCTATCTCGCACATGCAATTTTGCCTACCGCTTTGTGGAGGCGTTAGCGGCGCCCTTGCGCTCGAAGAGATGGCGTCCCGCGCAGGCGTGCCATCCACGCCTCAGTGCTTCTCGACGGCGATTGCTCAAGCTGCAACGCTGCACTTTGCGGCCGCACGCGCGAACGTCGCCTCAGCCGAATATCACTGCTTTCATGACCATCTGGCTTTCTTGTATCGGAATGACACAGGCGTCATCGGAAACGGCATGGCATGCGCCGGAAGGGGTCCCGGTCTCGGAGTCGAACTGCCGAGAGTCGGCCTCCAACAGGACGGTAGCAGAATCTCCACAGTTCGCGAGTTGCGATAACGGCTAACCGTTTCTCGGGCGACGGGCGAAAGACATATGCGCAGGCTCAGCTGAGCCTGCGCTTTTTTTTTCTGACCGCATGGTCGTGTTTGATTAGTGTCTTAAGCCGGCGGTCTGCCACGGAAAGCTCGGTCGCCGCAAAAACATAGTTTCCTATGTAGGCATCAATGCAAAATGCGCAGGCCCATCCAAGCCTGCGCATTTTTCATGCTGGTGACGTCGTACAGAGGCGGAGTCAACCATCTGACCACGCGTCTGAAGGCGATGTCACACGAGAGTCATCAGGTTAGCGTTTCCGCCGGCGGCGGTTGTGTTGACACTGACGGTCCGTTCAACAAGAAGTTGGTCGACGGCGTACTCAAACCCGTCCGTGCGCCCTTGACTTGGACGAGCTTGCACCGTAGCGATGGCGCCGCGGCGCTGTGATAACAACTTCGTTAGCGTCAACAGACCTGCTTCATCACCATCGTAGAGCACGGCGTCGGGATGAGATGACGCCGCGTCAACCAAGGCGACGCGTTGTCGAAGTGTCTGCGGCAGCTCTTGATAGACTTGTTCTGCAACCGTGCCAGCAAGGTCAACGGAATTACCCGTGGCGAGTGCTGCGAGAAGTTGCGCGTGCGCGCCTTCAACCGAGTTGGCGACGCACAGCACGGTCCCGCGCGGTGCCAGCGAGTAGGTGTTTCGCTCGCCGGTTGGTCCGGGCAAGGCGGCGGTTACGCCGAAGACAGGATTCTGGATGTACTGCGTGCAACGCCGTGCCGAATGCTCGTCGCCCACGCTCTTGAAGTGTTGCCGCAGTTGCTCGAGAACATTAGTTGGATTCGTGGCGGCGGTAGCCGCTGCTGTAGGCATGAAGGTCAACGACTTCGGCAGACTCGCCGGGCGCTTCCCCAAAAGGCGGCGCAGATACAGCGCCCCGCCAGCCTTAGGCCCCGTGCCAGACAAGCCTTCGCCTCCAAACGGCTGCACCCCAACTACCGCGCCAACGATGTTGCGGTTCACGTACACGTTTCCGACGTGGGCGTGCTCGAGGACGAGTCCGATGGTCTCGTCGATTCGAGTGTGTACGCCCAGTGTGAGTCCGTAGCCCGTGTTCTTGATTTCACCCATCAGCTTTTGCAGTTCGGTGCGCTTAAAGCGCAGGACGTGCAACACGGGTCCGAACACTTCGCGCTTGAGCTCGTCGAGAGAGTTGATTTCAATGAGCGTCGGCGGAACGAACGTACCCTGTTTGCAGCTTTCCGGAAGCGGCAGCTGAGTAACGCGGTGGCCCGACGCACGCATCGACGCAATATGCGCGTCCAACCCCTGCTGTGCCTCGGTGTCAATCACTGGTCCAACATCGACCGACAGTCGGTCAGGGTTTCCGACGACGAGCTCGTGCATTGCGCCGAGCAACATCTCAAGCGTGCGGTCGGCGACTTCTTCCTGGATGCATAGCACTCGCAAAGCCGAACAGCGCTGGCCGGCAGAATCGAAAGCCGACTGGAGAACATCCACCACAACTTGTTCTGCAAGCGCCGAAGAATCGACAATCATCGCGTTCTGACCGCCAGTTTCTGCAATCAGCGGGATGGGGCGACCCGCCGCATCCAGGCGTGCTGCAAGAGTCTGATTGATGATGTGGGCAACTTCGGTCGAGCCTGTGAACATGACCGCGCGCACACGCGAATCGGCGACCAGCTTGGCGCCAACTTTCGCGCCGTCGCCGGGGAGCAGTTGCACTACGCCTGCCGGCACGCCCGCCTCGCGGAGGATGCGGACCGCTTGAGCGGCGATTAGCGGGGTTTGTTCAGCCGGTTTTGCGATGACGGTGTTGCCGGCAGCCAGTGCCGCGACCACTTGTCCCATGAAAATCGCCAATGGGAAGTTCCAAGGGCTGATGCACACCACGGGACCCAGCGGCTCTTGAGACTGCTCGTCGAATTCAGCAATGCGGGCCGCGTAGTAACGAAGGAAGTCGACGGCCTCGCGGATTTCCGAGATAGCATTGGGAAGCGACTTACCCGCCTCGCGGATGACCAGTCCCATAAGGGTCGGCATTTCCGCCTCGAGCTGGTCAGCGGCTCGATTCAGACACTCCGCGCGACGCGCGACGCTTGTTTCGGCCCAGTTGCGATAGGCGCTCGTTGCGCTGGAAAGAGCAAGCTCCACGTCGTCAGGCGTCGCATCCGCAACCATGCCGACGATGTCGTCGTGTTGTGCGGGGTTACAAACCGGCGCTGCGGTGCGCTGCACCGCCGTTTCAGTTCCGAGCATCGGGGTTGCCGTCCACGTTCTCAGTACGCTGGATGTCAGCGATTCTCCGAGTGCTTGCAAGATGCGTTCGTTCGAGAGGTCAATGCCTTCGGAGTTCGGGCGTTCCGTTCCGTAGAGGTCTCGCGGCAGCGGGATTTTTGCGTGTGGAGCGCCAAGCGGCGACAACTGTTCGGCTTCGCGAATAGGGTCAGCAATCAATTCAGCGACGGCGACGCTCTTGTCAGCAATGCGGTTCACAAACGAAGTGTTCGCGCCGTTCTCAAGAAGTCGGCGCACCAGGTACGCAAGCAGAGTTTCGTGCGTACCGACCGGGGCGTAGATGCGGCACGGTCTATTCAGTTGACCGCGGCCAACGACCTCTTGATATAGAGGTTCGCCCATCCCGTGGAGGCACTGGAACTCGTATTGCCCCGGGTAATAGTTCGGTCCCGCGAGGTTGTAAATTGCCGCCAGCGTGTAGGCGTTGTGCGTAGCAAACTGGGGATAGACAGCATCGGCCGCTCCAAGCAGTTTCTTCGCACAGGCGAGATAGGAGATGTCCGTATAGATTTTGCGCGTGTAGACCGGGTAGCCGTCGAGGCCATCTAGCTGCGCGCGCTTAATTTCGGTATCCCAGTAAGCGCCTTTGACGAGGCGGACCATGATTCGATGACCGCTGCGGCGCGCCAGGTCGAGAACGAAGTCGATAACGAATGGACAGCGTTTCTGATACGCCTGAATGACGAATCCGATGCCGTTCCAGCCCTGTAAATCTTTGTCGAAACATAGCGCCTCGAGAAGGTCGAGGGAGATTTCGAGCCGGTCGGCTTCCTCCGCGTCGATGTTCAGCCCGATGTCATACCGTCGCGCGAGCAGTGCCAATGAGCGAACACGTGGCAATAGCTCTTCCACCATGCGACGGTGCTGGGCACGCGAATACCGGGGGTGCAACGCCGAAAGCTTGATAGAGATGCCAGGACCTTCGTAGATACCGCGTCCATCTGACGCTTTCCCGATGGCGTGAATTGCACTCTCATACGAATCGTAATAGCGCTTCGCGTCTTCGGCGGTAGTCGCAGCCTCTCCAAGCATGTCGTAGGAATAACGGAAGCCCTGTGCTTCCAACTTCCGACTGTTCGCGAGTGCCTTTTCTATAGTTTCACCAGTGACGAACTGTTCGCCCATGAGGCGCATCGCCATATCTACGCCCTTGCGAATCAATGGCTCGCCGCCGCGACCAATGATGCGCGTCAGCGACGACGCCAGCGTCGCCTCACTGTTGGTGCCGACCAGCTTGCCCGTGATGAGCAGGCCCCAAGTGGCCGCGTTCACGAAAATTGAGGGCGCTTGACCAAGGTGAGCGCGCCAATTGCCGCGGCTAATCTTGTCGCGGATGAGCGCGTCGCGCGTGGCCCTGTCGGGAATGCGTAAAAGCGCCTCAGCGAGGCACATCAGCGCAACCCCTTCCTGGCTCGACAGCGAAAATTCCTGAATGAGTCCTTCCACGCCGGAGCCCGTATTTTTCCGACGCAGCGCCTCGACGAGCTTGGCTGCCAATTGTTCCGTCGCTCTAGCGACGGGCGGGCTGAGCCGAGCTTGCTCGAGGATTCGGGGTACGCATTCGGTTTCAGGCTCTCGATAGACAGCCGTTATAAGTTCGCGCAAGCGTGACTGCGGTATCAATTCAGCATTGAACTGACTGAACGGGCCTCTTTCGGACTGTCGAGTAGAAGCGTGCTGCGTGGTTGCGGCGGGAGTTGACATGGCGAATCACTCTTTTCGAAACGAACATGGCGATGAACCGATGTCAGCCCATCGCCGCAATCTTGGAGGCAGGTCTTGCGAAGCAGCGTTACGTCATCTTCGTGCGACGACTCTCCGATGCGTCTTCTCCGCGTCGCACATCTTGGTATCACGCGAGGAGACTAAGGGTGCTGCGGTGTGACGACTCGCCTCCGTTGGAGGCGCGCGGACACAAGCAACGATTAGCGCAACGCGTTGCGGGCAACCCGACAAGCCGCCAAGTCCCACGCCGCGCATCCAACGCTCTTGAAAAGAATAGGCTTTGTCGTCTGGAACTCACCTACGAGAGCCTTCGCCAGCGGCGAAACTGCGCTCCAGTCGACCTTGGCTTGGATAAGGTCGCCAGCTTCATGCTTTGCACCGACCGGGTCGTCGACGACCAACGTGCTGCCGTCAACCGTTTGCTTGGATATTTCCGCCGCATCCGGTGTGAAAGCGCCAACACCAACTACGAGGCGCCCAGGTCGAGCGGATTCTGTGTACACGGGGGTTTTGCTCGTCGTCAGTGTGATGACGACGTCTGCTGTTTCCGGAATTGAATCGTTCGCAAGCGCGGTGAGATTCGGCGCCACGGTGCGATTGCGAGACACGAAGTCGTCTGCATCGGCCTTCGAAAGGCCTTTTGCGCGCAACTGCGCTTCTGGGAATATCGCCGCCAATGCCTCCGCGTGATTCGACGCCTGCTTGCCGGTCCCGATGATGACGATTTCCTTTGGCGGCTCGCGGTGCAGAGTCTGAATGCCCAGTGCCGTCACCGCAGCTGTGCGACGTCCCGTCACAGTCGGTCCGTCGAGGACAAACAGCATTTCCCCCGTGCACGCATCGCAGGCGATGACCTGACCGTGAATGGTCGGCAACTGGCGCTTCGCGTTGGAAGGGCAGACGTTGACCAGCTTATGAATCGCGATGTCATGCGCGCTCGCTGGCATCGACAACATCAAGCCACCCTCTTGGATTGGGATTGCCAGGCGCTCGGGACTCACCACGTTTCCAGCGCCGTATTCGACGATGGTTTCGGCGATAACGCGTACGAGGAGACGGTAATCAAGTACCGAAGCAGTTTCGGTCGCGTCGAGAGTTCGGATGCTGTGTGACGTCATTTGGAAACCTTTAGTTGGGAGTTTCAGAGAGCCGACGGAATCGGGCAGCGCTGAACGCGGTGGAAATCTGGCTCTAATTCAGCCAATTTCGAACAAGATACCTGTGGGCCTAATCTATACCAGAATGGATTGAGTTTCAAGCCAATTTGCGCCTGGAGCGGTGCCGTGTGGATACGGTAGGACCAGTTTAGCGGCCGATGCAGCTCTGAGCGAAAGAAAAGGCTTCTGTTGGTCGCACGTCTGTTCACTTAGCTCTAGCGGTCGTCTAAAACAATCCGATAGCGAAATACCCTTAAGTGGTATATTGAGGAACCAAATGACCGAGTTTGAGAACCCTCGATGGCATCCGCACGCTTCGAACTTGAAAGCAACTTTCGGCCACTACAGATTTACGAACAGGTGTCGGAAAAGATTCGGGCTGAAATCCGGAGCGGGCGATTCCTGCCCGATGCGCGACTTCCGTCAGAGCGCGAGCTAGCGACACTCTTCGGCGTCGGACGCCCGGCAGTGCGGGAAGCTATTGGTGCACTGCAGAACGAGGGCCTTGTTGTAACCAAGCGAAACTCTGGCACTTATGTCGCTCCGGCCGCGACTCAGATTCTCGCCGCGACACCGAGTGAGGACCCGGTAACCGGTGAATCGACATCGGACTTCAGCCCAACGGCAACGCTCGACGTGCGCTTGATTCTCGAGCCGGCAATAGCACGACGCGCGGCAGTTCATAAGCAACGCGACCGACTTGCCGAGCACTATCTTGAACAGATGGAGACGTTGACCGACGTCGCGACGCCAGAAGAGCGAGCGCTGTGGAACAACAGCGACAGGCTTTTCCATCGGCAACTGGCCGTGATGACCGGTGACGTGTTACTCGCGAAGCTCGCGGAAGAAATTGCATCCACCATGGACCAGTCGCTCTGGAAGCGACTGAAGGATGACGGGATTTACGACCCGTCTCGCATCCGACTCTACGTCGCAGAGCATCGGCTGATTTACGAGGCGATTATCTGCGGTGACGGCGATGCCGCAGCATTCTATGTTGAGCAGCACATCCACCGCGTCCAACGAGACATCACACCGCAGTAGTTGAATATGCGTTCGGTCCGAGCAAACGTACGTGCGGCATCGAGCCGCCCGTACGCGACCAAGCTCAGGAACGCTGCATCAATCGGCAACGGGTTCCAGCAGCCGACCTGCTTCCTTCATGACGACGCCACCCTTGATGACAACAGGGATGTGTTCGCCTTGACCCAACAAGAGTGAAATGTCCTCCACCGGGTCGCCATCAACTACAACAAGGTCCGCCGCGGCACCCACCGCCACGGTACCGCGCACACCTGTTTCACGCGTGATTTCGGCCGCAACGCACGTCGCCGAGCGGATGGCTTCGATGTTACCAACCACTTCAGCGCGAACCGCAAATTCGTCCGACTGGAACGGATGAAGTTCACCGAGCATGTCAGAGCCGAACCCGACTCTTACCCCGACGCGCGACATCAGCGCTAGCGCCTTCCTGCCGACGGAACGAGCGCCGTCAATCTTTTCGAGTGACTCCACAGGGAAGCCGAGTTCTGCGCCCCTTTCGGAGAGGCGGTCTAAAGTGGAGAGAGTGGGAACACAGGCAACGTCGCGCTCAACCAGCAAGCGGGCGGTTTCCTCATCTATTAGGTTGCCGTGCTCGATACATTTGACGCCACACTCCACCGCGCGTCGAACGGCTCGCGCGGTGTACGCGTGAGCCATCACGTATGTGCCTGCGGCTTCGGCTTCCTGCACGGCCGCGCGGAGTTCGTCTTCCGAATATTGAGTGTTCGTGATGGGGTCGTTCGGCGAAGCGACACCGCCCGAAGCCATCACCTTGATTTGTGTTGCTCCTTTCAGCAGCTCTTCACGGACTGCGAGTCGCATGGCGTCTACTCCGTCGACAACCCGTCCGATGGAGCCCTGGCGGCCTAAGCAGCCACAGGCGTCATCCAGCTTGTCGTTCCGCTGACGAAAGTCCGCATGGCCACCGGTCTGAGACAGCGCTTTACCCGACGACAGGATACGCGGGGCCCAAAGCGCACCGCTATTCACCGCTTCACAGATGCCGTAGTCTGCGCCACCGGCATCTCGGACGGTAGTGAAGCCTCGGTTAAGCATGCCGCGAAGCACAGGTAGGGTCTTGAGCGCCACGAGGAAGTTGGGCATCGAGGCGCTCGTCCCCAGATTGGTATGGGCGGCCGCAACATGAACGTGAAGGTCGATGAAACCAGGAAGCACGGTACGACCAGGCAGTTCCATTCGTCGTGCGTCGTTGAAGGACGGCGGAACATCGCCTATTGCTTCAATCTTCCCGTCCGCAATACAGACGTTGACGTTTGTCTGGCGCTTCTTAGTGACGGGGTCAAAGACCGCGACGCCTCCAAGGACAAGCTTGCTCATGTGTGTTTCCTCACTTCTGGATGGGCTTCATCAACCGCGTGCCAAGCAGGCTCACGATTGCGGCGAAAATAATGTAGTACGACGCGGACTCTGCATCACCGGTGACTTGCGCCAACCACGTAATGATGAAAGAGGCGAAGCCACCGAAGATGGTCACGGCACCGTTGTAGGCCAACGAGAGTCCCGTTGTTCGTACACGACTCGGAAACAATTCCGTGAACAGCGCCAGGATGGGCCCCGTGTAGGCCGCAATCAAAAGGCCGAAAATGACCTGGAACGTCAACAGGGTCCCGAGCGTGGGCGACTTATTGAGGTGAGAAAACAGCGGATAGGCGGCCACTAGGATGGCGAGAGCTGCGACAGTGATGACTTGTCGTTTGCCGATGCGGTCCCCGATTGCGCCAAATACCGGGGCCATTGCCATCAGGACAGCCCCGCTGACGATGCCTGAGATGAAGCCGTCACGCTGCGCCATGTGCAGATACTTTACTGCGTATGTCGGAATGTAGAACAAGATGACATACGTGCAGACCGTCCACAGGACGACCATCAGCAAGCTCGATATGACCCCGCGGGGATATTCCCGAATCACATCGCGGAGCGGAGTATCTGTGTGCTTTTTCTCTGACGTGAATTCGGGCGTCTCTTCGATTTTCAGGCGGATGTAGTAGCCGACGGGAGCAACAAGCATCCCAATAACGAAGGGGATGCGCCATCCCCATGAGGTAAGAGATTCGGGCGACATGCTCGACGTGATGACCGCGCCAGTGATGCTGCCGATGACGACGGCGAAGCCGACGCTTGTTTGAATCCAACTGGAATAGAAGGCGCGGCGTCTCGCTGGCGCATGTTCAGTAAGGAACGCCGTTGCACCACCCATCTCACCGCCTGCTGACAAGCCCTGCAGCATTCGCGCGATAACGATAAGGCACGGGGCCGCGATACCGATGGACTGGTATGTGGGAGCGAAGGCGATGATGGCCGAACCCAGCGCCATGACGAGCATGGCGAGTGAAAGCGCACGCTTTCGACCGACCTTGTCGGCATAGATGCCAAAAGCGATACCGCCCAGCGGCCGCATGACGAAGCCAACTCCAAACGTCGCCAGCGCCAACAGCAAGGACGTCGTCTCGTTGCCGGCGGGAAAGAACAGCTTGCCGATGATTGCTGCAAAAAAGGCGTAGCCAGAGAAATCAAACCACTCTAGACCGCTGCCGATGACTGTCGCAAGAATCGCCTTCTTGCGAGTCACCGAGCGAGCGGGCGACTCTCCTACGTATAACTCGTTCGATACATCTGTTGACATCTGGACCTCCCCGATTTCGTTTAGCGAGGTGAGCGTTCGCGATTCGTCACGCAATCAATGTAATTTTTGGCGTGCCGATGACATAACGCTAATTTCGCAAACGCGGTTGCGAAAAACGCAACCGCGTTCCGGGAGGAACAGTCTCGTCAGGTGGCGCTCGTCTGGGCTAAAACCCACTCTTGAAAACGGCGAGCGGCCGAGCTTTGTGCGCGTTCCGATGGCCACGTAAGGAAATAAGCACTCCCAAGTGTGGCCTGCGCGTCCGAAGCTCTTACGAGCGTTCCATGCTCGAGCAGGAGGTCAATGACACCGTTCCATCCAAGCGCAACGCCTTTTCCTTGCGCGGCAAGTTGCACGATGACCGGATAACTATTTACGATTATGGTCTGGTTCAACGAAGGGCGGTCTAGTCCTGAACGCTCGAACCAACTGTGCCACGACATCCAGCTCCTCTCCGCGTCTTCAAGCACGAGCAACGTACAAGAAAGCAGCTCGGCTGGTGTCGCCTTTCTACCGCTGAGGTAATTTGGCGAGCACACCGGGAAGACCTGCTCGTCGAACAGCTTTATCGTGTGGGTATCCGGCATCTCCGGTTTGCGAAGGAGGAAGATGCCGATGTCGTACTCAGCAGGTGACACGACGCCGAAATGGTCTTTGACAATGATGCGAAGGTCGACGTCCGGGTTAGCATCGATGAAAGAGCCTATTCTCGGCGCCAGCCATAGAGTCGAGATGCCGGCGGTGCACGAAACCGTCAGGCGAGATTTCACAACGCGCGCCATCAGGCTCGAGGTAGCGCTTGTGCACAGTTCCAAGATACGGCGAACGTCCACCGCATATGTTTCGCCGGCGGGCGTCAGTCTCAGCGCATTATGTTCACGTATAAAGAGCCGCCGCCCTAGGAACGTTTCGAGTTGAGAAATCTGCCGACTAATCGCGCTGGTCGATAGGTGAAGTTCTTGGCCCGCCTTAGTGAAGCTCAGATAGCGGGCACTGGCTTCGAAGGCATGCAAACAAGGAAGCGGTGGTAAGGGGGACAGAGCCATTGCGGAGGGAGGCGCGTGACGAGGATGACCGCCGAAGAATAGCCGAACATCGCGCATTTCAGGGATACCTGCTCGGTGTTCGGCTCCAGCCCCGCATGAATCGCATGGTCACTCTGACGCACGAACGGGCATAAGCAACCGCACCGCGGCCTTACCGGTCGGTCAGACATCGACGACGGCCAGCCCTGTCCGCACGGAAACGCTCGAGGCGGCTTGAACAGGCAAGTCGATGAAACTGCCTGCGGGACCTGTATGAAGCGAGAAGACCGGTGGGCGGGCATACGTCATTGGGACGAAGTGGCCTGCGTCCGCGCCCGAAATCGATACGCGCAGCTTGCTTCCTTCTTTCAAAGTCGAGGCGATGGGTAAAAGCGGAATGATGAATTCCGTAACGCTTCCTGCTTCGCGCCGGGCGGCGTCCTCCCTGCTATAGGGACCGGAATGGCCATGCAGTCACGTAGTTTGATGGCGCGGGTAACGTCTTTCGATAAATTGCCCTGAGCAATCCTTCGGTCATGTAGAAAGCTCGGCCCTCTATGTCGACTTCGGAAGGGTAGACGAAAATCGATGCATCGCCCTGGTCTACTGCCATCCGCAAGGTCGCAACCGCGTGTCCGGCAATGTTCATGGGTTTCGTCAGTGGGGCGGTCTGATACCCATCGGAAAAACGCGGTCGACCGCGGTCGGAGTGTTCGCCGAAGCTGTGAGAATGACGATTCAAGAGCGTGCAGGTTCGCTACCTCTGCCTCGCAACGCATTCACCTTTCTATGACCATGTTGCGTCCGGAAGACTTTCGGACCCAACTATGTCTTCGCAGATGGGACGCGGTTGGATAAGAAGCTCTTTTGCTTTGGTTTTAGAAGGAAGCCTGTATCGAGGACAGAGCCTTTTTACTACTGTAGCGACCACGAGTTAAATGCACACGGCACCTACCCTTCGCTGATGCTCGGGTGCGCTCGTCCATCTGTCGCTGTTGGGTCCGGACGGCGCCGAGAACGTGCCAAAACAACAGAGGCGGTGACCATCGCAACTCCGAGCCACAAGGTGGGTGGCAATGGCTGCGCGACATGTAGACCGAGGAAGATTGTCGAAAGAACAGGCGTGGCGTAGCTCAATGCCGTCGTAAGACCCGTGTTGCCCTTCTTCATCGCGGAATCCCACAGATAAAACGCGGTACCCATGGGGCCAAGCCCCATGTAGACAAGTACAACCCAGTCCTGTGACGGCAGTCTTGGCCAGTCGCTCGTGGCGAAGTGCATCGCAAGGCACGCTAAACCGGCGGGTAGCGAGAAGGCGCCCACCGATAGACTGGAAATCGATTTGAATCGCTTACCAAGAACGGAATACGCAGCCCAGGCAAGAGCCGAAAGTAACGCGAGAAGGTAAGCCCCGATTTCTTTGAACACATGCGACCCCATCGAGGCCGCTGTGTTGTGCATCGGTAGGGGCTCTTGCATCGACCAGCAAGCGGCGACAGCTCCTCCGAAGCCGAGCAGCGCACTGACATACAGGAACCGGGGCTTGTGTTCTGGTGGTGCCACCCAGCCCGTCATGCACACGATGATGATTGGCCACAGGTAGTGCACGAGGCTCACACCAATGGGTTCGCCAAGTTGTAGCGCGTAAAAGTAGATTACGTGATAAGCGAACATCAAACCGGCCCCCGCAAGCAGGAGCGTCAGCGGCATTTTCCAGTGGCGAAACCAGGGCAGACCAATGACTCCGCCGATTGTTAGAGCGATGCCGTTGACGAACAATGTGGGTGTTCCATGCAGGAGGTCCACGCTCGTTGCAAGCGTGCTCCACATCAAAACGGTCACGAGCACGCCGGCGGTGGTCATCTTGGCCCCTGCAAAATGACTGAATCTGCGTTATCCAACGACAGTTGTCTTCCCACTTGGAGTATGAAAACCTCGGCACATTTTTGTAGCTGCACGCCGAGGAGGTGGAATCCCGGCAAGGTCCTCGCCGATAACGACAAGAGTCGGAAGCAACCGCCGGGGCGTCCTTTGCTGTTCTGCGGGACTTCGTCGTTCGGGAAAACGCTTAGAGCCGGAGGCGGAAAGACGGCGGCAGCAGAAGTTGCTGCCGCGGCGGTTCAGCACGGTGAAAGCTGCTGCCCGGCCGCTCGATTAAAGTGCTGCTTGCCGCCGGCGCTCAATAAACTGTGCTCTCCATCTGAACACATGAGAGGAGTAACCCATGAAACTGAGCGACTTCAACACCCTTACGTTCGACTGCTACGGCACCTTGATTGACTGGGAGAGTGGAATCTTCCAGGGTCTGAAGACCCTGCTGGAGCGGGCCAAGACGCCGCTCACCCGAGACCAGGTGCTGGAGGCGCATGCCCGTCACGAGTCATCGCAACAGAAGTACACGCCGGCGAAGCGCTATCAAGAACTGCTGCCCATCGTCTACAAGCGTCTGGCCGAGGAATGGGGTCTGCCGTTCACGCACGAAGAATGCGTCGCTTATGGTCGTTCGGTCCAGAACTGGCCGGCGTTCGAAGACAGCGCCGAGGCGCTGCAATATCTGAAGAAGCATTTCAAGCTCGTCATCCTGTCGAACATCGACAACGAGAGCTTTACCTACAGCAACGCCAAGCTGAAAGTCGAGTTCGACGCCATCATCACCGCGGAAGACGTGGGTTCGTACAAGCCGTCGCCGCGCAACTTCGAATACATGCTCGAGAAGCTCGGTGACCGTGGCATCAAGAAGGAAAAGATTCTGCACACGGCAGAAAGCCTTTTCCATGACCACAAGCCTGCGAACGAACACGGCTTGGCATCGTGCTGGATTTATCGCCGCCATGCTCAACCGGGGTTTGGCGCAACGATGGACCCGGGCTCGCAGCCGAACATCGACTTCCGCTTTAATAGCATGGCGGACCTCGCGAAGGCGCACCAGGAAGAGCTGGCGAATAAGTAAGACAATGGAATCTCGTCAGCCTCGTGGCACCGCGAGCCGCTTTTGCGCGGTCGGGGCAGACGAGACCATTGAGGCCAGTTAAGATTTGATTGCAGGCGATTGAAACAAAGGGGGCGTTGTGGCTTTGACGGATTTCAAGGCACTCACATTTGACTGCTACGGGACTCTGATTGACTGGGAGTCAGGTATCGCGTCAGGTCTGTCGGAGTTGGCTTCTCGGGTTGCCGAACCGCTCACGCGCGACGACATTCTCGAAGCTCACGCCCGCCATGAGTCGCACCAGCAGCGAATCACACCGGCCATGCCGTACGACCACTTGCTTCAGGTTGTCTTCAAGCGGTTGGCCGAGGAGTGGAACGTGCCGTATCGATGGGACGAAGCCGTCGCCTACGGTGCGTCCGTGGGAGATTGGCCCGCATTCCCAGATTCCGCGAGTACGCTGCAATATCTGAAGAAGTATTTCAGGCTGGTCGTGGTGTCCAACGTCGATAATCGCAGCTTCAGGGCAACGAATGAGAAGCTCGCTGTCGATTTTGATGCAATCGTGACAGCAGAAGACGTTGGGTCGTACAAGCCGTCGCGGAACAATTTCGACTATCTTTTCTCCACCCTTGCTTCGATGGGTATTGGAAAGAACGATACACTGCACGTCGCGGATAGCGTCTACCACGACCATCAGCCTGCCGGCGAGTTGCAGCTTCGGTCGTGCTGGATTCAACGACGTTATGAGCAACGCGGAGCGGGCGCAAACGTGAAGTATTTAGTCGAGCCATCTGTCGACTACAAATTCACGAGCATGGCGCAGTTGGTGAAAGCGCACCACGAGGACCTGCTTGAGCATGGCATAGCCGCCTTCGATTGACACCCTGCCGATTCGAATACGCACGATATGCGACAGAAGCTTGACCGGACCGATGTCAAAATTCTTGCCGAACTGCAGAAGAACGGCAACATGACAAACGCGAATCTCGCGAGCGCAGTCGGATTGTCCGCAAGTCCTTGCCTGCAACGGGTTAAGCGGCTGGAAGCCGCGGGAATCATTGCGGGCTACAGCGCTCATCTGAATCTGGCGAAGCTGACGAGCACGGTGACGGTATTCACCGAAATCATGCTTCACGACCACCGCCGGGAAGATTTCACGCGCTTCGAGGCAAATCTGCGTGACTTCGAAGAGATAACGGAATGCCACTTAGTGAGTGGCGGGTACGACTATCTTCTGAAATCCATCGTCAAGAATATCGGCCATTATCAAGAGGTCATCGAAAAGCTGGTTGACCGCAACATCGGAATCGAGAAGTACTTTACCTACATCGTTATACGGTCAACTTTCGTTAAGCAAACGGTACCGCTCGACAAACTGCTTTCGGATGACGACGACTAACGGAGCATATGAGCATGACCACCCTCCAGTACGTCTGTGCCTCCAGCGGCAGGTCAATTCATGGAAAGCTGAACGAGCACACTGCATGGTTCGACTTCCATCAGGTCGCGCATGTTCGGCATCAGGCCTGAGCAGGCGGCTAAGGTTCTTTGGCAGGTCGGCGCAACCGGCGAAATCGACGAAGAAAAAGACCTCAAGCGAAATGAGCGGCGCGGATGTTTGTTGAGTCACCGAGCAGTGGTTGCCGTCGGCTATCACATGAACTACGGTCGAGCGAACGCATTCCAGAAGTGGTGTGCCGCGGAGCTCGCAGCATTGCTGCATTGATGAGTCCGCTAGCTCGCTTATTTCCGCTCCAATTCTTCAACACATCTACAGCAACCCACTCCAGCCAACAGAGTCGTATCTCGACGGAACCGTATCTATTCCGGAACTGGACCGGCACCTGACATCCAACGTACGAAACGTTCGAAGCCGACGCATCAGTTTCCTATCTTTCGTCGATTGGTGCCAAAAATAGTTGCAGGAATACTGACCTCCGGTAGCTCGGCAGTCAGGAAGTCATATCGACCGTTGCTCAATCGGTCTCGCTGCCGGGCGGATGTTTTCATACCTTCCGGAGGGGACAATTGAAGAAGACGGTGCTGTGCACTGCGATGCTTGTCGGCTCAACGACGTGCTTTGCCCAAAGTTCAGTGACACTCTACGGAGTCGTCGACGATAGCTTCTCATTCACGAATAACCAATCAGGCTCCCACAACTACCAGATGGTCAATGGCGGGCGCGGTAGCAGCAAATGGGGCTTCCGCACGGTCGAAGACTTCGGCGGCCAGCTAAATGCGGTTGCCGTGCTTGAAAACGGATTTGACGTCAACACTGGAAAGTTCGGCAATGGCGGTCGACTGTTTGGACGGCAAGCCTATGTCGCGCTCAATGGACCGTTCGGTAGCTTGCGACTGGGGCGGCAATATGACCTCATCGCAGACGCTTTGATGCCGTTGGCCTCATCGCTCAAGTTTGGCGGCGTGCTCACCACGCGCGCGGGGGACGTCGACAATGTCTGGGGCGATTACTCGGTCAGCAACACCATCAAGTACTACACTCCGGATTTTGCTGGTTTCAGGCTTGGTGCGCTTTTTAGTCTCGGTGGCGTCGCGGGCAACTTCTCGCAGGGGCGTGGTGAAGGTTTGAGCCTGACGTACGCAGGCGGCCCTGTGACCGCTTCAGCCGCACTGCTGAGGTTGAACAATCCGGCGACATCGCTCTACGACGCGACGGCAAACCCTCAGGCGGGCGCCACTTTCGCGAACCCCATCACGAACCCGACTTTCAGCGGCTATGTCTCGGCGCACACCTTGCAGATTGCTGGTGGCGGCGTGAATTACGCCGTGGGTAACGCGACGATTGGCGTGCTTTACACCAACACGCGATTCGAAGATGTGGTTCCGACGAGTTCCACACCGTTCTCAGGCACTGCGACGTTTAACAGCATCGAAGCGAACGCGACGTACCGCATCAGGCCTGATATGCTTGTCGGCGCAGCTTATAACTATACGAAAGCAGAGAACGCCAAGTACAGTCAGGTGAACGTCGGGGCTGAGTACGACCTGTCGAAGAGAACCATGCTGTATGCAATCGCTGCGTGGGAACACGCAATCGGAACGGACTCCACTGGCAAACAGGCGGTAGCTGCTATGGCCTTCGTGACGCCGTCGAGCACGAGCAATCAGGTGGTCGTGCGTGTCGGGATGCGTCAGGCTTTCTGAGCGGAACAGAAAAGGCCATCGTCCTTGTGAGACGATGGCCTGGACTCGACGCGATATTAGTCGAGACCGCCCTGACAGATGTACTTGATAGACATGTAATCTTCAAGACCGTACTTCGACCCTTCACGACCGTAGCCCGATTCCTTCACGCCTCCGAAAGGCGCTGCTTCGCTCGCGACTGCGCCCTCGTTCAGGCCAACGACGCCTGCTTCGAGTTGACGCGACACTCTGTCTGCACGCCGCATGTCTTGCGTGTAAAAGTACGCGGCGAGTCCGAACGGCGTGTCGTTAGCCAGACGAATCGCCTCTTCCTCAGTCTCAAAACGATAGAGTGGTGCCACCGGCCCGAAGGTCTCTTCGCAGGTGACAAGCATTTCGTTGGTCGCATGCGCAATGACCGTCGGCGCGTAGTAGTTCGGCCCCATTTCTGTCAATCGCTTGCCGCCCGTCAGCACGGTCGCACCCTTCGAAACCGCGTCGTTGACGTGACGGTCAATCTTGTCGATTGCCTTCGCGTTAATCATGGGACCAATCTGAGCCTGCGAGTCCGTCGCAGGGGCGACCTTCAGCGCACCAACTCGCGCGGCGAGCAGCTCGGCGAACCTGTCGAACACGCCCGACTGGACGTAGACGCGATTAGGGCAAACGCACGTCTGGCCCCCATTGCGGAATTTTGCTGCCATCAGGCCGACCACGGCTGCATCGAGGTCCGCGTCGTCGAACACGATGAAAGGCGCATTGCCTCCAAGCTCGAGCGAGAGCTTTTTAAGCGTGCCAGCCGATTCGCGCGCGAGATACTTTCCGACCGCCGTCGAACCAGTGAACGTGATTTTGCGCACGCGCTCATCAGCAAGCCAATCACCAACGGCTTCGATGCCCTGGTCACGCGACGCGCTGAGCATGTTGAGGACGCCGGCAGGAACGCCTGCCTCTTGAGCGAGTGCTGCAAGCGCCAGTGCCGTAAGGGGCGTATCTTCGGCCGGCTTTGCGACCACCGTGCACCCTGCAGCCAACGCGGGAGCAATTTTGCGGGCAATCATTGCCAGCGGAAAGTTCCACGGGGTGATGGCGGCAACGATTCCGACCGGCTCTTTGATGGCGCGCATCTGCTTGCCGCGTTGCTGCTGGGGAATGAGGTCACCGTAGATGCGCGTGGCTTCGTCAGCGAACCAGGCCACGTACGACGCGCCATACGCGACTTCGCCGCGAGCTTCTGCCAACGGTTTGCCTTGCTCCATCGACATGAGCGTAGCAAGGTCGTCAGTGTTCGCAACAATCAAAGCGTGCCAACGCTTCAGAATTTCTGCACGCTCTCGTGGCAGACGCTCACGCCAATCTTTTGCCGCCTTCGCCGCTGCGTCAGTCGCAGCACGAGCGTCAGCCTTGCCGCTGTTCGCGACTTCGGCAATGAGCCCACCCGTCGCCGGATTCGTCACCGGATATCGGCCGTTGTCCACCGCGTCCGTCCATTCGCCACCAATCAAGTTCTGGCGGCGCAGCAGTTCTTCGCGTTTAAGTTTCAGTTCCATACTCGATACCTTGGATAAATACTTCTCGTGTTACTCCGGCGAATGAGCCGCAGGCCTTAACCTTTGATTGCGCGACGAACATCGGCGCTTTCGAGAACGTCGTCGAGCGTCTTACGGACGCGTTGAACCAACATGTGGACTTCACCTTCCGTGTAGCAGAGCGCCGGAGCGAAACCGAGTATGTTGTCGCCAAAGGCGCGGAAGATAATCTTGTTGCGAGCAGCAGCGTCAAAAATGCGGTCAGCGAGATGAAGTGCCGGGTCGAATTGGGCCCGTGTCGTCTTATCAGCGACCAGTTCAACTGCACCGAGCAGACCGGCGTGCCTCGAGTCCCCGACCAGCGGGTGGTCAAGAAGACTGTCGAGACCGCTCGCGAATTTCGGTGCCTGGGCTTGCCCATTCGCTAGTAGGCCGCCTTCCGTGTACAGCCGGAGAACTTCAAGTCCGATAGCGGCGCTCACCGGATGCGCCGAATATGTTTGACCGTGGCCGATTGCTTCTCCCGGCTTGCTACCATCAGCGATGCCTTGATAGACCGCATCAGACATGAGCACTGCGCCCATGGGGGCGTAGCCAGCGGTCAGGCCTTTCGCGATAGTCATCAAGTCGGGCTCAACACCTTCGGTTTCGCAAGCGAACATCGGACCCGTTCGGCCAAAGGCTGTGATGACCTCGTCGGCGACGAACAAAATGTCGAGCCGCTTGCACGCATCGCGCATCGCCTTGAGCCACCCCTTCGGAGGCACGATGACGCCGCCCGAGCCTTGAACTGGCTCGCAGAAGAAAGCAGCGACGTTTTCTGCGCCAAGCTCAGCAACCCTGTCCTCCAGCGACTTGACTGATTTTGCAATGAGCGCCTGGGCATCGTCTGGCGTCTCGCTGCGATAAAGATAAGGGGACGGGATGTGATGCTGGGTCGGCAGCGGAACGTCGAAGTTGCGATGGAAGCTGGCGATTGCTGTCAAGCCAGAGCCGATGGACGACGAGCCGTGATAGCCACGTTCCAGAGCAATGAAATGCTTCTTACCCGGCCGACCGATGGCGTTGTAGTAGTGCGTGATGAAGCGCAGGGCTGAGTCGACCGCATCGGAGCCGCCAAGCGAGAAGTAGACGTGTTGGAGGCTCTTGGGCGTGATGTCGACAAGACGTTGGGCCAACTCGATGGCCGGTTGCGAGCCGAAGTGGAAGTATCCCGTCGCATAGGGAAGCTTTGCCATCTGCTCCGCCGCGACCTTCACGATACTCTCGTGGCCGTACCCTGTATTGACGCACCAGAGACCCGCGAACGCATCAAGCAGTTCGTTGCCTTGGGCGTCATACAACCAGGCGCCTTTACCGCGTTCGAGGACCGTCACGCCGCGCTGCTCATGTGCGCGGTAATTGGCGACGGGATGGATGAGATGCTTGCGGTCTGAATCAATAAGCGTTGCGAGTGACATTTCACAATCCTTGATAGGGGTTAGCCTATCGTTAGAGTATCCGGAGCCTGCAGCATTTGGTTTCGCCCGGAGGAGTCAACCGTCGACTTCCCCAATCGAGCCGAGGCTCCTCGCGGCATTTTCTGCTGTCAGGCGGCCGGCACCAGGTCGTCTGAAAACAGAGGAGCGGTTAGTGCCGTCAACAGTCGAATTTCTTCGGTGATGGCGTTTTCAGGGACAACCTCAGCGCACATGAAGGCGAACGCGCCGACGGTGCGCTTGCAGACGACCACAGGAATGTTGACGAGCGTTGCAGTCCCGAGCGATTGCAGCAGCTTGTGGTCGGGAAAGTAGTGCTCGAGCTCCGCGTCGTTGTTTGCAACAAGTACCTCTCCGCGTTCAAGGACTTTCCGGGCCCAGTCGGAACCCGAAAGCTGTTTCCAGCCACCTACGGGATAAGCGCTCGGAACAGTGGAGTAAATCCGGCGGACGGCGCCAAGTTCTTTCGGTGCCTCGGGGCGCGGACGCGATACCAAAGCCGTCGCCTGGAGAAACGGAAGTCGCGGCTTAACAACCTCGAGCCAGGCTTGAATCGCCTCGTCGCGCGAGGTGGCTTGCCGAATAGCAGTTTGGGCTTGAGCGAGCGTAGCCGAGGGGGCGTTGCCGTTGACGTTCGTGGCGGCGTTGCTCGTGCGAGAGAGGAGCAGCGCCGACGCGCTGACTGCCGCAAGGCTTGCGAAGTGACGACGATTCATACGGTTTCCTCCTGTTTGGGCGATTGGACCTGGCGCCGTGCCGGACTTTTCTTGGTTCTTCCATCAAGCCACTGCGCGAGGTGAATCGCCGAGCGGCCCGTGGTGTTTCGAATCTGCGAGCGACAACTGAAGCCGTCGGTCACGAGGACGGCGCCTTCATCGAGCGGCTGAATTTTTGGCACCAACTCGGATTCGGCGACTGAACGCGCTACGTCTGCCGTCTTCGTGTGATAGCCGAAGGCGCCTGCCATTCCGCAGCAGCCCGTCTGCAGGACCGCTCCAGACTGCGCGGCCTTGTCGACGAGACGAGACTCAGCTTGGACTCCACCGCACGCCTTCTGGTGGCAGTGACCGTGGACGTAGACGCTTTCGTCGAGCTTCGGAACATCGAAGCCTTGCGCCTCGAGGTACTCGGCCAGTGTCTTGACTGAGGTGGCCAGGGCGGTGGCCTTCTCGTCGCTCGGAAAGAGCGAGCGTAGTTCATCACGGAATACTGAAAGGCAACTCGGCTCCAGGACAATCACCGGAAGCTTCAACGCGATGACTTCTTTCAGCTCGCCCATGATGTAGACGAGGTTGCGCTTGGCGTGGTCTAGCATGCCGGCGTCGTAGTACGGACGCCCGCAGCAAATTTGCTTGCTCATGAGACGGACGGTGACGCCATATGACTCCAGCACTCTGACAGACGCTTCAAGAACCTCTGGAGAGAATCCGTTGTTGAAGGTGTCGGTCCACAGCAGCACCGTCTTTGCATCGGTATTCGCCGCACCCGCGTTTTGTACGAGATGCTTGCTGGTGTCACCGTTTCTGAAAGCGGTGGAAGCTACAGCGGGGAACTTGACGTGGGAAGCCAGGCCGAATTTTTCTGCCACGGCGCGGAAAGGACGCATCTTCATGGCAGTGTTCACGACACCGCTGATGCGCGTCGCGATTGGCAGCCATGTGCCGATGTGTCCAATCATCGTGTCCATCAAAGGACGTTTCGCCTTCTGATAATGCTGGTACAAGAAGTGGCTCTTGTACTTCGCCAAGTCAACGTGCGTGGGGCAGTCGCTGCGGCATCCCTTGCATGCGAGACAGTTATAGAGCGAGTCCTTGACGTCCTTGTTGTCCCAACCGTCAGTAATGACTTCGCCCTTGAGCAACTCGAAAAGCAAGCGGCTGCGGCCGCGGGTCGAGTACTTTTCCTCGCGGGTCGCACGATAGCTCGGGCACATCGTCCCACCGTCGAGCGAGCGGCATTTGCCCATGCCGATACAACGCTCGGTCGCGCGCGCGAAAGTGTCTGGCGTCTGGAGATTGCCAAATGAGAAGTGGCTCGGAACTTCGACTCGGCGATACGTCGGCCCCAGTCGCAAGTTCTCATCGACAGGCATGGCGTCGATGAGTTTGCCGGGGTTCATCCGGTTCTTCGGGTCCCAGATAGTCTTGAACTCGCGGAAGGCGTCCATGAGTTCGGGCGAGTACATCAACGAGAGTAGTTCTCCTTTCGCTTGTCCGTCTCCATGTTCCCCAGATAGCGAGCCCTCATATTTGACAACGAGCTTCGCTGCTTCCTGTAGGAACTCGCGCCACGTGTGAACGCCCTGGCTGTTGCGCAGGTCGAAGTTGATGCGCGAATGGATGCAGCCATCCCCGAAGTGGCCGTACATATTCGTTGTGTAGCCGTACCGCTCGACCAATGCAGCGAATTCTCGAAGGTAAGCGCCGAGCAGGCGAGGCTCGACTGCCGCATCTTCCCAGCCAACAACTGGGTCGGGCTTCGATGGGTCATCGCCGATAGAAGTAGCGGATGCGCCAGTTTCCCGAATCGACCACAGTCGCTTCATCATTGCTGCGTCAGACACAACGCGCGCGTTCGGTGAGCCGGGCAACGACGCTGCAAGGTTTGCGGCCGCTTGCGCACGCTCCACGGCGGATTCGAAAGTATTCGTGCCGAACTCGACCATCAGCCACGCATTGCCGTCAGGCAACTCTGCAATGTCGGCAAGGGCAAGCCCCCGTTCGCGTAAGCCACCGACGATGCCTGTGTCCAAGCCTTCCATCGCAATGGGCTCGAGCGGCAGCAGTTGCGGAACGCAATCGGCTGCGTCAAAGATGGTTGGAAAGCCGAACACGGTGACCACCCGCGCGGTCGGATTGCGCACCAGGGTTGCCGTTGCTCGCAACACCGACACACACGTGCCCTCCGAACCGACAAGCGCACGAGCAATGTTGAACCCGTTTTCCGGCAAGAGTTGGTCAAGGCTGTAGCCCGAGACTCGACGCTTCAGCTTCGGGAATCCCATGCGAATCTCATCCGCATGACGGTCGACGAGCTTGCGCAGCGCCTGCACAATCTCGGCTCGACGCCCCCCGGCTGCGATGTGCTCTTGATATGCCGCCTCGTCTGTCGGTCCGACCCAGAACCGCTCTCCGTCATAGGTCAGGATTTCCATCGACTCGATGTTCTCAGCAGTCTTGCCGGCCATCACTGAGTGCGCGCCGCACGAGTTGTTGCCCACCATGCCACCAATCGTGCAGCGGCTATGCGTGGCGGGGTCCGGGCCGAACGTGAGGCCTTTGAGTGCAGCGGCGGTCTTCAACTGGTCACAAATGACGCCAGGCTGAACCAACGCGGTCCGGTGCTCGGCGTCGAGTTGCTCAATGCGGGTCAGGTGTCGCGATGTATCGATGATGACCGCGACGTTCACAGACTGGCCGCACATCGACGTGCCCGCACCACGCGTGAGCACCGGCACGTCGGCCTCGTGACAAGCGCGCATCACCGAAACGACGTCTTCAACTGTGCGCGGCAGGACGACACCGATGGGCACCTGTCGATAGTTCGATGCCTCTGACGCGTACGCTGCTCGAGACCCTGCATCGAACCTAATTTCAGCGTCGCTTGTCTGAGCCAGTCGACGCTGCAGGGAAAGAAGCTTGTTGAGGTCGGGACGTGGGGAGGACGAGTTCGAAGTCATGTGGTCGCGCAATCCGGAAAATGCGGCGAGACTGCGGCTCCACGCGAATTGCGCGTTTGCCTTCAAATCCCGCGTCATTCCAAAATTAAAACGCGACACAAAGTGGAAGTCTTCCTACTTAAAGTAGGAAGGCTGGCGTCAATCTTCGCGGAGTCGGTACAGCGCCATCGCGACCTGGACCTGAAATCGAATCTTGGGGTCTTCGAGCGTGACGTTGAGAATTTCTTCGATTCGCTCGAGGCGATAGCGCATCGTGCTGATGTGAATACCTAGCGAACGTGCCGCGTTGACCAACTGGAAGCCCTCATCTGCGAGCGTGCACAGCGTCTCGAGTAGAGACTCGCCGCGAGGCCGCGAGACAAGTGGTGTAACGAGCCGTTCGATGAGCATGTCGCGGGCGTTCGCGTCGCCAAGAAGCGCTCGAGGAAAGAGAATCTCGTCAAATCGATGCAGTCTTCCAGGGCGCAATGTCGGCAGCAGAGCATCAACGTCCTTCGAGCCTGTCGCCATCCCGTCGACACCTGAGTGCACGCGACTGATTGCCATCGCAGCGCGCTGGTCACTGACCGCGTCCCACAGCGTCTCAGGAGAAGCATCTGCGGGCAGGATGAACTTGATTTGGTTCAGCCATATCGCGAGCAGCTCGGGTTGTCCTGTTGCCCGAAGCTGATGCTTGAGTGACTCCACCCAGCGCTCACGACGATTCAGGCCTTCCGTGGTCAGGGGTATGGGCTCATCGAGCAGCACAAGGCAGATGCGATATTGGCCCGCTTGACTCCAGCCACATACGCGGGCGCGTTCGAGCGCGCTCGGCGTCGAAGTGAACTCGCCGTCGAGCAGCCCGGCTACGAGCGCGTATCCGAGGCGGTCTTCCTGTTGCGCGAGCTGCTGTTGATGCATGAGATGCAGTGCGGCGACCACGCTCGCATGCTCCATTGCTCGAGTGTCCAGTTCATCAACCTCCGCGCCGTCCAAATCGAGCCAGTTCACTGCAACCAGCGAGTCGTGGAGTCGAACCGGCAGCCGGAGCCGATAAAGGGCGCGCCCAGCAAAAACGAATTTCACCCGGATGGGGCGCGAAGAACTGCTGGAATCGATGGGTCCATCGGACAACGAGGTGAGGAACTGCTCCTCAAGCGCCTGCGTTTCGGATTCTGCGGCCGACGTGCCAAGCATCTCACCGGAAATGTTGGTGAAAGTTACTTCGCGACCGACCAGCTTTTTGAGCGTGATTGCGATGTCACCCAGGCTATTCGCTGTCACCGCGGCGTTCGTCAAAGCACGGTGCATTTGCTCCGAGCGCTCAATAATCTCGGCCTGGAAGTTGATTATTTTCGCGAGAATCTCGTGCGTGACCTGGCTGAACTGAACAGCCCAAGGGAGCTCGAGAAGAGGAAAGCCAACACTGCGCGCTTCGTCGATGGCTTCTTGAGGGAAGTGGTCGCGAAAGTGAGGAACCGCCAGCACAACCCCCGCCAGGCCGACTTTACTCAGGTCGCGTACCAGCCGTCTCGAAGCCTCAGTGTCGCTTGGCCAGTTGTAGCCCGTGGTCAGCAGCAGCTCGCCAGGCTTAACCCAGTTGACGATATCTGGGTGGTCGACCATGTGAACCCAGGTGATGTCCCGTTGGAGATTTTCTTCTCCGGCAACAACCTCTGCTTCACGTAAAACGGTTTCACGAATTGCGGTGTCAAGCTTCATGGCGGCGAATAGTTTCGCCGCGGTATCAGCGCGACACCGCGGCAACAATTAAACCTCTTTAGGCTGGCGATAACCGAACAGCACGCCCAGCAAGCTGAACGCGGCGGCGAAGATGACGTAGAACGCCGGCGCCATAGCCGTACCCGTCGTGCTGATGAGCCACGTCAGAATGAGCGACGCGAAGCCGCCGAACGTCATGACGGCGAGATTGTAGGCGACCGAGAGTCCAGTCGAAAGCACCTTGGTTGGGAAGGTTTCCGACAGAGCAGCCAAGATAGGACCCGTATATATCGCGATGAGCACGCCGAAAACGGCCTGAAAAACGCACAGCGTCGCGAGTGACGGAGCTTTCACAATCATCGCGAACATCGGCCAGGCGAGAACAAGCATCGCAGCCGACGCGCCACCGAGCAGCCACTTGCGGCCCACTTTGTCTGAGTACCAGCCGGTGAACGGCGAGAAGACAGTGATGACACCGCCACCGACCATTGCCGCGATAAACGATGCGGATTGCGGAAGCTTCAGGACCTTCACCGAGAACGTCGGCATGTAGAACAGAATCACGTAAATACAAACTGTCCAGAGCACGACCATCGCGAAACTTGCGAAGGCTTGCCACGGGTAATCGCGGAGAACCTCCTTCAGCGGCGTCTTCGACTTCTCTGCCTCGAGGAAGACCGGCGTTTCGTCCAGATTGCGGCGAATGAAGAAGCCGATAGGCCCGATGAGCAGACCCGAGAGGAACGGGATGCGCCACCCCCAGCTCTCCATGTCGGCAGTGGAGAGGCCGAGCGTGATGCCCGTTCCAAAACAGGCACCCATCAAGACGGCGAAACCGATGCTCGTCTGAATCCAACTGGAGTAATACGCCTTTTTGCCCTTCGGTGCGTGCTCCGTCAGGAAGGCAGTCGCCGTGCCCATCTCGCCGCCGGCCGAAAAGCCTTGAAGCAGGCGCGCAAAGACAATCAGGCAGGGGGCTGCCATGCCGATTTGCGAGTAGGTCGGGGCGAGACCAATAATTGCCGTACCGGCGCACATTAGAAGAATCGTCAGCGACAACGCAGCTTTCCGGCCGGCGCGGTCGGAGTAGATGCCGATGAGAATGCCGCCAAAGGGCCGAACAAGGAAGCCGACGCCAAACGTCGCGACCGAGAGCATCAGCGACGTGAGGTCGTTGCCAGTCGGGAAGAACAGCTTTGCGATGGTGATGGCGAAAAAGCCGTACACCATGAAGTCAAACCACTCGAAGCCGTTCCCCAGCACGGTGGCAACAATCGCCCGCCGTCGGGTGGCTTTCTCGTCTACGTAGGTTCCTGCCAAATTTACTGTGTTCATCTCCGCTCCCGATGCGTACTTAGCGCTTTCAATGGTCGGTTCGGTTCCGGTCGGGAACCAGCCGTACCTCATTGAACTCAGCCAGAAATCACATAACTACCCATGTTTGGTAGGAACGGGAGCTTGTAGATTAGTGCAAGAACTATGAATTAGCCCAAAAAAAGCGAAAACGGTCGACGAAATTCCTACTTTCCGTAGGTATTCGCGCGGTTTGTGGCTTCCTACCATGGGTTCCATCTCAGGAGGTGATTTGATGAACAAGGAACTCGACAAAAATCAGAGCGCCGCGGCGCTGCGTGAAACCTACGTCGCTCGCGGTGTGGCGACGGCGCACCCGATTATCGCTACCCGTGCGGCTGGTGCGTATCTGTGGGACGACACGGGTCGCAAGTACCTCGATTTCGTAGGCGGCATCGGTGTGCTTAACGTTGGCCATAACCACCCGGCTGTGGTCGCCGCAGTGCAGCAGCAGCTTGAATCCTTCTCGCACGTCTGCTTTCAAGTGGTCGGCTACGACCCGTACATTCGCTTGGCAGCGCGTCTGTCCGAGCTGGTCGCGCCCGGCCAGGGTTACAAGTCCGTCTTTCTGACGACCGGCGCCGAAGCAGTTGAAAATGCCATCAAGATTGCGCGTGGCTACACGAATCGCCCTGGCGTGATTGCCTTCCGCGGCGGATTCCATGGCCGCACGCTCCTTGGCATGTCGCTTACCGGCATGAGCGCACCCTACAAGCAGAACTTCGGACCGTTTGCGCCAGATGTCTACCATGCTCCGTATCCCAACGCATACCACGGCATCAGCTCGGACGATGCGCTGAAGGCACTCCAGACCATTTTCAGCACGCAAATTCAGCCGGACCGTGTTGCGGCAATCATCCTCGAACCCGTACAGGGCGATGGTGGTTTCCTCGCCGCCCCGGCCGAATTCATGCAGGCTCTACGCGAACTCACGAAGAAGCACGGCATCATTCTGATTTGCGATGAAATCCAGACTGGCTTTGGCCGCACCGGAAAGATGTTTGGCTTCCAGCACTCGGGCATTCAACCTGACCTCGTGACGGTGGCGAAGAGTCTCGCAGGCGGTCTGCCCATCTCGGGCGTTGTGGGTCGCCCCGAAATCGTTGATGCGCCGCAGCCGGGCGGATTGGGCGGCACGTATGGCGGCAACCCGTTGGGTTGCGCGGCCGCAAATGCCGTGCTGGACATCTTCGAGCAAGAAAACCTGCTCGAGCGCAGCGTCAAAATCGGCGAGCAACTCCGGGCTGGGCTGGAAGAGTTGAAGGCCCAGCACGCAGAAATGGGCGAAATCCGTCAAACCGGAGCGATGGTCGCTGTCGAGTTCGTCTCTGATGCGACTACGAAGTCTCCGGACAGCGCGCTCGTACAACGCATCCTCGACGCAGCACGCGACGAAGGCCTGCTCATCATCAAGTGCGGCGTTGAACGCAATGTCGTCCGCTTCCTCTCGCCCCTGACGGTTTCGGACCAGGACGTATCCGACGCACTGGGGATGTTCGGTCGCGCCGTGACTGCCGCCAAGGCTGCTGTCTAAGCGATGCTGGACGGACGGCTTGACGAAGCCACCCAACGCCTGCTTGCGCATCCGTTCGGCGTGCGAGCAGGCGTCATCCGTCATTTTGACATCAATAGTCCGTTCGACGGTTCGGTTGTTGGCACCGCGCCCGACACGGACTGCCGAACCATCGCAGCGTTTTTCGAGCGCGTTGTTATCGCTGCGGGAACGCTTCACACAGCACAAGTCGTTCAGGAGCGGTTGTGTACCTGGGCGAAACGAATCGCCGTACAGCGAGAGAAGCTGGCGCGCACCATTAGCCTGGAGACGGGCAAGCCAATCCGGTTTGCTCGCGTCGAGGTGCTGACGGCGCTCGCGACTCTCGACCTGTATTGTTCGAGCCCGGCTGTGTCCCCGGCACGAGAGTGGACAGCAGCGCAGGTGACATTTGGCATCTTGAATTGGTGCGACCCGGTCTTGTCATTGGTAACAGAGACGGTGGCGGCGCTAAGCAACGGCCGCGCTTTGCTTGTAAAGCCCTCTACGCGAGCCTCGCTATCTTCGTTATCGCTCGCCGCGCTCTGGAACGAAGGTGACGACCTCGACGGATTGCTGTGCGTCGCTCCTTCCACTGACGCGATTGGAATGCTACGTGCGGCACTCATGCACTCTCGTGTGAGCGAAGTCCGGTTTCGAGGAAGCCGTGAGGTCGGCAACTACATCCTGCGTGCGTGCGATGAAGCGTTGGTTCCCGTGACGGTGACTACGGTCACTCGGTCTCCGTTTGCAGTCGACGAGCACTCCGACATCAAGTCCGTATGTGACTCAATCATTCAGCGGGCTTTTTTTCCTCCTTTGCGAGCGGAAGCCGAGCGCGTATCGTGTCTTTACGTACCCGATTCCATTGGGGACTCGGTGGTCTCCGCACTCATCAGCCGAGTATCTCAGTTACATGTCGGAGACCCACTTGATGAGCGTACCGACGTTGGACCTCTAATCGACGATGTCGCGGCGACGCTGCTCGAGGAACAAATCGAAGAGGCGGTGGCCGCAGGGGCAGTGCTTTCAGCCATCGAGTCGGCGGCTGAGCCACGACATTTCCGTCCCGCGATTTTGGACTATGCACAACCTTCCATGCGGGTTTGCCAAGGAGAACTCGAAGGACCTTTGCTCCCTGTGGTCAGGTACAAGCATCCGCACGAACTTCAGGACGTACAGATGTTGAACGCGGACTCGACGGCATAGTGACCAGATAACATCAGCCGTACTGCGGCTTCGTCTCGAGACCCCGTTGGGCTTTGGATACAATTTTCCTATTGTCACAAGATGAGCGATACAACTCCCTACGAAGCGTTTTCGATGGTCGACATGCGTGCCGGTCGCATCGCCCGCGTTGAGTTGAACCCGGAGGCACGCAAGCCTGCCTACAAGATTTGGATTGACTTCGGTGAGCTGGGTGAACTCGCGACCAGCGGCCAATACACGGCACTCTACAAAGCTGAAGAGCTTGTTGGACAGATGGTCATTTGCGCTGTGAATTTGGGCGCACGGCGAATCGCCGGCTTCAAGTCCGAAGTGCTGATGCTCGGCGTCGAGGACGCGGACGGCGCAGTTGTTTATCTCAAGCCGGAGCGTGATGTTGCGCCCGGCACGAAGGTATTTTGAGAATTGACGAAAGCCTGAAAGGGCAAATCGATAACGGAGACAGCATGGGCGCGCCCGGTGCGGAAATTGAAGTCGGCGAAGAGATGGTCGCTGGTTTCGCAAAGAAAGGTTTGGGACAGGTGCAAGCCGCGACGAAGCGGGACCGCGGCGCCGGCCCCTTCCGTCGACTCGTCCTGCGCGGTGCGATGGTCATCGACGGCACGGGCGCACCTCCTTGGGGACCGGCCGACATCGTGGTCGAAGATGGGCGCATCACTCAAGTCGCCGCAGTTGGCGTACCGGGGCTACCTATCAACCCGGCCCGTCGACCCACCGCTGGCGACCATGAGATTGACTGCTCTGGAAAATTCGTCACACCGGGCTTCATCGATTGCCATGCGCACATCGGCACGCCGTTTCACGCAGAAAACGGCGAGATGCTGCCAGCCGACTACATCTACAAGCTTTGGCTCGCTCACGGTGTGACGAGCGTCCGCGAAGCAGGCACGATGAACGGACTTGCTTGGACGCAGCAGCAGGCGGCTGCCGCCGATGAGGGGCAAATTGCTGCACCAACGCTATACCCGTACGTCTATTTTCCTGCAGTCAACGACTACCTGAAAACCATTTTCACGCCTGAACAGGGCCGTGAGTGGCTTCGAAAGGCCCATGCGAAAGGCGCGCGCGGCGTCAAGTTCTTCGGCGCTCCGCCGGCAATCATGGAAGCGGCGCTCGATGAGAGCAAGAAGCTCGGTTTGCGGACTTGTTGTCACCATGCGCAGCTTTCGGTTGGCCGCATGAACGCACTGCGCACGGCCCGTTGGGGACTCACCAGCACCGAGCACGCATATGGCATCCCCGAGGCACTGTTCGACGGTCGTACGCTGCAATCAGTTAGCGACGACTACAACTACAACGACGAATACATGCGGTTTGCCACTGCCGGTCAGACATTTCTGCAGGCAGCGAGGCCCGGTAGCACGAAGTGGAACGATGTCATCGAGGCTTTCCTCGAGGCGGGACATACTTTCGTTCCCACGATGAATGTATACGACAGTAATCGCGATTTGATGCGTGCGCGTCGTGCAGACTGGCATGATGAATACACGGATAGCACGACATGGAAGTACTTCCAGCCGCAACGTGGCGGGCACGGCGCATACTTCTATCGCTGGTCGGTGAAGAACGAGGTCGAGTGGAAGGAGAGCTTCAGCATCCTCATGACCTTCCTGAACGAATACAAGAACCGTGGCGGCCGTGTGTGCGCCGGTAGCGACTCTGGGTTCATGTACCAGGTCTACGGTTTCGGATTTGTGCGCGAGCTCGAGCTTCTTCAAGAGGCAGGCTTTTCGCCTCTCGAAGTGTTGCGAGCAGCCACCGCGCATGCGGCTGAACTTCTCGGGATTGAAGACGAAGCGGGCACGCTCGAGGTAGGCAAGCGAGCGGACATTCTCGTTCACGACCAAAATCCGCTGACAGACTTCAAGCTGTTGTATGGCACTGGAGCCGTCCGCTTGAACGAGGAAACAAATGGCCCGGAATTCAAACGGTGCCTGCAAAAGACGATTCGGGGCGGGATGGTCTACGACGTCGAAGAGTTGCTTTCAGACGTTCGCGAGATGGTCGCAGGTACTTGGCCGGAAGCGTCCAGTGCTCCCCGTACGAAGTGAGGTTGTCATGGAATCAGGGCCTCAATTCGTTATTGTCTCCGGCGCGCTTGGCAGCGGGAAGACCACGCTGCTCGAGACTGTGCTTGCCAGTGAAGACGCCTCTGACACGGCCATTATCGTTAATGAAGCGGGCGAGATAAACATCGACGGAGCAGTGCTTTCCGAATCTGCGCGTGGTACGTCAATGACCACGCTAAGCAACGGCTGTGTTTGCTGTTCAATGACGAGTGACCTCGTCACGACCGTTCAGGACCTCGTTGAATTTCGCCGGGCTGCAGGTCAAGAAATTTTCTCTCGTATCGTGTTGGAATGCAGTGGCCTCTCGCGGCCAGGTCCAATCGTATCGTCGCTGCAGGAGCTTGCCGACCTCCGTCTCAGATTGCACCTGATAGCAACATATGACTGCAGTCGCCCAGCGATGGAGACAGGCGACTTCGAAGACGCTGTTGCGCAACTTGCTGGTGCCAATACCATCGTGCTCACTAAAGTCGACCTCATCTCGAGCGAGAAGCGCGACGAAGTATTGCAAGCAGTTACTGCCGTAAATCCGATGGCAGACATAGTCAACGAAATCTCGGCGACGGTTCGCGCGCGCGATGCGTTTCGACCGCCGAGCAATGGTGACACAGTCGTTCGCGACATCCACTGTGGCGTACCGGAGCGACGCCGGCTGCTTCATCCACGAATTCGCGTCTTTCGGGCAAAGGTCGACGAGCGATTGTCGTGGGACTCAGGTTTGGACTGGCTCGAGAATATTGCAGGGGCTCTCGGAGACCGGTTGCTGCGCATCAAGGCGATTGTTCCTGGAGAGAATCCCAACAACCGGATTCTCTTGCAAAGCGTCGGGACAACGTTTTCTGCGCCGCGGCGCTTAATCGCGGGCACGACAGCACCACTTGGAGCGGTCATCATTGCCAGAGACTGCGGACGACAGGAATTAGACGAGGTCGCAACAGACCACGCAGTGAGTTGGTTCGACTACCGGTAGTCGGAAGCAAGGCCAAAGCGGTTCAAGCAGAAGCATTCGTGGGAGGTGCGCGACGTGCGGTGCCGAAAAGCACGTCGCATCAACTCACCAATGCTGGCAAAACCTTGCTTCACAGACGGTACACGCGCTCGGCGTTGTAGTGGAAAAGCGCGGCACGCTCGGCCGGAGAAAAATCCGTTGTGATGGACTTGAACGCATTGAAGACTTCGTCGTAGCTGCTGAACAACTTGTCGACCGGAAAGTTGCTGGCGAACATGCATCGCTCGACACCGAACGCCTCAATCGCGTGCAGGACAAAAGGACGGATACTATCGACGGTCCATTTCCAGTCTCCCATTCCAAGCCCCGAGATTTTGCAGAAGACGTTTGGAGCAGAAGCGAGGAGTGTCATGCTTTCCTTCCACGCGTCCACTTCGTCCGGCAGTCTGTCCACCGGCATACCCGTGTGATTAAGCACGACCGCGGTGTCCGGGAAGTAGCGGGCGAGTGCAGTTGCTTCTTCCATCTGCGTGTAATACAGCTGCAAGTCAAACGACAAGTCGTATCGTTTGAGGAGCGCATATCCCGCGCGCCACTGAGGGTCGCTCATTAGGTGGGGACTGTCGATGAAAGTCTTAACGGGGTCGCGATGAAAGTTCAGGCATTGGCGAATCCCGCGTACGTTCGGAAACTCAAGATGCGCTTCAAGGACCTGTTGAACGTCCGGAGACGATAGGTCTGCGAATCCGACGATTCCATGCGGATAGCCATGCTTGTCTGCGACGCTCTGCAGCCAACGAGTTTCGGCGACGGGGTCGTTGTGGTCGTACTCCACTTGAAGGTGAACCGTTTTAACGACGTTCTGGTTCTTGATGTCTGCGAGGAAGTTCTCGATGAGATAGTCCTGACGGATGGCCGAATAGTCCCCGAAAACGCGTTCCAGCATAGGCCCTTGAAGCCACGGATAGTTGCCGGTCTTCAGGTCGTAAAGGTGATGATGCGGGTCGATGATTGGGAAATTGTCCATGGTGTCTCCAATTTCTTAGGGCGGAAGCTCGGAAGCCACCGCTTGCGTAGCGGCGCGCCGTACGAAAGGACTTAGTAGCTGCCGGCCGAGGGCGGATACACGCGCTTCACTGTCGCCTGGGCGCTCGGTTGGTCAATCGTTTCTTTCGTGACTAGCGGCTCTTTCAAAGCAAGTTCCTGAGTTGTGGGCTTCTTGTTCAGGGCGTTATGGACTTGGGTCGTCGCATCGATACCTTGACCAACCGCTTCTTGCAAGAAAATGCCTTGGATTGCACCGTCACGAAGCAGGCGAATAGTGGTCGGGCTACCATCTGCCGTAACGACGGCGACCTTTCCGGTGAGCCCCCGCGTCTGTAGCGCTTTTGCCGCACCCGTAGCGGCCTCGTCGTACATTCCGTAGATTGCCTTGACATCGGGATGCGCTGTAAGGATGTCATTCGCCTGGGAAACGGCTTCGTTCACGGTCAAGCCGTGCGTCTCAAGAACCTGAACAAGTTCGCAACCGTCCGCCGAGAAAGACTCCTTCGCGCCCTTCATGTACTTCTGTGCGTTTTCGCGGTCCTGCGGTAGCGACAGCATCGCAATTTTGTTGCCTCCGCGCTCCTTTGCGAGCTTGCATACGTAAGAACCCTGCGCCTTACCTGTCTCGTAGTTATTCGCCGTCACGGCCGACGTATAGTCGGTCTGACCGGGCCCCGGCCCAATCCCCGCAAACGCGATGGGGACGGACTTGTCCTTCAACAGCCGCAAGACAGGGGGTGTACTGGTCGAACTCACGGGTCCCATGACGATGGCTGTGACGCCGCGCGTGAGAGCCGTTTTGACGTTATCCATCTGTTTTGCCGGCGAATTCTCCGAAGTGAATTCAACATAGTCCATACCAAGTTCTTTGGCACGCTGCTTGACACCATACGCGACCCACTGCCAGTACGAAATATCCAAGGAAGGCGCGATGTATGCAACGGTCTGCTTGGCCTGAGAAAATGCTGACTGTGAAGTCGCGGCCGCGAGAGCTAGTGCGGTACATGTCAGCATTTTCACAAACGAGGTCCTGGATTTCACGAGATTAGTACGCGCGAAGCTAGTCATCACTGTCTCCTTCATGAGTTGTATTCAGCCGGATTTATCGCCGTGCCTTTGTGATGCGGTCGACAAGTACCGCGATGAGAATGACGACACCAGTTACGGTGCCTTGCCAGAAGCTGTTGACGCCAATCAGATTTGCACCGTTCTGAATTATCGTAATCATCAATGAGCCGAGAAGCGCGCCGATTGCAGAGCCCGTTCCACCGAAAAGACTCGCACCGCCAATCACAACGGCTGCAATTGCTTGCAGCATGAGGCTTGACCCAGCAGTCGCTTCTGCATTGCTGATATACGAGACGCTGACGATGCCCGCAAAGGATGCGAGCAGTCCCGAGAGCACGTACGCGGATAACCGGACGCGATTTACGGGAATGCCGATAACTCGCGCGGATGAACTGCTGCTGCCAATAGCGTAGAGCCAACGGCCAGCCACAACCTTGCGTAAGCAAAACTCAATAACGATGAGGAGCAAGGCGCACCACAATACGTAGTTGACTACGCCAGGAATGAGCGTTCCCGAATTAAGAAGCCAGTAGTTGGGGTCGTTGATAGGGAGCGAATGTCCGTCCGTGACGATGAACGAGAGGCTGCCGGCGATGGCATAAGTGCTCAATGTGACGACAAAGGGCGCAAGGCCAACATATGTCACAAGCGCCCCGTTGATGGACCCAATGACAATCCCAACCGCAAGGCCCGAAAAGCTGCTCGCAACAGCGCCCAACCCGTGCGACATCGCCAGTCCGGTCACCATGCCCGTCAATGAGAAAACCGAACCGACCGAGAGGTCTATGCCGCCGGTGATAATGACAAGAAGCACGCCCATTGCCATGATGACAAGTGGTGCTGCAGCCTGTGCAACGTTCGCGATGTTTCCTGCGGACAACGCGGCTGGGACCACCATGCCCACCGCCAGTTCAATTACAACGATGGCGATAGCGATGGCAATCTCTGTTCGGTACGTTGATAAAACTCGTCGAATACCGCCGCCAGGCTGACGCGCTTCGCTCGCGAGGGAGCGGGTTGCTATCTTCACGGTTGTCTCCTTGATTGATGTATTGGTGCCGAGGGCTTATGTGCTTTACGCTGCCATACCGGTGGCTTCTGCAAGATTGGTCTCGCTGATGTCCGCATGGCTCAAGACAACCGTGGGTCGGCCAGACAGGTCGAACGCGAGCACGCTGTCGCACAACTCGACGAGCTCGACATATTCGGTAGACCACCAGACAACCGCAGTTCCTTGCGCCGCGAGCTTTCGAACAAGGGCGTATATCTCGCGTTTTGTTCGTATGTCCACACCACGCGTGGGTTCCTCGAGGACAAGCAAATGTGGCTGAAGAGTCAGCCAGCGTGCGATGAGAATCTTTTGTTGAGTCCCCCCGCTCAGTGTGGATGGCAAATCCCAAAGCGAGCCTGCGCGAATCTTGAGTGCATCGAGAAGACTCTGCCCTTGCTCAATCTCATCCCTCTTTGCAATCCCTCGACGCTCGACGACTCGCCGCGCTGCCATCAAGTTGTCAATGATGGGAAGGGTTGCCAAGATACCTTTGTTTGAACGGTCGCCGGAGATGTAGCCCACGCCTGTGCGAGCTGCTGCTGAGGGGCTTGGATGCTTGAGCTGCACGCCTTTCTGGCGTACCTTCCAGCGAGACTTTCGAGCTTGCCCGGTCAGTGCTCCAATCAAGGTCAGGGGGCCGGTCGGCGCACCTGCCAGCCCGATAATTGCGCCCGCATGTATTTCTAGCTCCGTGTCATCCAAGGTCACATGGAATGATTGGGCCGCGGGATTTGCATCTGACGGACTGTTCCGTTCGCCGCTCACGTTTACTGCTTCTTCTGCCTGAGCCTGAGCTCGTTGGTCGGGCTCAGCAGTCTGCCCCATGAACTCGATGATTTCTTGGTCGGTGATGGAATCAAGCGACGCACGGTCAACAGCGGTCTTACCGTCTCGAATGATGGTGCAAACATCGGCGATTTGCCGAATCTCGCGCATTCGATGAGATACGAATAAGACCGCGAGGTTGGTCTCGGAAATTAACCGCCGGATGACGGAGAAAAGCCTTCCGGTTTCTGATGCTGTTAGATTGGCGGTCGGTTCATCAAGAAGCAGGAGCTTCGCACCTGACCGGAGTGAACGCGCGATTTCGACGAGCTGCCTTTCGTGGAGACTCAAGTCTCCTACAAGACGTTCCACCGACTGATGCGCGAAGTCTGGGTCAATTAGCGACAGTGCTTCTACTGCAAGCGTACGCGCTTCGCGTGCGCTCCATTTCCGCCAGGCTCGGTTTAAACGAGGCATGGCGATGTTCTCGGCCACAGTGAGATGCGGAAGTAATGCAAGCTCCTGATTTACGACCGCTATCTCGCCGGTATCGATGGGTGACACGGAGGAGCCACCTAGCTCGCGACCGGCGAACTCGAGAGTGCCGCTGTCCCGTTCGTGCAGACCGGAAATTATCTTGATGAAGGTCGATTTCCCAGCACCATTACCTCCGAGAAAGGCATGGACCTCGCCGGCGGTGATAGACAAGTCAAAGCCCTTCAGGACGTTGGTCGGTCCGAAGCTCTTTACGATTGAGTGAGCGAGCAACAGTGTTTGCTGTTCAGCCATGGATGTCTCCGTCGCAATAGGTGCAAGCGAGCGCGTCCGGCCGTGTGCCGGGACACCTACAGGGAAAATTGGGAACCTGAGTAAGCGGCCGACCGAAACCGATGATGCGGCGTCGCGCCGGTTGGCAGGCCTGGCTGGGCAGCGTCAGCCGCGCTCGAACACCATCGAGTACGAGCCATCCATAGTCAGCGTGAACCCAGAGATGATTCGCGTTGCCGAAGAGAAGAACGGATAATGCATGTGTGTCTCCTGCACGGTTGTTGCACCGCGCAATATTGATTATCGCGAGAGCAGCCTCGCAGGACGGACACGGGCGTTTGCATAGTTGTTTCGAATCCGTGCCGCCTGAGGTCAGGATGGCAGCGGGTACCGTATGAAGGCAATGCAGTTTCCTTCAACTGCGACTGAAAAAAATTTGACGATGCGCATTCCTCCTCTGAAATCCATCATCGCGTTCGAATGCATTGCTCGCACAAAGAGCGTCAATCGTGCTGCGGAGGAACTGGACCTGACGGCTTCCGCGGTCAGTCATCAACTGGGCAATCTTGAAGCGCTGATAGGGCAGCCCTTGTTCCAGAGGACGGGGCGCGGTCTCATATTGACGCCGACGGGAGAGCGCTATCTGTCAGATGTGACAGGTTCGCTGGCCGACCTCAGTCGAGCAACGGAGAGAGCATCAAGCCGTAAGGAAGTCGATATCTTGCGCGTGCATTCGAGCCCGAGCTTTGGACTCATGTGGCTACTGCCTCGTCTGTCTTCCTTTCAGGAAGCGAACGGTGACGTCCAGCTGAATGTTGCCTGTTCCTATGAAGATGTATCGTTCTCCAACGGCTACTTCGACATTGACATCCGCCACGGATACGGCGGCTGGAGTAACCTTGAAGTGAAGACAGTCCGGGGAGAGTTCATCGCACCTCTCGCGTCACCGAAATATTTGGAGCGCCATCCGGTAGCGACCCCCGAAGACCTTATCAACCATCGGCTCATCTACTCTGAAACGCCTCTTGTGCAATGGCGACAGTGGTTCGGGCGCAGCGGGATTCCGGGTCCGAGCAAGAGGTTTGATTTTTCGTTCGACCGCTCATATATGTCGATTGAAACGGCCGCGCTCGGCCTTGGCATCGCGTTAGAAAGCACCATGATGGCCTCTCAAAAGATTCGCGAGGGGGCGCTCGTTCAAGTCTTCGAGAATAGTCATTCGGTCGAGGTTGCAGCGCACCATCTCGTTTACCCAAGCCAAAACGCCGAGTTGCCCCGTGTTGCCAAGTTCCTCTCCTGGATTGAACAGGAAATCGAGCGAAGCGGACGGTAAACCTAGGGATTACACCGAGAATCTGAAAATTTCTCAGCTTCAGTTGAGGCAAACTGCGTTGATGCAGCGGTCGCCGACGGACAAACTTCGTCCTACACCTAGTTCATCAACGGAGACACTGCAATGTTGCTCGAGAATCAAGTCGTTGTTATCACGGGCGCGGCATCGGCACGCGGCATTGGCAAGGCCACAGCGAAGGCGATGGCGGCACAAGGCGCACGAGTGGCAATCCTCGACCTTAACAAGACCGATGCCGAGAGTGCGGCGCGGGACTTGGGCGAAGGGCACATCGGCTTGGCCTGCGACGTGACCGACAAAGAGGCCTGTATTGCCGCAGCAGATGCGGTCGCCGCCAAATACGGCCGTATTGACACGTTGGTGAACAATGCGGGAATCACGCAACCCATCAAGACGCTCGAGATTACTCGCGGAAACTTCGATGCAGTTGTCGGCGTAAGCCTTCTTGGCACGCTCTACATGTCGCAAGCGGTCATTCCGCACATGAAGAAGCAGCAGAGCGGCAGCATCGTTTGTATGTCATCAGTCTCTGCACAACGGGGTGGTGGCATCTTCGGCGGCCCGCATTACAGTGCCGCCAAAGCCGGCGTCCTCGGGCTCGCAAAAGCGATGGCTCGCGAGCTTGGCGCTGACCACATCCGTGTGAACTCGATAACTCCGGGTCTCATTCAAACCGATATCACCGGCGACAAGCTGACTCCTGATATGCGCGCAGACATTATCAAGGGCATTCCCCTTGGACGTCTCGGTGAAGCGAACGACATTGCGAACGCCTGCCTGTTCCTTGCTAGCAACCTCTCGACATATCTGACCGGTATCACCCTCGACGTAAATGGCGGCATGCTGATTCACTGACGCCGCACACCTGCGCGCATCAATGTGCGCGCATACGGCGCATGCGGCCCAGCCGTGGCGCCGCGCCCTTTCAAGTGGCATAAAAGCTTGAGGTCTAGCTCGTCGAGAACCGCTGAGCCTGGCTGATAGGAGACAATCCATGAAATCCAAATTAGCTGCGCCATCAATTGGCGCTGAGCTCACTGCGTCCAGCGACGCCACGAGCTTTGAAGCAAAGACCTACGCAAAGGTTGCTAAGCGACTGATTCCGTTTTTGATGCTCTGCTATCTCGGTGCATATCTTGACCGTGTTAATGTGGGCTTTGCAAAACTGCAGATGCTGAACGACCTGAAGTTTTCAGAAACCATTTACGGTATTGGTGCAGGCATCTTCTTTTTAGGGTATTTCATCTTTGAAGTGCCGAGCAATATCATTCTTCACAAGGTGGGCGCCCGCAACTGGCTCGCTCGCATTATGCTGACGTGGGCGTTGATTTCTGCGAGCTTTGTGTTCGTTAAGTCGCCTACGATGTTTTATATCCTCCGATTTCTCCTTGGTGTTGCTGAGGCTGGATTCGCACCTGGCGTGATTCTCTATCTCACGTACTGGTTTCCGGCAGCGCGTCGTGCAAAAGCCCTGTCAATGTTTTTCATGGCGATTCCCTTGGCTGGAATCGTGGGCGGTCCGCTTTCTGGCTGGATTATGCATGCCTTTCAGGGCGTCCATGGGCTTGCCGGCTGGAAGTGGCTTTTCATGCTGGAAGCGCTTCCTTCGCTCTTCCTTGGATTTGCAATCATTGCGTATCTGGATAATGGAATTGCGAGCGCGAAATGGCTCTCCGACGACGAGAAGGCTTTGCTTAAGCGGAATGTTGAAAACGACCGCACGCAGACGACAGAGCACGTGTCCATCCGTTCGTTCATTGGCGACCGCCGGCTTTGGTTGATGGCCGGGATTTACTTTTGTGTTGTACTGGGTCAGTACGGTTTGACTTTTTGGCTACCCACCATTATCCGCCGCACGGGCGTAGCGGACCCCCTTTGGGTCGGTATCTTGACGGCGATTCCTTATATTTGCGCCATCATCACTCTTCCCATCCTGGGCAGCAGCGCGGATAAGCGTCGCGAGCGTCGTCTGCACCTTGCTATTCCGATGTTGGTATCAGCCGCAGGCTTCGCGACCCTGCCGATGCTCGGAAGCGTCGGCGCATCGATTGTATGTGTGAGCGTGGCAGCGGCTGGGATTCTCGCATCGTCCTCGCTTTTTTGGGCACTTCCAACTGCTGTATTGGGCGGCATGTCTGCGGCGGCCGGTATTGCAGCAGTCAATTGCTTCGCCAATCTCGCGGGGTTCTTTTCACCCGCCATCGTCGGTTGGCTCAATGACCTTACCGGTAAGTCGACCGCAGGACTTATTTTTATCTCAACAGCTGTGGTGTTTGGCGCAGTGCTGGTCTTCTTCGTGCCGGCCAAAACCGTCAATCGTTGAACCCAAGTCTTTAAGGAGACAAACAAATGAGTACGCCTGTTATTGAGGATGTAAAGCTCGCCGAGCGCGCTTACCGCATCCGACGCAATGCCCTCTTGATGGGAGAAGTCCAAGGCCAAGGTTACATCGGCCAAGCACTGGATATTGCGGATGTGCTCGCGGTGTCGTACTTCGGTGCAATGAACTATCGTCCCGCCGACCCGGATTGGGAGGAGCGTGACCGGTTCCTCCTCTCCAATGGTCACTACGCCATTGCGCTCTATGCAGCACTGTTTGAGGCAGGAATTCTTCCTCAAGAGGAGCTCGAAACCTACGGAAGCGATGACAGCCGGCTGCCGATGTCGGGCATGGCGAGCTACACGCCGGGCATGGAGATGTCAGGGGGGTCGCTGGGACAGGGTCTGACCATTGCCGTAGGCCGTTGCCTTGGATTAAAGCGCAAAGGTTCGAAGTCGTTCGTCTACACGCTATTTTCAGACGGGGAACTTGACGAAGGTGCAATCTGGGAAGGGCTGTTGTCGGCAGCTCATTGGAAGCTCGACAACCTGATTGCAATGATTGACGTGAACAATCAGCAAGCCGACGGTCCTTCGACTCAGGTCATGGCGTTCGAACCGTTGGTGCCAAAGCTCGAAGCGTTCGGGTGGTATGTGCAACGTGTCGACGGCAACGATATCGATGCCGTGAAGGTTGCTTTCGACAACGCCCGCAATCTGAAGGAAGCGAAGCCTCGCATCATCGTGTGCGACACCAAAATGGGCTGCGGTGTTCCGTTCCTGGAGCAACGAGAGAAGAACCACTTCATTCGTGTCGATGCGCACGAATGGAAGCTGGCACTGGAAGCACTGGATGAGACTTTCGCAGGGAGAAAAGCATGAACTCGGTCGTTGACAAGAAGCCCCGCCTCAAAACTTCAGCGATGATTGCGTCCATTGCGGGCGAGGGTCAGGTTACCCGCTCAGCGCCGTTCGGACATGCGCTTGTTGAATTGGCCCGTACGAAGACGAACGTCATCGGCATGACGGCCGACCTCGGCAAGTACACGGACTTGCACATCTTCGCGAAGGAATTTCCTGAGCGTTACTACCAGATGGGCATGGCGGAACAACTGCTGATGGGGGCGGCTGCGGGCTTCGCTCACGAGGGCGCTCAGCCCTTTGTCACCACATACGCTGTGTTCGCAACCCGCCGTGCGTACGATTTCATCCACCAAACCATCGCAGAAGACGACTTGGACGTGAAAATCGTCTGTGCCTTGCCCGGCCTGACAACTGGCTATGGCCCTAGCCACCAAGCCGCGGAAGACTTGGCGCTTATGCGAGCCATGCCGAACATGACGGTTATCGACCCCTGCGACGCACTCGATATCGAACAGATGGTGCCAGCAATTGCTGCTCACAAGGGGCCAGTGTATGCGCGCCTGCTGCGCGGCAATGTTCCGGCTGTTCTGGACGAGTACAACTATCAGTTCGAACTCGGCAAGGCCAAGATGATTCGCGACGGTGCCGACGTACTCATCATCTCGTCTGGCATTATGACAATGCGTGCCCTCGAGACGGCCAAGGTGCTGGAAGCAGATAAGGTTGATGTTGCTGTCCTGCACGTACCGACCATCAAGCCACTCGATACGGAAACAATCATCCGCGAAGCCAAGCGCACTGGTCGCATGGTGGTCGTTGCCGAGAATCACACTGTCATCGGCGGCCTCGGCGAAGCGGTTGCAACAACGCTTTTGAGTGCCGGTGTTGCATGCACCTTCAAGCAAGTCGGTTTGCCCGACGCATTTCTCGATGCCGGAGCGCTTCCGACGCTTCATGACAGATATGGCATTTCCACAAGCGTGATGGCGAGCAACATTAAAGGTTGGCTTGCGTAAATAGCCTTTCACGACCGACAGCACGGACTTATTAGAACCTGAGAGAAGGCAATCCAATATTAGTGATTGCTCGACGTAGGTTTTTTTGTCGAGTTGACGTGGCTTGCCCGCCGGTTGTGCGGGCTTTTTTGTTCTCCGCGCAATGCCAAATCGTTTGGAACGCAAAAATCAAAGGCGGCATCAACACCGACTATTGTCGCCATTTATCGATTGCTCAATCGGGCGCCTATTAAGGAGCTAGCTCTGTCGCCACCAAAGGTCAAGGCCATTCCATGCTTTCTTGACCCGCTTGTATGCTGGCGTCAAACACTGGGTCAGAATGCGAACCTCTCGCTCGACTTTGCTGCGGACCTCGTCTCCGGCGCTGTCCCACAGTGCCAGCTCGCGCAAAGCACCGGTCGGTGATGCGACAAAATACGATGACACGGAAACTGAAATACAGACACCGTGTTCGTTGCGACAAGGCGAGCACATCCTCCAGGCGACATCCTCTTGTCCGCACCGCCCAACGCAAAGCGAGGAAGTCCTTAACATGAAGAAGGTGCACTCTTTCTTTTGCGGCCCGCCCGCTACTCTTACACGCATCGCCGAAGTTCTTCGGTTGATATGTCGTCGATATGCCGAATAGCGCTGGCAGCGTACTCCATGTCCTCCTCTCCAACGCCAGACGCATGGAAGTAGCTCCGCCAGTCCTCGACGACTTCCCACACTGAGCCAATCAGCATGTACGCCTCGTTCTCTGTGAGGCTGAAGGCATCGCAGCGGCTTACGGCGTTATCGAGCGTCGCCAGTCGGCCCTCATCACCGAGAACAAGATGCAGGTAACGCTCGGAGCCAATCATCGGGCGCGGCAGCACGTCGTATAGCGGGCTGAGTCGCCAGGAGCGTAGCGACGAGTCGTACAGGAATCCGTGATTCCGAAGATGGTCGTCGTCATTCGTCACGAAGATGTTGAAAATTATCCGTCGGTACAGTTCCACGAGGTCGAACCCGAGGACGCTTTGGTTACAGTATTCACGCATCACAGACCCAAGTCCGATGTATGACGCGCCGAGGGAGGAACGTTCGTCGCAGCCCAACAGCGTTAAGGCACTAATGAACGGAATTCGGTGCTCAATACCTAGGGACCTGTCATCAGCGGCGTCGTGCGTGCCTTGCCGCGGTGCCGCCTCGTTTTCGCGAAGCCAACTGCGGTCGAAGCGGTCAATCAGCATGACGGGATGACCGTTCACCGCAATCGCTTTGACGCGCGGGACACACAGCCCGATGTTTGCGGCCATATTCAGGGTGGCGGACTCAACCGCAGGCATGTTGAAGCGGTCGTTGGCGCAGGAAAACTTGGCGAGCATCAAGGTGTCGTCGTTATCTCGAACGCATGCCTTCGGTCGAGCTCCCCCCAAGGATGCGCCGCATTCGAAGATGGACGTGCAATGCTCCGGTACCGACCTGTGCTCTTCGATGCAGATAGCACCCTCAATCAGGTCCGGAAGGTCCTCAAGCCGACAAGCGCTTTCCACAAATCGGTCTTGATTGGTGGCTCGCACATCAATTGCGCCGACTCGCTGTCCGCCCGCGTGCAGGAGATACGCTGCCTCTGGCAGGCTGTTCTCGGCGGCGCCCAGCTTTGCTTCGATGACGCGGCGGCCCCACGCGTCCGGCGACGCATCCCGGAGGGCCCCAAACAACGAAAGCAAGCGGGAAGGGTGCAGCGGTTGCCCGGGTCGCGCTTTCGCTTTCTCGAACGACAAATCGGACGGGTCCAGCTCAAACGCATGCCGAGCATCGAAGTAGCTCGGCTCATATTCGAACGCCGAGTCGACACCACCGTCGCTGTATTCGGCCATCGAAAGCCGACCACATGGCCGCCAAGTACCGTCTACATTCGCAAAGACGGTGAGGTGAGAGGTAATGTCTTCCATGGCATCAATCTCGCGGTATCAGTCACCGGCCAGAGCTCGTGCGTACTTGATTGCGACGCGTAGGCCGTTGCCACGCCGCTGAAATTTGGCAAGTGTTTTGCCGTCAAGGCTTTCAAACGGATAAGTGAGCTCGAAATATCGGGCCCACGGGTCTTTCATCCCCATCATTGAGCGTGTCACGCGCGCAAGCCGCGATGCGGTACGGTCGGTCGGAATGAAGAGCAAGGGGAAGAAGCGGCGTCGGCCCACGACGACGGCGAAAACCGTTCCTTTGCGCAGCCGGCGAACAAGCTCGAATGGCGAGACCCCGGCGCGGCAGCAGAACTCAGACTTCGTCAGCAGCTCTCGGCGCACGAGCAGCCGCCTTGCTCGACGTACGGAGCGCATCTCGTCGCTCTCGTTCGTGTGCACAAGTCCGAAGTTCATAGAGCGGGGATTCATGGCGGACGCTCATTCCAACGTCGATAGCGCTTTGAAAACGGCATCGCACAAGTCGGTCACGCTCGGATGTTTTGATTTCAGCTTGAGCTTATGCTCAATGGCGGGAGCGTCGCCTGCAGGCGTCACGGTGGCCCGCAAGGTCCGGCCGTCAAGGTCGCACATGAGGTGTGCTTCAACTTCAGTCCCGGCTTGGCCAGCAGTGGCGCGTTCGACGATGATGACGACTGTTGCCGGCGACACCGCAATCTCGTACGGCATTTGGTAGCCTGGCGAGCGAACGGCTTTCAGAGCGCGCTTCCAAATCAGGACTCGCGGGTCGACTTCAACGGCGCATGAATACAAAGGCACGGCATTCGCTTTGTCCACGGGCCCCGTGGCGTCGTACACCTTGACAGCCGTGCGGCTGAATTCCGCCGTCCAGCCGCGAGCGAATCTCAGCAATTCACGATAGGTCTTATCGTCTTCGAGCAAGTTAAGCGGGACTTGGTCTAAAAGAGCGCCGCACTGATGCGTGAGCAGGTCGAAGCGTAACGTGGCTGGGGCGGGCACAAGAATCTGCGCGACCTTCCAGAGGCGCTTCAAATTGAAACGAGAATCACAGAAGAGCGCCGGATACACCCTGTGACCATCGACGTCGAGCGCGAACACATGGCCTTTCTCGACCATCTTGGATAGGCGCTTTTCGCTTACGCTCAAACGTGACCGAAAGACCTCCTCGGACAATAACTTGCCGTATGAAAGCATGTCCCGATAGCGCTGGGCCTGCTTCGCACGGACGACTTTCAGGTCGATGGTTCGACCTGTCCGAGCGGACTCTACGAGCGTATGCTCCAAGCTTTCCGCATTCGAAACCAGTAGTATCACCACTCGCTCGAGGGACGATTCGTCAGTCGCCTCGTTGAACCCCTCCGACCTCTCATCAACCCGTTGATGAAAACGGCGAACGACGTGGCCGTCAGGCCGACGTTGTCGCTCGTGTAGCCACGGCCCGGGCGGAATGAGAACTTCGCGCACCATGTCGTGTTCATCCGCTCCGCAATGGTTCTGTAGGCATAGGACGGTGGCCCCGCCTGGTGCTTGACGCAAACGACTCATCAATTCTCTGACGTTCATAGCGCAACTCGTATTATTTCCGGTGCCCGAGCATTCATAGCCAAGGAGGCTGCTCCTTCGGTAGCATCAGGCGTCGCAATAGCGGATGCGGGCGAAGAGATACCCATTACCAGCCGAGCGACGCTTGTAATCGCGTCAGCGTCCAGTCTGTCTCGACCCTAGACGTCCAAGGGTTCCGCCACGGCGGACGACTGCGCGCACCATGTCGCACTCGCCGGCATCACGACTTGCTTGCCGCACTAGCACCGCTGCCCCCGGCGATGCTTCGCGCAGTTGGGGTAGAAGGTCTTCGATGCTCATAGCTTGTGCATCTCCTCCAAAAGGTGTCGCAGTTGCGCTAAAGCGTCTGGCGTGGACAGGCCATACATGGGGTCGCACTGCACAAGATGGCTTTGGCACCAAAGAGGCCAACCGTGGACGTCATCGTCCAACGCGAGCCAAGCCCTGGGCTTGCGGCGGATGACGTCTGCCCAGACTTGCTGACCGCGCGATGCCCACTCGAAGTCAGCGCGATTCATGCCGCTGTGGAACGTCGCACCCACGACCCGTGCGGCGAGAGATGGTCCTAGTCTGGCAGCAACGCGCCTCACAGACCCTCGGTAGCGCAGCACCCAACTCGTCGAGAGGACGAGCCGGACCTCGGGATACGGAGTAAGCTCGCGCTCAAGTAGTGCGGCATGCTCGAACAGACTATGACCGGGGCAGTTCATCAGAAACGGGCCGGTACGAGGACGCCAATAAACGTCGGATGGGTGTACGCAGCCGTCATAGTCGGCGTAGACAATCCGTCCTCCAACATGGCGCGGAGGAGGTGCCCCGACGCCTGGCCCTAGCTGATTTGGCGAACACTCGTACACACCGAGCCTCAGATATCTACGTCAAGTTGCGGGCCACAGTCCGAGTTCCCGCATGCAAATGAGGCGGTGCGTTGCCGCGCCCTTTCACGCAGGTCACACGAGGACGTTGGCCGTCGAGTCGAAACCATTTCAAGCTCCGCTTTCCCGCCACGAGTGAACCGGTCTTGGTGGCAATGCTTCGGTGCCAGACAGCGCGGTCGCAATTCCTCGCGCGACTAAGTCGAGGACCGTGGTAGCAAATCGCGGGTAGTCGGCCAATTGCCCTGAGGCGATTGTCTTGTCGCTCTCCATCAGTTCGATTAAGTATGAGCCGTAGGCGGCGTCCCCTCCGACATTGATGATGCGCGCCTCGGCGAGGGTCTTTCGCCCTTCATCAAAGCCCTGAGGAAGAAGTTCAACGGTTACCAGGAGCATGGAGTCCTCCGCGCGGGTGCAAAGTTCAATCCACCATCGCAATGCGGGGTGGCGTGCTTGCGAGCGATTCGCTGACGCTACCTTGAACGATGTCGACGATGACCATCGGCAAGTCAAGCTCGTCATCGTCGCCTTGATTCGTCCCAGGGCTCATGCTCGAAGAGGGGCGAGCGTCATCTGCGGGATTCTTGGTAGACGCTTGTCCTATCATCGCCTGAAGACACATGTTCAACGCCCGCCGGTAGATGCGGTCCGAGATGGTCAACAGGTCGTAATTCGAACATGGGGGCTCGTCTGGCAAGGCGTTAGGTTGGAACCAGTCAAAGAGGGCTAGCACTCGGTCGATGTCGTCCAATGACACTCGAGCACCACGTAGGCAGACATGAACCGCGTCCGGGTTCTCATAATCGAGTGGCCCCAGCCTTACACCGATGTGGGTTGCGACCGCACAGCAGGAGAGGAGGATGGAGTCGCGGGCGTTCATCGCACATGCTACCGGTGTAATGGCGCGCGAAAGTGTCCGCAGTAGTGAGCGTGCTCGCAGTAGAAAGATGGACGCCATCTGGGGACGCTGATTGGCGACGAGGCGATACGTCATCGTGTCAGCCTCCGGTCGGAGGCCTCCGTGGACACGAGCTGCAGCCCTCGGATGCGGCTTCTTACGCAGGATTGAATCTCTCGCTCTTGATGATGAGAATCCTCGTCTTCGTGCGCAGTTTGAGCGGGAGGCATTGACCACAAGGTTGGGAGGGCTGCCGCCGACAGGGCGATGTCGCTGTCTTGCGGGAAATGGCGAAGGACGTTCAGCGCGACAGTACGAACCAGCGCCCAGAGTGGCGCTTCCTCCGCGTCGAGCAGAGTCTGCAGAAGCATTCGCGCGTCGATGAGCGACTTAGTCCGCTCTTTGGGTTGGGTCATTGCAGTGCTCCCGCGCCGTTGATGGAAGAGGGGAGCTCCGGCAGGTATTCATTGGTCACATCAGAAATCTGTTCAATACCATGCCGGCGACACCAGTTCAGGAGGAGATACTGCGAATCAAGTGTCACACCGGGCGGTCCGACGAGCTGGTACGACCGGCCGGTGGAGGTAAGCCCTTGCATTGCGCGCCGGTCAAACGCGGTTATGGCCGAGCTAATGCGTGCTGAGGCGATGTCGGGTCTGAAGCCTAGGAAATGGTGCTCGCCGCGCTCTGGCTCGGTCTGAATAACGGCCCAGGCGATTAGCAGGATTTCGGGTTCGATTCCAACGGGAGCTGTGGACCAGATGGGCATCATGGTCTCCGCTAATGACCGGCCATGCTCGAGCCGTGCGTGAACGACGGCGCTTGGAAGCAGGGCCGGAAGGCGGGACGGGCTCGCTATCGTTCGACTTTTAGATGCCCGATGATGAGATATCTATCTCACAGGATAGACGGGCTGACGAGGCCGTCAAGGCTCGATTTCATGTTAGACGATTGCCTTGTCGGCTGTCTTCAGAATGTCGGTGAAGTCACAGTACCGCTCCAGAGAGTGCGACCGCACGATGAACAGGAGCTGTAAAGCCAAGGAAAGCGGAATTGTTCCTGTCATCACGTGGTTCTCGAGCACCTGTTCCGTGATGCTCGTTCCGAGCTTAGCTAGTTGGTCTGTAAGCAAAGCAAGGTCAGTGATACCACCCTCTCGGAGCTCAACAAGGACGACATCGCGGGCGCGCGTTGGCCAATCGGTTCCTGTAGACAAGCTCGTACGCCAGAGCTCAGGTACGGTAGCCGACATGAGCGAAAGGATGTGCAGCAGCGAGCTCAGTCGGAGGCTACCTCGATTGATGCGCAGGACTAAGCTGCGCTCAGTCTCGTCAACTCCATCGCTTGCGAGCAGTTGTACAAGCGATGAATAGGTGTGCTCCTTCCGCGCCATCGCAACACGCACGACGCGACAGGCGAGCCGCGCCCACGGAGAGTCCGCTTCGCTCACGTGAAATCCTTTTGCATTTTGAAGAGCGACGAGCTATTTTAAAGATGAGATAAACATCTCATCTCGCAGCTGGCCGGCAAAAGTCGAACAACCGCAACCTCTACGGCCGCTTCACTCGTACTCGGACATTTTACGTGATTCGAGACGGTCGTCTTGCCCTCAAGCGGGGGTGCGCTATGGTAGCTCGGAGCGTGCTTTATTTAACGGTAGAAGGCGTGTTGTTTCCACTCGCCGGAAATCCCGCCAGCCAGCAGCTAAAGAGGGGCTTCCCCTGACGCACACCTGCATCGGCTCGGCGATTTACTCCAACCCATGAATGATGTGCAAGTCGTGCTCAGCTCAAGCTGGGTTGCTCAGCATGGCTATCGCACGGTGCTCGGCATCCTTCCATGTGCGCTCTCCTCTCGAGTGGTGGGAGCAACGGCGCCTGGAAACAAACTCCTGAGGACGGGCTTACGGGAAGAGGCCCCATCGCGTCGCGACCTGCTTGAGCGGGACTATTTTAGACGCGAGCCCGACCCGGTCTTAGTTGTTGATTGCGACGCTCGGTACGTCCCGATGCAGTTGCGGGAGCGAGCGCTCATCGTCAAACACGGGCTTTGGTGCGCTGAAAACGGCACGTGGACCGCTATCTCAGAGCGATTCAAGTCGTTGAATTAACTGGGGATACCGGCGAGGGGGAAATAAGGTGCGGAAATGCTGTTGACGTGCGCTCACCCATCGGGGCATAATCCGATGCCAAGACGCAGTTATCGCAAGATAGATAGCATCATAGCTGGAAAGTTTTAGACTCTCAAGCGAAATTTGAGAGTGCGTCTTGCCCGCTTTAGAAATGTTGCATGCAAATCGGCGAAAAGCCTTACCCAGTAAGGGTCTGGGCCGCGCGCGAGCAGATTCTAACGAGTTGCTCGCAAATTTTAGAAATGGCGATTTTAGGTTGTTGTATGGGCGGAAGATGCGGCGGACAACGACCGCTCATCGCCTTCCCGACATGGTTTTGGCGTCATGACGTCGGCATCATCTAAAACGTTTTCCGCGCCAACTCGTCCGCCTCGCAACCGACAGCGCTTTTGTCGGGAAAACGAGGAAGTTGGTTTGACCTATTTGAAGAGGACACGAACAAGCTAGAGAACGCGTACCCCTGAAAATGAGAACGGCCCGTACGGCTGCAACCGTACAGGCCGAATGGCGTACCCCTTTCGAGGCACCCCACGCTTTCGCGCGCGAAGGGTCTCATAAAGGGGGCGCAGAGTCAAGTGCAGTTTGTATGCGCTTGATATCAATGGAGAATGAGACCCCATGAACCACAGCACCCACGCTGATTCGCGGTTCCACGCCCAGCCGAAGTGTCAGCAGCGCCCGGCGCTGCTGACCTCGGCTGACAGAACCTCTTCATCCCAGTCCGAGCCGTCAGCAATCACGCGCGGCACGCGAACGGTTTGCGCCGACTTTTGGCCGGCCGTCACATACCCCCAACAGGTTTTCGTTGACCACGGTAACGGGTCTCATAGGCTCGCCGTTATCGTCGACGCGCTGTTAGCCGACCTGCTGCGCTCCGACGTCGACACCAAAGCCTTCGAGGCGCTTCTGCCTCCTGAGGCCAACGTTTCGCGGTCAACGGCGTGAAGCGTAAATTAGGATTGCGACCTACTCGACAGCGAACGCTCATCGAGTCACTTACTCGCGCCCGTTTGATTGACTTATCTCGTCACGAGCACACGACGCGATGCACAGCGAGCGCAGACCGCCTTAAAAGTTGTGCGCAGATTCTTGATAAATCGACCCCTACCTAGGGAGGGAAGCAACGCTATGGTCGAAACAAGCTTTTCCGACGTTGAAGAGCTCACTAGCGACAGTAGGCAAGCATTGGTGAATTCGGTTCAAGGTGAGCTCTTAGAGCGCTCGCCATACGAGCTTGCCAATGCCAGCCCTCTGGCAACGAAAGCGCGCTACTTCAACCTCACGTCCGAGCTGCCAGAAATCATTGAGGTGCCGTCTTCCGAATGGGTGACAAAGCAACTGCAGAATCGATGCGCACCTAAGGACCCGACTCTTTGGAGCGCAAGTCCGAACGCCAAAATTGCAGCCCTAGCCGCGTTTGCTGACGGATTCTCGGTGATAGACGAGCACTACCAGTTCGCAATCGCTGTCACCGCCGCAGTCGCAGAGCATGCAAGGTTGAAGCGGTCGAATCCTAGATACGAGCGCCTTCTGTACGCGCTACCCCTAGTACTAAACAAGGCTCAACAGCTACCGGCACGACGAGACTACAGCCTTCTGGACGGCCGTAGCTTCGTTTTGCGAGGCGTGAAGCACACTGGTCGAGCTGCTTTCCTTCGAAGGCTCTGCTCGATGTACGGGCCTCCGTTCTCAGTCGAGCCGAACCTGCCTGACTCGCCTCCAACTCTCTGGTATTTCCCGACTCTGACCGTCAAGCTGGAAGAGTGCCGGTCCGTCGACGATGTCATCAGGTCCATGAGGCAAACCTTCATTGCCGAGTTGAAGGACCCAACAGAGTCGACCAAGGGTGTGTTCCGCGCGCTGGAGCGCCGAGATGCGCACAATGCCGCGATTGCGGCGTGCATATTGTTGAACGTCGGACTGTTCGTCTTGGATGGTGCTGATGTTGAACATCTAGGCGACGATTTCGAAAGCATCCTTTCGTTCGCTTTGAAACTCAAGTCCTACGGAATACCAGTTTTACTGTCCTGCACGGAGGCCTTCCACCGGCGAGCGTCACTGAGCCCGTCGAGGGTCGTCAAAGCACTTGGCGGGAGCGTCACAACCCTTCGCCCCTTCGGACCGCCAGAAGAGCTTCAGAACGACCTCCTACCCAAGGACGCCACCGACGTGTCGGCCGACGGAGACGAGGACGACGAAGCTGCGATGGGCGAGTGGGTGTCCCTGTGTCTTTTCTTCTGGTTACAAGGTCTCTTCGGCGAGAAGCGTCCGATGCCGAAGGACTTACCAAAATGGACCTATGCCATTTGCCTCGGTCGTGTTTCATGGCTCGCGACCGGATTCAAAACACTTCACGAGCAGCTCATCTGGTACCCAGAGGCGAATATTGACGAGCGATTCGTGACCGAAATCTTCGAGGAGCAACTCGCTCATAGTGAAGACGTTCGCTACGCCCTTCGCATGTCTCAGACGGAGCAGAGGCTGAACGAGTACGACTTCATCCGATTCATGGACCACTTTCCCGCCAATGCAGCAGAGCAGTTCAAGCTCCCTCAAACGCTGTCTGTTGCTCCCAAGTCCCGTGCGCGCCGCTGAACTGCCTCTCATTATTCTTCCTGCTTTCCCCGACGGCGAGCTGGTCAACCCGTACCTCCGGCGAGTGAGCAACATGCACGAGAACCGGTCCTTGGCTCAACTCTGCCGTAAGTTGCTTGCTCGGAAGACGGGGCTTGACGGGATGCCCAGTTGCCTCGGGGAGTTTCACTCGTCGATAGGTCACCTGTATTGCGGCGTCGAAACGCTTCTGGGGCGGCACACACATCTCGAGTACTACTGCCGCGGACTTCCCCCGAATCGCCTCGGCGAGCAGCGAGCACGAGTCTTAGGGAAGCTGCCGGGACCCGTGAGACTGTGTCGACTGCCCGTTCTGTTCACGCCGTCGGAAGGTGAGTACCTCGTTTGCCCCGATTGCCGTGAAGCGGCCTCAAAGCAGTATCCGTTCGAGTACCTGCATCGAAATCATGTGGCGCCGTTCGTTACGGTTTGTGGATTACACGGCCGTCCGTTGGAAACACCGGGCACGCAAGGTCTGCTCTTCGACCAACTCTGTCGGTCTTCTCCGACTCGGCATCAGCTGCTTCGGGCGATTGAGTTCGCCAATCGTACAGCGGACTGCATCGATGATGGGCTCGCGGGAGTGTCCTATCGGAAAGACCACGTGAAGCGCGCCTTGGCAGAATCGGGTTGGATTGCGGAGAGCGGGCGAATGCATGTCGCTCCTCTCATTGATGCGTTCCGGCTGTATTTTGTTTCGTCGTTCGCAGACGACCGGCTGTCGCTGCTTCTAAATTCTCACGACCACGTAGAGAACGCCCTTAGAGCAATGTTGCGAGATGACCATGCGCTTCATCCTGTGTGGTGCATTTTGCTCGCGTGGTTCGCGCAAGAGTGTTCGCACTGGCAGTGCAAGCCGACGACTCATTCTCGGAAAGAGATGGCCGCGCTTCCCGATAGCCACCTCATTGCTCAGCTCGTTGAGCAGCATCGGTCTTTGAGCAGCATAGCGCGAGAGTTGGGTGTTGACGCTCATCGACTTTCGATTCGGTGCAGGCTCATTGGCATTCCGTTCACACCGCGCGCACGACTCCTGGATAACAGTCAACTGCAGGCTGTGCTGCGACTGTTGGAGGAGGGTCGCCGACCGACAGAGGTTGCTCGCCTGACTCGGGTTTCGACCGCGACCGTCTATCGGATTCTCGGTGCGTCGCCCGAGCCTCATCTCGGGATTCGCCGCGCTGCCACTAGCAAGCAAACAGCGGCTGCCAAGCGGCACTGGATAGCACTCTGTAGGAAACATCCCATGGAGGGTGTGACAAGCCTGCGAGCAAAAGCGCCGACCGTCTATGCGCAGTTACATCGGAATGCACATGCGTGGCTCGCTCAACACAGCCCGAAGCATGCGCGAGCGGCACGACGCTCAGGTTCAAAGCGCTCTTTTCATCTGACGCGCACGTTGAGTTTGGCGGCAAGCTTGGCCGCCACTGATTGCAATCGCGGAAACCGACCACCGCAACGGCGCTCGAGGTATCGCCTTCAGCAAAAACTAGGCATCTCCGAGTATGCGCTCGCATCGACAGAGCTCGGAGCCAACAGCGCTTCGCTGACTCAGTCCAGGGGCGAGGCGATTGCGAATAGGGTTGACTGGGCCGGTAGGCGATTGCCCACAGGCCTTGCGTCCCCCGCTTGGCAGCTCGGAAAGGTTGCTGGTCTGCGGTCGATAACTGTTGAGATGGAACTTAAGAGGAGGAGAGGGGATGGGTCGTGAAGGATTGGAGGGTCGGCTTTTCTTAGCTGGAAAGATTCAGGAACAGGAGGACGCGACCGGCTTCCTCAACAGAATGCTTGATTACAGGTCCGCTGATTCGCGGAAGCAGCTCATCGAATTGCTTGGTAGCGCATCAGGGCGCTTCGCGTGGTCATTTCCGTCGCGATTGCAAGAAGCGATAGAGCTATTCCCGAGTGCCTTGCCCGAAATTGAGGTCCTGATTAAAAGCCATACGCGTTATCCGCTTTTTGCACCTTTCCTTGAAAATGCGAAGCGAAGACGCCTCTACATGCATCATCGAAAGACAGGTAATTCGGGGATAGCTAGCTCCTTTGGGATGCATGACAGGGCACGCTTTGGTGTATGCCTCAAGTGCGTGCAAGAGGACATGGAGAAAACCGACGGCCGCTTCACTTGCTGGCGGCGGGCCCACCTCATACCCGGAGCAACCTACTGTGCAGTTCACCAAGAGCTGCTGTACGCGCTCTGTGAGAGCTGTGAACTTGGACACCGTCGAAACAACGAGTCTATTTATCCAGCTAAGAAGTGCGCCTGCGGGAAGGCGCTGCGGCGCTTTGCTGCTCCAAAGCGGCAAAAGACTCAAGACGCTTTGTTGGCAATCGACTTGATGGCCGTCGACCTGATGCAAGGAACGTGTCCGGTCACGATAGAGCCTGGACTCATTCCTCAACACGCTCGAAGTTATCTGCTGCGCCAAGGGCAACCCGCGCGCGTGCATCTGAGAAAAGAGGCAAGGAGTTGGCTAACCGACGCCTTAGGCGAGGAGGGACTGGGGCTGCTTAACGTACGCGACAACACGGTAGAGCGGTTGCTCGGCAAGTTGGAAGACGGCCAGTATTTGATAAACCCTCGGCAAAACATCGCCTTCGTTTACACCGTCTTTGGCGACTGGGACGGGCTGAAAAAGGAGGTCGACCTTCGTCTGACGGATATCGACGCTTATGAGGCCTCGTGCCGCTACTCACCGGCACGCCGAAGGTCGGGGAAGGATACCAAAGCGGACTACATCCGCAGATTCAATAATCTTGACGAAAACGAACGAAAAGCGCGACGTACCGAAGCGCGTCAGTTCATACGGGAAGCTCTCAAGCGAAAGCCTTCACTCACACGAAATCAGCTCGCCACATTACCCGGCGGACGCTTGCTTTATGACTTTGCACTTCACATGGATACGGCTTGGCTTGAAAAGGCGATACCTCGCCGAACGCCTGAAAGGCACCAAAGAAAAAAAGTGAAGGCAAGGGTTGCGTTTCCGCTTGCTGTGTCTTCCACGAGTGAAAACGAGCTTGCGGACAGAATCTATGAAACGCGAGACCACTTGGTCCAGTTCAAAGCGCTTGAACGCATCACGCGCGCTCGCCTCCTGAACAACTCGACCAATGAATCTATACCGGGGTGGGCGGAGCGCACTCGGTCCGTTCGTGATGCGCTCGAAGCATGTGTTGATACAGAGGAAAGCTACCTAGAACGTCGAGTTGGTTACGTCTGCAAGAAAGTCGCAGAGGTGTCCATCCATCACCCGTACGGCTCTACATCGACTTACCAAGGCTTGAGCGTACATAAACTTACATCTCGTATTAGGGACGCGATGAAATGGCTAAGAAAGAACTCCGCATAGTTGGCGACTGCAGTCACCTTCCGTTCTCTCGCGCTGAAGGCGCGCGCCTGCGAGGGATAGCAGTTGCTGAGGGTACCCGCCCACCGCCTCATTCGCGATGGTCGTTGCCCGTAGATGAGGTCGAACTTCCGAAGGAGATTAGCCCGCAAGATTACGACCCGGATGACCCAGCTTCATTACGACTGCGTCTGCTCGGCGGCAACCCTGTGCTCAATTGGCCAATAGTCCTCCCTGAAACAGACCCGCGCGGCGTGTTGAGCGCGGATACGTTCGAGTGTTGGAAGAAGGCGAGTGACAGCCGAATCGGCGTTGCGGGCTACTACTACAGCTTCAAGGGCATGGGGAAGGTTGCCTGCCACTCGTGGCTCGAAGCTCGGCTGCTACGGTACTTTGAGATGTGCCCGTTCGTTGTCGAAATCCGAACGCAATACCCGCAATGGGACCGAGCAGAATTTCTCGAGTATTGCCGGTCCAACTCCCGATACCCCGACAACAGACTCCGAACAATCGATTTCATGCTCAGGCTCTGCTTGCCGGGTCTCCCTTATCACATCTACCACGGCGTTTCGGCAAAACCGGACGCACAGCTGTTAGACCGCAAGGTAATCACGCGACATAGGAAGGAGGCTGACGGCCTGTGGGAGTGGGGTGGAACGCATGAGCAAATGACCGAATTGACGGTTTCTGAACTTGAGACAACGAACTATGAACGTCTGCTCACGTACATGGGGCAACAAAGCACCGACGACATCCGCGGTCTGGCAAGACCGGCAGCCATTTTTGGAAGGGCGCTCAAGAAGTCTGAGGCAAAAGGCTCGATGGACCGAGTCGTTGGAATGGTCGGCAAGCGGCACGGCTGGAGCTTGAACGAAGCGTATCGAGTGATGGCAATAGCGTTCTTCTTGGGCCACCTCCAGTGGGACCATCGTTATGAGATACACCCTCTCGAGCCGATGCACCTGAAGAAGTAAAAGGCACAACCATCAAAACTCAAAAAGGAGCAAAAACATGAATATTAGGGACTACTATGGACCTAGACCGATTAACTTCAGGAAGTTCGAGTCCTTCGTACACATTCTGCCAAGCGGAAAGCAAACGTTATACCGATATCTAGGGGATAGTGAGCATTTCATCTACGCGGTCAAGCTCGGTGAAGCGCCGAATGGAGTGGCTGAAATTAGCGACCAAGATGATACTTTGAAGAATAGAGTCTCGTTCAAACGTGGGAGGGCCGAGAGCTGGTTTCGAGCTGGGCTGCTGCGGCCTATTGAGGAACGCGCGATTCCCGATGAGATGGAGGATGACGAGGCCATCGACTTCCGAATTCGTCAAAAGCAAGCGCTGGGCACGAAGGGCGTGAGAGACATGGTGTCGCGGCGGCGCATGATGGAATACATCGAAGGCTCCTTCGGAGATGACCCGTTTCGGGACGAAAATACTTACTCGGAGATGGTCAAGTGCGTAGAGGAGCTCTTTGAGGTAGACCCTAAGACCGTGAGAAAGTATTACGAGCGACACCTCTTTTATGGTGGGCATAAGAATGCTACCGCTGAGCAGCATTGGCGAAAAGGCGGAAAAGGCAAAAGCAGACGTGACTTGAAGGTCGACGGAAAGTACATCAAGCAGGGCAGGAAGACGTCCTCGGAGCGGCTTGACCCTGATACGCATCTCGGGAGAAAGCAACTCCGCCCTAAGATGCTGACTAGGTGGGTGAAATTTATCCGCGAGCATGCTGCCAAGGCCGCTACTACGGTTGTCGATTTGCTTGAGCGTTTCAAACTCAAGCTCGTTGGCTACAACCGCAACGAAGCGGGTGAGACGCAGTATTACCCGATTGACCCTCGCCACTATCCACCCGATTCATCGATGCTGGAGGAAGGACGAAAGGCGTTGATTGAGGCGCGCATTGAGTTGAAACGGCGCGCTGAAGAAGGTCGGAAAGCTGGGAGTACGGCTCAACTCGCCAATGGTGACTTGAACGTATTCGACATCGATGGCACCGTATCGACGAACTTTCTGCGGTTTGGTAGCGACTTTATTCAAATTGACGGAGCTCTCAAGCCTACGTTTCTCGTCGCTTTCGATAGAGGTAGCCAGTGCTGCATCGGCCATTATGTTACTTTAGGAAATGAGGATACCAACGCGTATCTTGCTTGTGTCTTCAGTGCCTACACCGACAAAGAGCGAGAGCTGCTGAGATGGGGCGTACCGAAGCTGAATGGGATGGTCTACGGTTGTGCGAGGAAAATCTTCGTTGACCGCTACGCAGGTATCTCGGAGAAGTTTCAACATGCGATTGTGACTCGCATGAGAGAGCAATTGTTGATGGCCGAACCAGGAGACCCAGAGGGCAAGGGCAATGTGGAAAACTTCATCGGCTATCTGCAGAAGGAACTGGGCAACCTTCCCGGCTCAAGTTACCAAGAGCCCGTAAGAGGCACGGGTGACGAAAAAGACGAGGTACGTTCGCGGAATCGTCTGAAGTTGAGAGATGCCCCTAAAGGTGCGGTCATAACCTTCCGGCAGTTCATGCAGGCGTTTCTTACGGCCATCAGCAAGTACAACGTCACGCATAAAGTCACCGACCTTCGCACGAAGGAAATGGCCAAAGCGGGCGTGGCCCCTGTACCAAAAGAAGTCTTTTTGTATAACCAGGCGCTTCAGAGAGGGGATGCATCATGGGATTGGACCGAAGAAAAAATCTTCCGGCAGTTGTCCGTGCCTTTCGAAAAAAAAGCTCCGGGAGGCTTTGTCTCGTTGGCCAGGCGAACTTACACCTCGCCGTTGCTTCAGCAGAAGGCGACCGAGTACGCAAAACGTAATGGCAATAAGACGATGGTAATCAAGGGGTACGAGTTATTCACCTCTCCCTTGCACCTCCTATGGGACAACGACGGAGAACTGGAGCTTCTCGACGCAACCGACGGCGCGTTGAAGGTCTACGGAGATGGGTACAAGTTTCTCCACGATTACATGACCATGCTGTCGAACGCCGATTTGGCGAAAAAGCGGGACAAGGAGCGCTTCCATGCACCTGTCGACAAGACCCCTGCGAAGCCGGTGTCCAAGGCTAAGCAAAAAAAGATGGAGAAGGTCGACGGCTGGACGAAGGGGGTCACTAAGGCTGAGGCCAAGGAGGCGGCGACTGCCTTCGGTCAGCATGACGACACCCGTGACTTGGTCACACGTCTGGGAGCACCCGCCGTTAGAGACGACGTTCCTGCGCAACGTGCGCCGGAGACAGATTTTCGTTCACAGCGCCCTCGACGACCGGTGGCCGTCGACTGGTAACCCGCCGGGTAGCCACGGTCTGAACACGAGACCGTGGCGATAGAGAAAGGTGGAAAATCCAGTGCTTTGCTGGGGGTTGTTTTCCTCGCTCAGCCATGCGGGACTTGGTGAGGGACACTTTCATTCGGTTTTGGCACCAAATTGGGGAATCATGCGTTTTTTGGGGGTATAACGGGGCTCGAAAAAGTGTCCCTCAAACCTCCGAGAAGCAAGTGTGGCCTGGCTTTCCGCGAAATGCGAAGTGCAATGGGGGACGCTTTCATTCTTGGGCAGCAAAGCGCCGGCTAGAAGCCGGCGTTTTTTTTATTGGAGCCCGCGCTTGCGGGCTCCTTCTCCGAGGGCGTCAGCGGCCCGTCAAAGCTCCGGGCGAGCCAGATCGCTCATGACAATGTGCTCGCCGTATACCTGCGCCGCGGCGATCGCCTCCAGCTTCGTGGGATACGGGCCGAGTTCGGGCGCGCCGTCGAATGGGAACAGCACGCGGCCGTCCGTCGTTCGAGTCACTTTCAATACGCCGAAGAAACGCCGATAGCCGGCGAGCTTCGAGCCTGCCGATATGTCGAAGTCTTCCTCTGACGTTGCCGGGACGCTGGGGATAAATGCGATCTTGCTCATGCTGAGTGGGACATCTCGTGTTCGATGGGCCAGCGTGCCGCGAAAAAAAAGCGCGTGCCGGCAGACGCCATTGTCTCAAATTCGAGGAAACGAGACGTCTCACAAAGGCGCCGAACACTGCAATGGCCGAGCGCAATCAACACATTTGCAACTAACAGCATAACTTTAAGACGTCAAAAACGCGGGTCTGCAAGCCGACCGGCCGCCCCTGAACCGCCCCGTGCGCGGGGTTTCGCCCGCCAGCCGCTCCCTGAGTCCTCATTCCCCCACTCGATGCCTATTTTTAAGGCAAGGTTATAATGCGCCATTCTTTTCGTCAGACCTATTCCATGAGCCGGTTACTTTGCCTGATTCTGCTTTCGCTCGGCCTCGCGCAAACCGCGATGGCAGAGGAAAACGGTGACCGCATGTCCGCGTATCTGACGCAGAAATTCGGCGTGGCAAAAGAAAAGGCTCAAAAGATTTCCGACGCGGTTCAATCCGCTGCATCGAAATATTCGCTGCCGCCCGCATTGCTGCTGGCGGTCATCTCGATCGAATCGCGCTTCAAGGAGAAGGCCAAGGGCGCGAATGGCGCGACAGGGCTGATGCAGGTCGTGCCGAGCGCGCATCGCGGACTTTTGAGGAACGTGAAAGATCTGACGGAGCCGACGACGAATATCGAAGTCGGCTCCGCGATTCTGTCGGGCTACGTGCGCTCGGCCAACGGCGACGTCAACGCCGCATTGAAGAACTACGGCGGCTCGCAAGCCTACGCGCAGAAAGTGAGCTTGCGTGCCGGCGATTTCGCGGGCGTCGCACCGTCGCGCGACCTCGCAAAGTCTGGAAATGCTCAAGACGCCGGCCTTTGCGACGCGCGGGCGAATGACCGCAGTTGCCCTGTGCCGGGCAACTGGATCAATGCTTTCACGGTTCCTGCGATAAAAGCCATCGGCGACGGCGCAGCGGCGTCGGCAACGCTTCCTGCTTCGTCGAACTGAGCGCCGCGCTTCGTCTCTTTCTCCGCTTGCTGGTCACTGCGCCGTCGTTAAGCCGCGGCCCTTGCATCGCCACGGCTTCGTGAAAGACAACGCAAGCCGCGCGCTGCCTGCTTTGCTGCATGCTTTTTACGCACGCGTGGCAACCGCTCTACAATGCATTTCCCTCGCGATTTGTTTCGCATTCACGCAGCGTTTTCCGATTGACCATGTCCACCTCGCTTTTCAAGATCACGACCGCGTCGCTGTGCGGCCTGATGACGCTGGCCGCCTGTAGCAGCGCGCCCACGCCCAAGTTTTCGCAGGAATTGTTCGAAACCGGCGCGAGCCCTTACGCGCGCAATTTCAACTCCAGCGTGACGGATTCCTGCGAGGCCGCGCGCCGCGCGTTGCTGAGTCAGGGCTATCTGACGACGATGACAGGCACCGACACCGTCGACGGAACCAAGAACTTCCAGCCGACCAGCGACACCCACGTGTCCGTCGAATTTCATGTGGTCTGTACGCCGGGCGAAGAGGCGAGCAGTACGAGCATCGTCTACGTCAATGCGGTGCAGAACGGCTTTGCGCTGAAGAAGAGCGATACGTCGGCGAGCGTCGGGTTGAGCGTGCTCGGCTCGCTATCGCTACCGATCCGCTCGAACAGCGACGCCATGGTGAAAATTTCCAGCGAAACGATTCCGTCGGGCAAGTTCTACGACCGCTTTTTCGGACTCGTCGATCATTACCTGCAAACGGTGGTGCGCACGCAGCCTGTCGTGAATGACCGCATCGAGACGCATCTGCTGCCGGTGCCGGTTGAAGCGACCGCGCCGTCGCCCGTTCTGTCCGACGCGATCGACAAAGCTGCTTCCGTCCAACCCGCCAGCGACCCGGGGGCATTGCGCTAACTTCCGATGCGCGCAGCGGCTGATGAGAATCGAAGCGCATTCAGCCTGCGAATTCAGCGCGCAGCGGCAGTTCTCCTATGTCTTTTATCTCAGACGTATACATACGTAGTAGTAGTTAACAAGGGCGCGTCCTGTCTGTGGATAACCGGCGATTCTTCCGTTACATCAAGGGAATGCGAAACCAATAACCGTGCGGAGCGGCACTGTAGAAAAGCTACCAGCCAGGGATAACTTTTCCGGCTCGAACCGATCGCTCCGGCTTATCAAGATTTCGCGCACAGGCTGTTCAATGCGCTATCCCAAAGTTATGCAGAGGTCGGTGTGGATAACTAGCCCGCTGCAGGCCGCGCAGGCGGGCCTTCCGGCGGCCGTGTTTTTTCCATCGGCGATCGCTCGCGAACGTACAGATCGCACGCGTCGACACGCGCAAATTGAAGCCGGACGGTACGAAGATTGCGTGTCTTCTTTTGCAAGCGCAACTGTTGCTATTTCGTCAAAACGAGTTTGCAATGACCGATTGAGGCATAGAGTTAAAGTGCTTTCTGAGGTTATTGATGCAGTGCGGGGGTGTGGAATGAAGCGCAGAACAGCACGACAGTTGGTCCGTCTTCTCTCGGACATCAGACATGCTACCCACTGCAGCACGCTGCGGGCGGCAGCCACTAACCGGGCGATGGCGGTTGCGTCGGCGGAGCGCGAAGCGGGCTCCACGGAGGGCGACGACAGCACCGACGCCACCCGCGACGTTCGTGAGAACAAGCCGGCGCGGAGCGGATCATGAGAACGGCGAGCGAACGTTCGTTGCGCTTTCTGGTCGAGAAATGGCTCGCGCCGGCGGCTTCGGCCGCGGTACGCGTCACGGAATTCAGTCGTACCCGTGTGGGCGGCCGTCGCTACGTGCGCGTGGAGACCTTGGCTGAAACGGGATCACGAGGTCTTTTCTTCTTCCGTCACGACGACGGCTGCTGGTGCGTGTTCCCGCCCACCGGCGAGACGCGGCATCTCTATGCGCATCCTCGGGCGGCTTGACGGCGGCTGCAGCACGCTGCTGTCGACACGCTCACTTTCATTGTTCTGAGAAAAGCGTCGGTTTTCGGGCATCGGTTTTCGGATGACGTCGAGCCCGACGGCCATCCGGAGCCACGCCAGGCTGCGCGATGATCGCGCGACGCGCGCGCGGCTTCGGGCACAATGGCCTGCATAAGCCCCATCGACCGCGACCGGCGGCGCGCATCGGGCGACCTTCTCAGGCAATTCCATGGACGACAAGGACCGGATCGCCGGCGCCGCGAAGGCGCTCGCGATCATCGAGGCATTCGACGAAGAACACGCGCGCATGACGCCGACGGCAGTCGCCGCGCGCGCGGGCCTCTCGCGCACGGCGGCGCGGCGGTATCTGCTGACGCTGCGCGAACTCGGCTACATCGATACGGACGGCAAGCTCTTCTGGCTCGCGCCGCGCGTGTTGCGACTCGGCCAGTCGTATCTCGATTCGGCGCGCTTGCCGCGCACGGTGCAGCCCTTTCTCCAGCGGATCACCGCGACGCTCCAGGAAACGGCGCTCGTTGCGATTCTCGACGAACACGATGTGGTCTACGTGGCGCGCAACGGCGTGAATCGGGCGATGGCGGTCGGCTTCGTGCTTGGCTCGCGCGCGCCGGCGCCTTTGTCATCGGCGGGACTGGTGTTGCTGGCGTTCCGGGCGCCGGAGGGTATCGAACAGTGGCTCGCGTCTTATCCGATCAAGGTGTTCACGCCGCACACCTATTCCACCATCGAACGGCTGCGGGAAGTGCTCGGCGAAATTCGCCGCAACGGCTACGTGGTCACGGACCAGCAACTCGAACTCGGCGTGCGCGGCGTTGCCGTGCCGTTGCGCGACCGGCATGGCACGGTCGTCGCGGCGATCAGCGTCAGTATGCCGATCGGTCAGGAATCGGCTAACGCCGCGCTGCACCGCGTTCTGCCGACGCTACTCGAAACCGCGAGCCTGCTGCGCAATCTGGTCTGACGCGACGTAGGTAATCGCCCTGGTAACGGGCGTTTTCTGGGTGAAAGCGCGTCGAAAGGGAGCTGTCTCCCGGAAAATACATATCGAGTTTTGCGCATGACAAACCGCCTACGCCAGGTAATACTCTCCCGCGGGGAACGGCAGGGCGCCTGCCGTCCGCCCGGCTTCACCGTGCAGCTATTCCATTCACATTGATTCAGTCGTTGAGGATTTGGGGAACAACACATGAAAAAGGTTATCGTCTCGCTCGCAGCTGCATCTTTCGCACTGGTCTCGGCTCAGGCTTTCGCACAAGCATCGGACACGACCGCACCGGCCGCCGCCGCTAGCGCACCGAAGAAGCATCACATCAAGAAGCTGAAGACGCATGGTAAGCGCGCTGGGGTTTCGTCGGCAGCATCGGCAGCCGGCACGAACGACAAGGGCACGACGAACTAAGCAGGCGCTCGTTCGCGAGGCGTGCCGCTTCGTTGCATCACGTCGCGCCGGTTCCGGCGCTTCGCCATTCGCAGCGGATTCGCAGCCGACGACGCAAACAATAAAGGCCAGAGCAAAAGCTCTGGCCTTTATTGTTTGCGGCTGCGTGTCGGCCGCTTTTCCGCCGCGCTTCAACAATATCTCAGCGACGCCGTGCCCGCATTCAGCCCGCCAGGCCGCGCCTGATCACTTCATCCAGCAGCCCGGTCATGCCGTCGGGATGTGTGGCCGCGCGCTCCTTCAGCTCCGTGACCAACACGTCGTTCAGCTTGCATGCGAACGCGACGAGGCCCTGCGCCTGATCCAGCTTGCGCTGCTCGCGGCGATCGAGTTTCGGCGCGGCCGCCGAAGCCTTGCCGAAGCGATCGGCGGTGGCTTGCTTCATTGCGTTGTTCAGCTTCAGCGCCTTGTTCTTTTCAAGGTCGGTTTTTTTCATCGCCATACGGAAGGCCTCTGCCAGATAAGTAATCCCGCATTGTACGCAGGGTGTCGCGCGTCAGGGCGACGCGCCGGACTCGCCCGGCGCCACGCTGTCCATCAACGCGCGCATTCTTTGCCAATGCGTGCCTTCCCAGAACACGCGACGGCAGATGTCGCAAGTGACAAAGAGGTTGTGCCGCTGCAGGACGCCGTCCGGCGCGCGGTCGCCCACTTCGTGTTTCGCGATGCGCCGTAGCGGCGCATTGCACATCAGGCAGAGACGGAACGGCTGCGCGCTTCCCGCGAGATCGAGCCGTTCGAACACTTCGCGCAACTGCTCGCGCGGCCTGAGCGCGCGAACGTAGCAGCCATGCGTGATCGCGCGGCGTTTCAACAGTTCGCGATCGCGCGTCAGGACGATGCGCTCCTCGGCGGCCGCGAGCGCTTCGATATCGGCGTCGGGATAGTGATTGTCGTAGAGCGTATCGAAGCCGGCCAGCCGCAGCAGCGGCGCGAGACCGCCAAGATGCGCATCGGCGATGAAGCGCATCACGCGCAGCGGCCGTTCGCGCACGCGCAGCAGCGGGCGAATGTCGAGCGCTTCGAACTTCGGATACACGGAGACGCGATCGCCGTCCGCGATAGGGTGATTGAAACCGACCGACTCGCCGTTCACCAGGATCAGTTCGACTTCGGTATGCGGCACGCCGAGCGCTTCGATCGTGTGCTTCGTGGTGGCGCCGCGCGCGCACGCGTACGTGAACGCGCGCCGGCGCAGCGGCCGGGCGAGAAAATCGTTCAGCTCCTCATAGAAGCGGAATGTCGCGGTGACCATCGCAGCAGTATCGCACCGTGCGTCGTTGCGCGCTTTTCCTGCATATGTCGCATGGGTGTGCTTTACTTCCAGTTCTTTAGAAGACGGAGCCACAGATGGACATCGGTTTTATCGGTCTCGGCGAGATGGGCGCTGCGATGGTTGCAAACATTCTGAAAGCCGGGCATCAGGTGCGCGTGTGGAACCGCTCGCCGGAACGCGCGCAGCCGCTCGCCGATGCGGGCGCGCGCATCGTTGCCACGCCGGCCGAAGCGTTTGCCGGCGACGCCGTGTTTTCCATGCTCGCCGACGACGCCGCGTTGCGCGAAGTCGTGACGGCTTCGTTGCTGGAGCACGCGCCGCGCGGGTTGATCCACGTGAACATGGCGACGATCTCGGTTGCGCTCGCCGAAGAACTCGCGACGGCGCACGCATCGCGCGGCGTCCACTACGTGGCCGCGCCGGTGTTGGGCCGCCCGGACGTGGCGGCGGCGGCTAAGCTGACGATCGTCGCCGGCGGGCCGGCTGAGTCGATCGACCGCGTGCAGCCGATTTTCGACGCGATCGGCCAGAAGACCTGGCGCATCGGTTCGCTGCCGCAACAGGCCAACGTGATGAAGCTCGCGGCGAACTTCATGCTCGGCGCGGCCGTCGAGACGCTCGGCGAAGCCGCCGCCCTCGTGTCCGGACACGGCCTCGCGATTCAGGACTTTCTCGACGTCATCACGAGCGGGATTTTCCCCGGACCGGTGTACGCGGGCTACGGCAAGATGATCGCGGAGAACAGCTACGAGCCTGCACTCTTCAAGGCGCGCCTCGGACTGAAGGATTTGCGGCTCGCGCTCGCCGCGGCCGACGCGGTCACGACGCCGCTGCCTATCGCGAGCGTGGTGCGCGATAGCCTGATCGAGGCGGTCGCGCATGGCGACGGCGAGAAGGATTTCGCGGTGCTCGGCCAGGTCGCGGCGCGCCGGGCCGGCCGTTAAGGCGTGCGGAACATGGGGCTGGCGGCCCTTGAAGCGCATGCTTCAAGGGCATAATAACAATCCGACTTCTTCCGCGTTGATGCCATGAGCCTGCATACCTGGTGGCTGTACGTCGCCACCGTTTTTGTCGTTTCCGCCATTCCGGGCCCGAACATGTTGCTCGTGATGACGCACGGCGCCCAGCACGGGCTGCGCCGCGCCAGTGCGACGATGGCGGGCTGCCTGTCGGCGCTGGTGTTGATGCTGGCGGTGTCGGCGGCGGGACTCGGCGTGTTTCTCGAAGCGTGGCCGGCCATGTTCAACGCCCTGCGCATGATCGGCGCGGCCTATCTGGTCTATCTCGGCATCAAGGCATGGCGCGCGCCCGCCGACGAAGCCGCGGCGACCGAAACCGACCCGCTCGCCGCGAAACCTGCGCGTTCGCGTTTCGCGTTGTTTCGCAATGGTTTTCTGGTGGCGAGCAGCAACCCGAAGGCGATTCTGTTTGCCGCCGCGCTGCTGCCGCAGTTCATCGACGCCTCGTTGCCCAAGCTGCCGCAGTTCGGCGTGCTGGTGGCCACGTTCGCGGCCATCGAAGTGAGCTGGTATCTCGTGTATGCGGGGTTTGGCACGCGCATCGGCAGCCGTCTGAAAAGCCGCAACGTTGCGCGCTTGTTCAATCGGCTGACGGGCGGCGTGTTTGTCGGGTTCGGCGCGATGATGGCGCTGGTGCGGCATTGACGCTTCCGCCGTGGCGAGGCTGTCGCCAAGCACATGTTGTGAATGCGCAACAAGAAGGGAGAACCCTGATTTTCATGTTGCGTCGCACCAAACGATTTGCTATAGTTCGTTTTGTCTCCTCCATGTCTCCTCTGATATGGATTCAGCCCGCCCACATAGGCGGGCTTTTTTTTGCCCGCGGTTTTTGTCCCGCCTAAGTCCCGCCTAAAGCAAAGCCGGCTGATCCGCACGGAAGGAGCCGGCTTTGTCGCTGGTTGATGCAATCGCAGGTTGAGGCGCTGGCTGGATCGGCGTCGCGTTAGAACTTGTAAGAAAGCGCGAGGAACGAAATGATCGGGTCAGCCTTCAGCTCGGCCTTCGAAACGCCCAGTTCCGTGCCGTCCGCGGCCTTGATGATCACCGACGAAGTCGTCTTCAGCGGAATGTAGGTCACCGAGGCCACCAGTCCCCAATGGTCCGTGATGTTGTACGCGAGCCCCGCGTTGAACACCGGCGCCCACGACGACGAAGCCTTGGCAGAGACCTGCGTTTTACCCGGCTTGCCCGCGCCGGCCGCCAGGATGGCCCCGAGGTTGTCCTGCGTCGACTTCACGAAGTTCTGGCTCAACTGGACATCGGAAAACCAGTTATACGAGACGCCGATGCCGAGGAAAGGCCGCAGCTTCGCTGTCGGCGCATTGAAGTAGTACTGAAAGAGCAGCGCCGGGCTCCACTGACGCACGCTCTTCACGATCGGATTCGCCTGTGGATCGCCGATGTCCTGCTGGCCGAGCGCCCCCGCCGGTCCGGGCGGCTTGATCGTGCCGTGCCCGTAAATCTTGAACACCGGCGGCACGCCCGCCACCGTGGACACGGCAATGTGATCAGTCAGGTAATGGCTGAACACAAGGCCGACCGTGTTGGCGGTGTTCGTCGACAGACTCGTGCCCTCCGACGTGAACGAGTTCGGCAGGCGTAGCGGCGTGTTGATCGGCGTCGGCGCGACGTTGGTGGTCAACGGCGTGCTCGAATCCTTCGGCATCACGTGGAACCAGCCGAGCACGGCGACGTTGTCGCCCGCATGTTGCGCGTATGCACTGGCGGAGAGGCACGCGGCCAGTATCGCGAGACAGATTTTTTTCATGTGTTGCTCTCCTTGGGCGCTCGTGCGACGCAAGGCGCGCGCGGCGAGCGTGGGCGGCTGGGCCAGATGAGGCATTGGGCCGGCGCGCCTTATAGACGGTGTGGACGTCTCACGCCGCCCGCCGCTCCGCGAGCGTGCGCGGCGGGCAGGCGCGAGCGTTCCGTTACCTGCTGGCGGCGCTTGGCACGCGTTACTGGACGAATGCGCCGATCGTGAAATACGGCGAGGCCGAGTTGGTCAGATCGAGATAGCCGAACACTCCGCCGGTGAAAATCATCTTTCCGGTCGGCGTGTTGCCGGTGGAGGCGCCCACATGCGTCGTCGTGACCACGCCCGGCACGGTTTGCGTGAAGTCCAGATTCAGCGCCGTCGCGAGCGAGGCCTGCGACGGGTTGAACGGGTCCAGCAGCGTGGCCTGCGTGCCTTCGAGCGCGGTCGTGCGATAGTCGAACTGGCTATCCACGCCGATGTACTCACCGTTTTGCGAGTTCACCGCGATCGGGTTTTGCGGCGCGAGAATCGAGATGCCCGATTCATCGTCGGCGTAGGGGCCGACCGCGCCGTTTTGCGGCGTCGTGACCGACGAGTTCGCCGCGCCCGTGCGCACGAAAATCGGCACGAGCTGGTTGCGCAGTTTGCCGACGATCATGTAGCCGCGCGCTTCCGGCGTGGCGGCGAGCGTGGGCTTGGCTTGACCTTGGAAGTTGTTGGTCTGGAACGCGCCGCTGCCGTCCGTCGCCTGCGCGAAGTTGCTGCCCGGCTGTTGGCATTTGCCCGCGTTCACGCCGGAGTTGTCGCACTCCGTCCACGTGCCGTCCGCGTTGATCGTGATCTTCGAATCCACGGTGACCGGCGCGAAATTCTGCGACGGCACCTGGTGATAGCCGAGCTGGTTGTAGGTGCCGGCCACCTTCGCGAGATCCGTTTCAATCGACGAAAAGCCGATAAACGGGTAGTACGGGAACTTGGTATCCGGCACCGCGCCCACGCCGAGAATGCCGCCGAACGAAATTTCCGCGCCGGGAATGGTGCCGCCCGCGACGCCCTCGCCGACAAAAATTCGCGCCGGACGATTGGGATCGAGACTCGCGCCGTTCAGGCGGAACGCGCACTGGTTCAGTTTGTTGGTTGGCAGCAGGGTTTCCTGCGTGAGCGTGCCGCTCGCGGTCTGGCCCGCGCGCGTCGGCGCGACCGTGCCGGTGGTCGCGGGAATCGGGGACTCGACGTAGCTCACCTGCCACGTCATCTTGGTCGTGTCGAGTTGCAGCTTGACGAGTTCGCCGTCACCGCCACCGCCTGTGTAGACCGTGTTGTAATCGAGCGAAGCGGGACACAGCCGCACTTCCGTCATCGGGCCGTCACCGTTGCCGCCGCCCCCACCACCGCCGCATGCCGCCAGCAACGGTGCTGCCAACGCGAGCACCGACAGGAATCTCCATTTCATACCGCCTCCAGAATTTTTTCGTTGTGGGTGGCCGGCTCCCTGTCCAGCCACCGTTTGCTTTTTTATTGCTCGTGCTGCGAACTACGTTGTTTCACCGGCTATTTGCCGATTACTTGCTGATTTGCGCTCCGATACCGAAGTACGGCGTGCTCGACGTATCGGAGTTAGCCGACGTCGAAGCGACGCCGCCGTTCTCCGTGCCCTGGATCTCGATCGCGTAGAGGCCGCCCGACGCGATCGCGAGGCCGGTTTTGCCGTTCGCGTCCTGGACGCCGACGAGTCCGGGGCTCGCGAGGCCATAGCCCAGCCCGAAGCCGCTTTCGGCCGCCGAAGTCGACGGATTGATGAAGGTGCCGACCTTGCCCTGAATCAAAGTCGCGGTGTACTTGAAGTTCGAATCCGCGCCGGCGTAGCCGCCGTCGAAGCCGCCGGAGGCGAGCGGTGTCGCCGTGGCGAGCATGGCGATGCCGGATTCGTCGTCGACCTTCGCGTCCAGATGGGCCGGCGCCGTGCCGAGGTTGACGTAGCCGGTGCGCACGATGAGCGGCACCGTCGCGCCATTAATCTGGCCGAGAATCATGTGCGCCGTGCCGGACTTGCCGGTTTTGCCGATCAGCGGCAGGCTGAGTTGCTGCCCGATCTGCGGCGCTTGCTGGCTGTCGAAGTAGCCGTTGCTGTTGAGCGTCAGCGGGTTGCCGGTGGTCAGGCAGCCGCCGGCGTTCGGCGAGTAGTTCGGGTTGGCGGTGTTGCTGCCGGTGCAGGTGCCGCTCGCGTCGAAGGTTTCGACCGTGCTGGTCGCGACCGTCGAGTAATTGCCCGACGGCACCAGGTGATACAGCAGGCCGTTGTAAGTGCCGGGCAGCTTGGTGATGTCGGTGGTCGTGCTGGCGAAACCGAGGAACGGGTAGAAGTCGAAGTGGCGATTCGGCACTGCGCCGATGCCGGAGCCGGCGAGCGGAATTGACAGTCCGTCGAACTGGACCGTCGCGCCCGGAATGCCACCGCCCGCGACGCCCAGGCCGACGAGCACCATCGGCGGATTCGGGTTGTTGGTGAAGTCGGGCGTGGTGTACGGCTGGCCGTCACCGGCTGCGGTGCCGCTGCCCGCGCCGAGTATGAAGGCGCAGCGCGTTTGCTCGGCGGTCGGCAGTGTGCCGGCGGGCGGATGGATTACCGCGCCGGTGATCTGCGTGCCCGCGCGCGTCGGGGTGACGCTGCCGGTGCGCAGAGGAATCGGCGACTCCAGCCACTTCAGCGTATAGGTCATCGCGGTGGCGTCGATATTCAGCTGAACCACTTCGCCACTGCCTGCGCCGCCGAGATACGTGGTTTCGGCGATGTCTGCGGTGGCCGGACACAACGCCGCTGCGGTGGCGGTCGATGCGGGCGGCCCCTGGACGCCGCAGCTCGATCCCGAGCATTGCGGCGCGCTGATCGGGCCGGGCGTGTCGGATTTGCCGCCGCCGCAAGCGATAAGAAAAGGAGTCGTGGCAATAGCCATTGCCAAGCCTCGAATAATGGCGTCTGCCATGTTGCTGTCTCCCTTCATGTAATTGTGCGAGCTAATTTCGCCGCGCGATTAATGCCTGTCAATTGAATGAGGCGTCTAAAAAGATCGATTCAAACAGCGGCTATCAGGCCGCGCGCGCAGTGCATGGGACGAAGCGGACCTTTTAAACAAAAACATGAATTCGACGCGAAACGGCGGCTCGTTGTTTCGCCGCAAGCCCTTACCAGGTAAGCCTTAGAACAAAAAGGCTCTATCATCTTCGAACGAGTGTTCGAAAAAAAATCGGGAGTTTCCCTAGGCGGAAAACTGTGCTGTCCGAATGGTTCGCGGGGAAGAATTACCGGAAATCAGGGATGTCCGCCGATTTTTAAATTTCTAAGTCGAGCAGGCGGCCACTGATTATCTTTAAGAAGTCGGTTTGGATTGCCGCTTTAAAACAAAAAAACCGGTCTTTACAGACCGGCTTTCGCAATGCTGACAACGGCAAAATCGCCGCTGGCATTTTAATCGGGTTTAGCGTTTCAAACCGCTTTCCTCGGCCGCGCCGATCGCGAGGTTCATGCACTGGATCGCCGCACCCGACGCGCCTTTGCCCAGATTGTCGAGGCGCGCCACAGTCACGAAGCGTTCCGCCGTGCCGAACACAAACAGATCCACGCGATTCGTGTCGTTGTTCGCCTGCACGTCGAAAAAACCGCCGTCCAGATTCGCTTCCGCATCGAACGGCGCGACGCGCACGAAGGCTTCGCCCGCGTAGTGCTCGGCGAGCAGCGCGTGCACTTCTTGCGGCGTCGTCTTCCTGGCCAACTGGCGCGGCGAGAAGTACGTGGTGACGGCGAGCCCTTTGTAGAAGTCGCCGACGATCGGCGTGAAAACCGGCGCCGACTTCAAACCGGTGTGCGCCGCCATTTCGGGCAGATGCTTGTGCGTGAGGCCGAGCGCATACGGGCGCGGGCTCTTGAGCTTGTCGTTGCCGCCGGCCTCGTAGTCGGCAATCATTTTTTTGCCGCCGCCGCTATAACCGGTGATCGAATAAGCGTGGGCCTCGAAATCGGGCGTGACCACGCCGGCTTCGACGAGGGGACGCATGGCCAGCACGAACGCCGACGCGTGGCAGCCCGGCACGGCGATGCGCTTCGCCGTGCGCAGACGCTCGCGCTGCGAGCGCGCGAGTTCGGGCAGGCCATAAGCCCAGTCGGCGGAGGTGCGGAACGCGGTGCTGGCGTCGATCAGCACGGTGTGCTCGTTTTCCACGAGCGAAGCCGATTCCCGCGAAGCCACGTCGGGCAGGCACAGGAACGTGACGTCCGATGCGTTGATGAGACGGCGGCGTTCTTCGAGATCTTTGCGCTTCGCTTCCTCGATACGCAAAATCTCCACGTCCGCGCGCTGCGACAGGTATTCAAAAATCTTCAGGCCGGTCGTGCCTTCCTGTCCGTCGACAAAAACTTTCGTGCTCATCTCGATCTCACTGGCTTCTTTGGAAACAGCGCGCGACGCCGCGCGAAAACGCCATTTTAAGACCTCATCGCCCAACGCGTGCGAGAGGCGCTGAAAACGGCGCGAAAAACAGGACAAAACGACGATGCTCGCGCAACGTGACGTCGGCGTGACGTGGCTCAGGCGGGCGGGAAGGCAAAGCGCGGCGGCACGGGCGAAACCGGCTCCGGCTCCGGCTCCGGCTCCAGTGCCGGTTCTCAACGCGCTGCGGCGATCCAGCGGGCCGTCACTTCGGCAACCCGCGCGCCGAAGAGCCGCGCCGTTTCGAGGTCGCCGGCGGGCGGCGCTTCCTCGGGCGATGCATCCGCTGGAGATTGCGTGAGCAGTCCGGTCGAGCCGCCCACGTAGTTCAGATCGTTGCGCGTGGCCGCCTTGGTGTTCGACGGCATCAGTCCGGTGCCGGACCAGATCATGCCGTGCTGCATCGCCAGCGTGACGAAATACTGGATGGTCAGGAATTTGTCACCGTTCATCGTCGCCGAGTTGGTGAAGCCGGCGGCGATCTTGTCCTTCCACGTCTGACCGAACCACGGTTTGGAGCTTGCATCGGCGAACTTCTTGAAGTCGGCGGACGGTCCGCCCATGTAGGTCGGCGCCCCGAAAATGATGGCGTCCGCGGCGGCGAGCGCGGCCCAGGCCGCTTCGTCGATCTCGCCGACCGGCAGCAGCCGGCTCTCCGCGCCGGCCTCCAGCGCGCCGGCGAGCACGGATTCGGCGACCTTCTTCGTGTGGCCATAACCGCTGTGATAAACGATGACGATCTTCGACATGAGCAGCTCCAGGCAAAGAGAAGTGAAATGCGATGGCGCACGGCCTCGGGCCTCACCGCGCACCAGCGCGCGCGGACGACAGAATTGCCGCGCGACGAGCGATGCGCTGCAAGCCGTGCGTCAGGCGGCGTTCGGCAGCCAACTCCAATCAACGCCAGTCACGCCCTAGCGGCCGTAATTCACCACCATCCGGGCGCTCCCGAGCGTGGCCGTGCCGATCTCGTGATCGAACATCAGCGCGGGGCGGCCTTGCGCGAGGCGCAGATCGGCGGTGCTCAGGGCATACACGGTGATCACGTAGCGGTGAGGTTTGCCTGGCGGCGGGCAAGGGCCGCCATAACCGTCGATGTCGAAGTCGTTGCGGGCTTCCGCCGCGCCGAGCTTCTTGAGAAAACCCGACGCGCTGGCGTTTTCGGGCAGGCTCGTCACCGTGGCCGGAATGCCCGCGACCGCCCAATGCCACCAGCCGCGGCCGGGCGCGTCGGGGTCGAACATCGTGATGGCGAAGCTGCGGGTGCCGGACGGCGCGTCGCGCCAGGACAATTGCGGCGAGCGGTTGCCGCCCTTGCAGTCGTCTTGGTCGAACACTTGCGGGGCGCCGACCGTGCCGCCCGCATGAAAGGTGGCGCTCGTCAGCGAGAACGCGCCCTGCGCGAAAGCGACGGGGCCGTGCGCCAGCCATAGCGCGAGGCAGAGCGCGGCGCAGATGAACAACGGCGTGCGGCGAAACGGCGAAACATCCGAAACGGCCAGGCAACGCAAGAGCATGCCGGTTCTCCGTGGAGAGCACTGACTGTCGCGCCGCATGGTGGCCGCGCGAGCCGCGAGGCAGTCGTCTCGCGAGGGTTATGGTTCCTGTTTTGTCCTTCAGGGTCGAATCAAGTCTAACATCAGCTCCCCGATGCATTGTGTTTCGCCAATACCGGATTACGGCTTTGAAATCAGCTATAGTCGGAAAGAGGTTCCGGCATCACGGCCCGTGTCTCATTGGCTAAGTAAAACGGTAAGAATAAACAAGGCATGACTAAAGTTGTTTTGGAGAGGGTTTTTCTGTCGAGGTACGGGCAATGCAAGAGGTAGTCAAGGTCGTCATCGCCGACGATCATCCAGTAATCCTATTCGGCGCCGAACAGGCGTTGCTCAAGTTTCCCGGTTTGCAGGTGGTCGCGCGTGCGCGGCAGTCGACGGAATTAATCAAGGTGCTGCAAACCATTGAGTGCGATGTGCTCGTCACGGATCTCGCGATGCCCGGTGGTCAGTATGGCGACGGCTTGCCGCTTGTCGGTTATTTGCGCCGCAATTTTCCGGATCTTCCAATCGTCGTGCTAACGATGCTGGAGAACGCCGCGTTGCTGCAACGGTTGCGGGAACTCGGCGTGACGTCTGTCGTGAACAAGTCTGACGACTTGAGTCATATCGGGCTCGCGGTGCAGCACGTGAGCCGGCATTTGGAATATCTGAGTCCGTCGGTCAAGGCGTCGCTCGACGCTTTGCGAATGAATACCGGCGGCAAGAGCGACGAAGTGATGCTGTCCAGACGCGAACTCGAAGTCGTGCGCCTCTTCGTGTCGGGCATGACCATCAAGGAAATCTCCGAGCAGCTGAATCGCAGCATCAAAACGATCAGCACTCAGAAGAACACGGCCATGCGCAAGCTCGGCATCGACCGCGATTCGGAGTTGTTCCAGTACGCGCAGAGCAACGGTTTGCTGAATTTGTCTTCGCATTCGACGGAAGCTACCGGCGACTTGCCTTAGCTGCTCGCGGTTTTGCCGCGACGAAAGAAAAAGGCCGCCTGTCGCGAGACAGGCGGCCTTTTCATTCGAGCGATGCCGAGCGATACCTTGCAGTCGCGCTTACTGCGGCGAGGACGTTGCGCCGCCGTGCGCTGCCGACCATTCAGCCGGCGCGTGCAGGAATTTTTCCACTTCGTCGAGCGTCTTGGTGTCGAAGTAGTTGTTGGCCTTCGCGACGCGCAGCACGTCCCACCACGTGGCGAGCGCGTGCAGATCGACGTCGATGTCTTTCAGCACCGACACGCTTTCCTTGAAGATGTTGTAGTGAAACAGCACGAAGCAATGGTTCACCGTCGCGCCGGCGGTGCGCAGCGCGTTGATGAAGTTGATCTTGCTGCGGCTGTCGGTGGTGAGGTCTTCCACCAGCAGCACGCGCTGACCTTCGGTCAGCAGGCCTTCGATCTGCGCATTGCGGCCGAAACCCTTCGGCTTCTTGCGCACGTATTGCATGGGCACCATCAGGCGGTCGGACAGCCATGCCGCGAACGGAATGCCCGCGGTTTCGCCGCCGGCCACCGCGTCGATCTGCTCGTAGCCCACGTCGCGCAAAATGGTGGCTTCAGCCATTTCCATCAGGCCGCGGCGCACGCGCGGGTAGGAAATCAGCTTGCGGCAATCGATATAAACCGGGCTCGCCCAGCCGGACGTGAAGATATACGGTTTCTCCGCGTTGAAATGCACTGCTTGTACTTCGAGCAGCATCTTGGCGGTGGTGTCGGAGATCGTCTGGCGATCGAAGCCTGTCATGGGCGCATCCTTGGGTATGAGCGGGAGAAGCGGGCGCGAGGCCCGGTGGCGCAACAAGCGGGATATGCCGCGCCGTGCTGGGCGGAATATGCAGCGGCCAGTGGAAGCTGGCCGGTTTTTGCTGCGCGCGTAGGCCGACATTTTACCCGAAACGGACCCCGCCGAGGAGTTCGTCGTGCGCGGCAGCAAGCAGTCGCGGTCGTTGCGGTTCCTTTCGTGCGCGCAGGGCGAGTGACGGCGGCGACCCGCTATGCGCGCCTCGCAGGCTGGGTTCTCGGCCTGGCTTTCTGGCTCGCTTGTGAGCAATCCGGCGCGCCTTTACACTCACGCGAATTTCTCGGGCGCCGGTTGCCGCTGCCGCCGAATCGAATTACGGATTGCTTCCCATGACACCCGCTTCCTCCGCCACCGACGCCCGAGCCTCCGCCCGAAACGGCTACGCTGTGCGGGCCCTGATCGCATCGGTGCTCGGCTACGCGATGGACGGCTTCGATCTGCTGATCCTCGGTTTCATGCTGCCGGTCATCGCCGCCGACTTGCATCTCAGCTCGGCTCAAGCCGGCTCGCTCGTCACGTGGACGTTGATCGGCGCGGTGGCCGGCGGTTTGATTTTCGGCGTGCTGAGCGACTACTTCGGCCGCGTTCGCATGCTGACCTGGACCATTCTGATGTTCGCGGTCTTCACCGGCCTGTGCGCGCTGGCGCAGGGCTATACCGACCTGCTCGCGTACCGGACCATCGCCGGGATCGGGCTGGGCGGCGAATTCGGCATCGGCATGACGCTTGTCGCCGAAGCATGGCCGGCATCGCAGCGGGCGCGAGTCTCGTCGTATGTCGGCCTCGGATGGCAACTCGGCGTGCTGGCGGCCGCGTTGCTGACGCCGCTGCTGTTGCCGCTCATCGGCTGGCGCGGCATGTTCGCGATTGGGCTATTGCCCGCCGTAGTGTCGTTTTTCGTGCGGCGGCGCGTCGAGGAGCCGGCGCTTTTCACCGAACGCGTCGCGCGCGGCGTGCGCAAGCTGCCGCTGAAGCTGCTGGTCGCCGACGCCCGGACCGCGCGCGCGAGCCTCGGCGTGGCGATTCTCTGCTCGGTGCAAAACTTCGGCTATTACGGGTTGATGATCTGGCTGCCGAGCTATCTGTCCAGAACCTTCGGCTATTCGCTGACGAAATCGGGCGTCTGGACAGCGGCCACGGTCGTCGGCATGGCATGCGGCATCTGGCTGTTCGGCATCGCCGCCGATCGCTTCGGCCGCAAACCCGCCTTTCTGTTCTACCAGGCGGGCGCCGTGGTGATGGTTTTCGTCTACGCGCACCTCGCCACGCCGGGCGCGCTGCTGATCGGCGGCGCGGCGTTGGGCGTATTCGTCAATGGAATGATTGGCGGCTATGGCGCGCTGATTTCGGAGCTTTTTCCGACCGAGGCGCGCGCCACCGCGCAAAACGTGCTGTTCAACGTGGGACGGGCGGTCGGCGGCTTCGGGCCTGTCGTGGTCGGCGCGCTCGCGGCGCGTTATTCGTTTGGCGCCGCGCTGGCCTTCCTGGCGTCGATCTATCTGCTCGATGTTCTCGCCACGCTCTGGCTGATCCCGGAACGGCGCGGCGCCGAACTGCAATAAACGCTGCGCGCCGTGCTCGCGGATGCGGCGCCGCAGCATGACTGGCGGGTGTTTCGCCGATGGCGAGCCGTGTTAACCAGTCAGTGCATCGCCACGCGCGGGGTGTACACTAACCGACCCGTGTAGCACTCCGCACCGTCCTGCGCTTTCGCCGGGTACCGACGCCGCGCCTAACCGGCGCATGCGAAACCGCCTCGGTGGTTTATCCATTCGATAGATGCAAGCGACGCCAACGGTGTGATGTGCCGGCTCAATTTCTTACGTCTCCCAGGCAAAAAATGGACGACCAACTCAAGCAAAGCGCTCTCGCTTATCACCAGAACCCGAAACCCGGCAAGATTTCGGTCACGCCCACGAAGCCGCTGTCGAACCAGCTCGACCTGTCGCTCGCTTACTCGCCGGGCGTCGCCGCGGCCTGCATGGCGATCTACGACGAACCGCTGGACGCGCAGAAGTACACGTCGCGCGGCAACCTGGTCGGCGTGATCACGAACGGCACGGCCGTGCTCGGTCTCGGCAACATCGGCCCGCTCGCGGCCAAACCGGTGATGGAAGGCAAGGGCTGCCTCTTCAAGAAGTTCGCCGGCATCGACGTGTTCGACATCGAACTGTCGGAGTCCGATCCCGACAAGCTGGTCGAAGCCATCGCGATGCTCGAGCCGACGCTCGGCGGCATCAATCTGGAAGACATCAAGGCGCCGGAATGCTTCTACATCGAGAAGAAGTTGCGCGAGCGCATGAAGATTCCGGTTTTCCACGACGATCAGCACGGCACGGCGATCATCGCGTCGGCGGCCATCCTGAACGGCCTGAAAGTGGTCAACAAGAAGCTCGACGAGGTGAAGCTGGTGTGCTCGGGCGCGGGCGCGGCGGCTATCGCGTGTCTGGATCTGCTCGTGAATCTCGGTTTGTCGAAGCAGAACATTCTCGTCGTCGACTCGAAGGGCGTGATTTACGAAGGCCGTGGCAATCTGGACCCGTCGAAGGAACGTTACGCGGCCAATACCGAGGCGCGCACGCTGGCTGACGCGATCCGCGGCGCCGACGTGTTCCTCGGCTGTTCGAGCGCGGGCGTGCTGAAGGCGGAAATGGTCGCGGAAATGGGCACGCAGCCGCTGATTCTCGCGCTGGCCAATCCGGAGCCGGAAATCCGCCCGGAAGAGGCGAAGAAAGTGCGTCCGGACTGCATCATCGCGACGGGTCGTTCGGACTACCCGAACCAGGTCAACAACGTGCTGTGCTTCCCGTTCATCTTCCGCGGCGCGCTGGATGTGGGCGCGACCACCATCACGGAAGAAATGAAGCTCGCGTGCGTGCGCGCGATCGCCGAACTCGCGGAAGAAACCGATCAGGGCGACGAAGTCGCGAAGGCGTATGAAGGCCACTCGCTCGAATTCGGTCCGGAATATCTGATCCCGAAGCCGTTCGATCCGCGCCTCATCATCAAGATCGCGCCGGCTGTCGCGCAAGCAGCCATGGATTCGGGCGTCGCGACCCGTCCGATCAAGGACATGGACGCGTACCGGGAAGAACTCGGCACGACGGTGTATCGCACGGGCATGGTGATGCGTCCGGTGTTCGCCGCCGCGAAGTCGGAGCCGGCGCGCATCGTGTTCGCCGAAGGTGAAGACGAGCGCGTGCTGCGCGCCGCGCAATTCGTGCTGCTGGAAAAGATCGCCAAGCCGATTCTGGTCGGCCGTCCGTCGGTGATCGAAATGCGTCTGAAGAAAATGGGCTCGAAGCTCAGGTGCGGCGAAGACGTCGAGATCGTCGATCCGGAAGACGATCCGCGCTATCAGCAGTGCTGGCAGGCGTACCACGAACTCGGCGCGCGCGAAGGCGTCACGCCGGACGTGGCGAAGGCCGCGTTGCGCAAGTTCAACACGCTGATCGGTGCAATTCTGGTGCGTCTCGGCGAAGCCGACGGCATGATCTGCGGGATGATCGGCCAGTACCACACGCATCTGAATTTCATCGAGCAGGTGCTGGGCAAGGCGGACAACGTGCAGAACTTCGCCGCCATGAATCTGCTGATGCTGCCGGGCCGCAATCTGTTTATCTGCGACACGTACGTGAACGAAACGCCGACCGCCGAGCAACTGGCCGACATGACCATGCTGGCCGCAGGCGAAATCGAGAAATTCGGCATCACGCCGAAGGTCGCGCTGCTGTCGAACTCGAACTTCGGCAGCGCGCCGTCATCGTCGTCGCAACGCATGGCCGCGGCTCGCAAGCTGATCGCCGAACGTGCGCCGACGCTTGAAATCGACGGTGAAATGCACGGCGACGCGGCACTCTCCGAAGTGGTCCGCAAGGCGGCATTCCCCGGCACGACGCTGTCGGGCGAAGCCAACCTGCTGATCATGCCGAACGTGGAAGCGGCGAACATCGCGTACAACCTGCTGAAAATGGTCGGCGGCGAAGGCGTGACAGTCGGCCCGTTCCTGTTGGGCGCCGAGAAGCCGGTTCACGTGCTGACGCCGGCTGCGACCGTGCGCCGGATCATCAACATGACCGCGGTGGCTTCGGCAAACGCGCGCAAGTCGGTGAACAGCAAGTAATCGAAGCGGCGCCCTTCGGGGCGCCCGCTTTCGCGGCAGTCCCGCGAAAAAGAAAAACGCCACGGAAGCGAATTCCGTGGCGTTTTTTTATGTGCGCGTTGCGCGTCTACACAACGATCAAGCCAATCAAGCGTAAGGGTCCGGTGAAGTCACGTTGAAGCTGTGGTCTGCGCATAGGAGCATCGTGTCCATCAAAAACGTGATGGAGACGTGTACACGATGGCGGACAACGATCGGGTTGATGATGAAGTGGTG